>CAZXVH010000051.1:2233-26238 GCA_964643965.1 uncultured Ardenticatenaceae bacterium
CTCACTCCCCCACAAACCCGGGCGCGCGCCGTGCTGGCCCCCCGGGGCCCGCACGGCCCCCCCCGCTCCCCTATTCAATTATATCCGCTGCACAAACCAGGCCGCCACAAAGCCTTCTGTGCCGCCGGCCGTGCGCACATGCAGCCATTGTCCCTTGACGCCAATTTTTGCCAGTGGGTTTTCCGTTTCAATCACGCGCAGAATCTCATCTGGCGTCACAAAACGAACCACCGTATCGCTTGATACGCGAGGCTCTTGCCGCAATGTTAAATGGGCCACTATGCTTTTAACATCAATGGTTAAGGGTCCAGTTTTTTTGGCCCCTGCTTCCGAGTGATGAGACGATAAGGAACTCATGACAGCACCTCAAATAATGCATTCACGCATCTACTATCGAACCAGAAATAACTGATTTGCCAACGCGCTCCCATCTGTTCCATAAGCAGGCAAACGAGAGCCATCGCTGCGGAATAATCCGACCTCTACCTGGTAACACCCATCCACAGAGTGCGCCGTTAGCGGGATTTGTTTCACATCGTGGATGCGGGTTCCAGGCGTTAAAAATGTGAAGGGCAGCATACGCTCCAAAGCATAGCCGCTACCTTCGCCCACAAGGTTGCCGCGGCAATCAAAGACATTGCGAAAGATGGTCGCTTGCGGATCTTCTCCAGTATACACCCAATCCAGCGTAATGGTTAAACTGTTTACTTCTTTGCCATCATGATAAAAAAAGACCTACCAGATTATACAACCTGGCAGGTCTGGGTAAACAGATCACACAGATTCTTCAGGTTGACTCCGCCGCCTCTGTGTGCTTATAGGTGAAATTTTATAGCCGTTTGGTAAATGCGGCCGACAGCGCCGGCAGCACTTCAAACAAATCCCCCACAATGCCGTACTGCGCCAGTTTGAAAATCGGCGCTTCCGGGTCTTTGTTGATGGCTACGATCACCTTTGAGGTGCGCATCCCTGCCTGATGCTGGATAGCGCCGCTGATACCAACGGCGATGTACAGGTCTGGGCTGACCGTTTTACCAGTCTGGCCCACCTGATGCTCGTAAGGAATCCAACCGGCATCGACGGCGGCGCGAGAAGCGCCCAGGGCGGCGCCCAGTACGTCGGCCAAATCCTGCACCGGCGCGAACCCTTCTGGGCCGCCGACACCGCGCCCACCGCTAACGATGATGCTGGCGTCTGTGAGGCTGACGCCCCCTTCTTTAGCGGAGAAACCGACAACTTTACTGGGAATATCATCTTCAGCTACCACGGCGTCCACCCATTCGGCCGTGCCACTGCCGCCGGTCGAGGCTGCCTGTGGGAAGGAACGGCCGCGCAGGGTAATCACCTGCATCCCTTCGGTGACAAAGACGGTGGAGAGCAGTTTATTGGCATAAACCGACCGCGTTACTTTCACTGTACGGCCGTCCATTTCCAGAGCCACACCATCGGCTACCAGCCCGGCGTCCAGATCGGCGGCAGCCCAGGCTGCCAGGTCACGACCCCGCGGCGAAGCGCCGGCCAGGATGACGCTTGGTTCTCGCTCCTGGGCCAACTGCACCAGCAAGGGGCCAACCGCTTCTACCCGGAACGGCGCCAACGAAGGATCATCTGCGCCTAAAACGGCGTCTGCGCCTAAATCAAAGGCGGCATCCGCCACGCCGGCCACGTCAGAACCGAACACCAGCGCCACCAACTCTTCGCCCAGGCCATCCGCGATGGTACGGCCGGCGCTCATCATTTCTTTGACAATGGCGGGCACTACGCCATTTGCATTTTCTACAAACACCCATACGCCGCTCATATCACTTTCTCCTCAAATAACTTATCGACGAGCTGCGCCACTTTTTCTTCTACGCTGTCGCCTTCAATTAATTCCACGCTGCCTTCCCGCGGCGGCATAGCATATACCTGAGACCAGTCTACTTTGCTGCCGCCAACGCTTACGCCCAGGTCGTCTGCGCCCCAAACGGGGATGGTGGCCCGGCTGGCTTTGCGAATGCCCATAAACGAGGGGTAACGTGGATCGTTGATCTCTTTAACCACGCTGATAACCACGGGCAAACTGGCCGTGACAGTTTCTTTGCCGTCATCCAGCAGCCGTTCTACGGTGATGCGGCCATCGCCAATCTCTTTGATGGCAGAGACAAAGGTGAGCGGCGTCCAACCTAACTGTCGCGCGGTCTGAACGGCCGTTTGCCCCGTATCCCCGTCAATGGCAGATTTGCCAAACAGCGCCACATCGACATCCGCCGCTTTTTGCACGGCGGCGGCCAGCACTTTGGCCGTGCCCAGGCTGTCTATCCCGGTAAAGGCGGCGTCAGCCAACAAAACCGCTTCGGTGCAGCCCATGGCCAGCGCCGTTTTGAGCGCTTCCTGGCTCTCTTCATCGCCCAAGGTCAGGGCAATGACATCGGTGGCCCCATGATTTTCTTTGAGGAGAATGCCCTCCTCAATGGCGTATTCATCCCAGGGATTTACCACATTTGGCTTCCCACCCGGATCTTCCCAGCTGACGCTGCCATCCGCATTGACGGACAGATCAGCGGTAGTGCTGGGGGTTTGCTTGGTACAAACGACTACTTTCATGTATCTACCTCCAGAATTGATTGGGAATAATGAGTGATGAATGTGGAATCTCTATTCGCCAATGAATTTAGCTGTTCAGCCCTCATTATTCTGTGGATTCATTAACAATGCTTGGTTCATCTCTCGAAAACGTTCTCGGAACGTCTCGTTAGTAAACATAAAGGTGGCGGCGCGCCAGGAAAAGGTTTCCAGGCGGGCAGCTTGCAAGATCTCTTTTTTGGCGGGCAGCGCTTTGCTGGCGCTGATATGGCGGAAGAGGGTGCGCACGGCCGTTGCCACCCCCAGCCCACTCAACAAACCTGCCATCAAACGCAGCCACAAGCTCAACCCGGCCGGCGTCAGCAGCAGCGTCAACGCCAGCGCCATCAAGCCAAAACCGGCCGCCATGATCCAGCCCAGTCTGTCAAAGCGCTCCTCTTCACCCGACTGGCGCCGCACTTCGGCGGCGCAGTCTGTACACAAAGGCACATCAACGATGCGCGTCAGCCGTCCCCGCCGCTTCTTCAAAGAGAGCGGCGAAGCGCCAGGTTTGGCGCAAGCCACGCAAATACCAGGAAACTGCATCGTCTCCCGCGCCCGTACTTTGATTTTAATCATCTGCTCGGCCATAAGATCGGTGGTCAGTGGTCGAACTGCTCACTGTTCACTCCCCTTCGTTTTGCCAAAATTCCGCGTCATACGCTGGCAGTTCGCAGCGCAGCGGTTTGTCTTTGCGTTCGCCAAAGGCGTAGGCGGCTTGCATCAGTTGGTGAATTTCGCTGGTGCCTTCGTAAATGATGCCGCCCCGACTGTTACGCAGATAACGCTCTACGTCGTATTCATCGGAAAAACCGTAAGCGCCATGGACCTGGATGGCTTCATGGGCCGCTTTGAAGGAGTAGTCGGTGGCGTACCACTTGGCCATGGAAACTTCACGAGTATTGCGCAAGCCTTCGTTTTTGAGCCAGCCCACTTTGAGGTAGAGCAGCCGGGCCACATCGTACCATTGCTGCATCCAGGCGATTTTTTGCTGGACAAGCTGGTGTTGGGCGATGGGCACACCAAAGGCTTCTCGTGTCTGGGCGTATTTGATAGAGGCTTCCTGGCTGGCGCGAATCAGTCCGGTAGCGCCGGCGGCCACGGTGTAACGGCCGTTATCCAGGCAGCTCATGGCAATCTTAAAGCCCTCTCCTTCCTCACCAATGCGGTTGGCGGCAGGCACGCGCACATTGTCGCAGTGGAGCCAACCCGTTGAACCGGCGCGCACGCCCAATTTGCCATGCAAATCGCCGCTGGTGACGCCGGCCATATCGGTTTCCACCATAAACGCGGTGATGCCGTGATGGGCTGGTTTGGCGTCCGGGTCGGTTTTGGCGAACCAGAGGATGTGGTGGGCTTTGGTAGCCAGGCTGATCCACATCTTTTCGCCGTTGATAATATAGTCATCCCCATCGCGGCGGGCGGTGGAACGCATGGCGGCCACATCAGAACCAGCGCCCGGCTCGGTGAGGCCAAAGCCGGCGTATTTTTCACCCCGCGCCTGCGGGGTGAGAAAGCGCTGCTTTTGCGCTTCGCTGCCCCATTGCAGGATGCCCATGCTGTTCAAGCCCATATGCACAGACATAACCACGCGCAAAGTGGTATCGACCCGCTCCAGTTCTTCACAAACCAGCCCCAGGGTGACGTAATCAAAGCCCTGGCCGCCGTAGCGCACCGGGATGTTGATGCCCAGGATGCCCAGTTCTGCCATGCGGGGCAGGGCGGCCGGGTTCATTTCCTGTTTGCGATCATATTCTTTGATAGTGGGGTAAATCTCATTCTCGCCAAACTCGCGCACCATACGGGCCGCTTCTAATTGTTCTTGGTTCAGGGAAAAATCAAGCATGATATCTATTCTCGTGGGAGCTGTGGGATTTTTTGGCGCTATGGACGCGCCAAAAACAGCTGATCACATTATAACGAGGGGGCAATTGATACGCAACATGACGCAGTGCGACATAGAAAGCAGAGAGTAAAGAATAGAGATTGGAGACTCGCCTAATCTCTATCTCTACTTTCCAATCTCAAAGACAAATACGCCATCCTTCCCGTACAACAGCGCCATCTCCGGGTTGCGGGTCAGAGCGGCCGGATCAAAAAAGCCGCCACGCGCCCCAACGTAGATATGGCTAAAGCCGTTCTGGCGCAACCAGGTGGCTGCGGCGGGTGTAGACCAATCTACCATCTCTGTGGCCTGCTGATTCAGTTCCCGATTGGCGGCAAAAAGCTCACGGTTGTAGATGTGGTCGATGGGCAGCGCGTTACTCATACGGCCGGTGATGGGGTTCAGCCAGGCGCCGCCATCGTGGCCGGCCCAGGTTTCGCCCAACCATTTCCAGGTGTTGGCGGCGATCACGGCGTCTGGCGGCAGATTCTCATCCACCCAGGCCAGCCCGGCCGCATCAGGCCGCCAGGCCAGGATGGTGTTGTCGTTGAGGATGTTGATTTGGTAGAAGAGGCCGAAGATGAAAACGGCCGTTATCACCCCCCCCGCCACCAACGCTCCCAGCGCCTGCCCCAACCAATAACGCCGCCCCAGCCAACGCCATACCTGGTCGGCTATCAGCCCCCAAAAAATCGCCAGGGGCACAAAGAGGATGATATACATGCTGTTGATGTTGATCAGCGACGTGCCCGGCAGCCCCCAGCGATCTGCGCCGGTGAGGATAAAAAGCAGCGCCACCCAGCCCACCAACGCCAACGGCGCGGCCGTCCACCGTTTGCTGCGCAAGGCGGGGATGAGCAGCAGCCCGAATAGCGCCCCGGCCCCATAGGCAAACCAGCGTTCCCACCCCGTATTCAGATAGCCCACCGGAAACATATTGTAATTGTCGATGGTAGAGGCCACCGCTTTTGCCGGTTCCGTCACGCGCCACAAGTTGATGGCCTGCGGCAATACCAGCAGCCCGCCCACACCAGCCGCCCACGCCAGCCAACGGCCGTTTCGTCCCAGGCTCATGATCCACACCACCAACACAAAGGGCAGGTAGTAGAGAAACACCCGAAAATGCACCAGGAACAGTCCCGCCGTCAGCAGCGCCAGCAGCGCCCACGTTTGCCGCCATACCTTTGCCCCGCGCAGCAAGCGCCAGGTCAGCCCCAACAATACTGGCAGCAGCAAAACGGCCGTTAACTGTGTCAGCCGCCCCCAAGAAACATAATAAGCGGGGAAGAAGAAGGGCAGCGCCACTAAAAATGCCGCCAACAGCCCCGCCAGGCGACGACGTGTGAAAAACCAGGCCCCGGCATAAACTGTCAGCGGAACCAGGGCGTTGAGCAGTTGGCCCAAAAGCAGCTGCATCTGCGCCATCTCCCAACCGGTCAGCAGCTGCAAACTGGCGGCCAGGGTATGGTAGCCATAATGGTAAGGAAAGCGGTAAACGGGCAAATACGGCTCATAATCGGCGAGAACCTGCCCTTTTTCAACCATGACGGCCGTTATCAAGGCATGGCGGCTGGCATCAACCCAGGGGGGGAAAGCGAGGTCGCGCACCGCCAGCAGGCGCACGGAGAAGGCGACGAGCAGCAGGGCGAGCAGGGCGAGATGTTCCCAGTGGAAGGAAGAAGGAAGCAGGGCCTGTCCTGAGCTTGCCCAAGGAATGAAGGATGAAGGGGGTGCGTTTGTTCGTGTGTAAAATCTTTTGAATAGGAGAACGAGGACGAGCAGCCAGCCGCTAATGAGGAAGAACCAGAGCAGCCCGCTGGAGAAACGGCCGTTTACCAGGGAAACCCATTGCCACAACAGCGCCCAACCAGAGACGCCCAACGCCAGCGCCGCCCCCAGCCACGCCCCCCCATCCCAATTTCGCCCCCAAGCCGGTTTGACGACCAGCAGCAGCACACCGGGCAGCGGCAAAAAGAGCAAGGCCACCGCCAAAAGCCAGCCAGTCTGCCAGATGGTTGTGCCGACAGACATCAAGGCGTCGCGCCAGGTTAATTCGTACCGGGTGATGAAGCGCAAATCTTGGGCGAAGGTGGGCGTTGCTTCGGGGGAGAGGGCGCCGGGCAGCAGCCGTAAAACGCCGCTATCCACCACATCCAGGTTATAGCCCCACACCGAGACCGGGTTATCTTCAGCGCCACTCAGGCGCAGGGTATAAAAACGGCCGGCCGAGTCGGGCAGCGGCGGGAAGCGGAAGGCATACGTTTGGTCCGGTTCCAGGAAATGGGTGGCGGCGTGGCGGGCGGCCACAATGGTGCCGGCGTCATCGAGCAGTTGGAACTGTAAACGGCCGTTTTCACTCCCTTCTCGTCCATCTCCGGCCAGCAGCAGTTCCACCTCGCGCAGGCCATCCCAGCGCGAGTAAAAGGATTGTTCGATTTGCAGGCCGTTGACAGGCACAGGCAGGGGCGTATTGGCCCGGTGCTGGTTGATGTCTTCGGCGAGGATGGTTTGTTTGACAGAACGGCCGTCAGCCCAAACCCAGGCCAGGCAGACCACCACACCCACCAGAAAGGGCAGCCACAGCCAGCGCCGGATTTGTTTTTTGCGCCAGACGCCAGAAGGGGAAACGGCCGTTACCTCATCCTTCATCCTTCATTCCTTCGGCAAGCTCAGGACAGGCCCTACTTCCTTCATCCTGCCATAAAAAAAGGCCGCCCTTGCGAGCAGCCTATCCTTTTCTAGTGACGCCAAGTGGATTTGAACCACTGACCTAGGGCTTATGAGTCCCTCGCTCTAACCAACTGAGCTATGGCGCCAAAGCGACCGGCATTATAGCCAACTCCTGTTAATCTGCCAAATATAGCTCATGGCGTAATCAACCGAAACGGCAGCGGCACAAACACCAGCACAAACAACGCCAACGTCAACACCGCAATCACCTTGCGCTTGGTATCCAACGGCGTCACATCATCCAGCGGCTCCGCATACATCCGGCCAAACAGCAGCAGCAGTATAATCCACAACACCCACACAAACGAGTTGCCCAAGATCACCAACAGCAGCAGACCGATCACCACCGGCAGAAAGAGACGCCGCGCTTTTTGCCCAAACAAGGTGTAAGCCACATGCCCGCCATCTAACTGCCCCACCGGAATCAAATTCAGGCCGGTGACAAACATGCCCACCCAGGCTGCCCAGGCCACCTGATTCAAATAAACATCCAGGCCATCGGCCGGCAGATAGCGCCCGAAAATGATGAACTTTGCCAATATATAAAGCAGCGAATTGCCTTCATATTCAAAAGGAATCGTGGGCAGCGGCCCCAACTCTGAGGTAGCCAGGCCGTAGAGGAAAATAGGCACGGCCACGATGAAACCGGCCAACGGCCCGGCCGCCCCCACATCCAACAGCGCCCGCTTGTTTTTCACCGGCGCTTTCAAGCGGATAAATGCGCCCATCGTGCCAATAATGGAAATCGGCATGGGAATGAAGTAGGGCAGCGTCACCGGCACTTTGTGGTAGCGGGCGGCAAAATAATGGCCCAATTCATGCACGCCCAAAATGGTCATGATGCTGAGGCAAAAAGGCCAGCCCAGCCAAATATCCCGCCAATCCCGCGCTATCCCCTGAAAAAATCCGATGAACGAGGTGGCTTCGGCGGCGCTGGCAAAAGCGCTTTCATAGACGGCGCCCATAAACATGGTGGAGAGGATGGTCGCCAGCAGCAAGATCAGGTTGATATGCCAGGAAGAGGGGGCGGGATTAAACAGATGCGGCAGACCAAAGAGGGCTAAACGGCCGTCTTCCTCCCGGATCATCGGCGTAAATCCCTGGGCTTCAAAAGCCGCCCGCAGTTCATCAAAGCAGGCGTCCGCCTCCTGCACAAACTGGCCGCGAAAGCGGAAATGTCCCTTTTCCGGCCAATCGAGGGTGGTATCTGTCACCGTAAACAGATGGGGGATGGCTTCACGGATGGCTTCAACGGCCGTTAGCGACACCACATAAGGAGACGTCTGCTCAAACATGCTGATTCATTCTTTACGGCCCGGCTTCTTCTTCAATCAAATCCGGGTCGTCTTTATCGTCGCCCCAACTAATAATCCAGATGCAGGCTCCGGCCACCAGGATGGTGATCGTGATCAGCCAGAACCATTGGCTGGCTTCCAGCCCCACATTGCGGGCTTCATAAACCAGGATGAGGACCATGCCCAAAGCCAAAACAAACCACGCCGATAAGTAGGGATGTTTAGAAACGACTGTTTTTATTTTTTCCATGTATCTATCCTCTTTTAACTTTTCTGCAAGCGATCATCCCGCAGCACCCGCACCATCAGGTGCGTGTCGGGCGGCTGTGACTCTTCAATGGCAACCTGCCAGGCGTCGGGCAAGATATCCGGCTCCACGTCAAAGTACCCTTCTTCGCTGAAGAAGCGATGCAGCGCCTCTTTCTGCTTTTGAGGGATGAACGCCGCCACGATTTCCCCAATATGCGCCTCGGCCGAGCTTTCAATTTCACGCAAAACGGCCGTTACCAATGGAATCATCCCGTCACCCGGCAGCAGATACATCTGGTCAATCCGCGCCACCTGCCCATCAATACTCCAGCCCAGAACAACCGAAATATCCGTATGCAGCTGCCCGATAAAATAACTGCGTTCGCTAAACGCCATCATCAGTTCCGCCCGTTTGATCACCGTCTCGCCAGCGGTGGCCTGCTGAATAAGCAGCAGCACAGAGGGGATGTCGGATGGTTTGGCGCGGCGCACTTGCAACCCGTCTGGCTGTTCTCGCGCCGGTTTCTGAATTTTTTGGGCGGCGGCCACCATCGCTTTTAAGTCACCCTTCCCGGCCAGGCGCGCTGCCCGCATCAAGCCTCCGCCATCGCCGCCCACTGCCAGGGATTTCGCTTCCACATGCAGCGGATCCGGCAGCCGTTTCCAGGCGGCCGCAAACTGCGCTTCTGTCTCTGTCATCAGGCCGTCGGTATCAATGACCACATCGGCCAGCGCCACTTTTTCTTCTTGAGGCGGCTGCGCCTTGACGCGCATCGTGGACGTTTCCGCATCCCAGCCCCGGCAGATCATGAGGCGTTGCAACTGCCGTTGTTTGGTGCAGCGCGTCACCCATATTTGATGACACGCCTGCGCCAGTTCCCCTTCTAATAGCTTGATCGCTTCCATCACCACCACAGCGGCTTCGCTTTCTTGAATGCGCTGCGCCACCACCTGGCGCACGGCCGGATGCACCATGGTCTCTAAATCGCGTAAAGCTGCGGGATCATTGAAGACAATTTCGCCCAACTTTTTGCGGTTAATACGGCCGTTTTCCTCCCGCACCTCTGAGCCAAACGCCACCGCAATCGCCGCCTGGATGTCGGGATCATGGTTCATCAGTTCATGCACCACCTTATCGGCGTCCAGGGTAAAAGCGCCCTGCTCCGCCGCCAGGCGCATCACGGCGCTTTTGCCGGTGGCGATATTGCCCGTCAGCCCAATGATCACTTTGTCCTTAAAGATAATGGTTCTGGCTTCATCACTCATGCGCCATCGTCTCCCATTTTTCCATTAGCGCCTCAATTGCCGCTTCTGTGGCCGCGTATTCTATGCTGATGGCTTGAATCTTGTCAACGGCGTCCGTTTGCGTGGCCGCTTCCATCGCCTTGCTCAAGGTCGCTAAGGTCGCTTCCCGTTCGTGAATCTCAGCTTCCAGGGCGCCCAGCGCCTCTGCTTTTTTGCGCTGTTCATTCTTGCTCAAACCGCTGCCATTTTGGCCTATGAGCACTTCTTGTTTGGCTTCTGCTCTGGTCTGCGCGGCTTCTTCCTTGAGAACGGCCGTTACCCCTTCTCGCCACGCCAAATATTCCTGGTAATCTCCTTCATGCACATGCAACCGGCCGTCATCCAGTTCCCAAATCTGCGTCGCCAGCCGGTCAACCAGATAACGATCATGCGTCACCATCAAAATCGTGCCGGAAAACTGCTCCAGCGCCGCTTGTAGCGTCTCTTGCGCCGGAATATCCAGATGGTTCGTCGGCTCATCCAACAGCAGGAAATTCGCCTTTTGCAGCGCCAAAATCGCCAGCGCCAGCCGGCCCCGCTCGCCCCCGCTCAAGCTGCTCACCTTTTTATACACATCATCGCCCCGGAACAGATACCGCGCCAGATAGTTCCGCGCCTCACTCAACCGCATCTCCTGATGCGACAACAGTTCATCCAGGACGGTGTTGTCTGGATTCAGCCCTTCATGCGCCTGCGAAAAATAGCCCACATCCAGGCTGGCGCCCAGTTTTATATACCCGGCCAACGGCTCAAGCTGCGCCAAAATCGTTTTAAGAAAGGTTGTTTTGCCACTGCCATTGGCCCCAATGAGCGCCGCGCACTCCTGGCGGCGCAGTTCAATATCATCGGTGCTGAAAAGCGGCGTTCCCGGATAACCCACCACCAGATCATGGGTGCGCAGCACCAGTTCTCCACTGCGATGCGAGGCGGTCAGCGTCATATGAACCTGCGGCATTCGGCTGGGCGGGCGCAGGCTCTTAATTTGCTCATGCAGTTCGCCCACAGTGGACGCCACCACCCCCAGATTCACCGCTTCTTTCACCTGCATCCAGCCTTTGCTGTTCAAATCGGCCAATACGCCCAGACCCCCGGCATGAACGGCCGCTACTTCCCGGCTGAGACGGCTCAATTTGCCCTGCGCCATCTGGGTACGCTGCCCGGCTATATTGCGCCGGATGTAGTCCAGTTCTTTTTCCAGGCGGGCGATCAAGTCATCAAACTCAATTTGTCGTCGCTCCCATCGCGCCTGCCGCTGTTGGGTATAGGCCGTGTAATTGCCGCGATACACTTCAATGCCATCCCGGCTCATTTCCCAGATGGTGTTAACGGTTCTATCGAGGAAATAACGGTCATGGCTCACCAACAAAACGGCCCCATCCCACACTTTGAGAGCGCCTTCCAACCATTCAATGGCGGCCACATCCAGATGGTTAGTCGGTTCGTCTAAAATCAAGAGGTCTGGTTTTTCCAGGAGCAGGCGGCCCAGCAGCACCCGGGTTCTTTGCCCGCCGCTGAGATGGGGTAGGGGCATCTGCCAGCTTTGTTCATCAAAGCCCAGGCCGCTGAGGACTTGTTTGATGCGCAGTTCGTAATCATAGCCGCCGGCCTGTTCAAAGCGTTCCTGGCGGTGACTGTATTCAGCTAACGCTTCTTCGGTGGGAGCGGCGGCCATCGCTTCTTCCAGCGCCCGCAGCTGCTGCTCCTCTGCTTGCAGCGTTTTAAAGACCAGGCGCAGCTCTTCGTAGACGGAATGGGTGCGGCCGGCAAAGGCTTCGGCCGATTCCTGGCGCAGGTAGCCCAATCGCGTCCCTTTTGCCAGGTGTATTTGACCGGCGTCAGGGGTGGTGAAGCCGGCCAGGATGCGCAGAAAGGTGGTTTTACCGATGCCATTAGGGCCAACCAGCCCCACTTTGCCATCTTTGGGCAGGCTGACGGAGACGCCGGTAAACAGGTCAAAGTCGCCAAAGGATTGGCTGACATTGGTGGTGGTTATGATTGCCATAGTAGGGGATTATACCGTAAGCAAGAGAAAGGGAACCACCGACAAAAAAGCCCCTCATGGTTGAGGGGCTTTTGGTGTAAATTTTCTTGCCGTGACCTTAATTGAGGTACTGCCGCAAATGTCCGGCAAAGTTGGGATGGCGCAGTTTACGCAGCGCTTCTTTTTCTAACTGACGGATGCGTTCTCGAGAAAGGCCAAACATCTCCCCCACTTCTTTGAGGGTACGAGACTCACCGTCTTGCAAGCCATAACGCAGTCGTAAAATGCGGGCTTCACGAGGGGTCAGCTGGTCTAAAATATCGCCCAACTCTTCTGTTAACATGTTGCTGGCGACCATTTCTGCTGGCGGCGGGGCATCAATATCTTCGATAAAGTCGCCCAACTCCGCATCAGATTCGTCGCCTACCGGCCGTTCTAAATGAACGGGTTGGCGGCTGGTACGTAACATCCAGCGCACTCGTTCGGCCGGCAGTTCCATGGTGACAGCAATTTCTTCAGCGGTGGGTTGACGGCCGTATTTCTGTTCTAATTCTTGGGCCACCTGGTACAGTTTGCTGATACGCCCACCCAAATGAGCCGGGATACGAATGGTGCGGCCGTGATTCGCCAGCGCCCGCGTCACTGCCTGGCGAATCCACCAGGTAGCGTAGGTGCTAAAGCGATTGCCCCGGCGGTAGTCGTATTTCTCCACCGCTTTCATGAGGCCCACATTGCCTTCCTGAATCAAGTCCAGGAATTGCAAGCCGCGTCCCCGATATTTCTTGGCGATACTCACCACCAGGCGGGTATTGGCCCGAATGAGGTGCGCCCGGGCAGCGTCCCCTATTTCTCTTATATTTATCAGTTCGTCTAGTTCATCATCCGTTAAGGAAAGCGCCTCATCCAGCGTATCAGCCGCGGCACGACCTGCTTCAATTTCCATAGCCAGTTGTACTTCTTCGTCTGCGGTTAGCAGGGATTGCTGGCCCATTTCGCGGAAGTATAAACCAACGGAATCATCAATTGGGACATTGCTTAAGTCAAACAAGGGGGCGGTATGAGAATCTTGGGCATCTGCCAGAAAGCTTTCGCCTTCTAAATCGTCACCGTTTAAACTAACTTCTTCGCCGGCGCCGATGGCGTTACTCGCCTCTTCTTCGTTCTCAAAAACCATAATACCCATTGATTGAGCTTCTTCTAAAATTGTTTCTAACAATGTGAGATTATTTTCAACTTGCGGCAGGGCTTCTAATATTTGATCATACGTAATATAACCCTGCTCCATCCCATCATTGAGCAATGTGCCAACCACTTCCATTTCGTCAAATGGATTGCCTAAATCACTCAAGGTTTCCTTTCTCCTCTTATATGAATTTGTGCTCAGGTTGTGTGATATGACTCGCACCCAACTCTGCCTCTTCCTGCACCGAGGCAGTCTAGCATAATCGAAGCGCAAAAGTCAAGGGGGCGGGTGTCTGTTTATTATTTATTTCACAATACGCTTTTAATCTAAGCAGGATATGAATGCGCGGTGAAAACTGTAATAAATTTTGTCTTTTTAGCGGGGCAAACGGCGGGACGTTCACGGCAAGCGGGAATGGTTATGGAGGACGGTATCAACGCCGGGCAGGGGGGTTTGCAAAACGGCCGTTGCCCGGCCCACAGCTAACGTCAGATCCAAAGGCCACTGCCCGCCCGTTGAGGGGCCAATGTGCAAGGTTTCTCGCGGAGTGATGCGCCACCAATCGAGCATTTTTAAGCTGAACGCCGCCCGCGTCATGGCCTGGCGGCCGGCCACATGCAAGATGCCGCTGTAGCCATGGTCGGTCAATTCCAGGAGAGCGCGGCATAAGCTCTCCAACCAGATCGGATTGCGTACCTGGTTGTCAAACAGGGTCACGGGGGCGCCTTCTTGCAAAGCGCGGGCCATCCATTGTGTGCCGTGATCCATTTGTACCAGGCTATAAATCAGCGAGGTGCGGATGATGACATGTTGGGCCACCTGCTGCACGAGGGTTTCGGCTTCTGTTTTGGCGCGACCGTAAGCATTGACGGGGGTGGGAACGGCCGTTTCGTCATAAGGTGGTTCCAGTCCGCTAAACACACAATCAGTGGAGAGGTGGATGAGCCGGGCGTTCACCTGCTGTGCGGCGCGGCTGATATGGGCCGCGCCCTGCACGATCACAGCCGCCATATCATCGCCCCGGTTAGAACCGGCCAGGTGAATAATCACGTCAGGGTGGTAGGAGGTGATGAGGTGGGAAACGGCCGTTTCATGCCGCACATCTAACTGGGTTCCGGCCGGCAGCGCCAACGGGTCATGGTTGTGAAAAGTATAACGCACATCAAAACCGGGCAGCGCCAGCGGAACCAATCGTTGGCCGACGTAGCTGCTGCCCCCCGTCACTAAAAGCTTCATCATCGCCGCTTAATCCATCTCATCCTCAAATTCCACTTCATCGGCTCGCAGCATCGCCTGCCGCGCCGCCGCCTGCGCCGCCACCTGCTTACTCGGCCCGTCCCCCGTGCCCCATAATTCCTGGCCCACAAACACCCCCACCGTAAACAACTTGGCGTGATCCGGCCCGGCCGTGGCCACCACTTCATAATGCGGCGTGATGGCGTAATGCGCCTGCGCCCACACCTGAAACTCGCTCTTGGCGTCCTTGTGTAGTTGATCCGCCAAAATAGTTTCCAGCGTTGGTTCCAGCAGTGGCTCCATCAGTTCCTTCACCTTTTCCAGCCCTTGATCCAGGTAAATAGCGCCGATAACAGCTTCAAATGTGGCGCATAAAAGAGGCACACGCTCTCGTCCCCCATTTTCCGCCTCGCCAAAGCCCAGCAGCAGCGCCTCACCCAGGTTCCACATGCGGGCAAAATCCGCCAGGGTGTGCGCCCGCACCAGCGCCGCCCGCAAGCTGGTTAGCTCTCCTTCATCCATCTCCGGGAAGCGATGATAGAGATACGCGCCTACCAAAAAATCAAGCACCGCATCCCCTAAAAACTCCAGCCGCTCGTTGTCTTCCAGGGCAAAATCCGGGTTCTCATTTAAATAAGAACGATGCGTTAAGGCCCGCATCAACACCGAACGATCCTTAAAGCGGATGTCCAGTTTTTCTTGCAAGGTATCAATCGTATCCATCTAAGCCGTAAAATCCTTTATCACCAGAACGGCATTGTGTCCGCCAAAGCCAAAGGCGTTGTTCAAGCACACCTTCACCCGGCCCGGCCGCGCCGCATTGGGCACATAATCCAGATCACAGTTTGGGTCTGGCGTTTCATAGTTAATCGTGGGCGGCAGCACTTGATCTCGAATAGCCAGGGTACAGAAAACGGTTTCGATGGCCCCGGTGGCGCCCATGATATGACCGGTCATCGACTTGGTGGAGCTGACGGCCACGCCATACGCCGCTTCGCCCAACGCGGCTTTGATGGCGGCCGTTTCGGTGGCGTCATTGAGCTGGGTGGCTGTGCCATGGGCGCTGATGTAGTCCACATCGTCGGGCGTCAAACCGGCATCCGCCAGGGCCAGGCGGATGGCTCGCGCCGCGCCCACGCCACCTTCCGCCGGGGCGGTGATGTGATGGGCGTCGGTTGTTTGCCCATAGCCGACCAGTTCTGCCAAAATGACCGCGCCTCTGGCCTGGGCCATCTCCAGGCTTTCCAACACCAAAACGCCAGCTCCTTCACCCACGATCAAGCCATCTCGATTTTTATCGAAGGGTTGGGGCGTTTCGCGGCTCTTAGTGGAGGTGGCGCCGGCCTGTTCAAAACCGGCCAGGGCCACATTGGTGATGATCGATTCGGAGCCGCCGGTCAGGGCGGCGTCGATGACGCCCCAGCGAATGAGTTGGTAGGCGTTGCCAATGGCGTCACTGCCGGAGGCGCAGGCGGTGGCGATGGTGTGGCTTGGCCCCTGGATGCCGTGATCAATGGCGATCATGCCGGAGGCGCCGTTGGGCATGATCATGGTGATGGAGAAGGGGCTGACGCGGCGGGCGCCCTTTTCAAATAAGAGATGGTCTTGGGCCACCAGGGTGCTGATGCCGCCCACGCCTGTGCCTAAAATGACGCCGATACGCTGCCGATTGTCGTCTGTGATGGCCAGATCGGCCTGGTTCACAGCTTCGTTGGCGGCGACGGCGGCAAACTGTTGAAAGCGGTCTCGCCGCCGCGCTTCTTTACGGCCCAGGTAATCGGCGGCGTCGAATTCTTTGACTTCACACAGGCAGTTGATGTCGTGGTCTCGCTTTTCGATTAAGGTGAAGGGGCCGATGCCGGATTGGCCCGCTAAGATGGCGCGCCAGTTGTCCGCCACGTTATGCCCTAACGAGGTGATCAGGCCGGTTCCGGTGATAACGACCCGGCGTTTTTGTATATTTTTGTCTTCCATACCTGCTCCAATAGATAGTTTTCAAAGTCTACAGCATAAACACTTGGGGGATGGGATCAGTTCTGTTTTTGAGTGGAAACGGCCGTTTGTCGCCAGATTGTGGTTAAGCCTCATTATCAGATTCATCCGGCTGGTAATGCCCTTCCACCCAGACGCTTTTATCCGGGCCGATCTCTTTTTTCCAGACAGGCACGATCTCTTTAAGGCGGTCGATGCCATAACGGGCGGCGTCAAAAACGCCTTGATCCCGATGGCCGGCGGCGCAGGCCACATAAGTGGTCACCTCGCCAATTTCCAATTTGCCGATGCGCTGCACGATGGCGATGCCTTTGACCTGCGGCCATGTTTGCCAAATTTCACGGGCGATCTGGGCCATTTTGCTTTCGGCCATGTCTGAGTACGCTTCATATTCCAGGTAGGTGGTTTGTGGGGGCAGGCCATCGCGCCGGGTTTCGCCGCGCACGGAGCCGGTGAAGGCCACCACCGCGCCCACATCTGGCCGGGCCAACAGGCGGTGGAGTGCGTTTTGGTCGATGTCGTCTGTGGTGATGGCAAAGTAAGTGGGAGGGGAGGGCGACTGGCTGCCACCGCTAACGGGCGGAAAGAGGGCGATTTCATCGCCTTCTCCAATTTCCGTTTCCGGGAAGGCAAAGGCTTTGTTGACGGCCACCAGGGTTGTAGGTAGGGACGGTTTAAGCGCCGGGTACTCCGCTTCGATGGCGGCCAGGAGGCGATATACCGTCACCGGCGGCGTCACATTGACCAGAATGCTTTCCTGTCCTGCGCGATCTTTGAGGGTGGCAAAAAGTTTGATTTTAAGTTCCATCGGCTGCTTCATCCACGTTATATATGCCGCTGCGCCCGCCCGATTTATGGGCCAAATGAATGTTGGTGATGTGCATGGTGCGGTCGATGGCTTTGGCCATATCGTAAATGGTGAGGGCGGTGGTGGCAACGGCCGTTAATGCTTCCATCTCCACCCCCGTTTTGCCGGTCAAACGGACGGTCGCTTCAATATCTACCCGGCTCTCGGCCACATTGGTGCGGCAATCCACCTCGATATGCGTTAACAATAAGGGGTGGCAGAGGGGGATTAAATCGCTGGTGCGTTTGGCGGCCATCACGCCAGCCAACTGCGCCACCGTCAAAACATCCCCTTTTTTCAGGTTTCCTTCTATAATGCGCTGCAATGTGTCGGGCTTCATCACCACACTGCCTCGCGCCACAGCCACCCGCTCGGATTCCTGTTTTTGGCTCACGTCCACCATTTTGGCGTGACCTTCTTCATTGAGATGGGTAAGTTTTTGAGACATCATGTAGTTATTATAAGGGTCAACACTTTTATGCGCACACATTACCATGCCCTCTACCTGGCCCCGCACCTGGATGACGCCGCTCTTTCTTGTGGCGGCCAAATTTATGAGAAAACGGCCGCGGGCCAACAAGTGCTTATCGTTACCATCATGGCTGGCGATCCGCCGGCCGAGACCCCTCATTCTGATTTTATACGAGAACTGCACGGCCGCTGGCAGCTGCCTGCCGGGGCGGAAGCGATCCGGCGCCAGGAAGACGAAGTCGCTTGCCGCCTCTTGGGCGCTGATTTCTGTCATTGGTCGGCGCCAGATTGTATTTACCGCACCCATCCCGTTACAGGAGAATTGTTGTATCCAGCCTGGGCCGATGTCATTGGCGGGGTGCATGAGGCGGAAGCTGACTTTATTAAGGAATTGGCGGCGCAAATGGCTACCTTGCCCACCGCTGATATGGTGGTGGCGCCCCTGGGCGCAGGCCACCATGCCGATCATCTCATTACCCGGCAGGCGGCGGCGCTCTGTTTTGGGGCGTCTTTGTGGTATTATGAGGACTTCCCCTATGTGCGAGAGGCGGGGGCATTAACGGCCGTTCTTACCCCGCATCCGGATCAATGGCATGCCCAAACCATCCCCTTACCGCTCATTGCCTTAGCCGCCAAAGCAAACGCTATCGCCGCTTACGCCTCACAGATCAGCACCTTCTTCAAAGATCGACTAGATTTAGGGCAACAACTGCAAACATACGCTGACCAGGTAGGCGGTGAACGCCTCTGGCAGCCGCGCTTTTTATGAAGGCAACGGCGAAAACATGACGCGCTTGTACCGGTTCCTTGATAAAACAGGCCGGGTGCTTATAATAACCACTCAAGGACTTTAGGATTTTAATTATGGGGCGATTAACGACCAGGCAGCTTCCAGGCAAAAAAGATAGAAAAACAAAAGGAACCCAACGGATTGGGTTGCAGCCTGGTGACATGCTGCAAGGTCGATACCGCATTGTGGGGACTCTGGGCGCTGGCGGGTTTAGCTCCGTCTACCAGGCGCGAGACATGCGCTTCCCGAATGTCACCAAATTGTGCGCCGTCAAAGAGATGGTTATCTCGGCCCCAGACCCCAAAATCCGGGAGCTAACCATTCAATCGTTTGAACGGGAAGCCAGTATGCTGGCGATGTTAGACCACCCTTCTATCCCGGATGTGTCTGACTATTTCACCGAAAAAGATCGCAGTTACCTGGTGCTGGACCTGATTCGCGGCAAGGACCTGGACAGATGGCTGGAAGAGTACAATGAGCCGGTGGCGCAAGATATGGTCCTCGAATGGGCCATCCAACTATGCGACGCTCTGGCCCACTTGCATAACCAAAAACCGAAGCCGATTGTGTTCCGGGATATGAAACCCTCCAATGTGATGCTGGATCAACACAATCGCATCCGCTTAATTGACTTTGGCATTGCCAAAATATTTGAAGGCGGCAACAAGGGCACCATGATCGGCACGGAAGGGTATTCGCCGCCGGAGCAGTACCGGGGGGTAGCCACGCCATCCGGTGATATTTATGCCCTGGGCGCCACGCTCCACCATCTGCTCACCAATCAAGACCCCCGCTTAGAGCCGCCGTTCACCTTTGCCGAACGCCCTATCCGCAACAAAAATAAAACGATCAGCCCGGAATTTGAAGCGGTCATTATGCGCTGCCTCTCTTATATTCCCGAGGAACGGTATGAAAATGCCACGGCGCTGAAAGAAACGCTGCTGTTGTTGAGAAACAGTGAGCTTGACGGCGTTACGCAAACGATATCAGAGGGGGTGAGAACGGCCGTTTCTCCCACAGACTCCGCCGCTGTTCTTCCGGGTCGTAAACCGGGCAAGCCCCAGGTGATGGGTGGCATGCAAATCAAGCCACTCTGGACTTTTAAATGCGAAGATGAAATTCGCTCCAAGGCGGCCATCGCGGATGGCAAAATATTTGTCAGCGCCTATGACAATAATTTATATGCCGTTAATCAGAAAAATGGAGAACTGGTGTGGAAATTCCCCACCTCTGATGGGGTCGGCGCTTCTCCCGCTGTGTATGAAGAGCTGATCTTTATTGGTTCTGCCGATAACTGCCTCTACGCCATCGACATCCGCAACGGCCGTCAACGTTGGTATTATGAAACCAAAGGCTCCATTTACTCCTCACCCAGTGTGCGCTTCGACCATGTTTTTTTCGGCTCAGATGACGGCTACCTTTACGCCCTCAATATCAAACAAGGGCGGAAACAATGGGCCGTCAATGCCTTTAGCGCCGTCCGTTCCACGCCCTATGTGGCGGATGAACGGGTTTACGTAGGCACAGAAGGGGGCTATATCTACTGCATGGATATTTCCAATGGCAAAACCATCTGGCAATCCCAGGCCAAAAGAGCCGTCACTTCTTCACCCACGTTGTATGATGATGTGATTATCGTGGGGTCTACGGATGCCACAGTCTATGCCCTGGATGCGGCCACAGGCTGGGCTATCTGGCGTTTTCGCTCCAGGCGGCCCATTATTTCTTCGCCGATTGTGCATGATGACATCGTGTATATTGGTTCATCCGACGGCAACTTGTATGCGCTGGATATGAACTCTGGTCGGCAATTATGGCAGTTTGAAACGAAGGGGCAGGTTAATTCATCGCCGGCTATTTCATCCGAGGCTGTTTACTTTGGTTCTACGGATGGCTCTGTTTACAGTATTACCTTGAAGAAGGGGGAACTCCGATGGCAATATGATACCGACAGCCCAGTGGTATCATCTCCTATTGTGGACGAAGAAGGCATCGTCTATATTGGTTCTACCAACCATATTCTATATGCGCTGCCATCGTAGGTTAGTAAGCGTTCAATCCCACGGGAAACCTTTGAAATTTTAAGCGCTCAATGATGAAATTCCTAGAGGTAGAGACTTCATATGTTTGAACGATACGTAGGTTTAATGATTATTCAAAGCAGGAAATTTTAAGTGACTCTATGACCAATGATAAGTCGGCGGAAATAAATGAACCGGAAGAAGACAAAACCGAAGATGTATCTGACTCTTCCTCAGCAGCGCCAGAAATTGAAGCGGAGATGGGTGAAGAATTTGAAATCCTTCAATCTTCTGCTGACGTAGCGGAAGTAGAAGAAGCGGCGGAAGTGGAAGAAATAGAAGTAGACGATGAAGCGAAAGAGGCGGCATTGGTGGCGTCTGAGGTAAACGAAGCAGACGCCACCACGCCGTTTCTCCGTAATCCATTCATTAAGATCACCGAAGCCGCCAAAACACGCCCCATCATCACCAAACCGACAGAGCCGCTTGTGGCTGATGAACCCGCTATGAATGCAGCGGTGCGTTGCCATGTGGGCGCCCGCCGTGAACGCAATGAAGATTCATGTTTTGCTTTTGTCTCAGAATTGGGTGGGCATTTTAAGATGCAGCCGTTTGGTCTGTTTATTGTGGCGGATGGCATGGGCGGCCATGCCGATGGGCATATCGCCAGCAAAATTGCTTCGCGCACGGCCGCCCATACGATTATTGAGCGTCTGTATCTGCCCCTGCTGGCGGATGATGAGCGAGTAATGCAAACACCCATCCAAGAAGTGTTGGAAACGGCCGTTCAGCTGGCCAATAAAGCCGTGTTTACCTATGACCCGGAAATGGACAGCGGCACAACCTTAACGATTGCCCTGGTTCTGGGCAGACGCTTACATGTGGCCCATGTTGGCGACAGCCGCGTCTATCTCTATGCCAATGATAAACTAGAGCCAGTCACCAGTGACCATTCCCTGGTGCAGCGCCTGCAAGATGTGGGGCAACTCACCCCTGAAGAAGCAACTTTTTACCGGTATGGGCATATTTTACTGCGGGCAGTGGGACAGTCTGATGAAGTGGAAGTAGACAGCTATATGCGCCTGCTGCCCAAATCTGGCACCCTGATACTGTGCAGCGATGGTCTCTCCGGTTTCATTTCTGACGCCGAGATTCAAGAAATTATGAGCCAAAATACAACTATCCAAAATATAGCCGATGGCTTATTTTCCGCTGCAATGTCTGTGGGCGGCTTTGATAATATAACGGCCGTTGTCGTCAAATTTGATCTATAAAACAATCTTATGAGCAGTGAATCTTACTATAACATACTGGGGCTTTCACCGTCTGCCTCCCTGGAAGACATTCAGGATGCCTTTGCCGTTTTAATGGGCAGAATCCCGGAACGTGAGGCTGGCGCCACCAATCCCGAATATGAGAAACTGCTTCAGGCTTACGAGGTGCTTTCCGATAAAACCCGGCGAGCCATCTACGATTCACTTCTCAATGAAACCAAACCGGCTGCTTTAACACTCACCGTGCAAAACAGCAGCGCCAAAGTAAAAATATCAGATTCCGCTCAAATTCTTTACTTTCTGGTAGAAGTAAGCCCGCCTACCCATGTGACCCGTTCTCGCCGTCCCCTAAACCTCTGCCTGGTATTAGACCGCAGCACATCCATGCAGGGAGAGCGCCTAAACTGTTTGAAAACGGCCGTTGAACTCATCATAAACAAACTGGCGCCCGAAGACCTCATCTCCATCGTCGCCTACAGCGACCGCGCCGACGTCGTCACAGAACCCAGCCACATTCAAAACAAAAACAACATCATCGCCCATGTGAGAAGCATTCAAGCATCCGGCGGCACCGAAATTTATCAAGGGCTTCTCACCGGCATCGAGCAAATGCGGCAGGTAAACCATCAAAGTTACGTCAGTCATCTCATCCTCTTAACCGATGGACATACCTACGGCGATGCCGAGCAATGCATCGAACTCGCCCAAAAAGCCAGCCAATGGCAAATTGGCATCTCCGCCTTCGGCATCGGCGCCGAATGGAACGACCAATTCCTCGATCAACTCGTGGCGCCCTCCAGCGGCCGTTCCGCCTACATCGAAAAACCAGACCAAATCGTTGAATACCTGAAAGAAAGAATCAAAGGACTGGGCGCCATCCACGCCCGCAACCTCAGCCTCAAAAAAAGCTTTCCCGAAAAAACCACCCTGCAATACGGCTTTAAGCTCTTGCCTTTTGCCCAACCCTTAGAACTCAGTGGCAGTGAAATTAAACTAGGCAACATAGAAGGCAAAGGTAGTTTATCCATTCTCCTGGAACTTCTGCTTCAACCACAAGAGTACGAAACCAGAATCACCATTCCCATTGAAATCACCGCTGAAATCCCGGAACACAATAATCAACAACAAAAACTGACCACTCAGGTACAAATAACCGTTACTAAAAACACCCCGACCACTGAACCGCCCCAAGACATCGTAAAAGCCGTGCGCATGTTAAACATGTATCGCATGAATGAAAAAGTATGGGAAGACCTGGAGGCCGGCCATTTGGGCGCAGCTGCCACGCGCCTGCGCCATCTCACCACCCGTTTGTTAGAGGCTGGCGAGATTCAATTGGCCCAACAAGCCAACGCCGAAACAGAGCGACTGTCAAATATAGGCGAACTATCAGAAGAAGGGCGAAAACGGCTAAAATTCGGAACCAGAGCCATGATTGGACAGACCATGAAAATAGAAGACACACATGATCCGTTGTAGAGATTGCGGGGCAACCCAATTTGAAGGCGCCTTATATTGCAGCGAATGCGGCCGAAACTTGCTGGCTGACCAAAGACAAGCCACAGATGTACTCCCTTTCTCAGAATTCGCCCATAAAGCGCCGCCGCCGCCTATTGCCGAACCAGAAATCACAAAATTAGAGCGAGCCAAACCCATCACCTTCATGGTCCCCAGCAGTCGTAATCGGTACACCCTGGTGTTACAAGATCAAATCAAAATTGGGCGCGTAACGGGAGAGGCTTCTGAGAACAATCTGGACCTGAGCGAAGATAACGGAACGGAATTAGGCGTCTCTCGAAATCATGCCATGCTGCAATGGTCTAATCAGGGTATCATTATTATGGATATAGGCAGTACAAATGGTACATTCCTGAACAACCATCACCTGCCGGCCCACAAACCTTATCCACTCCAAAGCGGCGATGAATTGCGCTTTGGCGAGCTACTCGTTCACATATTTTTTTAGGTAAACCGCAGAAAGTTTTCGGAAAACCGTAACATTAAAATCTGCGGTTTCCTCGAAGGAATCGGCAAGGTTTCGCGTGATTTAATTCTGAAAATTTCTTGCCGATTCCCTAAGGTAGAAAAAGCTTATGCAATCAGTAATTGTCCATGTAGCAAATGAAGATCCCATTGTCTGTGAAATAGAAGCGCTGCCAGATT
>CAZXVH010000051.1:26338-33611 GCA_964643965.1 uncultured Ardenticatenaceae bacterium
GTCCATGTAGCAAATGAAGATCCCATTGTCTGTGAAATAGAAGCGCTGCCAGATTCAAAGGATCAACTCATTCACATTCATAATCCTCGTCGTCGGGACGGAATGGATTTACACTATCTCGACGAGGATGTCAATTCTGTCATATTTCCTGTTCACCGTATCAACTTCATTCAGGTATTACCCTCAGCAGAAATTAGTGAAGTTGTCGGTTTTGTAAGAGAATAATGGTTGAGCAAATTCCTGATTCCTTAGAACAAAGTGCCCCTCAAATTATCCTGATCGTAGATGATGAGGCACGCATGCGCCGTTTCATCCGTATGAATATGGAATTAGAAGGGTTCCAGGTTCTTGAAGCCGAGAATGGCGTAAAGGCGTTGGACCAAATTCGCAAATTCAATCCTGATTTGATCTTGATGGATGTCATGATGCCTGAAATGGACGGCTTTGAAACCTTACGCTTGCTCCGCGAAATATCCACCGTCCCCGTCATTCTCCTCACCGTGAAAAGCGACGAAGAGGATAAAATTCGCGGTTTGGGATTAGGCGCAGATGATTACATCACCAAACCCTTTAGTCCGCGAGAACTCAACAGCCGGGTCAACGCTGTGATGCGGCGAGCACAATGGCCGGCGCCACCGCCCCGCACCGTGCTGCGAATAGATGATCGTCTCTCTATCGATTTTAACCGGCATCAGGTTATCGTTGATGAGGAGCGCATTGATTTAAGACCCACAGAATATCGTTTAATAAGCCAGCTCATCCAAAACGCTGGCTGGGTCGTCCCCCATGAAACGCTCCTGGCAAAAGTTTGGGGATATGAATATCGGGACGAAACCCATTATTTACGCCTGTATATAAACTACCTGCGCAAAAAAATTGAGGAAGACCCGGCTAATCCCAAATATATCTTGACGGAAAGAGGGGTGGGGTACCGCTTTTTTGATTTTAAGAAAGCACAAAATGCTTAATAATACCCTTTATCTCTTTTTGTTTTTAAAATTTTTATTATCATAAAGGGCTATGTTGCCTCATACCACTACTGATGCGGCCGCGTTTTTTACGCAAATCAATGCCTATCTTAGCGCAGAGGATCGGTTGCGTGTGCAAGATGCGTTTGTCCTGGCTCGCCAGGAACATGGCGATCAACGGCGTAAAACTGGCGAACTATTTTTTAACCATCCCCTGACCGTTGCCTCTTATTTATCTGAATACCATTTAGACGCCGCTGCTCTGGAAGCCGCCTTACTGCATGATGTGGCGGAGGATACAAAGATCTCTATCGAAGAGATTGAGGCGATGTTCAGCGTCGAAGTGGCCCAGATCGTTGATGGCGTCACCAAACTCAAGGATGTTACCGAAGGGGTTGCCAAAGGTAGACGCCTCTCCGCTCAAGAAATCCAAGACCAAACCCTGCACAAACTTTTTCGAGCCATGACAATTGATGTGCGCACGGTCATTATCAAACTGTTTGACCGCCTGCACAATATGCGCACTATCCACGCCATGCCGCTGCATAAACAACGACAAAAAGCGAAAGAAACGCTGTCAGTATACGCGCCCCTGGCTAATCGGTTGGGTTTGTGGACGCTAAAGAATGAACTAGAGGCGCTGTCTTTGGAAGTTCTACAAAACCGTGCTTATAACATCATCAGTAAACGTTTACAAGAAGTGGAAAAGCAACATCAAGAAATGTACCACCTGGTGAGCGCAGAAATTTTCAACTGCCTGTTACAAGCAGATATAGATGTGCGCAACGTTTTGCTCTCGCCAGAAAGTATTTATTCAGTGTATCAAGACATTATTGCCACTGGTGGCTCTTACGAAGAAATTGATCGAACCATGCGTTTGAAAATCTTGCTCAACGAGTGGCCCGCTTGTTACCAGGCTTTGGGACATTTGCATCAACTTTGGAAGCCTGTGCCTGGTACGTTTGATGATTACATCGCCGTTCCCCGAGATAATTTGTATCGCTCTTTACATACTACTGTTTTGCATAGCAGCGGCTTACCCCTCAAACTACGGTTCCGTACAGTAACGATGGATAAAGTTTCAGAGATCGGGGTGTTGGCAAAGTGGCTTTATGCGGGAACGCCACTTTGGTCTAAAGGGGTAGCAGATCGGATAGATTCTTTTTTTGAGGAGATTGCTGAAAACATCAATGTTGAGCCAATGAATCCGGGCGCGGGTGTGAAGGGTGTGGTTGAGGATGTTTTTCGTAAACAAATCCGGGCGTATACACCACAGGGAGATGTGGTGGAATTGGGGCAAGGCGCCACACCGATTGATTTTGCCTATGCCATTCATACCGGATTGGGCAATCAAGCCCATGCAGCGTATGTCAATGATTTGTTTTATCCGCTCAATAAGCCGCTCAGTGATGGCGATCAGGTGCGCATTGTAAAAAAGATGCGGGCACAGCCGCAACGGGCCTGGTTGGTTGAGGATTTAGGCTACATTACGACAAATTATGCCCGATCTCATGCGCGTCGGTGGTTCAGGCGTTTGCCTCTTCATCGAGCTATTTTTGAGGGTAAACAGCTGGTTCAAGATGAACTTAATCTGTTGGGTATTCCTGATTTTCCTCATGAAGACGTGGCTGCTTTATTTGAATTTGATGATGTGCAAAACTTATATCACGCTTTGGGGCGGGCAGAACGGCTGCCAACTGAGGTTTCTCTCTATGTGCTAGAACGTATTTGGGGAGAAGGTCCAGGGCGAAATCTCGATAATTTGGTGCAGGATATTGACGGTGAGCAGTTCATTATTACCAAATCGCCGACAAAACGGATTAACCTCTGTGGCGTCTGCCAGCCGCATCCTCGAGATTCAATTTTAGGGTATATGCGTAAAGATGGTCGTATTACGGTGCATAAGAAAAACTGCCATCTGCTACGGCCGGAACGGGGTCGCGTGGTTAAATTAGGGTGGAGTGAAACTTCGCGTCAGGCTCGTGAAGTGACGGTGCAAATCGATGTCTATGATCGGCCGGGTTTGTTGTTTGAAATTTCTCACTTGATGGAAGATGAGCAGATTAATATTTCTTATATTTACACGCCCCCGCGTCGCGGGGGAGAATTGAATATGGTTTTGACGTTGGAGATTCTCAGACCGCGGCAGTTGGTGCGCATTCTGCATCAGGTGCAAGCGTTGCCTAATGTGTTTTCTTTGCGCTGTTTACCGGACGGGCCACCCTCTGAAAAGAATAATTCAGGGGATGGTTCATATTATCACCCGGAGTGATTTTGTTGGCAGGTTGAATCCTTATCGTCGCCACGATAAAATCTTTGCTTGTAAGGAAGTATTCTGTTCAATCGTCTAAAGGTTGTACAATTTAGAATAAGTGAAAGATAGAACGGCCGTTTCCTATTCCCTATAGGTGGCGGCCATTTTTTAGCAAGAAGGACAAACTATGAAAAAAGAACATGTTATCATCATTGGCTCTGGTCCGGCCGGCCTTGCCGCCGCCATCTACACAGGGCGCGCCCAACTACAACCCCTGGTCATTGCCGGGACACAAATTGGCGGACAAATCGCCATTACCTCTGAAGTAGAAAATTACCCCGGCTTTTGGTCAGCAGAGAGGACGCCGACCGGCCCGGAACTGGTAGAAGTTATGCAAAAGCAGGCCGAGCATTTTGGCGCTCGCCTGGAATATGATGAAGTGGTCTCGGTGGATTTCAGCCTCGGTTCCCCATTCAGTGTGAAAACCTATAGCAATGAATACCTGGCCGACGCCGTTATCGTGACGGCCGGCGCTTTACCGCGGCGTCTGGGTATACCAGGCGAAGAGGAGTTTATTGGCCGGGGCGTCAGCTATTGTGGCACCTGCGATGGCTTCTTTTTCCGGGGCAAAGATGTCATTGTGGTAGGCGGAGGCGACAGCGCCCTGGAAGAAGGGCTGTTCCTGACAAAGTTTGCCGATTCGGTGACAGTAGTCCACCGGCGCAGCGAATTGCGGGCCGGCCCGATGCTGCAAAAACGCGCCCTCGCCAACGAAAAAATCCACTTTATTTGGGATACCGTCTTAGATGAAATCAGCGGAAACGGCGTAGTTCAGAAGGTTACCGCCCACAATGTCAAGACCAAGGAACTCTCTGAGCTGCCTATCGACGGCGTGTTTATCTTCATCGGCCATTTCCCCAACAGCAAATTCCTGGAAGGACAGGTGCAAATGGATGAACATGGCTATCTCATCACAGATGAGTTGCAGCGTACCAGTGTGTCCGGCGTATTCGCCGCCGGAGAAATCCAAGACCCCATCTACCGCCAAATCGGCACCTCTGTGGGTCAGGGTGTGGCGGCCGCCATGCAAACTGAGAAATGGCTCAGTGAACGAGAATAAAATAGTTGGTGTACAGTGAACAGTGTACACCGTAAACTGTACACTCTACACTAAACAGCATGTTACGCTTCTTATGGGCTTATCTAGTTTACACCTGGGGTGGACTGCATCGACTGTTTGGCAACAAGAACAGTATGCGCAGCGAACATGAGGCTGCCGTGCATTACTTCAGCAAAGCATATGAGATTGATCCCACGTTTCAACGAGTACGTTTGGAACGTGGGGTTTTGTTGTATCGGGAACTGGGCCGCTTTGAGGAGGCGCTGGCTGATTTTAATGCGCTGGCGGTAGAAAATTCTGGCTATGAAGGCGAAGCGCTGTTTAACAGGGCCTTGCTGCGGCAGCAGCAAGCACATTATGACGAAGCGCTGGCTGATTTAAATGCTTTTTTAGAACTGCCCCCGAATGTTTATTATCCAGAAGCGCAGCGTATGAGAGATGTGCTGCAAGAGATGCTCAATGAGTAACGGCCGTTTCTCCCCCATTCCATACTCCCATTTCTGTCGCCAACCTCTCTAAGTCCGCCAAACTGCCAATCTGCGCCGTCATGCGTAAAAAATCACGCAGGCTGGGGCTGGCTGCCCGCAGCGCCAACAAGGTGGGGCCAATGGGATCATCCCCCGCCGCTCCCGGTTCATCCGCATAAGCCCCATAAAACGCAAAATAAGCCTGATTCAATTTGCGAATCTGATAACCATTTTCCACAAACAGCCGCCGCCGCGCTTCCATATAAGCTTCTGCCCCCTCAATATCACCGTCAGCCAACAGCTCATCTACCAGGCGGCGCGTGGCCGCCATCTCAGCCCGAAAATCAAAGGCGGGCGGGTCGGTGGGCAGCGATTCTGCCGGTTCTGGCGCAAGGGTAATGGGTGGCGGCGCAAATTCAGGGTAATAACGGGCCACCACCTGCGCCCCAACTTCCCGCCCGACGATGGAGGCCACCGTCTCGTTAATGGTACGCACCTGGGGGTCTGCCAGGTAATTCAGGCTGACGGGGTACGGCATGAGCCAATGGTGCGCCCATTCATGCGCCGTCACATCCGGCAGCCAGGTGACGCTGCTGGTTTCCATGATCATGGCCGGATACGTGGCCAGGCCGCCAATGGGCACGATCAGGGCAGACAGATCCGCGTTCTCCAAGACGGCCGTTTCCATTTCATCCATCTCGGCCGGCGTCAAACCTGGTTCCAGAGGCAGTTGGTGTGTGCGCTCAATATGATCTCGCGGCGAGGTGATGAGTATGGACGGCAGCGGCGTCATATGCATCAGCACCGGCGGCCATACCTGCCCGGCCAGCGCCAGCTTTTCTTCCGCCAGAATCATCCCCACTTGATCCTGCACTACCGCCTCCGCTAACGGTTGCAGCCGGGTCATCTGCTGGCGCACAGCGGCCAACGCTGCCTGCTTTTCTTGCGAGACGATCTGCGGATCGGCAATATCAGGATCGGTGAAGATTTGAGCGATCTCCCAGTTCAGGCGGTTGATTTCGTTGACGGCTTCCAGGTAATCTAACACCAATCCCTTTTGCGTTTCTTCATTCAAAAACCGGGTGCCGCCAGACAAAACGGCCGTTGCCTTCGCCTGAAGCGCCTGCCACTCCCAGGTAACAAAATCAAACAAGCGACCGCCCGCGGCCGCCTCTACCTGGTATGATTCAGAGCCAAACGCCGCCCCGTTCGGCGTGAGCAGCCACAAGAGCAAGCCTAAAAAGGCGATAAGCCCTATAATTTTCCACCACTGTTGTTTGATCATCAGCAGATGATAGTCGAGGAAAACAGGCGGTTCAAGCAAACGGCCGTTCACTTCACCAGTCCTTAAGCAAAAAGGAGTTGTTATGCGTTATCTTGTCACCGGTGGCGCTGGTTTTCTAGGCGCCGCCTTAGCCAATCAACTGGCCCGGCAAGGCCACCAGGTTATTGTTTTAGATGATTTGAGCAACGGCAGCCGCGAACATTTGGAAACGGCCGTTGCCTTCCACCAGGGCGATATAGACAATATCCCTCTGCTCTGGACGTTGCTGCAAGATATAGATTGCGTTTACCATCTGGCGGCCCGCGTCTCTGTGGCCCAATCCATTCTGCATCCGCGTGACTACAGCCGCGTCAATGTGGGCGGCACAGTCAGCCTCATGGAAGCAATGCGCGACACCGGCGTACGCCGCGTGGTGTTCACCTCCTCCGGCGCGGTTTACGGCCACCAGCCGGAGCAGCCCGTGCATGAAACCGACCCGCCGCAGCCAGATTCCCCCTATGCCGTCAGCAAATGGGCCGCCGAACAGTACATCCATACCATCGGTCAATTGTGGCATATGGAAACTGTGGCCTTGCGCATTTTCAACGCCTACGGTCCTCGCCAAAGTTTGCCCGTCTCCCATGCGCCTGTCGTGCCCCGCTTTTTACAGCAGGCGCTTACCGGCGGTTCCCTGGTTCTCTTTGGCGGCGGCGCTCAAACCCGTGACTTTGTTTACGTGGATGATGTGGTGGACGCCCTCATCAGCGCTGCTACCGCCAAAGAGGTGAACCGGCAGGTGATCAATGTGGGCAGCGGCGTGGAAACGAGTGTGGCGACGCTGGTTGATACCATTGAAAAGGTAAACGGCCGTTCCCTCAATCGCCTCTTCAATCCGGAAAAAAGCGGCGGCGTCCCTCGCCTCGTGGCCGACATCAGCCGCGCCCAAACCCTGCTCGGCTTCCGCCCCCAAACAGACCTGCTCACCGGCTTACAGCGCATCCTCAAAGAGGATAGTCGATTCGTCTGGTAGTCGAGTAGTCGAGTAGTCGGATAGTCGGATAGTCGGATAGTCGAGTAGTCGGATAGTCGGATAGTCGGATAGTCGGATAGTCGGATGGTCGGATAGTCGGATAGTCGAGTAGTCGGATGGTCGGATGGTCGGATAGTCGGATGGTCGAGTAGTCGGATAGTCGGATGGTC
>CAZXVH010000052.1:0-20307 GCA_964643965.1 uncultured Ardenticatenaceae bacterium
GTTAAAAAACGTTTCTAACGCTTCAAAAATCACGCAAACTCCCCTTGTACAGGCAGAGGAGATGGAAAAACTTGGGCTACTCGCAAGCAGCATTGCCCATGATTTCAATAATCTATTAACAAGTATTCTCGGGCACATGTCCTTAGCGTTGATGAAGACAGCAGTTGATAATGAAGCCAGACCACATATTGAAAGGGCTATGCAAACGGCCGAATATGCTTCTGCCCTCACCGCACAAATCTTAAATTTCCCCCAGTCACATGTTTACAATCAAACAAATGAACAGATAAATATCAATGATGTCGTTAAGGATGTTTTGTATCTTATGGGAACGGTCTTGTTAAAGGATTTGGATATTCAGGTTAATTTAATGAATCCTATACCGATGCTCAAGATCTCCCGGTCTCACTTGCAGCAGATTATTATGAATCTAATCATTAATGCGGCCGAGGCCATTGATTCGCCTATAAATGGCAGCATTGTATTGAAGACAGAAAAATACCATTATTCACACTGGTCTAAAACGATTAACAAAGTCGGCGTCATCAAAGATCGACCATCCGGTGATTATTTGATTCTTCAAGTCAGTGATAATGGTAAAGGCATGACGCCAGAAACGATAGATAATATTTTCAATCCGTTTTTTTCTACAAAACCTAAAGGGCGTGGTCTGGGTTTAGCGACAGTGCGAGATATTATTTCTGCTTATGGAGGTTATATTACTGTCTTAAGTCAGGTAGGAGAAGGAACTGTTTTTCAAATTTATTTTCCTTATCAGCCTGATAAATATGCTTCTATTCACTAATGTTTCGCTCGTAAATAACTTTTGAGTTTTGAAATCAGTTTAATCTTGGAGATTGTACAATCAATCTAGCGGAGTTAAAACGCACGGACTCTAATCATTGAATACAAGGAATTCTAATGTTATCCAGTATGAATAATACGGTTTTGATCATTGAGAATGAACTTTTTGTATTGAACGCGATGGAAGAAATTTTAATATCGGCAGGTATCAATCCTATTTGTGTGCAAAATGGGGCTCAGGGGGTGGCAACTTATAAGGAACGGTCTAATGAGATTGGCGCCGTCATTTTGGATGTCAATTTGCCGGGAATTGATGGGCCTGGCGTTTTTCGGGTCCTTCAGGACGTGAACCCCGAGGTTAAGGTGATCGTTTCTTCAGGCTATGAAGAAGCGGATGTATTGAGCAGGTTTGATAACTCTACTGCTATTTCTATTTTGAAGAAACCATTTAATGCAAAAATGCTTATAGATAGTGTTCAATCTGCGCTAAGTGTATAAGGATCAAGCGCAGACCTCTTCTATTTTTCTCTCAATTATTTCCTGGCTAGTTCTGATTGTTGAGCCAGTTTTAAGCCACGCCAGAAATTCTATATTGCCATCCGAGCCGGTGACCGGGGATTTCATGAGATCGATGAATGTGAACTGGTTGTTTTGTGACCAGTCGATAATGTCATGCAGAACTTGTTTGTGAACGGCCGTTTCCTTGACAATTCCCCCTTTGCCCACCTGTTTTTGTCCCGCTTCAAACTGTGGTTTGATGAGCATGACAATATCGGCGTCGGCGGTCAGCCACTTTTGCACGGCCGGTAAAATAAGCTTGAGAGAGATAAAGGAGACGTCGATAGACACAAACGAAACGGGGTCGGGCAACGCTTCTAAATAACGGGCGTTTGTGCGCTCCATCACCACCACCCGCTCATCCTGGCGCAGCTTCCAATCTAACTGGCCGTAGCCCACATCAATGGCAAATACTTTAGCTGCCCCCGCCTGCAAGAGGACATCGGTAAACCCACCGGTACAAGCGCCCACATCGGCACAGAAACGGCCGTTTACCGCCACCCCAAACTCAGCCAACGCGCCAGCCAGTTTATAGCCTCCGCGTCCCACATAAGGCAGCGGTGTTTTAAGTGTGATTTCAGCATCATGGGGAACGGCCGTTCCTGCCTTATCAATGCGCTCCCCATTCACAAATACTTCCCCAGCCAAAATAAGCGCCTGCCCCTTGGCTCTGGTAGGGGCAAGCTCTCGTTCAACTAATAACTTATCGATACGTGTTTTGTTTTTAGCCACGTTAATAAATCAAGGCGTTGCCACAGCGGTAGGCGTGGCGGTGGCGCTGACTGTAGCCGTGGCGCTGGCTGTAGCCAGGGGTGTGGCTGTAACAGTGGGCGTAGCTGTAGCAGTGGCTGTATTAACTGGGGTAGACGTTGACGTTGACGTCGGTGTGGGCGTCAGCGTACTAGGAACCGTCAGTCGGGTGATATCTACTTTTATTTGGGCATTGCCACTGCCAGAAAAATACTCTGTGGTAATCCATTGTGGCCCAGCAAAGATGGCTTCATAGGTATACACTTGAGGACCATCAACCGACCGCCATTGATCGATAATCGTTTTATTACCCACTCGCACCCTGACGCCATCTTCAACCGTCACCACAAAGCGATAGGTGGCAGCATTACCAAAATCATAATTTATGTTCCAGCGAATCGAGAAGTTATCCCCAGGTAAACCATTTGGCGCACCGCTGCCCCAATTAAAGTCAATCTTATTATCCTGCTGGATATAATGAGGCGGTTCTCCCAGGTCTCGATTGGTGTAATACTCACCCACCCAGGCATTTTCCACCGCCCTCTGCCAGCCAACCGCCACCCGCGCATCACCACTGTTTTCAAAATATTCTACACGGATCTCATGAGAGCCGGCCGCTAAGCCCGCCCAACCATACAAAACCCGGTTCGTGGCATTTGCCCAATTATCAATAATGCGCACCCCATCCACATAAACACGGATGCCATCATCGCTAAAGGCATAAAACATAAAATTACCGCCATTAAAGGTGGTGTTTAATGTCCAACGCACTGAAAAATTGTCGGCATTGATGCCAGCGGCCGGCGCTGCGCTGCCCCAATTGAATAGCAAACTGGGGTTATTTGAAGGCTGCACGGCGTCATTCCGGGCTAAGGTGGCGGCGCCTTCCAGGTTTTTATTATTGAAGTAGACGCCATACCAGGCGCCGGGGGCTGGCGTGGGGAAATGGGCGACCTGTGTGGCTGTCAAAGAAATTTGAGTGGCGGCGCCGGCGATGCTGGTGGCGGTACCAGCTACCTGAGTGGCAGTGACGGCTTGGGTGGCGGTGGCGGCCACGGCCGTTAAGGTAGAACGAGGTATGGCCGGCGTTATTGTGGGCACCACCACGCCGCCCCCTCCAGGGCCACGCACCACATTCGAGGGCAAACCCACCTGGGACGAAGCGCGTGTATTTTGCCCCACCGCCACGGCCGTGTTAACAAAAGTTGGCGTCACATATGGGGTATTTGTGGGACGCGGCGTCCAGGTGGCAGTGGCAGAAGGTCCCGCCACTCCTCCTATGGGGCTGGCCGTCAAGGTGGGTACCAAGGCCACAGCGGCTTGCGTTGGTGATTGTTGCCCGGTGGAGCCTAAAGTTGGCGTCCTATATAACATCGCCAATATCCCCAGGGTGAAAATAATTACAAGTATAATAACCAAAACCAACCAGATCGGAACGCTGGTCCCGGAACTTTGTTGTCTGGAGTTTCGTGTGTTTGCCATAACCTGCCACTCCTTGCATAATAACACCAAAGGCACACATTATGTTTACGTGCTTTAGTTTACCATAAAATGCTAAACTCCAACATAGGCAAACAGAGTAACAGAGTGAGATTGGTTCACTCTTTAAAGCGCGTATAACGGGCACACCTATATTCCCGACAAAAAGTTAGATAGATGAAAATCATCCCTGAGAATGATATGCCCCGTAGCCTCATCCTTTATAATTTGTCACCAGAAGAGGAAACAGGTGCAGGATTCTTTTTAACCAGGACCCTCCACCTATCCTAAAAACTTATAAACTTTTCACCTGCAACCGTTACACTGGAGCAACCATGAGCCATTACCATCTATTTAAACAACAAGTTCTCGATACCTGTCAAGAGCTGGCCCGTCAAGGCTATCTCATCGGCACGGGCGGCAACATCTCCATGCGCATCGAGGACGAAGAAGCGTTAGCCATTACGCCCTCTAGCCGCGATTACCTTGGCCTGACGGTAGATGACATTTGTGTTTTTTCATTTGACAAGGTTCCCCTGGAAGGAGAATTAACCCCTTCCATTGAAATGGGCATGCACACGGCCGTTTACCAAAACCGCCTTGATGTGAATGCTGTCATCCACACCCACCAGCCGATGGCCACTGTTTTTACGCTGATCAACACGCCAATCCCCGCCTTGTTTGATGAACAGGTGATGCAGTTGGGAACGGCCGTGGAGATTGTCCCCTACGCTATGTCTGGTTCATCTGATTTAGCCAACAATTTGGCCGGCAAATTGGATAATCAATGCAACGCCTACATCCTGCAAAATCATGGCATTATCTGCATGGGAACGAGTATGGAGAAAACGGCCGTTAACATCAAAGTGCTAGAAAAATGCGCCCATGTCTATCAAGCGGCGCTGGCAACCGGCAAAGAAATCACCTATCTACCCGCAGCAAGCGTCGACTCCTTCTTTGGCATGTTGCGCAGTGAACAGCGCAAAGAAATTCGACGTAAGAAAGAATCGGGCGCCGGAAAACGCATCTGATCGGGTTTGAACTGGCAGGCTTTGCTTTTGCTAAAGTAGCCAATTTTGAGCCTTTGGGAAATATCGAATTGTTCGGCCGTTTTCTTCCCACCACGCCATCAATCCATCAACGGCACAAAAAACCGCGCCGCAAACGCCACCGAATCCGGTAACGTAAAAATCTCTCGGTTCTCAGGTTCAGCCGCCAACCACTGCCCCGCTACGTCACCATCCCGTAGGAAAATCATCTCTCTACACAGGCTGTCGGCGCAGCAAGCGCCGCCCTCGGCCGCCCCCCACACAATGCCAAAATAGACGCCGCCGCTCTCATCCATATTCTCGATGGTCTCGCCTGCTTGCCGAATGTGGACAGGCTCCCCCGTAACGCGGCATTGGGAATTGATTTCTGTGACCAGACCAAACATGGGGCTGATCGCCAGCGCATCCAAAGCACACATGGCATGGACTTGATGCCCGTTGACCTGAATTTGATGCTCCCGGGCTGCCATCGTGAAAGGATATGCGCCTATCGGTTCGCCATCTGCGCCGAAGACCACCATATCGTTGCTTTGCAAGATGGTTATGGCTTCAGCCACATCGCTGACTTGTTGAGCCATTTCTGCTCTGGAAAGAGAACGGCCGTTTTCCACAAAAGAACATAAGATTGCTTGATGCAGCGTTTTAATCTCGGGGCGGCAATTATCCTGCCTCTCTTTTAAGGGCAAAACTGCATTCAACCGGTTTAAAGCGCTTTCCACTTTCTCATTCATGCAATTACCTGAATCACCAAATTAAATTCATCTGAAGCCAACTAAAAACGAAAAAGGTGAGAGTATAAACTGGTTCCATTGTGGCGCAAACACAACGCCTCTGTGATAGGCCAATCTCGTCCTGAGGAATGATGAAAAACTCGAGGAGTTCACACACCCTGCTGCGAACGTGTGGCGCCAGGGCGTACCATACTCAGCGCCCCTCAAAATCATAAAGTTAAGATACTGGAAGCGATGGAATACATCCCAAGCATTTTATGACTCAGAAGCTACAGTCAGTGAGGAGCAATCCACGCTATTCCCTCGAGTAGAAAAACCTCATACACATATTTTATGCTTCGTTGATATGTTTCTAACACAAATCAGTAAGAATAGTGTCTGTGCCGCTAAACACAGGCTGCACACAAAAACAATCAACAGAAATGGGTTAGTCGCCCGTATAGATGCAAAATAAGGCATAAAAATAGAAATAGGAGAAAACAAATGAGCAAAATAATTGGAATTGACTTAGGCACCACCAACTCCGTCGTAGCCGTTATGGAAGGCGGCGACCCCATGGTCATCGCCTCCGCTGAAGGCGGCAATACCGTACCCTCCGTCGTGGCTTTCAACAAAAAAGGGGAACGGCTCGTTGGCCAAACCGCCAAACGACAGGCCGTCGTGAACTCAGAAAACACCGTTTATTCGGTCAAACGGCTCATGGGCCGCCGCATTGACGACGCCGAAACTAAAAACACCCAAAAAATGGTGTCTTACGAAATCGTAGGTGGGCCGCAGCAAGACGCCCGGGTCAACATCCCGGTGGTCAACAAAACCTACTCGCCCCAAGAAATTTCCGCCATCGTGCTGCAAAAATTGAAGCGCGACGCCGAAGCGTATCTGGGCGAACCAGTGACCAAAGCGGTCATCACCGTACCCGCTTACTTCAACGACAGCCAACGGCAGGCCACCAAAGACGCCGGTAAAATCGCCGGTTTAGAAGTCATGCGCATTATCAACGAACCCACCGCCGCTGCCCTGGCTTACGGTTTAGACAAGAAAGCTGACGAAACCATCCTGGTCTTCGACCTGGGTGGCGGCACCTTCGATGTCTCTATCCTGGAAGTGGGCGATGGCGTTATTGAAGTGAAATCTACGCATGGCGATACCCACCTGGGCGGCGACGACTGGGACGAACGCATTGTCCACTGGTTAACAGATCAGTTTAAGATGGAACAGGGCATCGACCTCAGCAAAGATCGGCAAGCTCTGCAACGTCTACGTGAAGCGGCCGAAAAAGCCAAAATCGAACTCTCTTCTCTGGGACAAACGGAGATCAATCTGCCCTTCATCACGGCCGACGCCAATGGTCCTAAGCATTTGCAGATGACTTTGAGCAAGGCCAAGTTTGAACAGTTAACCGAAGATTTGGTGCAGCGCCTGCGAGTACCGTTTGAAAAAGCATTGGCAGACGCTGGTCTCAACGCCAATCAGATTGACGAAGTGGTTCTGGTCGGCGGCTCAACCCGCATGCCCATGGTGCAAGATTTGGTGCAGGAACTGACCAATAAATCACCCAATAAATCCGTCAATCCTGACGAGGTTGTCTCTTTAGGGGCGGCCATTCAAGGCGGCGTCCTGGGCGGCGATGTAAAAGATGTGCTGCTGCTAGACGTGACGCCCTTAAGCCTCGGTTTAGAAACGTTGGGCAGCGTGATGACCACGCTCATCCCGCGCAATACCACCATCCCCACCAAGAAGATGGAAACGTTTAGCACCGCCGAAGATAACCAAACGGCCGTTGACATCCATGTCTTGCAAGGGGAACGGCCGATGGCCAGAGACAACAAAACGCTGGGAACCTTCCGCCTGGATGGGCTGCCCCCGGCCCCACGCGGCATCCCGCAAATCGAAGTCACCTTTGACATCGACGCCAACGGCATTCTGCATGTGACGGCCAAAGACAAGGCCACCGGCAAAGAGCAGCAGATTCAGATCACGGCCTCCACAAACCTGAGCGAGAAAGAGGTGGAACAGATGGTGAACGCGGCGCAGCAAAATGCCGCCCAAGATCAGAAGTTCCGCGAATTGGTCGAAGCCCGCAACCAGGCTGACCAACTGACCTACGCCGTGGAAAAAAGCATGAATGAACTGGGTGAAAAACTGGCCGGCGGTGAACGCGCTAACATCGAAGGTCTCATCAACGACCTGCGCGACGCCGTGAAAGGCGACGACATCAACCGCATCCGCACCCTTTCTGAACAGGTGCAGCAAGCCAGTTACGCTATGAGCCAGCAGCTTTATCAGAGCCAGGAAGGGCAGCCCGGCAGCGCCTCTTCCGGCAACGGTCACGGCAGCGAAGCCACAGAAGGCGTGGTTGAAGGCGAATTTGAGGAAGTGTAAAAATCATAAGGGCGACCCATTGGGTCGCCCCTAAAGATTAAGGAGTGAAGAGTGAAGAGTGGCCGGGCGTCCGTCTTTACTCTTTACTCTTTCAATAAAAGGATAACCCATGTTCCGAGATTACGATTCATACGGGCGGCGTAACGGCCGTTCTCCCTACATCACCAATATTCCCGGCCCAACTCGTCAGCAGACGATGGACCCGGTTAATGAAATCATGCGTCTGCGCCAACAGCTTGAGCAGTCTCAATCTGAAACCGCCGAGTGGCGTCAGGCCGCAGAAAAATACCACAGCATCGCTAAACAACAGCAAGCAGAAGCCAAATTAGCAGCACAAAAACTGGCACAGATGGGACAAAAAACCATCACGCTAGAAAATATCCAAAAAGCTGAAGCTGAGACAAAAAAATCTGCGCAATCGGCGAAATCTGTAGAAGAAGAAAAAACAGAAAACGAATGGCAAGAAAAATACATACGCCTTTACGCCGACTTGGAGAATAGCAAAAAACGGTTGGCGCAGCGCTACGCCCAGGAATCACGGCAAAATCAAGCGGAATTCCTGCGCGATATGCTGCCCCTGGCCGATAATCTGGAACGCGCCATCGTCCACGCCGAAACCGACCCCGATGGCTTACGCCTGATTCAGAAGGCATTTTTAGAAACATTGGCAAAATATGGGGTGGCCCAGGTGGCAGCGGCAGAACGGCCGTTTAACCCCGAACTGCACGAAGCCATCGGCATAGTAGACCATGACACCGCTGAGCCGGGCACGATTGTCGCCGTCACCGAAAATGGTTACACCTACAATGGCAACTTACTGAGACCCGCAAAAGTATTAGTAGCACGATAAATGAGAAAAGGAACCGAGATTAGAGATTAAAAACAGGCGAGACGTGATCTCCAATCTCCAAAAAGGCACACATGAATTACCACGATTACTATCAAACCCTCGGCGTCAGCAAAAACGCCGACGAAAAAGAAATCAAAAAAGCATACCGCAAACTGGCGCGGGACTATCATCCCGATCACAATCCAGACAACAAGGGCGCGGAAGAAAAATTCAAAGAACTCAACGAAGCTTACGAAGTGTTGTCTGACCCAGAAAAACGCCAAAAATATGATCAGTTTGGCTCCCAATGGCAGCAGTATGAACGGAACGGCGGCGGCAACATGAACGACTTCTGGTCGCAATACAGCGGCGGTGGCCGGCCACAAGGGGGCGTCTACACCCAAACCCTCGACCCGGAAGCGTTTGAGCAGATGTTTGGCAGTGGCAACGGCGGCAGCGGTTTCTCCTCCTTCTTCGAGTCGCTGTTTGGCGGCGGCGGTATGGGCAGCAGCCGCGCCCGGCAAAGCGCCGGCTTTGACTTCAGCGGACAAGGCTTTCAAACTGCGCCACAGCGAGGTCGAGATTTAGAGCATGAGGTGGAAATCACTCTGGAAGAGGCTTTTCACGGCACAACGCGGAACCTGCAATTTAGCAACGGCCGTTCCCTCAATGCCAAAATCCCCCGCGGCGTCTACACTGGCGCTAAAATACGTCTCAGCGGTCAGGGCGAACCAGGCGGCGGCGGGCAAAAAGGCGACCTTTACCTCAACATCAAAGTGCTGCCCCACGCCACCTTCCAACGTGAAGGCGACGACTTAACCGTGGCAGTTCCCGTTGATGTATTCACCGCCCTGCTGGGCGGCAAGGTTCCCGTGAGCAGCCTGGATAAAACTGTCAATCTAACCATTCCCGCCGGGACCGAAAGTGGTAAAACCATCCGGCTGAGCGGCCTGGGTATGCCTAAAATGAAAAACCCCAGCGAACGGGGCGATTTGTTGGCCAAGGTAACCATCACCCTGCCCCAGAATTTAAGTAAGGAAGAAAAAGAACTCTGGCAAAAACTGCGCGATTTACGGCAGTAAACAGAGGTCCAAAAAAAGACCCAGACGGTTTTGAAAACTTTCACTCTTAAAAAATCCTCAACAATCGACGTTGCGCCAGGCCCCGATTTCTTGCCAGGGGTCTGGCGGCGCGTCTTCTCCGGCAACGGCCGTCCCCCCTCTCCCCTTCTTCTCCCCCAACAAATACTCAACCGCCGCCAAGGCCAGCCACTCATCCGGGCCTAACGTCGTTTCCGGTCGCCAATCTGCCATATGCTGGCGAATGTACTGGGTACTGGTTTGCCCGGCTCGGAAATACGCTTCCTCTAAAATCGCCAGCAAATAGGGGATATTGGTCTGCACCCCTAAAACGGCCGTTTCCCGCAAAGCTCGCTCCATTTTTGCCACCGCCTCCGCCCGATCCTGTCCCCACGTTATCACCTTGGCCAACATCGGATCATAAAACGGCGAGACGGCGCTACCCGGTTCGATGCCATCATCGACCCGCACCCCAGGTCCTTCCGGCCGCTGATAAGTGGTAATCTGTCCAATCGAGGGCAGAAACTCATTGGCCGGCTCTTCCGCATAGAGGCGGCACTCGAGGGCGTGGCCGCGCTGCGAAATCGCTTCCTGAGCGAACGGCAGCGCCTCCCCGTTGGCGATGCGAATTTGCCAGGTCACTAAATCCAGCCCCGTCACCAGTTCCGTCACCGGATGCTCCACCTGCAAACGGGTATTCATCTCCAGGAAATAGAAACGGCCGTTTTCAGCCACCACAAACTCCACCGTCCCCGCCCCGGTATACCCCGCCGCCCGCGCCAATGAGACCGCCGCCGCCGTCATGCGCTGCCGCAAAGGATCCCCCTGCGCTTCAAAACGAGCCACGATGGGTGACGGGCTTTCCTCAATGATCTTTTGGTGTCGTCGCTGCACCGAACATTCCCGTTCAAACAAATGCAGCAAGTTGCCCTGCTCATCGCCTAACACCTGCACTTCCACATGGTGAATTTCCGTGAAATACTTCTCGATGAGAACGTGATCATCGCCAAAAGCGGAGCGAGCCTCACTGCGCGCCGCTTGCAGCGCTCCTTCAAACTCCACCGCCGAACCGACCACCCGCATCCCTTTGCCGCCGCCGCCGGCGCTGGCCTTAATCAGCACCGGGTAGCCAATCTCCCCCGCCGCCATTTTGAGTGCAGCCACGCTTTTAGCGGCGCCATCCACCCCCGGCACGACAGGTACACCCGCCTGCTGCGCCAATTCTCGCGCCGCCGCTTTACTGCCCATCAGGCGCATCGCCGCCGGGCTGGGGCCAATGAAGACGATGCCTCGCGCCGCGCAGGCGGCGGCAAAGTCCGCGTTTTCGCTCAGGAAGCCATAACCGGGATGAATAGCCTCTGCGCCGCATTTCTGGGCGATGTCGAGAACGGCCGTTTGCTGCAAATAGGTGTCGGCGGCCGTCACGCCTGGCAAATGATACGCTTCGTCTGCCAGGCGCACCCAGGGCGCCTCCCGGTCGGCGTCAGAGTACACCGCCACAGACATCACTCCCAATTCCTGACACGCCAGAAAAACCCGGCGGGCAATTTCTCCCCGATTAGCCACTAAAATTTTCTTGAACATAACCAGCACCTTTTTAGTCTGAAACGTGAAATGGTAGTTTAAAAATTAAATTGGATAACAGCAGAGTTGGCACAGCCACATGCGCACGGCTCTCGTGGAACCCGGCAGGTGGGCGTGGGCACGTACGCGCCCAACTCTGCCCTGATGATTGGGTTTATTTTTTAATCATTAAAACCGCGCATCACCCCTTCATGTTTCGAGTCCGATAATTAGCAATCCAGTTTTGGGCAAAATCAACGCCGGCGCGGATGGGGTATAGGCGACAAGACGCCGCGCCCACCTGCCCCATGCGCACCAACCCCGTCTCATCAAAGGCTTTGCCGATGGCGGCAAAGGTGGCATTGCCGTTAAATTCGATGTCGGGAAAAGTTGTCCAGCGGGAACGGCCGTTTACCATGATCGGCGCCCCGCCTATCCTTCGCTGCGCACCCGGCGCCCGGTATTCCGCCAGGTGGAAGGGCGTATTGCTGTCATAGTCCACGCCTAGCAGCAAGACATGGCCGTCCAGATCATATACCCGCGCCAACGGCGACGTTTCGCCCAGCGCATTTGCCAGACCATGCCCGCTGGTGACATACGCCGCCTCTTTGCCCCACGCCGCAAACGAAACTTGCGGGTGATCGCTGCGGGCTACATCGGGCCAGGTGCGAAACAGTTCGCCGATTTTGCCCATTCCCCGCGTCGGCGTCAGGCGAGGATCAAAAGCGGGCATGGTCTCCCGAATTGTTTGATGCCATGTTTCGGGAACCGGCGGATTTTGCCAGCCGGCCGGGTCTGACAAACCACTGGAATGGGCGGGCATCACCAATGTGCCATCAGGCGTCAACACATCCATCAACGCTTGCAGCACGGCGACAGCCTCACCACAAACCCAACCCAGCGCGCTCAACGAAGCATGAACTTCCAGCGTCATGCCCGGCTCCAGGCCCAGGCGAGTGAAATCTTCCGCTAAACGCGCTCGAGTCAACGGCCTGTCTAATTTTTGGATGCTATCTGCTTCAGACATTTATCACCTGCTGCCCTTTGTCCAGGATGGAGATGGGAGATTAAGCCCGTCGCCCATCTCTACTCTCAGTTTTGTATCGTACTCATTCCTGCCAATTTGGCTTGCGCTTCTCCAGGAACGAGCGCATACCCTCCTGGCCCTCGGCGCTGGCCCGGCGTTGGGCGATGAGATTGGCGGTGTACTCACGAACGGCCGTTTTCTCCTGCCCCACTACCGCCCGAATCAATGCTTTGCCCGCCGCCTGTGCTCCCGGCGCGGCCTGGAGCAAGGCCGCCACCCGTTCGGCCACCTTCTCAGACAACGCCTCTTCCGCCACCACATGCTGCACCAGGCCAATTTCTCTGGCCCGTTCGGCGCTAAAACGTTCGCCCGTCAGGAACAGTTCACGGCCGTTTCCCGCCCCAATCTTCGCCAACACAAAAGGAGAAATAACGGCCGGTAAAATACCCAAACGGGCTTCGCTAAAAGCAAAGTGAGCGCGATCTACCGCCACCACGATGTCGCAGCAAGCCACCAGGCCCACGCCGCCGCCCATCGCCGCCCCATTCACCCGCCCCACCACCGGTTTCTGACAAGAATCAAGCGCCAGCATCAGGTCGAAAATCACCCTGCCATCGGCCACATTCTCTTCAAAGCCAGAGTCCCCGGCGGCCTGCATAAAACTGAGATCCGCGCCGGCGCAAAAGGAACGGCCGTTCCCCGTCAGCACTACCACCCGAATATCATCTCGATCATTGACATCCTGGAAAACGGCCGTTAAGCCCGTCACCATCTCCGGCGTCAAGGCATTGTGGCTCAACGGCCTGTTCAAAGCCACCTCCAACACAGCCCCCGTTTTCTTTAATTCAATCACTCTATCCATGCTCAACCTCCTCGTAAATGGGAGCGCCGCTATCTTATCCGCCCGATGCGGTCTGGCAGACCACGCTCCCATTTTCTCATCAAGGCGGGCTAGAAATCAAAAAGCCCTCTCGTCTATTAACAATGAGAGGGCTATTTTAGATGACGTCCTGCTGCAAAACCAGGATCAACTGGCCGTGCCCATATTAAAATCCAGAGAAGACGCCTCGCTGCTGCCTTCCGCCAGGGTCTCCTCATGTACATGTCCATTCAGCGGCTGGTTCATAAGCTTCTCAAAATCGGCGCGATCCAACGTCTCTACTTCCAACAATTTTTCTACCAACCGCTCCATTTTATCTCTGTTCTCACGCACAATCGCCAACGCCCGGCCGTACCCCTCATCCAGGATACGCATCACTTCATCGTCAATGGCTTCGGCCGCCTCTTCGCTGTAATCTCGGTTGCCGCCAAAATTATAATCACGCCCCATAAACGGATTGGAGCCATTGTCGCCATATGTGGGCAACCCTAAGGCGTCCGACATGCCATATTCCATCACCATGGCGCGTGCTATGCGCGTCGCCTGCTGCAAATCAGAGGAGGCCCCGGTGGTAATGCGCTCAAAGAACACTTCCTCAGCCGCCCGGCCGCCTAATGCTTTGGCAATCTGATCCATAAAATATTCACGGCTATGGACAAAACGATCCTCGGGCAAATCCATGACATAGCCACCTGCCCGGCCGCGTGGCACAATGGTGATCTTCTGCACGGGGTCGGTGTGCAGCAAGTTAAAACTGACCACCGCATGGCCCGCCTCATGATACGCTACCGTCTCTTTATCTTCGGCGCTCATGACACGACTTCTGCGTTCCGGCCCCATTAAAACACGGTCAAAGGCATCCTGGAATTCCAACAAGCCAATGGTACGTTTATCACGCCGGGCGGCGAAGATGGCGGCTTCGTTCATCAAGTTTTCCAGGTCTGCCCCAGAGAAACCGGCCGTCAGACGCGCCACATCAGGGAAACTGACATCGCTGCCAATCGGTTTGCCCCGGGCATGGACTTTGAGAATCAATTCCCGGCCGCGTACATCGGGCAAATCCACATACACCTTGCGGTCAAAACGGCCGGGTCGCATCAGCGCCGGATCCAAGATATCAGCGCGATTAGTAGCAGCCATGACAATCACGTTGGTCTTGTTATCAAAACCATCCATCTCCACCAAAATCTGGTTTAATGTCTGCTCCCGTTCATCATGCCCGCCGCCCAAACCGGCGCCACGCTGCCGGCCGACGGCATCAATTTCGTCCACAAAAACGATAGAAGGGGCGGCCTGCTTGGCTTTATCAAAGAGGTCTCGCACCCGGCTGGCGCCCACACCGACAAACATTTCTACAAATTCAGAGCCGGATATGTGGAAGAAGGGCACACCAGCTTCACCGGCGACGGCGCGCGCTAACAACGTTTTACCGGTTCCGGGCGGTCCCACCATCAGCACTCCTTTGGGAATACGAGCGCCAACCTGCACAAACTTCTCCGGTTCCCGTAAAAATTGCACCACTTCAGCCAGTTCCATTTTAGATTCTTCCACACCGGCTACATCGTCAAAAGTCACAGAGGGCCGGTTAGAATCGTTCAGGTCTTTGGCGCGGCTGCGGCCAAAACCGAAGATATTGTTGCCGCCACCACCCTGCATCTGGCGAAAACCCCGGCTAAAAATCCAGATCAAAAGCAAAATAGGGCCAATAGAGAAGACGATGGAAAACAAGTTGTTCCATAAACTTTGATCTTTGACCTGGAGGGCAACATCTTCTAATTGTTCCGGGGTGATGCCATAATATTCAAATATGCCGGCCAAACTGTCACGGCTGAATTTGGTAGTAGATACAATCGTGCCATCTTCCATTTTGACTTCTAAGCGATCCCCCGTCACGGTAATGGCTTCGACTTTACCTTTTTCAACGGCCGTCATCACGGCTTGCATACTAACTTGATCAGCACGGTTAAACTGCCCATTGCTCCAATACAGCAAGCCCAAAACAATGGCAACACCGCCTAATAACCAAACCCAGGTCGGTATGCCGGGCCGGGGTTCATTTGGTTGTTCATCCATATGGTTTTCCTAATTTTCCCGAAAAAGGGACAGAATCATCTGTTTTAAAAAGGGTTACTCCTTAGTAGTATACCGCAATGTATAATGATTGCGTCGGATTTTCATTAATCTTTTCTAATGAGTAAGAAAATGTTGTAGAATAACAACATGCGCAATCAATCAACTTATTCAGGCAATCAACCCACTTCACCCCCCATTTTTGGCTTTCTCCGGCGAAACCTGCCTGTCGTGCTGTTCCTGGCAATCGCTTTCAGCGGTATGGTACTGGTTTACTGGTATTTTAGCCCGGCAGACGCCGAAGCAGACGCCGCCAGCGTCGCCGCTTCCTTCACCAATGAAGAAGGCGCGCTAACCGCCCCTATTCACAAAGTCATACCTGCTCTGCCGGTGATACAGCGTTTGGCGCAAAGCCCTGGCCCCATTCGGGTGGGCGTTATTGCCGGCCACAAAGGGTCTGACGCCGGCGCGGTGTGCCCCGATGGCCTGACTGAGGCGCAGGTAAACGAGAACATCGTCGATTTGATGCTGGCGAATTTGCAAGCAGCAGGCGTTCGCGTGGAAAAATTGGATGAGTTCGATCCACGGTTGACAGGATATGCAGCAACGGCCGTTATCTCCGTTCATGCTGATTCTTGTGACTACGTCAACGAACTGGCTACCGGCTTCAAAATCGCTGGCTCCAGCTTCACCAATTCTGGCGCACTCTCCATTTGTGTGGAAGACGCCTACCAACAGGCCACCCAAATGCAGTACCACGCCAACACCATCACCCCCGACATGGCTGATTACCACGCTTTCCGCGAATTCGCCCCCGGCACACAGGCTATCATCGTTGAAGTCGGGTTTATGAACCTGGATCGAGAGATGATCACCACCAACGCCGCTATACCGGCGCGAGGGCTTTCAGATGGCGTTTTGTGCTTCCTGAACCAATACAAACAAAACAAAGCGACCAATTAAAAAGATGTTGATTGAACAAGCCAGACGCGCCCTGAAAAGTGGACAAAAATCCAGGGCAGAAGCGCTCCTCTTTCAGGCCGTCCAGGAAGACCCTGATAATTTCCGGGCCTGGCTTTTGCTGGCGGCCGCCACCTCTTCGCCCCAAAAGAGCCTGGAGTATGTGCAACGCGCTGACATGCTGGCGCCGGACAATCCCTCTGTGGCTAAGGCGCGGCTGTGGGCTGAGGATCGGCTGGCAAAAGCAAACGAAGCGCAGCCCCCACCCCCCTCTGCCAATCAACGGAATTGGATGCCCTGGCTGTGGGGAACGGCCGTTTTCCTCATAATAGGTCTGGGGGGAATAACGGCCGTGCTCCTCGTCACACAATGGTTTATGTTCGCCAGCGCCAATCGCTCCCCCCGCCAAATCGCCGACAATCGGCCCACGCCCATCGTGGAAACAACCGCCACCCCCACCAGCTACTCACCCGTCAATCCACCCCTGGCTGCCGCCGAACCGCGCAGCCAAAGCAAACAAATCGCGCCCGGCGACCTGAACGATCCACCGCGCCCCGAATGGACGATCACGCCCACCCCCACCAACACCCCCACGCCCACCCCCACCCTGGTTCCCACTTATCTGGCCCCACAAAACAGCAAACCAGCCATGCGTCCCTTTGGCGTGGCCCAGGGCGAACCCTGGATCGACGTAGACCTCAGCAGCCAAACCCTCAACGCCTATGAAGGCAACGATCTGGTTTACACCACCCGCGTATCCAGCGGCCTCAACGAGTTTCCCACCGTCACCGGCATGTTCCGCATTTGGCTGCGCCTTGAAAGCCAGACGATGGACGGAACCCGGCTGGGCTATGATTACTACCTGGAAAACGTACCTTATGTCATGTACTTTTTTGAAGATTACGCCCTACATGGCGCATACTGGCACAACAACTTCGGCTATCCCATGAGTCATGGTTGCGTCAATCTGTCACCCGCCGATGCCCGCTGGCTGTATGAGTGGTCGGCCTATGGCACCGTTGTCAATGTCCATCATTGAGACGACTCGAGCCTGGTTCAATCTGAGAGATCGAACCAGGCTTCCAGCGCAAACCTTATTTCCCTCTGCCACATTTCTGTTATAATCTGGCGACTAAAATCTCGGTGAAAGTAGACAGGGAATGACCATTTCCAAAAAACCACAAGATTCAACTAGTTCTCGTAAGCGCAAAGCCCGATTTAGCGGCCGTCATAGCCCCTATCGGGATTTTTTTTGCCTATGCGTATCGCTCACCATAGCACGATTTTCCAAATCGCGTATTGATGGGAAAAATCACACGTCGATTTAAAAAATCGGCGTGGTTCAAATATCCATGAAATTAGCTTGACACATTTTTGTGGCGTGATCTCTTTTTTGTGATGACAGCGAATTTTAGAAGGGAGCGAATTCATTATTTTCTAAAATTCGTTATCATCATTGTAAAAAGTGTAAAGCTAACTTGAACCATGCCGAAAAATCGATCTGCAGGAGAAATAACATGCCACTTAACATCATTATTGGCGCTCAATGGGGTGATGAAGGCAAAGGACGTTACACCGATTTACTGGCCGCAGAAGCCGATGCGGTGGCTCGTTTCAGCGGTGGCGACAACGCCGGCCACACCATCACCGTGGCCGACGAGGTGTTTAAGCTGCATTTGATTCCCTCAGGTATCATCCATGAACAAGCCATCTGCCTCATTGGGAATGGCGTGGTGTTAAACCCGGCCGTCATGCTGCGCGAAATGGCGGCATTGGCGGCACGGGGTATTGATGTCGGTCCGGCTCGTTTGAAAATCAGCCAGTCAGCTCATCTCATCACCCCCGCTCATATCGCCCTGGACAAGGCCCAAGAGAAGCAGTTAGAGAAAGGCGCCATCGGCACCACCCTACGCGGCATCGGCCCCGCTTACACAGACAAAATCGCCCGCTCCGGGCTACGCGCTGAGTTGTTCGCCCACCCGGATGCGTTGGTTGACGCCATCCACGACCATGTGGCAAAACATAATGAGACATTGACTAAAATTTATGGCGCAGCAGCGCTGGACGCCACCGCCATTGCCGCTGAATACGCCGCCTATGCGCCACAACTGGCGTCTCACCTGGTGGATGGCGTGGCGCTGCTAGATGAACTGCTGCAAAACGGCCGTTCCGTCTTAGCAGAAGGCGCTCAAGGCACATTCCTGGACATCGATCACGGCACTTACCCCTTTGTCACCAGTTCCTCGCCCACCGCTGGCGGCGCTCTCACCGGCCTGGGCGTGGGTCCCAAGCAGGTAGGCCGGGTGATCGGCGTGGCCAAGGCATTTACCAGCCGGGTGGGCAGCGGCCCCTTCCCGTGTGAGGCAGAGGGGGAAACGGCCGTTCGTCTGCGCGGCGACGGGTCTAATCCCTGGGATGAATTTGGCGTCACCACCGGCCGGGCGCGGCGGGTGGGCTGGCTGGATTTGGTTATGCTGCGCCATGCCCGCCGCATCAACAGCTTCACCGATTTAGCCATCACCAAGCTGGATGTTCTCAGCGGCCTATCTGAAATCCCGGTCTGCATAGCTTATAAATTAGACGGCGAGATCATCGACGCCTTCCCGCACAGCCTGGCAGAACTGGAGCGCTGCCAACCCGTGTTAGAAACGCTGCCCGGCTGGCAGGAAGACGTCACTCAGGCCCGCGCCTGGCAGGATTTACCGGCCGCTGCCCGGCAATATATCGACTACATCGCGGAAAAAACGCAAACGCCGGTCAGCTATATCTCGGTCGGCCCCGGCCGGGCGCAAGTGGTGCAGAGGAGGTAAGGCTGATGCCCCAATTAACCCCCTTTAGTTACCATGAAATCATCGAAGCCAGCGATCAGCCCGGCTGCCCGGTTTGTCGCTGGTCGAATATCTCCGTAGAACGGCAGCTAAAAGGGCTGATTTTCGACAGCGTGAATGATGTGGATACGCGCCTGGGCATCCGGGAATCGCTCGGTTTTTGCCCGGAACATGCCTGGCAGTTGCCAGAATCTGAGGATAATGCGCCGCTGGGTATTGCCTTTATTTACCGCGATGTGTTGAATACCGTTAACAAATCATTGGACAAAATTAGCTTCAGCCAGAGCAAAGCCGCCTTCTTAAAATCCAAGCTCTGGCCAAGAAACACGCCGGCCCATGCGGAGGCTAAAAATGCCAGCATCGCCGCCAACTTGTTTGCTGTGGAACCGTGTCCCGCTTGTGTCCGAAAAAAAGAGATGGCCGGCCTGGCGATAACGGCCGTTGTCGAGACCCTGGCCGAAAAGGATGTGCGCATGACGGCCGCCATGCACAAAACAGACGGCTTCTGTTTCCCCCACCTGCGGGTCGCCCTGGACACCGCCCCCAACGAAGCTACCTTCCAGCTGCTCGTGCAAACCCACCAGGCCAAACTCGCCGCCCTCATCGCCGAACTGGACGAGTTTATCCGCAAAAACGATTACCGCTTCCAGCATGAAGGCTTTGACGCCGAAGCAGATAGCTGGCGTCGCGCCCTCAGTCTGATGGTGGGGCCTGATAAGAAACGAACATGAAGCGTTTGAACAGAAATTGGAGATTCAACTACTCTCTCATCTCTATTGAAAATAATCGTCCCAGTAAGCCCAGTCGTAAGGGATGACCACCTATACTATCCTCGTACCTTTTTTATTAGATTTGTAACTATACAGACTCTCTGGCTGTGGCCGCACCTGTACAGTTACTCGGATTTTAAGCAAATAGAGATGGGATTGCTGTAAACGCAGCCAGTTTTTCAATTTTCCAGCCAAGAATTGCTGCCAGCTATCTTCCAAATCGGGGATGGAAACGTGGATATTCGTCAACAAATCAAACAATTTATCGCCCAAAATTTCCTCTTTACCGGGGATGCAGACAGTTTGGATGAAGATACCTCCTTCATGGAAGAGGGCATCGTCGATTCAATGGGGACCCTGGAACTGATCCTCTTCGTCGAAGAGACATTTCAGTTTTTAGTGGCAGACGACGAAATTGAGCCAGATAATTTCGATTCGGTCAACAATCTCTGTCGCTACATCCAGCGAAAAACGGCCGTTGCCGCCGTTGTTTCCTAATCTGGACAAGCCCCAGAACCAAAAAATTATGACGTCGAATTGGCAATGCA
>CAZXVH010000052.1:20407-33596 GCA_964643965.1 uncultured Ardenticatenaceae bacterium
ATTGGCAATGCATCGCATTGGCGCAAGTTTTCACGAATTTCTTTTTCGCGTTAATACTTCGGCATTGCTCAGCGCAGGTTCGCGTTCATTCCATGCAAAAACCTGTTTACTGAGATGCGACCGCAGCCACCAGCATCGTTACGAAAAAGGGATGTAAACATGCTTCTCGTGCAGCAATTTTTAGAGGACAGCGCCGGCCGTTTTCCGCAAAAAACGGCGCTCATCTGTGGCCACACTCGTTTAACCTATGCCCAGGTAGATAGCATGGCAAACCGCCTGGCACAAGCATTGCAAGATCATGGGCTGCGGCGTGGCGACCGGGTGGTCTTGTATTTGCCCAACTCGGTGGCGCTGGTGGTGGGCATTTTTGCCGTCCTCAAGGCAAACGGCGTGTTTGTGGTCATCAATGCCACCACCAAACAAGACAAGCTGGCCTATATGGTCAACAACTGCCAGGCGCAGGCGATGATTGCCCGGGGCAAATCGGCTGCTCTCATCGAAGCGGTCAAAAAGGAAGCGCCAACCGTGCAGTACACTGTTTTTACAGGTAAAGAGGCGGAAACGGCCGTTACCCACCAGGCGCACAGCCAAACCTTCGCCGAAATCCAGGATGTGTATGGGGAAACGGCCGTTGCCAACCAGTGCATCGATCAAGATTTAGCCTGCCTCATCTACACTTCCGGCAGCACCGGCGACCCCAAAGGGGTCATGTCCGCCCACAGCAACGTCGTCTTTGCCGCCTCCTCCATCATCAGCTACCTGCAAAACACGCCCGACGACATCGTATTCTGCGCCCTGCCACTCTCCTTTGATTATGGCCTGTACCAACTGCTGATGGTCTTCAAATTTGGCGGCACACTGCTGCTGGAGCCGTCGTTCGCTTATCCAGCCAAAGCGCTGCGCCTCATGGCCGAGGAGCAGGTGACCGGTTTTCCCGGCGTACCCACCATGTTCGCCCTGCTGCTGCAAATGGACTTGAGCAAATACGATCTCCGCGCCTTACGTTATATCACCAATACCGCCGCTGCCCTGCCGCCCAAACATATCCAGGAAATTCGCCAGCTTTTCCCCTGGGCCACGCTCTACTCCATGTATGGCCTCACCGAGACCAAGCGCACCCTCTACCTGCCTCCTGACCAACTCGACGAGCGGCCCGGCTCGGTAGGCGTCGCCATTCCCGGCACAGAAGTATGGTTGGAAGATGAACAGGGTCAGCGGCTTGGCCCCGGTGAAATCGGGGAACTGGTCATTCGCGGCGGCCATGTCATGCGTGGTTACTGGCAAAAGCCGGAAGCCACCGCCCAGCGCTACCGGCCCGGCCCTCTGCCCAACGAACGGGTCTGCTACAGCGGCGACTTGTTCCGCATGGACGCAGATGGCTATCTCTACTTTGTCGGCCGTAAAGATGACATCATCAAGAGCCGGGGCGAAAAGGTGGCGCCCAAAGAGGTGGAGAATGTGATTTATGGGCTGCCGGGGGTGGTGGAAACGGCCGTTATCGGCGTTCCGGATCCTATTTTAGGCGAAGCCATCAAAGCCTTCGTCGTGGCGCCAAACGTCGATCTGACCGAAAAAGATGTCATCCGTCACTGCCGCGCCCACCTGGAAGAGTTCATGGTTCCCCAAATCATCGAATTCACAACCGACTTGCCCAAGACCAGCAGCGGCAAAATTACCAAAAAAGAACTTCACTGATCATTGTCCACTGTAAACTTGCTATGTGCGGAATCGTTGGCATTCTCAACCAAATAGAACAGCAGCCCATCAGCGAGATGCAGATGCGGGCCATGCTGGGCGCGGTACGCCACCGGGGGCCGGATCAGTTTGGCGTTTACCGCTTTCAGGATGAACAGAGCGGCGTGGGACTGGGCAATGCCCGCTTGAGCATCATTGACCTGGGTGGCGGGCAACAGCCCATCAGCAACGAAACCGGCGACATCTGGATCGTGTTCAACGGCGAAATCTTCAACTATGTGGAATTGCGGCCCGTCTTGCAAAAGCTGGGTCATTGCCTGGCTACCGCCTCCGATACCGAGATCATCGTGCATCTATACGAAGAATACGGCCCCGACTGCGTACAGCATCTCAACGGCCAGTTCGCCTTTGCCATTTGGGATGAACGAGAACACACCCTGTTTATGGCCCGCGACCGCGCCGGTATCCGCCCACTTTACTACACGGAACAGGGTGGCGCTCTGCTGTTTGCCTCAGAAATTAAAGCGCTGCTCACCGATGACCGGGTAACGGCCGTTCTCGATCCCCTCACCCTCGACCAGATATTCACCTACTGGAGTCCGCTCTCGCCGCGTTCCGCCTTCGTGGGCATCCACACCCTGCCGCCCGGCCATTGGCTGCTGGCAAAACCGGGACAGCCCATCCAAATTAAAGCGTACTGGCAGCCCCACTTTCCCGATAAGGACGCCCCACCCCCCGACTACTCTCTGGACGAGGCGGCCGCCCATCTGCGCCAGCTTTTGGTTGACGCCACCCAAATTCGGCTCCGTGCCGATGTACCGGTGGGCGCTTATCTCAGCGGTGGCCTGGACTCCTCCGCCATCGCCGCTTTTATTCGCCATTACACAGGCAGTCATCTGGAAACCTTCTCCATCGCTTTCGACGACGCCGCCTTCGACGAAAGCCGCTTCCAGCAGCGCATGGCCGCTCACCTGGGCACAACTCACCACATCGTCACCGCCACTCACCAGGATATTGGCGACGCCTTCCCCCAGGTCATCTGGCACACCGAAACGCCGCTGACGCGCACCTCGCCCGCCCCGCTTTTTCTGCTTTCCAAACTGGTGCAGGAGAAGCAGTTCAAAGTCGTCCTCACCGGCGAAGGAGCCGATGAGTTCCTGGGCGGCTACAATATCTTCAAAGAGAACAAGGTGCGCCGCTTTTGGGCGCGAGAGCCAGATTCCGCTTTGCGCCCTCGGCTGCTGACCCGGCTCTATCCCTATATCGCCGCTTTGGGACAGGGTAGCGACGCCTATTTACGCAAGTTTTTTGGCCACGCCCTCACCGAAACAGCCAATCCATATTATTCGCACCTGATTCGCTGGCGCAATACCAGCCGCAGCAAACGCCTGTTCTCTCCGGCGCTCAAAGCGAAACTAGATGGGGAGGAAACGGCCGTTCCCTCCCTGCCTCTCCATTTTGAGAAGTGGACCCCGCTGGCCCAGGCACAGTTTTTAGAAATCACGGTGTTTATGGCTGAATACCTGCTCTCCTCCCAAGGGGATCGGGTGGCGATGGCTCACTCCATCGAAGGGCGCTTCCCCTTTTTAGACCACCGGGTGATGGAATTTGCCAATCAGCTACCGCCCCATTACAAACTGCGTGGTCTCGACGAGAAGCATGTCCTTAAACGAGCCGTCTCAGATTTGCTGCCGCCGGAAATCTGGAATCGGCCCAAACGACCGTACCGGGCGCCCATTCACCGCAGCTTCTTCCCTGAGAAACGGCCGTTGCCCTGGGTGCGTGATATGCTTTCACCGGAAAAAATAGAGGCGGCCGGCTGCTTCCATCCGCCAGCCATCACCGCCCTCATCAACAAAGTGGAACGCCTGGGTCAACTCAGCGAAAGCGACGACATGACCCTGGCCGGCATTCTCTCCACCCAGCTTGTCTACCAGCAATTCGTGGCCCATCCGCAGCCCGGCCCACCCCTCACCCCGCAAGACGACGTAAAATCAATCAACAGGAGCTATCCCTCATGACAGACCATAAACCGTTCCATCGTGGCAGCCTCAAATTAGACGCCGAAAAAGAAGTAACACGCATCGCTGAACATTTACGCCACAGCATCTTCACCGTCCTCAAGCGCAAAGGGGCCGTCATCGGCATCAGCGGTGGCGTCGATTCCGCCGTCGTTCTGGGCATCGCTGTCCACGCCCTGAAACCGGAGCAGATCGTCGCCCTGTTGCTGCCGGAAATGGAATCCAGCCCGGACAGCGCCCGCCTGGCCCGCGAAGTCTGCCGCCAATACGGCGTGACGCCCCTCGTCGAAGATATCACCGGCGCTCTGTGGGGCTACGGTTGTTACCAGCGTCGCGATGAAGCGGTACGCCAAATCTTCCCCGAATACGACAGCAGTTACCGGCTCAAAATCACCCTGCCCAGCGATTTTTTAGAGACAAAAACGCTCAACTTCTTCAGCGCCACTATCATCAGCCCAGAAGGTGATGAGCAGAGCAAACGGTTGGCCCCACAGCAGCTGCGCCAGATTGTGGCCGCCACCAACTTCAAACAGCGCAGCCGCGCCGCCATGCTCTATTACCACGCCGAACTGCATGATTACGCCGTCATCGGCACGCCGCAGCGCAACGAACATGACCAGGGCTTCTTTGTGAAATTTGGCGACGGCGCTATGGACGTAAAACCCATCGGCCACCTGTACAAGACGCAGGTTTATCAGCTTGCCGAATACCTGCAAGCGCCAGAAGAAATCCGCACTCGCCCGCCCACATCGGACACTTACAGCGCCGGCAGTACGCAAGAAGAGTTCTTCTTCCGCCTGCCTTTTGAAACAATGGATTTAATCTGGTATGGGCTGGATAATGATATTCCCGCCGAGGTAGTGGCCGCGGAAATGGGGTTGACCAGCGAACAAGTAGCCCGTGTGTACGCCGACCTGACTCAAAAAAGGCGTACCACTGCCTATCTGCGCACACCGCCCCTGGGCATTACAGAATGAACAACCGTCTCTACCAGCAGGGAACAAGCGAGACAGGCCCACTGTTCATTGTTCACCGTCCACCGGCGGTTTTTCTAACATCTTCAAAATTCTGGCGGGATTCCCCCCCACCATCACCCCGGGCGGCACATCTTTCGCCACCAGAGAGCCAGTCACAATGACGGAGCCATCGCCAATAGAAACGCCGGGCAAAACAGTACACCTGGCCCCAATCCACACCCCCTTGCCGATGTTAATCGGCTCGGCCTTCAAAGGGCCAACGCGCTTTTCAAACGGGCCGATGTCATGACCGCCGGTGATCAGCATCACTTCAGGGCCAATCCCCGTATGATCTCCAATTGAAATAGGGCCGATTAAATCAAAAAAGCAATCCACACTGATACCAACGTGTTCACCAATGGTAAGGTGATTGTATATGTCATCACCGCCGACAAACTTTGGCATACCAAAAAAGTAAGCGCCCCGACCGATACGAAAACCAATAAAGCGCAAGATGGCAGCCCGAATACGGGCAGAGGTGAATTCCGGGAACGGTATGGCGATGATACGGGCGAATTGAATTTTAGCACGACCAAAGTTGGCTTCTTGCCAAAAAACTTGCCTCGTTTTGCGGAACGATAATCTACCCATGTCCCTTATTTTATCTGATTTTGTCAATCATTTCAGTAACCAGGAAAAGTCGGAGGCGCGTCGTTTTTATTGACGCTGAACAGGGCACGTTTGCATGTGGGCGTATAAACTCGGCTTATCAACAAAACTTACGCCCACGCGAAAAGTCGCAACCGTTTCCGGCGCCTATATTGAACTTCTACTTACTTCTTTAAATGAAAAACGGCCGTTTCCCCTTCAGCGGTGAAAACGGCCGTTTAGCTTTTCCTATTGGATATTTTTAATTGGGGGTAGAGTCACTCGGAAGCAAAGCTAAAAACGCCTCTGCTGTTTCCACGAGGGCAGCCTGACGAAAAAGTTGGCGCAGAATGAGAGGATTAGAAACGGCCGTGACACGTTTACTTATCTCCGTATCTGTTAATCCAAAGCGGACCTCTAGCAAGTCCAGTATGCCTTCCTGCAACATTTGCACGCGACCTTGCTCAATGCCTTGCTCAATGCCTTGCTCAATCCAAAAATCTGCTACAGTTTGCATAATCTCATTCCCTTCATCAGTCAATGTCTGTTGCACAATTGTAACCATATCTTCCGGCGTCAAAAACCTACTCGCCTTGCCCACATAATACAATACTGTGCGCAGATATTCTAGCCCTGACTGTGCTTCTTTTAATTCTCTAAACAAATATAAAATGTCGCTGAGCCGCCCCTGCAAAGCAGGATCAAAGATATATTTCAGTGCCAGCAGCCCGATTTGCACCTGTACCGCCCCTTTTATCTCTTCGTCACTAAGCGCCGACAGGTCTTGCAATTCATAGCGAAATTGGGGCCAGTATGGCAGCAGTACTTCCGGCCCGTTGAATAGGCCGCTAAACTCCGTTGCCACACGCCAATGCTCCCGGCCGTGATAGACAACGGTAGGAATGATAGGCCGCAGCGGTTCGCTTGCCTGCATATCTCGCTCCCAAATGCGCACCATGTAGCGCAGCAGTTGAAAAGGCGTGAGTGGGTCGGGGTAGCTTTTATGTTCCAGCAGTAGATACAAATAGGCTAACGTTCCATCCTGCGCATCGACCTGGTAGAGCAAATCGGCAAACTGCTCTTGCAGGTCGCTATCTATGAAACTGCCGGATTGCAGGGTTAGGCTGTCGAGTTTAAGCGTATCGGCAACGGATGGAGGCAGATAATGGGCGAAGAAGTCACGCGCCACTTCAATACGGGTGAAAGTTTCTTTGAAGAATTTATCGTGCGGATTGGAGAGATCGCTCATGGCGCAAGAGTATAACAAAAAGCAGAGCCGGACAGCAATATTGAAAAACGGCCGTTCTCATCTCTGCGAGAACGGCCGTTCCCAATCAATCTACAACTCCCGGTTCCGCACTGCCCTGAATGCGGAATACACCTTGTCCTTCCGAGCGCCGTCCCGCGTCACCACCCCCGCATTGCGCATCCAATCCGACCAGGCAAACCAGATGAGCGTCTCCACCAGATCCGTGCCGCGTTCTCCCACATATTGGTAAACATCCTTCATGTAGTCGCCAATTTCGCCGTAAAACTGCGAGCCGATCTCATTATCGTCGGCGACGCCGATTTCCGTAATCCAGAATTTATAGCCGGGCAATTCCCGCCGGTACACTTCAAACGCCTGCGCCAGCGTACCGTACTGATTGCCCCAATCAAACGGCGCTTTGGTGGCCCAACGGGTATAGGGATGGATGCCAATGGCGTCTACCGGCAGGCGGCCGCCCAACACCGTTTCCACCTTCTTGAGATAGGCGCAGGAAGTTTCTGGACCGGTGGCCATGCCATTGAAGATAATGGGCGAATCGGGCGAAACAGCGCGAATGGCGGCGGCCGTTCGCCCCACAATCAAGGCCATTTGCCCCGGTTCCAGATAAACGGAAGCGGGATTGTTCTGCTTATCCCCTTCATTCCAAACCTGGTAAGCCACCTGCTCTTTATAACCTTTGTAATGGTCAGCAATCTTTCCGGCCGTGTTTGCCAGATCGGTGGCGTATCCTTCCCAGTCGTGACCGCCAGCCCAGGGCGCTTTGCCCCAGATAGTCTCCTGGTTGAGGATGATCAGCGACTTGATGCCCATCTTGTTGTAAGCGTGAATCATGGGATCATACTGGGCATATGCTTTACTGAGATCGCCGCGCTCGGCCACGTTAACTCGGGCATCCAGCTTAAAGACGAAGCGCACCCAGTCCATTCCTTTAAGGTCGTCGCTGTCCACCGGGTTGCTGTGAGGCGCATCCGGGTTGATGTTCATGCCGGTTTGCAAGATGGTGGGGGCGTCATCGGTGGGCGGCTGCGGCGTGGGCGCGGGGATCACTTTGGTGGAGCGGTAGAAAATGGCCGAGAGGATCGTTTCCCATAACGGCCGTCCTGCCCGACCATAACGCTGTTTCAAAGAGGCTTCCTGAGCCGGCAGCAGCCACGGATCGTTGATGCGGTAATCATCACCCGCTTTGCCCACAATCAGCACCCAATGCTGGTCATTGTCTGTGTAGGGGGTATCGCTGGTGAAATCCACCTGCACCGCCACCGGCCGTCCTTCAGCCAGGCTGGCGTCGATATGGTTGATGATGGGCGGGCCGGGGTTGTCCATTTTACCGCCGTAGATGATGTCGGTGTAAACGGCCGTTAACGCATTCCACTTGGTTAAATTCACATCAATAAAGCCGCCGCGCCGCAGCATGGTATCGTTTAACTGCGCCGGCGTTAGCGGCCGGCCGAAGGTATTGGCGATCATGGTAAAACAGGTGAGCAGGCAGCCCCATTTGCCAATCGTCTGCGGGGAGCCAGCCAGCCCCAGCCGTTTATCCGCCCAGCGTGGATCACGCTGCGAAACGGGCAACACCAGTGAATTGCCCGGCTGCCAGGGCACGACGATGCGCACGTAAATAATTTCGCCAAAGACCTCACCCCGGTCGTCGTGCAAGCGCCAATCAGCATAATGGGTTCCTGGCCTATCCGGCGCGGTCATGTTGATGGAGATTTCCACCGCTTGCCCCGGCTGGGCGGCCGGCAGGGCATAGCTGGTCTGCGCCGACATAAGTACGCCGCCAGCAAAGCGAATGGTGAAGCCCTGTCCCCAGGCGCGACTGCCATTGTTTTGCACACGCCACGTTTTGGTAAACGACTTCCCTGGCTGAATTTCGGTATCATCAGGCACAGTGACATCGGCGACAAAACGGCCGTTGCTGAGACCCCCAGGCTGCACCCGCGGCGCTTCGGCGATGATGCGGGCATAGAGGATGTCGCCGAACTGCTGGCCTTTGTCATCTTGCAAGCGCCAATCACTAAAATGGACGCCGGGCGCATCCGGGGCGGCCATGTCAAGGGAGATCTCAACTTGAGCGCCCGGTTTGGCCTGCGGAAGCGCCTGGCTGGTTTGACTGGTCATGGCGTGGCCGCCCACATGGACGAAGCGATAATTGGGATTCCAGGTGGTATCGCCGTTATTTTCCACCAGCCACGTTTTGCGGAACGCCGCGCCGGTGGTCATGAGGGTATCGTCGGGAATTGTGACATCGCGCAGGAAACGGCCGTTTGGCCGCACCCCTTCCACAGGCAGAGTCATGGGCGGCGTCACCGGGTCTGGCGTGTCAACTGGATCAGGTATCTCAAAGGTGGTAGACAAGCTGTAATCCGTCACCGGCTTAATCAGCTTTTGGGCGCGGTTGGCGATGCCGGCAAAACCAGGCCCCAAATACCAGATGGCCGCCCCCAAAATTTCCGGGAATTGGGCATAATAGGCGGCCACTTCGTCAATATGCTTCATGGCGACATCAATGCTGCCGGGAACCCGCTCATGCGTCCAGCCCCATTCCGTGATAATCACTTTGGGTCGGGCGATGCGATGTTTATCACAGGCGGCAAACAGCTTCTCAAAACGGCCGATATGATCCCCGCGCAAAAACCAGATGTCGCTGGTCTTAAAGCTGTATTCATGCAGCGCCACTGACAACCGATCCGGGTTTTGCTGGCACGATTCCAGGTAGCGCAACATGCCATCCGTCTCCCAGGCCCCTTCATCCGGGGTGCCGGAGGAGTAACCAAAGGCCGAATAGCGGTAGCCATCGGCCAAGGCCATCTGCCCGGTGAAGTAAGCAAAGTTGCCAATCCAATCCGCTTCCGCCACCTCTTTGCGCAGTTCGTTGATATTTTCCACCCAGGTGAGCTTGGGGTCTAAATCAGAAGGAAAATGAGCCTTGTGCCACTGCCAATGGTCGGCGGCGGCCGCTTCTGGCTCCTTTTCATAATCAGGGACATCGGGGTTGCCGGAAGGGGGTACGCTGCCGCCAGCCGGCACAGAGCGCCGAAAAACAAGGACGTGTGGCACAACACCTGGTCGCTGGCGCACCAGTTCTTGCGCCTCAAACAAGCCGGTCATGGCGTCGGCCGCTTTGATGACAAAGGGCACATTGGCCGCATCCAGCTTTTTCAGATAATCGCCAATGCCGGTCGGATTGCCGCCGCTGGCGGTGTGGAAGCCAATTTTGTTAAACGCTTTCATGAAATTCCCTCCAATTTGATGGCTTGAAAAGATCGTAGAAATAAGGGGTGGTTGAGATGGCAATGCAATTCACAGGGTATAGAAGATTGAGCGGGTTGTCAATAAAAAGGTGACGAAGATCGTTACCAAATCCATGACATTTCCCGTTGCCCCCCGCCCACAACCTGTTACTATTTAGGGTAATTCGATCCACCCAATCCGTTTTTACAAATCACTATTTCCCCCATTCTGCGGAGTCTCAGAAAAAAGAGGCTCCCAGCGGAACCAAATTAGGAGGTTTTCATGAATTTACAGTCGAACTCTTTGTTAAGGATAAGCATGGCGGTGGGAACGGCCGTTTTGCTCTTCCTCGCTCTTTTTGCCTTTCTAAATGCCAATGTGCTGGCCGCGCCAACGGCGCCGTTGGCGAACGATATTCGCATTAGTCAGGTCTATGGTGGTGGTGGCAACAGCGGGGCTGTTTATACCCATGACTTTATCGAACTATTTAATAGTGGTGCCAGCCCCATTGACTTGACAGGATGGTCTGTGCAATATGCATCATCTTCAGGAACTTCCTGGCAAACAACAAATTTAGTTGGCTCTCTAGCTCCAGGGCAATATTACCTTATTCAACAAGCCCAAGGCGCTGGTGGCACCACCCCACTACCCACAGCTGATGTTACAGGCACTATTGCCATGTCGGGTTCAAATGGCAAGGTAGCCTTGGTCAACAGCACCACCGCTTTAGCTGGATCATGCCCCGGTGGCGTAATTGATTTTGTGGGGTTTGGTAGCGCCAATTGCTTTGAAGGCAGCGGTGCTACACCCAGTTTAAGCAGCACCACCGCCGCTATCCGCAATGATGAAGGCTGCACCGACACCGATGACAACGCGGCTGACTTCACGGCCAGCGCCCCCACGCCACGCAATACCGGTTCACCCACTCACAGTTGTGTCACTGGCCCTGTCTTGGCCATGACAAAGAGTGTGCAACCAGCAACGGCCGTTCCCCATTTAAGCACCATCACCTACACCGTCGTCTTGGAAAATAGCGGCTCCGTTTCCGAAACGGCCGTTCTCCTCACCGATACCTTACCCGTCTCCACCACCTTTGCTAGCTGGATTGAACAACCAGTTGGTGCTTCAGAAACGGGTGACGAAATCACCTGGAGTGGCACCGTCACCAACGGCGAAGCCATCACCTTCACCTTCACCGCCGATCAAACAGGTGACTACGGCGACACCATCACCAACACCGCCACATTCAGTGGCACCACCAGCGGCAGCGCCGAAGCAGGTTTCACCGTCGAATCTTTGGCCGGCGATATCACCTTCATCTACCACGATGTGGAAGATGTGGTCATGGCAGGTGAATCTGTCTATCTAGCAGGCGACTTCAATAGCTGGAATGATTCCGCCACCCCGTTATCCGCCGATGCCGGATTTGAGACCTTCTCCGTGACGCTCTCCGCTCTGTCCACCGGCACCTACAATTACAAATACATCGTCTACACAGATACCGTTGCAAACGGGACGCCCCACTGGGACTGGCTCAATACAAACAACCGTGTTTACACGGTCACCGCTACAGCCACCGTTAACGATTATCGCAACGTGGTGCCTGGTTACGCCGTCTTATCGGGGCCGGTCGCCATGACAGTTACCCAAACCTTCCCCACCCAACCCATCTCTGGCGAACTCTATATCAATAACGTCACGAATCCGGCTGGTGTCGGGCGCGGCCTTATGGCGCAGAACGGTTTTGGCGACGAAACTGACCCTGGTCTCTGGACATGGTTTGATGCCGCCTATATTGGGCAAAATGGCAACAACGATATCTTCCAGGGTGTCATCACGCCGACACAACCCGGCGTTTTCTCCTACACCAACCGTTTCAATGGCAACTGGGGGATGGGCAACCCGCACTCCGTTTGGACTTATGGCGATCTGGATGGCGTTTACCCTGGCGATCCCTTTGAACTGGCTAATACCGGCGTGATCACCGTCACAGCGGCCGGCGTATGCGAGATCAACCCCAGCCACCGCATCCATGACATTCAAGGCTCCGGAACCAGTACGCCCATTCCAGGCGCCAGCGTGTCCGTCAATGCCGTAGTCGTGGGCGATTATCAAGTGGGAGGCTATAACGGCTTCTTTGTGCAGGAAATGGATCAAAATACCGATGCCGATCCCATGACATCTGAAGGTATTTTTGTCTATTATCCGGCGTTTACCGTGGATGTAGCGGTAGGCGATGTGGTTTACGTGTCCGGCACGGCCGGCGAATTTAACGGACTGACGCAAATTACCGGCAGCCCTTCTGTGACCATTTGCGGCACAGGCGCCAGCGTCACCCCGGCCACCGTCACCATGCCCTTTACCAACATCGCCGATCTGGAATGGGTGGAAGGCATGTCGGTCATCTTCCCGGACGAACTCACCGTGACGGACAATTACAACATGGGCCGTTTTGGGGAGATATACCTCTCATCAAGCGACCGGCAGATGCAGTATACCCACCTCTTCACCCCCAGCGTGGCCGGTTTTGCCGCCCACCAGACAGAGTTGAGTATGAACCGCCTGTTGGTAGATGACGGCCGCACCGATCAAAATCCGCTCATCCCCATGCCCTATCTCGATCCAGATGGCACCTTGAGAGCCGGTTCAACCATCACCAATATGGTTGGCGTGATGGGCTATGGCTTCAACAATTATCGCATCCAGCCCAGCGACCCCATGACCTTTACCCAAAGCAATCCCCGAGAAAGTGCGCCCGTAATCGCCGATCTGAAGATTGCCAGCCTGAACGTGCTGAACTACTTCACGACCATTGATACTGGGGCCGCCATCTGCGGGCCAAACCAAGATATGGGCTGCCGCGGCGCGGATACGGTGGATGAACTCAACCGGCAGCGGGCCAAGCTGCTCAGCGCCCTTCAAGGGCTGGACGCGGATATCGTCGGTTTGATGGAAATTGAAAACAACATCAACGACGACGCTGTGATCGACCTGGTTGATTCCTTGAATGCGGCGCTTGGCGCCGGAACCTATGCTTATATTGATACAGGCACAATTGGCACAGACGCCATCAAAGTGGCCCTGATCTACAAACCGGCGGCCGTTTCTCCGGTAGGCGCTTACGCCATCCTGGACGACAGCTTCGACGCCAACTATCAAGAGGATTTGAATCGGCCGTCTCTGGCTCAAACCTTTGCCGATGACGCCACCGGTGGCCTGGTTACTGTTTCTGTGAATCACCTGAAATCCAAAGGCAGCTGTCCATCCAGCGGCCCTGATGTGGATCAACTAGATGGACAAGGCTGCTGGAACGCCACGCGCACGGCCGCTGCTGAAATCCTGGCCACCTGGCTCAACAGTGATCC
>CAZXVH010000053.1:0-4320 GCA_964643965.1 uncultured Ardenticatenaceae bacterium
CTTTCTGCCATGACGCTTAAAATGTGGGAGAATGAGATTGCCTGGGCGTCATATCACAAGAGATTAAGAGAGTAGAGGTTGAAACCTTCTCCAATCGCTACTCTCTAATCTGCCTTTATGAAAATCGGTCTCATCATTTACGGTTCTTTGCAACCCATTTCTGGCGGCTATTTGTATGATCGGAAATTGGTGAATTGGCTACGAGGGCAGGGAGATGCGCTTGAGATTATCTCGCTGCCCTGGTCGAGTTACGGGCGGCACTTGGGGCATAATTTCTCGCGTGATCTACTGGGGCGGCTGCGGGAAGCGTCGTTTGATCTGCTGCTGCAAGATGAGTTGAATCACCCCTCATTATTTTGGCTAAACGGCCGTTTACGCCCCCAAATTTCATACCCCATCATCAGCATCGTCCACCACCTGCGCAGCAGCGAGAGCCATCCGCGTGGCTTGACGCCGCTCTACCGGCAGATAGAGCGCAGCTACCTGCATTCCGTTGACGGCTTTATTTTTAACAGCCAGACGACGAAACGGGTGGTTGAGGAGATGGCGGCCAGCGAGAAGCCGTTTGTGGTTGCCACCCCTGCCGGAGATCGTTTCCAACCAGACCTCAGCGCCGATGAAATTATGGCGCGATGTCGGGAAGCGGGGCCGCTGCGCCTCTTATTTGTGGGCAATCTGATCGGGCGGAAGGGGCTGCATGACCTGGTGACGGCGCTGGCGCAGTTCCCTTCTTCTGATTGGCGGCTGGATGTGGTGGGGGAAACGGCCGTTGATCCTGCTTATACCCGGCGTATCCAACAACAGATCACACAATCCGGTTTGTTAAAATGCATCACCCTTCACGGCGCCGTGTCTGACGACGCCTTGGCGACCCTTTACCGGCACAGCCATCTCCTGGTCGTGCCTTCGCACTATGAGGGTTTTGGCATTGTCTATCTGGAAGGGATGAGTTTTGGCTTACCTGCTATTGGTTCCACGTCCGGCGCGGCAGGCGAGATCATCCAGGATGGCGAGAATGGGTTTTTGATTGGTGGGGGAGAAACGGCCGTTTTGTCTCAACGGCTGCAATACCTTCATCAGCATCGCGATGAACTTGCCCGACTGAGCCTTCATGCCCGCCAAAGTTTTTTGACCTGGCCTACCTGGGATGAGAGCATGGCAAAAATCCGCAATTTTTTGCAGGGAGTTAGTCGCTGAGGGCATTGAGGTGGGCTAGAAACTCGTCGGCGGTTTCAGCGAGGGCGGCCTGGCGTAAGAGGTGACGGAGTGTGTCCAGGTTGGTAACGGCCGTTATGCGTCCTGCTACCTTTGGGTCTGTTAACCCGAGACGGATATCCAGTAGTTCCAGAATGCTTTGCTCAATGCCTTGTTCAATGCCTTGTTCAATGCCTTGCTCAATCCAGAAATCTGCCACAGTTTGCATAATCTTATTTCCTTCCTCAGCCAGCGTTTGCTGTACGGTGGTAACCATGTCTGAGTTCGCTCATGATAGAAAAGTATAGCAAAATGGTGGGCAGTGCGATAGTTCATGACAAGAGGCAAAATAATGGACGATGGTTTTACCCGTTACCTGGCGGCAAAAAAGAGCGTCGATGACCGCGCTTTGAACAAAGACGTATGGCAGCGGCTGCGGCAGGAAATGCCCGACCAACCCGATATCCTGGAGATTGGGGCGGGCATTGGCACGATGGTGGAGCGTTTGGTGGCGGAGGGGATGGTGAGAAACGGCCGTTATACCGCCATTGACAGCCAACCCACCCACATCGACATAGCCCGGTCTCGCTTAACTCAGCTGCCGCCTGAGCTATCCTTGACGTTGGAAGCCATCGACATGTTTGACTTTGCCGCTCGCGAACAAGGCAAACGAGAATGGGATCTCCTCATCGCCCACGCCTTCCTGGATTTGATGGACATTGCCACTGCGCTGCCCAGCCTGCTTTCCCTGCTCAAACCAGGCGGCTTGTGTTATTTCAGCCTCAACTTTGACGGCGTCACCAGCCTGGAACCGGCCATCGAACCTGTTTTAGATGCGCTGATTGAGCGGCTTTATCATCAAACAATGGACGACCGGGTGGTAAACGGCCGTTCATCTGGCGACAGTCGCAGCGGCCGTCACTTGTTCAGCCTGCTGCGCCAAAACATTGTCGAGATTCTGGCGGCCGGCAGCTCTGACTGGGTGGTTTTTGCGGGCAACGCTGGTTATCCAGCAGACGAAGCCTATTTTTTACAGGTCATCATCCACTTCATTCAGCAATCGCTTCAGGATCATCCGCAACTGGATGCGGCTCAATTCCAGGCATGGCTAAACCAGCGGCATGCCCAAATCGAAGCGGGCGAACTGGTTTACATCGCGCATCAATTAGATTTTCTAGGCCGGAAATAAGAATGATTTAGCCGAGAAGTACAGACGAACTTGTCTTGCTTTGTCGATAAGAAAGGAACCGAGCAAAATCTAAAACCAATGTCCCTTGCATCCCTGCCAGCAGATTGTTTTCTGGAATAGGTGAATGTATTTCAATCACATCATAAATCTCGGGTTTAATCATCTGTTTTTTGTTACGGCTCTTTTCTATCTAGCCAGAGCAGGACGATGAGGACGAGTTCGATGGCTTTGTCGATGAGACCCATCGGTTTCCAAATATCAGGCCAGTTAAAAGCAAAATAAAGCACGAAGGTAACGGCCGTAAACGCCAGCAGCGCCCAACGAATGAGCGCCCGTTGGCCGGCCAATTGGGGGATAAAATAAAGCGCAATAATCAGCGCCAGGTAGCCCACGCCGTTCAACAAAAACAGTGGATCGCTAAGTCCGATGCCTAATCCCAAATGGATGAGGGCGGTAATGACGGTGAGCGCGACGATGGCATAACGTTTTGTATTAAGTGACTTGGTCATCAGAAACCTCCTTCTGTGACATGTGGTGAACAAACCGGGTCAACAAATGGTTTCCTCACCATAAACCTGGCAAAGTCAATAACACGTCTCGCCCCCGGATGAGCAGGCCGGCGCTCAGGCCAACGGCCGGATCAAACTCCAACCGTGCCAACGCCAGCGCTTGTGCCGTTTCTACTGTACCTAATCCGCCTGGCAAAGGCAATAGCTAGGCGGCCGTTGGCTGGGGCACAAAAAGCTGTGCGAACTCTGCACATCAACAGAACTTACGCGGACCCGCGGCCGTGAATACTACTGCCTCTCCCAATGACACCGCCGCCCCTAAAAAAAGTGAGCATTACCCGAAACTCTAAAAACTATCAGCAGCCAGCCAGGCAGCGCCCAGCGACGCAGACCCCCTTTACGCGCTGGCATCCCGTTCGCCGGCCCGCCGCACCATAAACCGCTCTTCCGGCCGCCACACAGACCAGGCGCCCCCGCCCAGCAGCATGATGAAGATGGCGCAAGCCAACGCTGTGCCGTTCAGCCAGTTTGGCCCGTTGACAACCATGTCGAAACCGATGGGGAATACCACGATGAGGCACATGAGTCGCCCCATCACTCCCAGGGTAATCATGACGGTGGCAACCAGGCCGATGACGGCCGACAAGGAGGCCAGGCAAGTCGGCCAGGGCAAACGCCAACTGCTAAACAGTGTGGCCCAACCGGTCGGCTGCCAGGGAACGGCCGTTTGCGCCATCAACCCAACTATACATCCGGCAAAAATCAGGCGAAAAACTGGCGGCAGGATACGGGCAAACAGGCGGTAGAGCCGCCGCTGCCAGCGTGTGTAATAAGCAGATTGCGGATTGAGCCAGCCAACGACCACCAACCAGTCACGCAGGAAGCTGGCGGACGTTGCCAGGGCAAAAATCGTGCCGGAGATGGCGGCGGCAGTGGGCGGCACGATGGGCCACAATACCACGCTCATGAAACCCATCTGGAATCCGGCAAAGATGCGCCGATGCCAACTGTGGGGCATGGCGTGATGGGGCAGATGGCGTTTCTGGCGCAGCCAGAGGCCAAACACAAAGAAATACCGCGCCAGCCCTATGAGCAGATACCAGCCGGGAAGCTGTCCGTACCACACTGCCAGCAGGCTGACGAGCAGGATACCCAGGCCGTCAAATTCCATGTCGAGTCGCTCGCCGAGCAGGGTGGCGTGGTTGGTTTTGCGGGCGGCGTAGCCATCCAGGAAGTCGGCGATGTCGGCGGTGGTGTAGAGCAGGGCAGGCAGCCAGGCCAGCCAGCCGCCAGGCCAGGGACTCAGCAGGAAACCGGCTAACATGCTGATGAGCAGCCCGCGCAAGAGGGTGAGTTGATTGCCCCAACCGAACTGCGGCAAAACGGCGGTCACTGAGCCTGCCGAAGCGGTCACTGAGCCTGCCGAAG
>CAZXVH010000053.1:4420-32793 GCA_964643965.1 uncultured Ardenticatenaceae bacterium
TGCGGCAAAACGGCGGTCACTGAGCCTGCCGAAGCGGTCACTGAGCCTGCCGAAGTGTCTGTTTCTCCCTTGCGATAGTTTTCAGGTAAATGCCGCCACACCACCCACAAGCAGTAAACGGCCGTTACCGAAGCCAACGTCAGCCATCGTGTAGATAATGAGGGCTGGATATTGCGCAGCAGCAGGAAGAAGGTGAAGAGGGTGATCAGGTAAACGGCCGTTACCCACCGCCACTGGCGCTGTAAGAGGTTCAAATGCGTGGTATGACTCCCGTTCGGTTTACTCTTCACGGACAAAATCAACGTCGTCGATAAAAATGATGCCATGCGCGGCGGTGGCGTCCCAGCGATCATTGAGGGCAATGCCTCGGAAAGAAATCGGGAAATCGATATGGTGGTTCTCTGGCCCGCTGATATGTTGAATTTCCACGGCGTCTGCGCCGGTAAAGGCCACTTCCATCTCTTTCCAACCCGTATGTTCAATCAGGCCCAGCGGAATCTGCCACGTTTCCTGCTGCCGGTCCAAAATCCAGATGCTCAGGTAATGGGAAGAGTAGTCGCCGTACACCCACGCTTTCACCCTGTTGGGCTGCTCTGCCAGCGGCCGGATTTGCATAAAAACGGCCGTTTCATCCTGGTCTGTCTCAAAATTGTAGCAAATCCAGGCGGCATGATCGCCCGACACAGACTCCTGGTTTGATCGCCGCAATGTGCCATAAGTGTCGCTGCTGCGCGTCCAGACTGTGACCTTTTCAAAATCAATGGGCATCTCATCCACTTCGTCCGCCCGTCCCACCTTGTTATAGGTATTGCCGCCACAAATAGGGGTGGGCGTGGGTGTAAACGTAGGCGTAGCGGTGGGCGTGTGAGTGGGGGTGGGCGTCAGGCTGGGCGTCAGGCTGGGCGTATTGGCCGGCAGGGTACTGATGATAGGCGCAGCGGGCGCTGACGGGGGTGGCGTCTCGGCCGGCCTGGGCGTAGATAAAGGGGCTGCCTGGTTGGGTGAAACCGAACCGGGAGCAGGCGTCGCCGCTTGTTCACTCTCCACTGCCGGAGAACCTGGCTCCGTTTGGGCTGTATCGTTACCGCCTTGAGGGACCTCGCCTGGTTGGGGAAAAGGAACGCTCGCCTGACCGCTGTTCCCTGGAGAGAGGTCAACGGGTCGATTCGCCGCCGCCATTTCATACGCCCCGCCCTCCTGAACCGTCTCATCTGCGGCATTGGTTTCATTCCTTGAATCAAAGGCGTCTGGCGGCAAAATATTGTCATAATAAATGGTGGCGTCCCATTCCCAACTGCTTAATGAGTGGCCTTCCCATTCCCAAACAAAGTCAATGCCATACAGCTTGTACCACTCAGAGGTGGCGTCTAAAGTGGGATAGACAAAATAATCTTTCTGAAAGATGGCGCTGATGGTGGGCGTACTCTCCGGCTTTGAACTGTTCAACATCCCGCGGCCCACACAGCCCGACATGACAAAAACAGCCAATACCAGCACCGAGACGTAAAAAACAGGTGATTTGCTTACTTCTATAACCTTTTCTCTTCTCTTTTTCATTGACGCCTATGTTTCAGGATGGTGATTTTGGTGATATGGGTGTCGATTTATCTGAGTTTAAGGGATGATACTTACAACAAAACTGGAGAGATTTTCTCAGGGACAGGCGGCGAAGCGCCAAAGAGGTATGCCCGAAAGAGGTGAAGCGTCAGGTAGGAGGTATGGGATGAGGCGCGAGATTTTTACGCCTCGCGTCTCACGTTTTTATTCATAGGGGCCAAAAATATAGTTGCCGGCGACATGGGCTTTATCATTGATGTAGAAGTTGGCGCCGTATTGCAAAAAGGCTTCCCGCGACAATCGAGCGTCGGTGTTGAGATCCATACCGGCAAAGGCGTCAACGGCCGTTACCCTGTCCAGGCCCCACGCTTGAAAAAACAGTTCATATTCAGCCAGTGAAATTTCCCCATCCCCATCCAAATCCACCGTATCGAAAATCGCCTCGAATAGTTTGGTGATTTGTTTCATTTCATAGGTGAAACCCATTTTGCGCTGGGTTTCTGCCAGATGCAGGTACTCTTCCAGGGAGACTCGGCCATCTTGATTCAGATCGGCGGGCTGCCAGAAGGTGATCCACATGGCTGTGTGGCGGGAAACGATTTCCTGGTATGAGGGGGAATCAAATGCCCACTCCCGAATGGCGGCCAGATTTTGGGCGCATTGCACCCAATCGCTCAACTCCACGTAGCCGTCTTTGTTGAGGTCTCGAAAATAAAAGTGACGGGACAATTTTTTGTGCATGATGTCTGAAAGCATGAGCTGCCTCGCTAATTTGGTCGATTGATGGCCCCTATCTTAGCACGAAAACGGCCGTTTCCCATCCCTGCGATACTATTCAGCAATTCTCAATCTGAGGATGGACACGGCCACTGCTGCCGGTTGCAAACCGGCGGCTGAGACATACAATCTGTTAAAACGGGTTGTAGTCGCCGTCCCAACTCGTTTTTTGTCTCAGCCTGGGGGATTCCAGCCCCCAGTGAAGCGCCCAATTGAGGATTGCTGGATGAAACGAAGTTGTGTTGACGGACATCACGCCAACGTTTACACTCTCCCACGCTATGAGCAAATTGACAGTTACCACGCCCACCACAAACAAGTTCTTGGGCAATGGCACGGCCGTTATGGTCGTGCTGCTGCTGGTTGACAGCCTGCATTACGTCTTTGGTCGTCTATTACTCTCTTACTTACCGGCCACCACCTCCTCTTTTTATTACATGACGCTTGCCACTCTGGAGATCGCACTGTTTGCGGCCGTGCGTCGCCAGATCAAGTGGCGGGTGTTTCGAGATAACGTCAAATTTTTCCTGATCATCGGTTTTTTAATCGCCTTTGCTACCTCCACCAGCTTTACCGCCGTCACCTATATTGATCCGGGTACGGCCTCCATGATCGCCCGCATCAACACCCTGTTTGCTTTGGGATTTGGCATCGTATGGCTCAAAGAAAAGCTGGTGCGTGGCGAAAAAATTGGGGCGGGTATTGCCATCATGGGCGTCTTTATCATCAGCTTTCAGCGGGGGGAACTGGGCGATCAGGTGTGGCTGGGAGCGCTGTTGGTGCTGGGTTCCAGTTTTACCTATGCGTTACATTCCGCCATCGTCAAGCGGCAGGGTGGAGAATTGGACTTCACCAACTTTTTCCTGTTTCGCATGATGACTTCTATTCTCTTCTTGTTTATTTTTGCGGTGGGGCGGGGGGAAATGGTGTGGCCCACCGGCTGGCAAATCTGGCTGATTTTACTGCTGACGGCTACCGTGAATGTGACGATTGGTCGCGGCTTGTATTACGTGGCGCTGCGTCGTTATGATTTGAGTAAGCTCACGATTTTGTTGACGCTCAGCCCGGTGGTGACGATTTTATGGTCGCTGCTGCTGTTTGGGGCGCTGCCGTCATGGCAGGGATTGGTGGGGGGAACGGCCGTTATCGCGGGTGTTATTTTGGTGACAACCAGTAAATATAAGGCCACTCATTAGACCGCTGCTGGTTTTTGCGGCGGCGTAGCCCAAAAAGCGGCGATGGCTAAGGGTATGAGCAGGGCGATGAAGAGGGTCAAAGAAAACTGGTAACTGCCGAAAAAATCGTAGGTCACACCCATGATAAACGGCCCGGCGCTGCTGGCGGCCACCATGACCATGGAAACGCTGCCCCGAATACTGCCCAAAAAGTCACGGCCATAATAGCGCACCCACACCGTATTTGTCACCGCGCCAAACAAACCCTGCCCCACGCCAATCAAAAGGGCATACCCCTGGGCTATCAGCACAGAATCGGCGCGACTGAGCGTGCCAATGCCAGCCGTAATGGTCAAGACACAAACGGCCGTTAACCAATGCAAAGGGATATGGTCGGCCAGGGCGCCGCCGATCAACTGGGTGACGGCCAACGCCAGGGCCAGGGTGGTATAGGTGGCAGCGGCATGGGCGTCGGTCAAGCCCTGGCTGGTGAAAATGGACACGATGTTGAAGAAAACGGCCGTTACGATCATCGAAAAAGCCGCAGAAACCGCCAACAAAATCCAATAGGCGCGGGTATGCTGCGCTTCTCTCAGACTGAATGAGATTTCAGGTTTTGTTTCTGCTTGTAGGCGCACCGTTTCGGCTGAAGAACGGCCGTCTAGTAATTGGCCCACGTCTTCTGGCCGGTTCCGATACAGCACCAAGAGCAAAGGCAGCATGATCAGCCAAATCAACACACCCAACACCCCATACGCCCCGCGCCAGCCAAATTGCTGAATCAGCAGCAAAATAAAGGGCGGAATCAAGGCGATAGCGCCAGCATAGCCAGCGCTCATCACGCCCGCCACCGTGCCCAGACGCCCCTGAAACCACATAGCCACGGTGTTGTTTGCCATCAAAGAGAGCGCCCCCTGCCCCAACAGCCGCAGGCAGAAGAAAGCCAGAAACAGCATCAGCAGCGTTTGCACCTGGCCCATAAAAATGCAGGCCAGCCCCAGTAAGATAACCACAAAAAACATGACCCGGCGTATGCCAAAACGATCCATCAAGCCACCGATATAGGATTGGGGCAAGGCAGCCAGCAAAGTGCCCACCATGTAGGCGCCCGTTAACTGGCTATGGCTCAAGCCCAACGCCTCTTGGAAATAGGGGTTGAAAATGGAGATGCCAAACGTTTGCCCCGGGCTGGTGGCGATGGCGGCCAGCATGGCAATGAGCAGCATCACCCAGCCATAATAAAAGGGAAGGCGTCTGGCGAGACGTTGGGATGGTTCTTTAAAGAGTGCGGCGGCGGTGAATGACATAAAAGCCTTTCTATTTTGAAGAGAGGATAAGATGTGGCAATGATACCTCCGTTCTGTTAGTGGGGAAAACGGCCGTTTTCATATACACTCATTGCCAAGCTGGAAATTAAAAGCGTCCCGCGCCCCTATAGAAATTTTCTATCAGCTTCGATAGAAAAGAAAAATGCAGAAGGTGATGAAAAACACTTATCGAAATACACTTCATTCCCTATAGTCAAGCTGCGAACGAATTCTGGAAAATAAAGATAAGCAATAGGTATGTGACATGAACATTGCAGTGGTAACAGATGACGGCAAAACGATAAGCGCTCACTTTGGCCGAGCCACAAAATACGCAGTTTATACGATAGACGATGGGCAAATCATAGCCCAGGAATTGCGTGATAAGGTGGGACATCGTGATTTTGCCCACGAGTCGCACGATGACCACGACCATGAACATGACCACGACCATGAACATGACCACGACCACGACCATGACCACGACCACGACCATGGGCACGGACACGGCCGCCATTCGGCGGAAAAGCATCAGCGCATGTTTGCCGCCATCCTCGATTGCGACATGTTGTTGGCGCGAGGCATGGGGCAGGGCGCTTACGCCGGCTTGGCCCAAGCTGGTATTCGCCCGGTGCTGACAGATATTGCGGAGGTGGCAACGGCCGTTACCGCTGTCATCGAAAACAAAATTGTAGATCACCCGGAGCGCCTTCATTAACATGCCTGCTCGAAAATTAAGACTCCTCTTTTTTTTAGTGGCGCTGGTGGGCAGCCTGCTGTTTAATTTGCCGGTTTCTGCCCAGGAAGCGGACGCTGAGACGTCCGTCGTCCACGCCGTCTTCTTTTATTCGCCCACCTGCTCCCACTGCCATGATGCGATCAACAATGTCTTGATTCCCTTGATGGCTGAATATGGCGAACGCCTGGCGGTGGTGGGTATTGATGTTTCTACCGAGGCTGGTAACTATCTGTACAGCAGCGCCATCCTCTTTTACGAAGTGCCGGAAAACAGACGAGGCGTACCTACGCTGGTGGTGGCGGATACGGTGCTGGTCAGCAGCCTGGAAATTGAGAATGCCTTCCCGCAGATGGTTGAAGCGGGCCTGGAGGCCGGGGGCAACGAGTGGCCGGCCTTTCCCGGCATGGCCGAGGTCGCTGCCAGCCTGACGCCTACGCCAGAATCCGCATTGCCCACTACAACCCCCACCCCGGAAACGGCCGCAGTCGGGATAGCAGAAGTTGAGACGGCCGTTCCCCCCACGGCCGCACCCGTTCCCGCAGATACCACCGCCCAATCGCTGGAAACCATCGACACAACGACCATGTCTCAAGCGGCAGACGCGCCGCCGCCAGACCCCGTTGGTTTTGCCCTGGGCTGGCTGGTGTTGTTGGGGCTGCTGGTCGTGCTGCTGGTGGTAGTGTGGCAGGCAGGCGGCCATTGGGTGGCGCTCACCCAGGCAGACGCCGCCCTCAACACCACGACCGGGCGCCGTGTGCTGTTCTGGCTGCTTATTGGCCTGGGCTTGCTTGTGTCTGGTTATCTGGCATACGTGGAGACCACGCAAATCCAGGCCGTTTGCGGACCGGTGGGGGAATGCAATGTGGTGCAAAGCAGCCCCTATGCTCAAATCATGGGCATCCCCATCGCGGTGTTTGGCCTGCTCTTTTACCTGGCGCTGGCCGGTTTATGGCTGGCGCAGCGGTTTGAAAACGCATCCCGGCTGGTCGCGCCGGCGCTGGTCGCGCTGACCCTCTTTGGCGTCCTGTTTTCCCTTTATCTGACGCTGTTGGAACTGCTGGTGATCGGCGCCATTTGCGCCTGGTGTCTCGCCTCGGCGGTGGTAACGGGTTTGCTGTCCGTATTGGTGACGAGGTGGGCGGTGAAACGGCCGTTACCGTCATCAAACCTGCCTGAGTAACGGCAACAGACAAAAATGTAGCGGAATTGTCTGACCTTTCCTATAATCCCCCACATCGAATCCCCCTCATCATCAGAGAATAACAGGAGTCTGGTTATGTCCGCTTATCAAAACATCAAAGTTATCATCAACCCCGCCGCCGGCAAAGATGAACCTATTTTGCATACTCTCAACGAGGTCTTTAAACGCCACCAGGTAAAATATGATGTCAGCCTCACGCGCCAGTTTGGCGACGCTACCCGCTTGGCGCAAGAGGCGGCGGCCAGCGGCAAATACGACCTGGTAACCGCGTATGGCGGCGATGGCACCCAAATGGAGATCGCCAACGGCATGAAAGGCAGCGGTGTGCCCATGGCTATCCTGCCCGGCGGCACCGGCAACGCCATGGCCTTTGAACTGGGCATTTCCCGTAAATTGCGGGAAGCGGCGGAACTGATCTGCACCAGCCAAAAACTAAAATCCGTAGACCTGGCTAAGGCAGACGACACTTATTTTATGCTGCGCCTCTATTCCGGCGTGGAAGAGGAACAAAAAACGAGCCGTGAGCAAAAAGACAAATACGGCATCCTGGCTTATCCGCTTTCGGTGGTGGAAATGGGCCGCGACCTGAACCGCGCCCGCTATAAACTGACGATTGACGGCGAGGTGATTGAGGAAGAAGGGGTGGCTTGTTTTGTGATCAATGCCGGCAGCATTGGCGGCGTCAGCCTCTCTTTTGATGAAAAAATTGATGTGAGTGATGGCATGCTGGATGTATTTATGATCAATACCAGCCTCTCCAGCCTGGCGGCGGCGGCCGACCGCTTCTTGTCCATAGACACGGAGCGGGCCAGGCTGCATTATTGGCGCGGCAAAGAGATTGTGATGGTAGCTGACCCCCCGCAAACGATTTGGGTCGATGGGGAATTATTAGGGCCGACGCCGCTGACGATAACGGCCGTTCCCGGCGCAGTGCAGATCGTGATTCCCTAACCAGAAGCCAGGCTCAATAAATCAGCATTGGCGGCATCGTGGATGAAGCCCCAAAACGCCAGTTGCGGCCGGTAAGGCGTATCCAGGCTGCGCCGGATCATATAAAGCGTCCGTTTCAAGTTCATGCCCACCACCGGCACAGCCACTACACTACCTTGCGCCAGCGCCCAGGAAGCCGCCAAGGTTGAGACAAAAGAGACGCCAAAGCCAGCCTCCACTGTCTTGACAATGGCTTCCGCATTGCCCAATTCCAGGAAAATAGTCAAATCAGCCAAAGCAATATCGTGCCGGGCCAGTTCCTTCAATAAGACACGGTGGGTGCCAGAAGTTGGTTCGCGCATGAGCAATGGTTGGTCCAATAGATCGGCCGGTTCCACCGCTTCACGGCCGGCCCAGGGATGCGCCGCCGGCGCGATCAAGGCGATATGATCGCTAAAAAATTTCTGGCACTCAAAGCCTTGCGTGCATAAATCATAACTGCTGACAACCGCCAGATTCGCTTCTTCCTCTAACAGCCTGGGTATCACATGCTGCGGGGTACAGGTCAGAATGCTCATTTGAATGCCTGGATAGCGCTGGCAAAAGCGAGCCGCCAATTGGGGCAAGACATACTTGCCCGCTGTGGTGCTGCACGCCACCCGCAGAGTGCCCACAATCTTGTCGTGCAGCGAAGCCATTATCTCTTGGGTTTCCAGCGCTTGATGAATGAGCTTGCGCGCCCGAGGCAGGAGCAGCCGTCCCGCCTCGGTGAGGGTCAGGTTTTGCCCGGAACGTTCAAAGAGCAGGACGCCTAAGGTTTGCTCCAACTCTTTGATGCGGTGGCTGATGGTGGGCTGCGTCAGTTGTAAGCGGCGGGCGGCTTTTGAGAAGCTCATGAATTCAGCCGCGTAAATAAAAGCTTCTAGTTTTACCAGTTCTATCATAAAGGAAACCTCGCTGCCTTTTATACGGGAATGACCAAAATGGGGCGGTCTACCTTCAGCACGATTTGGGCGGTGACATCTTCCAGTAAAAAGCGCTGCCAGCCGCCGGTGGGATGCGCCCCAATGACGACGAGGTCATAACGGCCGCTTGTCGCTTCTGCTAAAATTTCATTCACCACCAGGCCATGCCGCACCAGCGGCGCTGCCGCCACATCCTTCTGGTGTAAAAATTGTACGCCGTGGCTTAATAATGCCCCTTCTGGTGACTGGACATCCATTAATTCTTCAGCGCCGGCTTGCAGCTGCTGCCCAGGGATGCCCGGAGCGGCGGCAATTTGAGACATGACATGCAGCACGGTGACAGTGGTCGCATGAGCCAGCAGATTCGGAAGCTGCTGCGAGAGGCGTTCCGCGAGATTGGGGGAGGCAAAGATGCTGTCGCACACCAAAATCTGGTCCAAGGAGTGCGGCTCTTCTTTGGCAATGAGAACCGGGCAGGGCTGGTGGGCAATGATACGCAGCGCCGTTGGCCCTAAAATACGAGAAATCAGGTTGTGCTGCGGCCGTTCGCCGATGATCAACAAGTCATAATGGCCGGCCAGCGCTTCTGCCACGATTTGTTCGCTGGCGTCACCGATGCGGATTTTGGTGTGCAGGGGAGAAACGGCCGTTTGTAAAATATCGGCCGCCTCCTGCAATAATAAAGTAGCTGCCGCCTCTTCTTCCTTGTCCTTAATCACCGTCAATATTGTGCCCGACACCGACTCTTTCTCCGCCAGGCGCACAACTTGATGCACCCCTAGTTGAGAATAGCCGGAACCGCCAACTGCAATAAGAATCTTCATTGTTTTCACCTCACACAAACAACAGAACAAAGGGGATCAATAAAATAACAAACATAAAAATAGCCAGGTTCCGATTATTGACCGTGATCCACTCCGCCCAATACAAAATGCCCTGTTGATAAGGCCGGTAAACCAGCGCCAGAATAACAGCAGAGACAATAGCGATACTGAGCATCTCCACCAGGACAACGGTGAAAGCTTGGGGATTATCTAGCAGCACGGCCGCCAACAAGGTATCGACAAAGGTGGTGATGTTCGCCCCCATGATATAAGGAATCACATTTTCACGCCGCACAAAGCCCCGGTGGCTCAACGGCACCAAAATACTCAAAGAGACGCTGACTGACATGGAGACCATGGTCACGGCCGCTCCCAATAAAAACATAATCGCCGGCCGGTAGACAACACGGGAAATGTGGCCTACCTGGCTCTCCTTAATCGCCATTTCTGGCAGACATTTATCAAACAGGTTAAAGCTGACCAGAATAATGCCCAATCCCACCAGAAACAAAGCCCAGCGAGGCAAGAAGGAGAGAAACAGGGCGGCAATCGGATCAAAAATCAAGTCGGTGAGCGAATTGAGCAGAGCGCCTGATTGCAACTGCACCCCGTCTAACATGCCCGATTGCAGCAGCGCCAACCCCACAAACAACGCCAGCACATACGTGGTGCCTGTTACTGTCAACGAGAGCAGACCCATGCTCAGGCTGGTCGATTTATTGCGACCGCGCAGGACATAGATAAAGCCAATGAACAAGACGATGAAGCTGGCTCCCAGGCGGCTGCCGGTGATCATGGTAAAGGCGCTTACCTGCGAAATAACGCCAGCGTCAAAGAAGGTGAGGGCGGCCGCTGCCACCGGGGAGCCGCTCATGACCAGATACGCAAAAAGCCAGCCGAACCCCAGGCTGTTGGCGGCGTTGGTGATGTTGAAGTTATCGCGCACCAACGGCGTCAGGGCGCCGGAGCCTTCTTTCATGAGGGTGATGGCCAACAAGAACAGAAACAGGCTGACGATGAACAAGCTGATTTTTCGCCAGGAGATGCGCTGCATTGTTCTGGTGAACCGGCTTTGCGCCGCAGCGGGCGGGGCTGGCAGCGCGCCGGCTTCTACCAGTGGGTTGTCTGTGGGTTTCAAATCGCTCTCTGGTAATTCATTCATACGCACGGAACCTCCTTTTTTGGATTCTCTTCGCTGCGACCTGAGCCGTATGCCGCTGTCGCACTTCCGGGTTTGCGACGTTTGGCGACGTTAAATACGGGCAGTCTACAGCGCAGCCTACAGCGCAGCCTACAGCGCCGCCCTCAGCGCAGCCCACAGCGCTTCATAAGCCAGGGCGGCGTCGGAACGAGGGGCAAAGGCGGGCACCGGCTCCCGGTATAATCCCATCTGCTCCACCTGTGACAGATAGGGGATGGAGACGGGCAACGCTCCCCGTAGTTTCTGCGGCATCTGTTCGCTCAATTCTTTGTGCAGCTTTTTACGGCCGTCTACCATCGACAAAAAGGTGAAGATATTTTTGCTTTTGTACTGGTTGTCGTCCAGAAAATCGAGCAGCTGCAAGTGGGCGCGCAGGGAGAGGGTGGTGGGGATGAGCGGGGTCAGGAGGTAGTCTGAAGCCTTGAAGATATTTTCGGCCAGGAGGTTGATGGTGGGCGGGCAGTCGAGGAAAATGAATTCATACTCTTTACGCAGCGGCTTCAACACTTTGCGCAGGCGGTTGGTTGGTTTTTTCTGGTCGTAAAAGGTGAGGTCGAGGTTGCGATGGGAGAAATCGGCGGGCAGCAGGTCTAAGAGGGGGTAGTCGCTGCCTTTGATGGCGTCGGCTATGGCCTGGCCGGGTTGGCTGAAGCCCCGCGCCTGTTTCTTGAGTTTGGGTTTGATGCGGAAGTAGAAGGTGGCCGAGCTTTGGGGGTCGAGATCGATGAGCAGGGTGGGGGCGCCGCTTTGCGCGGCCAGGTAGGCCAGGTTAACGGCCGTTGCCGTTTTGCCCACGCCCCCTTTATTGCTGTAAAGGGCGATGATGGTCATGAGCGGCCTCCTTTCTTCTGTTTTTTGCCTGCCTTTTTAGGCGCAAAACATTTTATAAACAGGGCTTCGTTGGCGGGGGCGGCAAAGGCGTTGAAAGTGGCGGCAAATTCACTTTTTACCTGTTCTCGCCGTTGGTGCAGCGCCCCCACCAGGCAGCCAATGGCGATGAGGGCGTCGCGGGAAGCCTGGCTGCGCAGCGGCATTTCGCGGGCCACATGCAGCAAATATACTTCTTGCACACAGAGATCGTTAAAATCGCCCAGGTTGCCTTGCAGTTGTTTAAGCTGCCGGATGAGATGTGAAATGTCGTCGGGGGGGAATAGGCTGGCGAAGAATTCCATGAGATAGCGCAGTTTTTTGCATTCCAGGCGCAGGGCGTGGAGCCGTTCATCCCGATTATCTTGGAGAATGCTGTGGCCTTCTTTGAGGATGCCGCGCACTCGTTTGTAGATGCGTTTTTGAGCCAGTTTGAGGATAGGCATGGCGGCGTTGACGGCCGTTTTGTCTTCAGGCGGGGGTTCTTCCAAAAACAGTTCCCACTCCTGCAAAATACGCCGGTATTCAGGCGCTTCCAGGCTGGCGGTAACGGCTTGCAGGGCGCCTTCTCGTTTGCTTTGCAAATAATCAAACAGGGGATCAATGTCTGAGCGCAGGAACTCTGGCAGTTGTTTTTTATATTCCGTTTCCGCCAGCAGGTACACGTCTAAATCACGCAGTTGGTTAGAAAGCTGGCCGATATATTTGAAATCTTCTTTGAACCGGTTGGTTTGTGATTCCGGGAACACCGCTTTAATCTGGCTCAGGGCGGAGCGGGTGCGGCGTACCGCCACCCGGTAGTCGTGTAAAAATTCAGTGTCGATATCTTGTTGGATAAACCGCTCATTGAGTTTCATCACTTGCAGTAAATGGCGCAAAATGATGTTGACGGCCGTGTCGGAGCGCATGTCTGGTTTCAACTCGATGGCGAAGCTGGCGGAGTAGCTGCCGGGAACGAGGCCGCTGGCTTTGAGCAAGAGCGGGATGATTTCTTCGTCAAGGGGGGCAAAGCCTTGCTGTGCCAATAAAGTGGAGAGGCGTGCTGCTGTTTTGGTATAGCCGCGCACCGGCTGCACTTGTACCAGGTGCAGCCCGGGTGAATCCGGTTCATTGTGGGCGCAGAATTTCTCAAACAGGAGCCAGGCCACGGTCTTTTCATCTTTGTTCAAAAGGCGGCAGGTGGTTTGCTGGCGGCGCACGTGGGCCAGGGGCAGGAGGGCGCGGACGCCTAAAATGGGAGAAAGTCTGGCTCGCAGCAGCCCTGGCGCTACATCCCACACAAATTGAGGCGTTTCCGCCAATTCTGCTTGAACGGCCGTTTCCCCCCGGGCCAGATCACGCAAAACAAATTGGTTTCCGCTGCTGTAGAGCGCTAACGCTTGTTTGTATAAACGCCAATCGAAGGTGTCATAAAGCGTCCACTTTTCATTTACCGTTTCTTGGGGGAGAACGGCCGTTTCCGGTTCAAGCAGCGCGGTTACCAGAGCCTCATCATATTCCATCGGCAGCCTAAATTGAGTCATACACCCTCCACATTGTCAGCCGCCAGCTATTTGGCGCTGCTGCCTCTCGACTATACCACAACTACCGCCGGGCAACAGGGGGATTAGACATCGTTGCAAAAACGGCGAAACTCGCAGTTTATGCAGCGAGCCGGATTCGAGGTGGGGGCGGGCATCTGCTGGCAGCGGGCGATTTGCTGCAACTGGCTCAGGGCGTGGTCTAGCTGGCGGTGGAGGGTAGGGGTGAAGGAGACGGCCGTTGCCTGGCGCAAGGGTATCATATACAAAAAGCCTCGTTTGACCGGTTTGCCGGAGGGATGGGTTTGCGCCAATAAACGGCCGTAAGCCGCCAACTGCATCTTGAAATGTTTGCCTGGCTTCTTCGATTGTTTGTAATCAACCGGAATCAGCTCTGTTTCTGTTTCAATCAGCATATCCAGTTCACCAGATAGACCTGATTCCGCATCGTAAAGCGGCACGTTAAAAGAGCGCTCGCCGGTGGTTAAGCCGTAACTCTTCAAACTGCGCCGCTTTTCCCGCCCTTCTTCCTGGGTATGGGCGTTGATGCCCGCTTCCATTTTATAGGTGAGTGGTCGGACAGCGGGCAGCACCGTATGAAAATACAAAATACGCGGGCAATACACATACTGCTTCAAATCAATCACGCGAAACATAAACGGTTCTGATTCCATCGTCATCTCCCACTATCCACTATCCACTGTCCACTATCCACTATCCACCGCATACACCATCTTCTCGCCCCAATCTTTGGCGCAAATGGGGATTAGTTGCACATTGCCGGCTTCCTTCGCCAATAAATCAGATACTTTCAAGAACAACTCCTCTTGATAATTGCGGGAAATGTCGCCGGAGAAAGCGCTAAACTGGATACGATCCAAACCATAATCCTGACAAACGTCCGCCACTTTGGTGCGAATGCGATCATCGGGGATGTCGTAAATAAGCAGGCAGTTCATGCTTGTTTTTACCAGCTTGCCAGGAAGGGATCATAGGCGTCGCGCTCATTGCGCACGAAGGCGGCCAGTTGGCGGGCTTGCATTTGCATGATGGCGCGCAGGCTGTGGCGTTTTTGGCGGTAGGGAACGGCCGTTTCCATTCTGCTCAGCACCTTCTCCGCCAACAAACGACGGCTCTTGTCCGTCAGAAACCCTTTCTCATCCTGCTCAATGCTCACGCCCCGATTCACCAGCCCCAAAATCGTGCGGTCAATCACCGGGGCGCGGAACTCCTCCACCATATCCAGCACCAGGCTCGGCTTGCCCGGCCGGTCTACATGAATGAAGCCGCCATATGGATCCAATCCGGCGAGGACAACAGCCCGCTGCATCTGGCTGTAAAGAATACCGTAACCGTAGTTGAGGGCGCTGTTAAACGGGTCTTTGGCGCCGCGCCCTTGGCGGCCGGGCCAGTTGAGCGCTTCCGGCAGCACCGCTTTGACGCCGCGCCAATACTTTTGCGCCGCCCGTCCTTCGATGGAGAGGATTTGGCCGCGAATATCGTCGATGTCGTAATGTTCACGGAGCGCTAAAAAGTCGAGCGTACACAATTCTTCCATATGATCCAGCAGTTCACCCGCCAGCCAGTGGATTTCCTGAAAGATTTCCGGGGCCGCTTCCTTGCGATATTTGCCCATGTATTTGAGCAGCGCCGCCTGATTCTGGATTTTGCCGCCCGCAAATTGCAGCGCCAGGTGAACGGCGCGTAGATCGGTGAAGGCCATCAACTGCGCCCGGCGAGTTAACACCGTGCCGGTGAGGCCGGCGCTGTAGAGGGCGGCGTACGGATTGCCTGTGCCGCTCATGAAGTGAATGGGGATGCCGTGTTCGGTGCAGGCGCGTATGGCGTCGGCGGAGATGGAGACGCCGCCGCTGCTGATGGTGACGGTTTCCAGGTGCAGCAGGGGGGCTTGAGCCAGCACTTCTTTGGCTTTGGTCACTTTGAGCCGTCCCTGGTATTTGCCGACGTGGCTGCCGAATTCATCGGCGATGAGGTGTTGGATGATGGGCATGGTTTGTCTCCTTGTCTGGTAGGTAGTTGGGTAGTTGGGTAGTCGGGTAGTCGGGTAGTCGGGCCTGACTATGAGACTAAACGACTATGAGACTAAACGACGACAGGATTATCTAATAGTAGTAAACCAGAGAGGGGAGAACGCCCTGGTTCCTCGCAAAGTATGAGAGTTACTTTCGTACCAAACGGATAGGCGTTCTATAGGATAAATGGTACACTGTGTCAGTTGAAAATAGCATAATTGTACAAATTGCTATGCATAAATTATCGAGGGAACCAGGGGGTTCCTTCGCCTGTGCTTTAATTGCCAGTAAAGACAGGAATTGACTTATGAGTAGTCTAAACATACCAGTTGGTGGGCGTGACAATCAGATTCGCCGTACTGCCAGAATCCTGGAAATGATTCAGCAAATAGCGACACAACCCAGCCAATGGAATCGCAAAAAATTGGCGGCATACTATGAGATCGGTGTGCGTATGATTACCAAAGATTTGGAAATCATCAGGGTTCGGCTTGGTCTCAGCCTCGAATTTGACGGTAAGGGCTACACATTTTCACGGTTGCCCCATCTGCCCACAACAACCTACGCATTATCCGAGGCAATCGCTTTATTAACGGCCGCTCGATTGGCTCAGGCCGTGCCGGGTATAAACTCCACAGAATTGGCGACAGCGATTGCCCGCCTGGAATCCATTTTCCCCGATGAACTACAACCGTTACTGCGTGAAGCGACCGAGCAACTGCCGCGCTATGCCACCAAAGCCCATCGCCAGGCGATGCTTTCTCTGCTTCATCGCTCATTGATGGAACATAAACAAACGCGAATTTTATATGCCACTGGTTCTCGAAAAGCGGCCGTTTCCAAGCGAATCGTCGAACCTTATCATCTCATGCCTTACGGCCGTTCCTGGCATCTCATCGCTTACGACCACAAACGGGAAGCTGTGCTTCAATTCAAATTAGATCGGATACAAGAAGCCGAGATTTTAGAAGAAACATACACCATCCCGTCAGATTTTGATTTGGATGATTATTTAGGAACAGGATGGGGCTTGATGCGTGGCTCTGCAACAGAACCAGAAGACGTGGCGTTGATTTTTGAACCAGAAGCGGGGCGATGGGTGGCTGAGGAACAGTGGCACAGCAGTCAACAAAGCGAAGAACTGGCCGACGGCCGTATCCAAATCACATTCCAAGTAGGTATCACCCCGGAGATGGTGAGTTGGCTGCTTTATTATGGCGGGAATGTTTGGGTGAAACGGCCGTTGTGGTTGCGGGAAGAAGTAAAACAAAGGCATAAACAAGCGGCTGAAAAATATTGGGGCATCCTCTAGCGGATCTATAAGGTCAAAACCTTTTACGAAAATATTTTTCAGAATTCTCTATGAATCATTTGGAATTGTAACAGAAAGCCTATGTAAATCAAAATTTACCTTCTACGATAATATGGGTTGATTTTTTCAAAATTGTGATCTATAATGCCTCCAACTTAAAAATATGGAGGTTCGTTATGGCTTCGTTTGGTTTTGCAAGTTGTACTCGTTTCAGCAATGAAGAGATCGGAATCAGGTTCCATCGAATTGGTACTTATGATCAATTCAATCGTTTGGTCGAGGATTTCAAATCACACTTTCCTGATAGGCATTGGGGCGAAGATCAATGGATTATTCCTGGAAGTCAAACGAAATTATTAGATCAGTTTTGCAAGCAAAAAGGATTGAAAATGCAATGGCACGAGAAAAAGCCAAAGCAATTATCATTCTTACAATGAACTGAAAACAGGAGCAAATAAATGCTTGAATACACAGGACATCCTCTTATAGATGTAGGCATTGCTACAATTGTCGCTTTTGCCGACAAAGATTCACCAGATGAATTAACAGTCGCAGATTTGGAAGCAATTGCAGATTACATGGTGCTGAATTATCCCAAGAATCCCTTGCGTGCTTATCTGACTGTGGTTTTTCCTAATTCGGGCTTTACTCAACCCGCCTTTTTCAAACAGCCTAAGAAACAGGCGCTTTACGCGGAAAAGGTTTTACGCTCTTTCCGAGAGGATGTGCCAGTCTTAGAAGAGTTGGGTGTCTTTATGGGATTACCGGCAACGGCCGTTTCCTTTGATGTTTCTGACAAATTAGAACCAGGCCGAGTTTTTCGCCAGCATATCCCCATGCAAACAGGTGAGGGCATTATCAATTTTTATCCGTATGGAGATGCCGGATTACCTATATCTGGCCTGGCATTGTTGGCTGTTCATGCCTATCCTTTGGGCAGCGCCAAGTGTGCGGGTCGTACCCTTTCCGTGCATTCCGATAATCCGGAGATCATGCGTTACTTTGCCGCCTCATTTTTGAAGGACAATTTGACACGAATCAATTTAGCCCAGCAAGCAGATAGTAGCAAATTGGAAGAACCCCATCAAAAGTACCGCACCTTGTTGATACAAATTTTGCTTGAGGCAACAGGCAGACAACAAAGAAGTCAGCGTAAAACAGAGCCATTTTCCATTACTGCTTATCACCTCACCAACAGTGGGCAAGGGGCAGATTTAGACATTTATCATCTTTCTTCACAAATCATCAGCTATTTACAGTTAATGCTTAGCCCAGATTATGAAACAGCCTGGGCGCAAATTGTGCGCCGCGCCTGGATTAAACCCAAATTGAAACGCGGTCAAACAGAAACGCCCGCCGATTTTGAGCCAGATCGGAATTATTTATATGAAGACCTGTTCCGCCTTGCTGAAGATCCAATCGAGCGTGCGCCGCATTTCATACGCACCTATTTTTTACGGAATGCTTTTCGTTATACTCGCCAAGACGTAACAGATCCACGCGGACAATATAGTTCACAGCAAGAAGCAAATCTCGTTTCTTGGAAATTAACAGAACCTTTTTTAAGGAGGATTATGCATATGGATGAAACACGCATTGAACAAATACGAACATTGGCAGATGAACTGGCAAGTTATGTAAAAAGCCAAAATGATAAACGTTTTTTCCAGAGATTCTATTTGGAAAAAGATTATCGTGGTTTTCGCCTCTTGTTAATTAAAGCGAATAGGTCACACGTTGAACGTGGTAATCCGCCATTTTTGACACTTGATACGTACACGGCCGTTTTTGAAGATGGTGAAGAATTAGGCAAAAGTAACTGGTGGTTATCCCGTGACCTTGTGCTAATTCGCATGATTGAACAACTTTACGCTGGCGATAATTGGTTTCGCCAAAACGAAGATGCTTTCCCAGAACAAACAGAACAAGATGAAACCCCACAGGAGGGAAAATAATGACATATCTTACCGGTTTATTTCTTATTGATGCCCCCGCATCTGCTTTGAACAATTTAGGCAGCATCCCTGGTGCACGTACCGATAACACAGTCGGCGTAAAAATGATCAAGACGAGGGAGGGATCAACCTCTCATTCCTATCCATATGTATCGGCTCAAGCTTTTCGTTATTGGCTGCGTACTACATTGGAGGCAAATCCTGAGTGGAAAGCTGCCCCAATCTATCGTGAAGAAAAAGTAGCCTATACCGATGCCAACCCCATCCTTTATTGGGATGATGATTTATTTGGTTATATGCGTGCTCCTTCTAAGAAAAGTTCGGCGGTGCAAAAGCGTGAGGCGGATGAATCAAGACAAGACGAAACCCCTACAACCGATACCATCACACGAGTTTCCCCTTTCCGGGTCAGCACATTGGTATCTATTGCCCCGGTAATTATTACTGAAGATTTTGGTGTAATGTCACGGCACGAAGGCGATCCGGTACCGCATGAACATCAGTTTTACAGAGCTACGCTGCGTGGGTTGTTTTCTTTAAACATACAAGAAGCAGGCACGTTTTCATATCAGCAAAAGACAGGATTTCGCAATTTAGATGACAATCGGCAAAAACAGGCCGCAGAAGCGGGATTGGAACATGTGGAAGAAGCAAAAGCATACCGTCTGCCACAAGCAGAACGATTAAGCCGTATCACTGCCTTGCTCGACGGGTTGGCACAGTTGGAAGGGGGCGCCAAGCAAACCATTCATTATACCGATGTGGCGCCGCCTTTGGTTATTATGGCTGTCACAAAAGGTGGCAATCACATCTTTGGGCACACTGTTGGCGCAGATAAGAACCGCTTGCCTGTAGTGAAAACAGAGGCATTGGCAGAGACTTTAACCGTATTCAAAGACGATATTTTATCAGACGTTTATGTGGGGTGGACACGTGGCTATCTCGATGAAGAACGCGCCAATTTTGAAGCGTGGGCTAGTAAACAAGGAAATATTCACATCAGCCACCCGCGACAGGCATTCCAGGCATTACGGGATGCCCTAAATGAAAATCCTGATTGGTTAGTATAGGGGAAACGACCATGCGCGTCTTGAAAATTGTAGCGGAAGGATTAACCACATCGTTCCGCTACCCCCATTTCATTCAATCGGTGCATCCCAGCTTTCCTATGCCGCCGCCATCTACTATTTACGGCCATATTGCCAGTGCTTTGGGAGAATGGTTTGATCCGGCAGGGGTGCAGTTTGCCTACCACTTTACTTATGAAGCCAAGCAGCGTGATATTGAACATACCATCATGCTGTCTCCTTCAACGGGCAAATTGAAAGGAAGCCAACACCCTAAAGTGCTAGAAGGTAAGGTGAATCCTTTTTATCGAGAATTATTTTTCTTTCCACGTCTGACTTTATATATCAATCAGATTGATTGGCTGCCCGCGTTTCAATCGCCACGTTATCCGGTGGTCTTGGGGCGCTCTCAAGATTTGTTTACCTATACAGAAGTCAAAGTTACCCAGATAGAACCAGCCGCACAAGCGTATTTTGAAAAGACATTGCTGCCTTACAGCACCAACCGCCATACTAGCCGAGGTTATGCAATTTTGATGCCTCGTCTACTGGATAACGAGCGGATGCGCCACCCTGCTTTTGCCCGTTATTTTGTAGTGGAAGAGCGCATTAGCAGCCGAGAGTTTTTATGGTTTGGTGAAAAACCAAGCGAAGAGCAGTATTGGATTGACCCAGATACGCCAGAAGTGAAGGGTGAGTATCGTGGTCTTTCCTGGTTAAGTTTCGTGGGCGAGGATGATGAAACCTTCATGTTGGCCTGATGAACTAGAGGATGTCCTTTGGGCAAAAAGTGCAGACAAGGGGGCTGATGGCAAGCCGGAAAGTCTGGCACAGCATACGTGGCTGGTTTTGTCGCGGCTGGTGGAGTTTATGCGCTTACGGCCGTTTCTACCCAACCAACTCAACCAGCCACATCTCTGGCACTGTCTCTATTGGGGCGCATTTTTACATGACTTTGGCAAGGCGATGCCCGGTTTTCAGGGGATGCTGCGTCGTGATGCTGATTTGAAAGAATTGTGGGGACGACATCGACATGAAGTATTCTCGCTTTCTTTTCTGGATTGGATCACGGATGGTTTAGATCAAACAGAACGATTGTGGGCGGCTGCCGCCATCGTTTCCCATCACCGAGATAAAGCCGATATCATGATCTCTTATTCTTTATTGATGGGTGACGACGGCCGTGACCCGCTGCTAAAACAGTTAGATAACTTTCCAGCAGATCATGTAACTGGTTTACATGATTGGCTGACTACTTGTGGTTGGTCATGGGCGCAAAGCCTGGGATTTGACCAATTGGGAGTACGCTCTGTCACTTTTGTGGCTGAACCCGAAGCGTCTTTTGCGGCAACGGCCGTTTCCCGCATCCGTTATTGGTTAGAAGAATTTGGTAACTTCGTAGAACGACTTGATCGGCGCAAATACGCAGCCCTGTCCATTCCATTGATGACCTTGCGCGGCTCCCTCATCAACGCCGACCACAGCGCATCCGCCCACGCCGACAGCTTGCCGCGAGTTACATTCACAACCCAGGCTGTGTTAAACGCCATGAGTCGTCCTGAAAAGTCAATCAGTTGGGATGATTTGTATGATCACCAAAAGGATGCCAGTGTCACAGAATCACACGCTTTGCTCATAGCCCCCACAGGCAGCGGCAAAACAGAAGCCGCCTTATTGTGGGCAGCCCGGCAATCTATTGCCAACCAATCCCCGCCGCGCCTCTTTTATACGCTACCCTATCAAGCCAGCATGAATGCCATGAAAAAACGGCTGACAAAGACATTTGGGCAGGACAAGGTTGGTTTACAACACGGCCGTTCCCTGTTAGCGCTCTATCGGGACATCATGGAACGGGACGACAACCATCCCCAAAATGCGGCACGATTAGCAAGTTGGGCAAAAAACTTGAACCAACTAAACTATCCGCCAGTGCGCGTCTTTAGCCCATACCAGATGCTCAAAGCCATGTATCGTCTGAAAGGATACGAAGCACAATTAACCGATTACCAAAATGGTCTGTTTATCTTTGATGAGATTCACGCCTATGAAGTGAAACGGTTAGCACTCATCCTCAAAACCATTGAATATCTGCGTTGCCATTACCACGCCCGTTTCTTCATCATGTCGGCCACCTTTCCCAGCATCATCAAAGAATGGCTGGAAACAGCTTTAGACATGCCGATTGAAATTCCAGCCCAACCTGCATTGTTTGCGACGTTTCAGCGGCACAAGCTCAATTTAATTGAAGGCGAACTGTTGGATGAAGTACATTTAGATCAAATTGCGAAAGAGGTACGCAACGGCCGTTCTGTCCTTGTCGTCTGCAATCTGGTGAAAAGAGCGCAGGATGCCTTTGCTGAATTAGATAAACGCCTCAAGCATGATGGCGTAGAAATGTTGCTGCTACACGGCCGTTTTAATTTACGAGACCGTTGGAAGAAAGAGCAGACTATCATGGAATGTACCGGTTCCACAAGCGAATCCAGACGACCCATTGTCGTTGTCGCCACTCAGGTCGTAGAAGTCAGCCTGGATATTGATCTCGATACCATTTACACCGAACCGGCGCCATTGGAAGCATTGGTGCAACGTTTTGGCCGCATCAATCGACGCAGAAAAATGGCAGACCTGGCAACAGTCAACGTGTTTACATTACCAGATGACGGGCAAGTAATTTACGATCCGCGTCTAATTGCGGGAACATTGCGCGTATTGGTACGGGAAAACGGGAAACCTATAGATGAAAGCGCCGTTGGCAGTTGGCTGAACGAAATTTATACAGGTGAAGTAGAAACTGCCTGGAAAGCTGAATTTCAGCAAACGTCTGCTGATTTTGAACAGGCAGTGATCGGCACATTACGGCCGTTTCAAGCTGACTTAGCCCTAAAAGAACAATTCTACCAAGCCTTTGATGGCATTGATGTTTTGCCGAAAATCCTGACAAACGACTATTGGGGTGCCAAAGAGCGTAATTACATCGAAACGGCAGAACTAATGGTCTCCATTCGCTGGAACCAATATGGTCGTCTCAAAAGCGGAGGGCGCATCCAAACCGAGGATGATGGAAATCTCTACGTGGCAGATGCGTATTATGATAATTTTGTGGGCTTAGATTTAGAGCGACGGTACAACGACAGTGAGGAAGAAGATGATTGGGATTAAAAAAACGGCCGTTACGCCTCACCCATCACATTATCCTACCTTACCGACTGGTAAAATCCAGTCGCTCTTACTCATTGTATGAATAAACAACGGCCGTTTAGCCTTATGGCACTCGTTTCAAATCCGCCATCTGCTCAATGTGATGGTCAAACGAAAAGACAGAAGCAATCTGCAAATGCCGCGAAATCGCTAGAATCGAACAGTCAGCGTAACTCCAGGCCTTATCATCATATTGTTTGAAAATTGCCCAAATGGCTGGCTTTTCACTTTCCGGCAGAGAAATAAGCTTAAACATGGTGCTGACAAAAATGCGTTCACCCAACATGATAGCAGGCTTTGCTCCTGGTCGAGCTTTAACCAGTGTCATGGTTTCGGAAAAAATTGCTTCTGGAATGAAAAAAGTGGTATTACTATGGGCAGAGACAAATGCTTGTGCTGACGTATGATACTTATCTCTGGCATCCAACATTGCCAAAAACGCACCGGAGTCGATAAGAATTTGCGACATGATTGGATTTAATCAGACTTACGCCGAAGCGGGAAACCATCAGGCCCACGACGATAACGCAGGGGAGCAATCTCCCATGCGTGGAGTCCTACAGCCTCTGCCCCCATTGCTTCTGCAATCAGATATAAATCGGGGTCTTCACTGACAGGAATATCATCAATGAGCGGTTTTTCACTATTAAACATACCAATCAATTCTAAAACCGGATCAACCGTCCCCGTTTGTTCTATTTGCAAAACAACCCGTGTTTTTTCAGGCAAAAATACCGGAGACAAAGGGCGCAAAATTCCATCTTCATACACGGCCGTTATCGTTTGGCTCATCATATCACTCCTAAAAACATCTATATCGGTCAGCTTCATTGCATACCATCAGGCACATTATAGCGCATCCGCCAATAATGTTGAATCGCCCCACCATACCTATTCCGCCAGAGGAACCACATGACCCCACTGCAACTCACCCACCTCCGCTTCGACTGTACCGCCACCACCCCCATCAAACTCGGCGGCCATTACGCGGGCAACAGCCTGCGCAACGCTCTCGCCAACGTCATGCGCCACGCCACCTGCCCGGAAAGCGACCGGCGCGGCGACCGTCCCCCCAGCAGCGCCCACGCCGCCACCTGCCCCGCTTGCTGGCTGCTCACTGCCAACCTCGATCCCGGCACCGACGTGCGCGCCTACGCCCTCGTGCCGCCCATTCCCTGCAAATGGGATATGGAACCAGGCGACCCCTTCGCCTTCACCCTTACCCTTTTCGGAGAAGGCTTCAAATATCTGCCCTACTTCGTCCTCGCCATCGCCGAAATGGGACAAAGCGAAGGCATCGGTCCCGGTCGTCGTGAAGGCATGGGGCGCTTTGAACTGGATAGGATAACGGCCGTTGATCCCCTGCGCGGCGATATGCAAATATTGCTGCAACCAGGCGACTCCCTCGTCACTGTGCCAGACCTGTTCATAGACGAAACGGCCGTTACCCACATCAGCCAGCAGCACCTGCATCACCTGCCCACCGACAACGAACTCACCTTGCAATTTCTAACGCCACTGCGCCTGGAAGAAAAAGGCAAACCGTGCAAAATGCCCGACTTCAGCGTCTTCTTTCGGCGGCTGCTCTACCGCATCGACGAACTCAACCGCCAATTCGCCGGCCAGGAACGGCGCGATGCCGCCAGCATCCATCACCTCTACGCCCTCGCCGATCAGGTCCGACTCGTCGACGCCGACATCCACTGGCACGAAATCTGGGTACATTCCGGCCGCAAAGGCCGAAAAACACCCTTAAGCGGATTCACCGGCAGCGCCACCTACCGCACCGACAACTGGTCGCCGCTCCTGCCCTGGCTGCTCTGGGGACAGGCCGCTCAAGTCGGCAAATCCACCGTCAAAGGCAACGGCGTCTATCAGCTAACCGGCGGCGACTGGCCCTCCTATTGGGACTGGATGCGCCTATCGACCGCCCAACTACACAGCGCCTGACCCTTTCGCAAATCCCCCCCTTATTTCAACAGAAACCGATTTGCGAAAAAAGCACCTTAACAATCACATCTAAACCAAATTTCTCGAAAAACAGCCCCTTAAAAATGCGTTCTAAGGCCGAAAACGGCCGTGACACATCAAAAAAGACCTGCTAAAATCAGAAAACAGGGTCGGGTCTCCACCCCAAGATTCATCAGAGAATGCTGAAACTGTCACCATCGTAAATCTTCGGGCCATCGTTGCCAAGGTCTCCACCCCAAGATTCATCAGAGAATGCTGAAACTGGTACGTGCCCTATCTGGCGCTGGTCGTTTTTGAGGTCTCCACCCCAAGATTCATCAGAGAATGCTGAAACGACAGTTACTGTGAAACATGCGGCACCAGAATGTCGGTCTCCACCCCAAGATTCATCAGAGAATGCTGAAACTGTCTCAAGTCGTCAGGGATGGCGTTCATGTCAACGGGTCTCCACCCCAAGATTCATCAGAGAATGCTGAAACAAAACCTGAAGCCAAACAATACTCATAACAACGGGTCTCCACCCCAAGATTCATCAGAGAATGCTGAAACACTGCCGCCGCCAAAAAGGCCAGGTCATCCACATCTGGTCTCCACCCCAAGATTCATCAGAGAATGCTGAAACAGCTAGATTTATCGCTCATTTATTCGCCACCGGTATAAAAACCCGGGGTCTCCACCCCAAGATTCATCAGAGAATGCTGAAACAAGTAAAACTCATAAACTCAGGATGATGGGTAGCTGGTCTCCACCCCAAGATTCATCAGAGAATGCTGAAACGCTGTCTCGAATCCAGGATTAGTAATGAGTTCTGCGGGTCTCCACCCCAAGATTCATCAGAGAATGCTGAAACAATATAAATATCATCATTATCGTTTGTGTATATTGTTGGTCTCCACCCCAAGATTCATCAGAGAATGCTGAAACTTAAGACATCTTGCAATTCAACATTATTTTTAATCCAGGGTCTCCACCCCAAGATTCATCAGAGAATGCTGAAACATAGGGAGAGGGAATGGTGGTTGGTGGTTTGAGATGGTCTCCACCCCAAGATTCATCAGAGAATGCTGAAACGTTACCGCTTGTTTAGCGCTGAGGAGCTGGCTTTGCAGGTCTCCACCCCAAGATTCATCAGAGAATGCTGAAACATCTTAATTATGACAACAATGTCTATGCAACGGTTGGTCTCCACCCCAAGATTCATCAGAGAATGCTGAAACGTGCTGCTGGCTGTCCGCATCCAGTTCCCAATTCGCGGTCTCCACCCCAAGATTCATCAGAGAATGCTGAAACAAACATGAGAAGCAGAGTGAAACCACATCTCAGCGGTCTCCACCCCAAGATTCATCAGAGAATGCTGAAACTTCGGTATCATAAAACGTGCGCCGGCCGTCTTCATCGGTCTCCACCCCAAGATTCATCAGAGAATGCTGAAACAATCAGAGCGCAAGCCAGGGCCGAAAGCAAGCAAGGTCTCCACCCCAAGATTCATCAGAGAATGCTGAAACAGGCAATAGACACCTTAGTGGTGCTATATTTTTCTTGGTCTCCACCCCAAGATTCATCAGAGAATGCTGAAACTTAAAGATAACTTCTAGTGTCGTTTCTGCCATTATTGGTCTCCACCCCAAGATTCATCAGAGAATGCTGAAACGTGATCAGCACAGAAGACGCCGGATTCCGTTCCGGTCTCCACCCCAAGATTCATCAGAGAATGCTGAAACGGAGTTGACGGCGGCGCTGGCGGAGCGCCTTTTGGCGGTCTCCACCCCAAGATTCATCAGAGAATGCTGAAACTTGCAAGGCGGTATGAGCCAGTTTCAACGTTTCCAGGGTCTCCACCCCAAGATTCATCAGAGAATGCTGAAACACCACCTCAGCATCCGCAGCAGCGCTGGCGGCGGAGGTCTCCACCCCAAGATTCATCAGAGAATGCTGAAACGCCTTAATATCAAGATCACGCTTAACAACAACCTGGTCTCCACCCCAAGATTCATCAGAGAATGCTGAAACAACCAAATGCCGATGAACCAAAATCAAATCACTCATGGTCTCCACCCCAAGATTCATCAGAGAATGCTGAAACCATCACGAAGTTTGCACCAGCTGCTCGCCCGGTGCTGGGTCTCCACCCCAAGATTCATCAGAGAATGCTGAAACATGATCGGGGAACGTCCGAATAGCAGCGGGGTGCATGGTCTCCACCCCAAGATTCATCAGAGAATGCTGAAACGGTTTGAGGTTGACATGGCAGAAAAGGCGAATGACAGGTCTCCACCCCAAGATTCATCAGAGAATGCTGAAACGCATTATAAATTGACCGACAGTCATTCCACACTTTGGTCTCCACCCCAAGATTCATCAGAGAATGCTGAAACTGAATGGCCTGATTGGAATCCTGGTAGCGATGTTGGGTCTCCACCCCAAGATTCATCAGAGAATGCTGAAACTCATCCGTCATCCTAGCTACAGCATCCTTAATATCGGTCTCCACCCCAAGATTCATCAGAGAATGCTGAAACATTCTTCGTGCGTATTACACTGTATATATCTCCTACGGTCTCCACCCCAAGATTCATCAGAGAATGCTGAAACCCAATCTAATTTCCAATCTATCTGCTGTTTGATATGGTCTCCACCCCAAGATTCATCAGAGAATGCTGAAACTCACCACAAAACCAGTGACTAGACGTCCTTTTGGAAGGTCTCCACCCCAAGATTCATCAGAGAATGCTGAAACAACACTTTGACTGAGGATTCCACTTGCGAGAGATGGGGTCTCCACCCCAAGATTCATCAGAGAATGCTGAAACATGCTTGCTAATTTGGTAGCAGAATCCAAAGTTGTGGGTCTCCACCCCAAGATTCATCAGAGAATGCTGAAACTTGGGGATTATGATGACCAGACATTACTTGATATACTGGTCTCCACCCCAAGATTCATCAGAGAATGCTGAAACTGCTGAATCATCTATGGGACGGCGCGGACGTTGCGGGGTCTCCACCCCAAGATTCATCAGAGAATGCTGAAACATTTCGCCATCTTCTGCTTTGCGCAGAACTTTCAGGTCTCCACCCCAAGATTCATCAGAGAATGCTGAAACATCAACTACAAGGCCGATCATCTTATGCCATGCACGGTCTCCACCCCAAGATTCATCAGAGAATGCTGAAACTGGTAGTCCAACTGGCAGAGACGCTTGGTTCAAAACGGTCTCCACCCCAAGATTCATCAGAGAATGCTGAAACCTCAAAGTGTGAGCGATACATGCCGCCAGGGGATAAGGGTCTCCACCCCAAGATTCATCAGAGAATGCTGAAACAACTTTAATATTGAATGCGCCGGGACACCCATCACTGGTCTCCACCCCAAGATTCATCAGAGAATGCTGAAACACGCATTCCGCAGTAATGCCACCACCGCAATAACAGGGTCTCCACCCCAAGATTCATCAGAGAATGCTGAAACCCCATTTTATCCTTATGTTGGGGGTCATGTTGAGGGGGTCTCCACCCCAAGATTCATCAGAGAATGCTGAAACCGCGATCTCTTGCAGCGCATGGAGCGCTACCCGTTGGTCTCCACCCCAAGATTCATCAGAGAATGCTGAAACATGTCGCAAAACTCGGCGGTTATGATGTGCAATTGGGTCTCCACCCCAAGATTCATCAGAGAATGCTGAAACTTGCGATGTAAACCATGTATATGCCAATTCGCATAGGGTCTCCACCCCAAGATTCATCAGAGAATGCTGAAACATTGTGTAGTCCTAA
>CAZXVH010000054.1:0-17579 GCA_964643965.1 uncultured Ardenticatenaceae bacterium
ACGCCACGCGCACGGCCGCTGCTGAAATCCTGGCCACCTGGCTCAACAGTGATCCTACAGGCAGTGGTTCCGACAATTTCCTGATCATTGGCGATCTGAATTCTTATGCGATGGAAGACCCGATCATGGCTTTGAAAGACGCCGGTCTGACCAACTTGTTGGAGCAGTTTTTGGGCGATGACGCCTACAGCTATTCCTTCAATGGCGAGTTTGGTTATCTGGATTATGCCTTAGCCAGCCCAGGGTTGCTGCCGTCTGTCACCGATACGACCCCCTGGCATATCAATTCTGATGAGCCGCGGGCGTTGGATTACAACGACTTCAATCAGGCATTCTTCTTTAATCCTGATGAGTTCCGCGCTTCAGATCATGATCCCATTCTGATTGGGTTGGATTTGACAGCGCCGACTGTGAGCATTCTCAGCCCGACGGCCGGTGAAGTCTTTACCAGCACCAACGGCACGGCCGTTTCCGTCCCCGTCGTCATCACCACCACCGATTTCGTCATTCCCACAAATGGGCATTGGCATCTGTGGGTGGATGGCGTGGCAATTGGTCCGGTGATGGCTTATGACACGGCCGTAGACCTGCTGCCCGGCGCTCATGTGATTTCGGCTGAATTACGCAGCCCGACGCATCTCTCTTTGGGCATCGTGGATTCGGTTTCGGTGACAGTGAACGTGCAGTACGTCCTGTACCTGCCGGTGATCATGAAGCCGTAACCGCTATTGATCGGTAAGTTTTAACTATAGGGCCGGGTAATCGTTTGATTGCCCGGCCCTTTTTTGTTTACCGGAATATAAGAGCATAGTTGGAAAACGGCCGTTTTTCCGGTAAACTCCCTCTCTTAAATTTTCACACTCTGGAGACCACCCATGACCCCTGAATACCACGCCTTACTCGAAAAAGTGTACGAAATCAACGACCTGAACAAAGCCCAAGCCGTTCTCAGTTGGGACAAAGAGGTCAACATGCCGCCTCTGGGTTTAGCAGCCCGCGTACAACAAATGACGACTCTGAGCCGCCTCACCCACACCATGTCTACCTCTGATGAAATGGGGCAGCTTATCGAAGACGCCGCCGCTTCCCTCAACGGCGCCGCCTACGACAGCAACGAAGCCAGTTTACTGCGACTGCTCAAGAAAAACTACGAAGACGCCCGCAAAGTGCCTTCAGATTACATCATCCGTGCCGCACAGCTTAGCGGTAAGGCCCATGCCGTCTGGGCGCAGGCCAGGGCCGAAAACGATTATGCCAGCTATGAACCCTGGATGGCGCAAGTGATCGAGATGTGCCAGGAATTGGCCGATTACTACGGCTATGAAGATGAAAAATATGACGCCTTGCTCGATAAGTATGAAGTAGGCATGAAAACGGCCGATGTCCGCGCTATTTTTGACGCCAGCAAGGCAGCGTTGGTCCCTTTGCGGGAAGCGATTGAAGAACGAGGAACGGCCGTTTCCGACGCCCTTGTTCACCAAAATTTTGACATCGACAAACAAAAAGAGTTCGCCCGCTACATTGCCGCTGAAATTGGCTACGACTTTGAACGCGGCCACCTGGGAACCGTCGTCCATCCCTTTGCCACCAGCTTCAGCCGCGACGACGCCCGCATCACCACCCGCTGGTATCCTCATTTCCTCAACCCCTCCCTCTTTGGTACGCTGCACGAATCCGGCCATGCCATGTATGAGCAAGGCACACACCCTGATTTGGCGCGGACGCCATTAGCACGGGGCACATCTCTCGGCATTCACGAATCCCAGTCTCGCATGATGGAAAATTTGGTGGGGCGCAATCGCGGCTTCTGGCAGGCGCATTTCCCCAAGCTGCAATCGCTTTTCCTGGCGCAGTTGGGCGGCGCCACCGCCGAGGATTTCTACCGGGCCATCAACAAGGTGCAGCCCTCTTACATTCGCGTGGAAGCGGACGAACTGACCTACAATTTCCACATCATTTTGCGTTTTGAACTGGAGCAGGCGATGCTCAACGGGGAACTGGCGGCCAAAGATTTGCCGTCAGCCTGGAACGCCAGGATGGAAGACCTGCTCGGTATCACCCCGCCTACTGACAGTAAAGGCTGCCTGCAAGATGTACATTGGACCCGGCCCGGCTTTGGCTACTTCCCCACTTATGCCTTAGGCAATTTGTATGCGGCGCAGTTCATGGAAACGGCCGTTGCCCAATTCCCGGCCATTGAAAGCGAACTGGCAGCCGGTAAAACTACCACCTTACTTGCCTGGCTGCGTGAAAACATCCACCAACACGGCCGTAAATTCACGCCTGGCGAACTGGTGGAGCGCGTCACCGGCAAACCCCTGAGCCATGATGCCTTCATGCGCTACGCCACCGCCAAGTTTAACGATATTTACGACCTGTAAAATAAAGCGTGAAACGTGAAACGTAAAAACCGTACGCCTCACGTTTCACGCTTCTCCCCTCACTCTGCTTCATCTTTGCCGTTTTCTCTTTTATTCTCCATCATGACCGGAAAATTTATTCTGGCGCGTGTCACGGCTCGCCGGTCTACCTCTAACACCAAGATAGTCACATCCTCATGGTAGACCACCTCATCCCCAATTTGGGGCGGCCGGCCCAGTTTAGAAACCACCAACCCGCCAATCGTCTCCACATCCGGCAACTCAGCCGCTTCCCCCAAATACACTTCTTCCATCAAATCATCCACCAAATAATCGCCGGCCACCTCTAAAACGCCTGGCTCAATTTCCACATAGGGTTCGTATTCCGGGTCAAATTCATCGCGCACTTCCCCCACCACTTCTTCCACCAGGTCTTCGAGCGTCACCACGCCTGCCATGCCCCCAAATTCATCCAGCACAATTGCCATATGCAACTGCTGGCTCTTAAAAGCGGCCAATAATTTTTCTACCGGAAAATCTTCTGGTATGGCCGGCGCGGAACGTAAAATCAAACGAATATCAAATTTACTGTCCGGTTTCATGGTTTGCCGGATGATGTCCTTGAGATGGAGGATGCCCACAATATGATCCCGGTCGCGGTCATATACGGGGAAGCGGCTGTGATGGCTCTCGATGACAATTTTTAGCAATTTCTCACGAACGATACCAATGGGAATGGCCTGCACCCGGGTACGGGGCGTCATCACCTGGCCCACAACCCGGTCGCTGAAATCAAAGATATTGCGAATCATCTCTTCTTCATCTTGATTCAACAAGCCGCCTTCGGCGCTCTCACTGACCAACAGTTCAATCTCTTCTGCCGACAAGACTCGCTCATGCCCCTCGGCCGGCGGAATCTTGAACAAACGCAGCAGCAGCCGACCAATGCCGTTTAAGATATGCACGGGTATAACCAGTATGGTTTGCGCAATTTTCATGGGATGCGTCAACGCCAGCACCATATTGGGCGCATCAGAAAGCGCCAACGATTTGGGCACCATTTCGCCTAGCACGACATGCAAATAGGTGAGGATACTCAAGCCAAAGACATACCCAATGGAGCGTATCAATGCCGGGCTTGGCTCAAACCATAATTTCTCAATGAACGGCTCTAGCAGATGGGCAATTTGCGGTTCACCATACATAGCCAGCCCTAACGAAGCGATGGTGATGCCCAATTGGGCGGTGGCGATATAGCGGTCTTGTTTGGTACGAGATTCCAGGATGCCCAGAACATGCTCGCGCTTACCACCTCTGTCCTCATCCTCCATCTCTTCGAGCTGCGTGGGCCTGACGCCAATAATGCTGAATTCAGCGGCCACAAAAAAACCGTTGAGCGCCACCAACAGCAGAATGATCGCGGTCGGCAAGAGCAGCGCCCCCAAGCCGCCACCAGACTCTTGCTGCGCCACCGAAGAGAGCAAAACAGCGGCGCTCATGCCGGGAATCATCAAACTAAACAGAATAGCTTTACTCATGTTCTGCCACCTCCCATTCGCTGAACGGGGCCGCGTTTTCGGTGGCCGGCAGTTGCAAGGAGACTTCCAGTACACCTAAATCTTCCATGACTTCTACGCGGATTGGGATGTCGCCAAAGGCCACCTCGTCGCCTTCGCTGGGGGGGCGGCCCAGCTTGCTAAAGACGAGACCGCTGAGGGTGTCGTTTTCGGCCGGCAGGTTTAATTCCAGGTATTCGTTTACATCAGAAACGAGCAGATCGCCGCGCAGATAAATGCGACCTTCGCGGTCACGGGCGATGAGCGCCATTTCGTCGTCGAATTCGTCTTTTAGTTCACCAAATATCTCTTCGATGAGGTCTTCAAAGGTGATGATGCCGGCCGTGCCGCCATACTCATCGAAAACAATAGCCAGGTAATTGCCCCCCTCGTTTAGCTTTTCCCACACATCCAGTACGGGCATGGTTTCGGGCACGTAGATGACTTCTCGCATGGCTGATTCCATATCGGAACGGCCGTTTACATGCCGCCTGAACAAATCCTTCACATGCACAAAACCGAGGATATCATCAATAGAGTCGCCACAAATCGGGATGCGTGAGTACCCGCCTTGAATCGCCAGGTTGATCACCTCTTCAATCGAATTGGTTTTAGGCGCCGCCACCATGCGTGTACGATGAACCATCACCTGCCGCGCCGTCAAGTCTCGCAGGCGAAAGGTATTGCGCAGCATTTGCCGTTCCTCATCATCCAACAGCCCGCTCTCATGACTTTCTGTCACCAATAGCTCGATTTCTCCCGGGGAATGAATGCGCGTCCCTTCACGGCTCCCTCGACCCACCAGGCGCAGCACCAGATTGCCACTGCCGTTAAATAACCAGATCAGGGGTGTAAATAAAAACAGGGAGATACGCATGGGGATCACTAAGGCCAGCGCCACCTTCTCGGGATATTGAATGGCCACAGACTTGGGGAACAATTCACCCATGATCACCTGCAAAATCGTGATAAAAGCCAGGACGATAATGGTGGCAATCGATTGCGCGGCCGTTTCACTGACGCCCACATAGGCCAACGGCGCCACCAGGTAGCGGGCCATCACGTTTTGCCCAAAAGCGCCCAGCACCAGTGAAGAAATGGTGATGCCAATCTGGCAGGCGGCCACGTAATTATCCAGGGCGGCCGTGTTTTCCATGATGGGCAGCAGCAGCAGCGCCATTTTATTGCCACCGGCCGCTTCTTGACTGATGCGGGTGCGATGGGCAGCAACCGTGGCAAATTCAGCGCCCACATACAGCGCATTGAAAAAGATCATCAACGACACGGCGGCGGTTATGAGTAAGATTATTGACATTATTTCCTAAAGGTTTTGGTTATTTTTCAAGACGCGACACAGAGGTAGGCGAACGGCCGTTCGCTCACACAAAGGTCAGGTAGGCGGCAAACAGCGCCACCTACAAACACCCAATATATCGTTGCAGTAAATAAGTAGGGGTCCTGACCAGGGTCAGGAGGCTCTGAATTAGGGTCACTCAAGGGCTGTATTCTCCCCGAAGACCCGGCCAATTGGTATTGGATAGTCGGCGGATATTTCCGTCATTTAGGTGAAGATTTCTCCGAAATATACACGCCTGCTCAAAAACAGGCGTTTTTCAATTTTATAGAAGTCCCAATGTGGGTGGGGTTTCAAGAAAAATTATAAAACAGCCATCCGGTTTGGTCAAACCGCTTTCCCGAGGAACCCGTTTATTCTTTCAGACAGCAGGCAGGGAATCTTTTGTTGTTATTGTTCCGCCAAATAGTCGTCAACGGCCGTTTGTACAGTCGGGTAGAAATGCTTCTCCGAAACAACCTTTGTCAGCCCGGCGCGATCCATAACAACCATCACATGGGTTTTCACCCGGGCAAAGCGCAGATCAACGCCAGTTTTCTGCAATTGATCCTGGAATTCTTTGAGAGTAAAAACGGCCGTGGCGTCAATATCATTGATCGACTCGCTGTCCAACAGCACCACTTTAATTGCCGGCTCTGAAGCGGCAATCGTGTGGGTAGCGGCCACGATGAAATCATGCGCATTGGCAAAAAAGAGCGTGCCGTCAAAACGTAGAATAAGCAAACCGGGGAAAGTTTGCGCGTCCGAAAAATTATCCAGACTGCGATACACTTCTGTATTCGGCACTTTGCCTACAACGATGGTATTGCGTCGCTTGGTGCTAAACAACAACACAATCAGGCCCAAAAATGTCGCCAGCACCAGCCCTTCTAGTAAGCCCAAAATCAACACCCCGCCCATAGCCACCAAAGAAGTAGCAAAGTCTATATCAGTGATATGGCGGTATTTTGATATCTTGCGGAAGTTAATGTTTTTCCAGACAGCGTGGATGACAATGGCGCCCAGGGTGGCCTCTGGAAGGGCATAAAAGAGCGGGGTGAGGGCAACGGCCGTTATCAAAATTGCCGCCGCCGCCACCAACGAAACCATCTGCGTTTTAGCCTCAGATGTTACCGCCGCCGCCGTGCGCGACATGCTGCCATCCACCACAAAAGCCCCGCTAAACCCAGAGCCTAAATTCGCCACCCCAGTGGCTAACAACTCCTGATTTGCATCTACCTCATAACCAAACTTCGTGCCATACGCCCGGGCAATGGCCACAGACTCCGCAAAAGCCACCAGCGCCAGCCCAAACCCGCCAGTTAAAACAGCCAGCATATCCTCTATGCTCAAATCTGACGGCACACCAAACGTAGGCAATCCCGCCGGAATAGCGCCCACTATATGAATGCCTATCGCCTCAAAGTTAAACAACGTAGACGCCGCAATCGCCAAAAACAGTACAATCAATGCAGATGGCAATTTAGGCGTATATTTATGCAGCGCAAACAAAAGCGCCAAACTGACCGCCCCCACAATCAGCGTGGGCACGTCCGTCAGGTTAAGATGCGACAGAAATTGCAGCATATCCGGCACAAATTCATACCCGTCTGGTTCAAAACCCAAAATCTTATCCAACTGCCCCACGGCAATCGAGATGGCCACGCCCACCACAAACCCATCCAGCACCGGCCGTGACAGAAAATCGGCCAATACGCCCAACCGCAAAAAGCCGCCAATAATCAAGAGAATACCGACCACAAACGCCAATGTGATAGTCAGCAAAATAAATTCCGGGCTGCCAACCACCGCCAGACCAGCAACCACACTAAACGACAAAGCGGCAACGGCCGAACTAGGCCCCACGCTCAAATGACGAGACGAGCCAAAAATAGCATACGCAATCAAGGCCAGTGGCGCCGCATATAAACCGGTCTCCGGCGGCATCCCGGCAATACCGGCATACGCCATCGCCTCAGGAACCAATAACGCCCACAAAGTCAGCGCGGCAATCACATCACCACGCAGCCACCCTTTTTGGTACGCTGGCAGCCAGGCTAAAATAGGCAGATAAGATTTTACGATTTCGGCTGGTGAGCGTTTCTCATTTTCCAGAGTTGCCATAAATATCTCTCCATATATTGGTCAAAATCAGCTTGTTTACGTTTCCGGTTTTCTCTGCTAATTGTATCCACAAGTTCGCCAGCGCCAATAATAACGCTTCATAAAACGGAGCGCGGAATCCTGCTGTTTTCCAAAGAACTGGTAAAATTACCAAATTTACAAATCAGGAGCGCAAACCACATCATGACCCCTTCTTATCTCTGGTGGCAAACTGGCATCATCTACCAAATTTATCCACGCTCATATCAGGACAGCAATGACGATGGTATCGGCGATTTGAACGGCATCCGCCAGCGGCTGGGCTACCTCCAAGATTTGGGTATTACAGCCATCTGGCTATCTCCCATCTATCCCTCACCCATGCACGATTTCGGTTATGATGTGGCCGATTACACCGGCATACATCCCATGTTTGGCGACATGGCTGATTTCGATATGCTGCTGGCAGAAACCCATGAACGGGGTATGAAATTGATGCTCGACCTGGTGCCAAACCACACCTCCGATGAACACGCCTGGTTCCAAGAAAGCCGCAGCAGCCGCGATAACCCCAAGCGAGATTGGTACATCTGGCGCGATCCGGCCCCAGATGGGGGGCCGCCCAACAACTGGCTTAGTTTCTTCGGCGGCCCTGCCTGGACGTTTGATGAAACCACCGGCCAATATTACCTGCACCAATTTGTGACGCAGCAGCCAGAACTCAACTACCGCCATCCGGATGTAATGCCAGCCATGTTAAATAATTTGCGCTTTTGGCTGGATAAAGGGGTCGATGGCTTCCGCGTCGATGTCATTTGGCTGATGCTGAAAGATGAGCAACTGCGCGACGAGCCAGCCAACCCGGATTGGGATGGGGTTGAGCCGTTTGGCAGCTTGCAGCATATTTACACCCAAAACACGCCGGGCATCCATGACCTGGTGCGCCAGATGCGGGCCGTTTTGGATGAATATGATGAGCGCATGATGGTGGGTGAAATTTATTTGCCTTACGAAGAGCTGATGACATATTACGGCCGTTCTCTTGACGAATGCCATCTCCCCTTCAACTTCCACCTCATCCACTGCCCCTGGGACGCCCAGAAAATACGGGCGCTGGTTGAGAAATATGAAGCGGCGCTGCCTCCTGGGGCCTGGCCTAACTGGGTGCTGGGCAACCATGATCAACCACGCCTCGCCAGCCGCGTCGGGCCAGAACAAGCCCGCATTGCCAATATGCTCCTGCTCACCTTGCGCGGCACTCCCACCACTTACTATGGCGAGGAAATCGGCATGGAAAATGTGGTTATTCCTCCGGAGTTCATCCAAGACCCACCGGCCGTTAACCAACCTGAAATCGCCCACATCGTCGGACGCGACCCGGAACGCACCCCCATGCAGTGGGACGCCTCCGCCAACGCCGGCTTCACATCCGCAGGCATTACCCCCTGGCTGCCCCTGGCAGACGACTACCAGGAACGGAATGTGGCCAGGCAGTTGGATGATCCCATCTCCATGCTGAACTTGTACCGGGCGCTGGCAAAATTGCGGCGCGAAGAACCAGCTTTGAGTGTGGGAGCCTATGCCACCGTCAGCCTCAGGCAAGAAGCGGCCGACATCTTCGCCTACCAACGGACACACGCCGGCTCCGATTCATTCCTCATCGTGCTCAACTTCGGCGGCCGTGACCACTCCCTCAACCTCAGTCATATCGCCGCTCAAGCCAGCATTGCTGTGGCTACCGGCAGGCAAAGAACGGGCCGTGTTGATCTGGAAAATCTGGCCCTGAACGCCAATGAAGGCATCGTTCTGCGATTGTAACGATAAAGGTGGGGGCAGCCGGGGCAAAAAGCCGGGTATTGTCATTCCCGGGTAACAACACGATCATCTTGCCGCTATGTAACGCGATTTGGTAAATCGCGCTGCACCTTTGGTCAATTAGCAAATCGCACTACAAATTATCAGCAATTCTCAATTTGGCAGCAATTCTCAATTTGCAATTAGAGCAGCAATGTCAGGAGGAATATCGTCCTCTTCAAGCGATTCAATCATAAATAACCAAAGAGCTTCCCAGTTGGGAAACCTGTTATAGCGACATAAAGCACGGAGGTCGTTGAAGAAAGTAATCCTTGTATGCAATGCCTGACGCAGAAATTGGTAGAGATCATCGACCAGATGCAAAGCCGTATGCAAGAGAAAGGCCAGCAGATTGAGTACGAGAAAAACTTGCGCTAAATGCTGCGACCCGTGCCCAAAATTGTGTTCAACATGGTATCCTTTCCGCTTCAAAACATTGATGCCTTCATTCTCAACCTTCCAACGAGTACGGCCATAGGTACATACCGCTTCTATACATTGTGTATCGAGTGTGTGGTTCGTTGCCCAACTGTTGTGATACAAGATTTCGCCACTTTCTTCATGGGTAATCTGCAAATCGCACCAATTAACGAGCAGAATAAGTCATCCCCCAGATAGGTAATTGAATGCGGGTCAAACAAGTGCGACCAATTGGTTAGCCATCGTTTGGCAGCATTTCGTTCACAGTCTTGCTTTTCTGCTCCATCTTGGGGCGTAATCATCTCTGGAAAACAGGCCAGCACGTGTTCCAGGTTTGGTTGCACCATCAACGGCAATAAAGTTGCATGATAGTAATGTGTTATGCCACTGCGATCTTGACGGGTGGAACAGCACGCGCATGAAATTTCAGTAGATGAATGATAAACCATACCATCCAAAGCGATAAGCTTCGTGTTCAAACTCGTTTTGTACATGTCTAATCCGCCCAAACGAGATAGTTCTTGCCAAATCCACTCAAACTGTGGCGCAAATTCAGTGGGAGATAGTGGGTCTAATAGGTTACGTATCTGATTGTCAGACGGCACGTTTTCAACGTTGAATAGCGTTTGTAGATTCTGTTTACCGCGTTTTTTCCTACTCATCGCCTGATGATGCGCCAGAAATGACTGTGATTGCATAAAAAAGATGCTCATGGCACTGTTAACTGCATCTGACAAGGCATATTTTGTGTTCGGACTCGGTTTACGATGGTCTGGCAAGTTTGCCCAAGCCGCTTGGCTTGTCTGGAAAAATTTTTGTAAGGGGAATCTTTTTATCATAGGATCAAGTAATGACCTTATTCTTTCTGTTTGTCAACCAATTTTCCAAATTGACAGCAATTATAAATTTGAAACCTGATTGTAGGGGTGGGACAGGCGGGTCACCAGGTTGCCATTCACCAACGACTCGCTTCCCGCCTGTCTCACCCTGGCTGCCAGCATTTGGGCGAGATGGCGCGGAGAAAAAGCCAATTGTTGCAGCTAACAGGTCGCCGCGCCATCCCGCCCCTACCCTAAAACGCAACCATGATTACAACGAATTTGAGAAAAGAACAAATTCGTTCTTTTCTCAAATTCGTTGTAATCTTTATGTGTATGAAAATAGATGGAGCCGTCGTCAAAGAAAGCATGAAACAGCCACCGAAAAATTATTGGTGGCGGCAAACCGGGGCAGCCACCTGCGCCGTCCCGGCGCCAAAACCCGGCGACTGCTGTCCCACTTGCGGCGAAGGCGTTCTGGCGTATGATGGCTTATTCGTTTTAAGCTGCACCACCTGTGGCAAAGCGGCCGAAAGCGGCGCATTTACCTGATAAACAGCAGCACGGAGGCGTGGCCTCTAACATAAACAAAAGCGTACCCCATGAACGGGGTACACCATGATGAATGAAAATTCGTAACGCGATTTACCAAATCACGCTACATTTTCGAAGGAGCGAAAAATGGACGCAAAAGTAACCTGGCACGATGGCCTACATTTCACCGGCGTGGCCGACAGCCAACATGAAATTATCCTGGATGGCAACCCCAGCGTGGGCGGCACAGATTTAGGGGCACGGCCGTTAGAATTGATGCTGATGAGCCTGGCCGGCTGCACAGCCATGGACGTTATCTCGATTCTGCGCAAGAAGCGGCAGGATGTCACAAATTTCGAGGTCAAAGTCCATGCGGATCAAGCGGATTCACATCCTCATGTGTTCACGGCCGTTACTGTTGAATACATCGTCACCGGACACAACATCGACCCAAAAGCTGTCGAACGAGCCATCGAACTATCTGAAAACGTCTACTGCCCCGCACAGGCGATGTTGGTGAAGGCGACGCCGATTACCCATACGTATCAGATTATTGCAGCGTAAATGCCCTGCCTTATCGTAGAAAATCCGATATAATTCTCGAATCTTATTGTTTATGTACGAGGAATAGTCAAAATGGGATTTGTAAACGTTAATAATCAAGAAATATTTTATGAAGATTCAGGCGGCGACGGCAAACCGTTGCTGTTTTTGCATGGCTTCTTGTTTGATAGCACCATGTTTGAGGCACAAGTTCAAGCCCTGGCGCCTGATTATCGCTGTATTCGCTTAGATACACGGGGATTCGGAAAAACGGTGTGGGATGGTCAGGAATTTGGTTTGTATGACACCGTTTCTGATGTCATTGGGGTCATGGATGCCTTATCGCTGGATAAGGTTTGTATGATTGGCATGTCTCAGGGGGCGTATGCCACCATTCGCTTAGCCCTTAAACATCCAGAACGGCTGACGGCCATGGTGTTGATGAGTACGCGCAAAGACATTATGCCGGAAGAGTTCAAACAGAATTATGCGACCTTGCGTGATAGCTGGGTGGAACTTGGCCCCTTTGAGCAAGCGATCACCTCGCTCATGACGCTTTTGATTGGCCCACAAGAAAAATTTGGCAAATATTGGGATATGTGGCGGCCCAAATGGGAGGTGTTCCCTGGTAATAATATGTTCCATACCGTGAACGCCCTGCTCGCCCGGGTTTTGCTCACGGATGAACAAATCGGCACCATTGAAACGCCTGTCCTCTCCATTCATGGCCTGGATGATTTTGGGACGCCGGTTACTTTGGCGGATGAGTTATACGCCACCTTACCTGAAGGCAAAGGCAAAGTACGCATTCCTGGTGCGGCTCATGCCGTCAACATGACTCATGCAGACCAGATCATTGAACCGTTACGCGAATTCCTGGATGAGTATGCTTAAGCATTTTTGCATTTTTGAGCTTCGCTAAACTCCACCCATGACAAGTTAATTAACGGCCGTTTCCATCCCAGAAACGGCCGTTTTTTATTGCCTCCTCCCCACCACTCCCCTACAGATAAGCCAGAATATATTATTAACTAATACACCCGGTTTTTTATGCTTTATTAACCATTTTTGCTTTCTCGCGTGTGACATTCATCACAAACAGACCTAATCTTTGTCACTGTCGCAACTTTGTCATTTATGGCATAATGAACCATATCGGCGCTGTTTTCGTTAGCACCGTCGGTGAATTTCAAAATTTATTTTCTCGGTAGGCAAATTAACAATCCCATCCCACTAGCGAGTGGCAGGTTGCCAGGTGCGCGTTTTTACCCGCCATACGCTTCCCGTCACTCGCTACCTTCTTAAAAAGGAGTTTCTCACAATGGCAAAAGGTCGAATTGTAATCGACGTCGAGCGCTGCAAAGGGTGTGAACTTTGCCGCGAGGCGTGTCCCCCTGATGTACTGGCCATGGCCGATACCCTCAATAGCAAAGGCTACCGGCCCGTTGTGCTGCTCGACCCCCAGCATGAGTGCACTGGCTGCGCTCTGTGTGCTACTGTTTGCCCAGACGGCTGCATCACGGTATACCGCGAAACGGCCGTTAAACCTCAACGTAAGCAGTCAGTATTTAAGGGACACGCCACCCCACTGACAGCCTAAAGATCAAAGATTAAAGATTGAAGATTGAAGATTAACATTTTGTCCAATCTCCGATCTCTAAATCTCCAATCTCTACTTCCCACAAAGGAGATGCAGCATGACAAAAGAGTTACTCAAAGGGAACGTGGCCATCGCTGAAGCCGCCATCCGCGCTGGCTGCGAGGCATATTTTGGTTATCCCATCACCCCCCAAACAGAATTACTTGAGCATATGTCCAAACGCATGCCCGAATTAGGGCGCGTCTTTTTGCAGGCCGAATCTGAAGTGGCCGCCGTCAATATGGTATACGGCGCTGCTTCCGCCGGGGTGCGCGTCATGACCTCTTCCAGCAGTCCCGGCATCAGCCTGATGCAGGAAGGGTTCAGTTACATCGCCGGTTCAGAAGTGCCGGCCGTCATCGTGGATGTGATGCGCGGCGGTCCCGGCCTGGGCAATATCCAGCCCAGCCAATCAGACTACAACCAGGTGGTCAAGCAGGCAGGACACGGCGATTTTCATCCCATCGTTTTAGCGCCGTCCACCATTCAAGAAGCTATTGACATGATGGTTCTCTCTTTTGACCTGGCGGAGAAATACCGCACCCTGGTCTTCCTGGTGCTGGATGGCGCCATCGGGCAGATGATGGAACCGGCCGAACTGCCGCCTATGCAAGAACTGCAAAAGAAACGGCCGTTCTGGGCGCTCACCGGTCAGGAAACAAGGCGTAACAACGGGAGTATGCCTCAGAAAAACATCATCACTTCCATCCACCTGGGCGCCGAAGCCCTGCACGCTTTTAACGAAAAGTTGCAGCGCAAATTGGCCGAGATCGAAGCGAACGAAGTGCGCTATGAAGAACTGTATACTGACGATGCCGAGATCGTGCTGGTGGCTTTTGGCACATCAGGACGGGTAGCGAAAACGGCCGTTCACACCCTCCGCGCCGAAGGAGTCCCTGTGGGTCTACACCGTCCTATTACGCTCTGGCCCTTCCCGGAAAAACGGCTGCAGAGCCTGGCCGACCGCGTCAAAGCGTTCCTCGTCGTTGAAATGAACGCCGGCCAAATGTTCCACGACGTGCGCGAAGCGGTGGGCCGCGATGTGCCCGTAGAATTCCTGGGGCGCATGGGTGGACTTATTCCCTATCCCAACGAAATCGAAGAAACGGTGCGCGCCATCCGGCGGCGCACCGAAGTTCTGGAAATGCACCTGAGCGACTAAACCTGACAGGTTTAGAAACCAGCTGCACCATCGAGGAAGGTTGCCACACAAAGCGACTTAAAAGTAAGACACGACAATAAACCCGTCAAGTTTTTATTGGAGGACATAAATGGTTACAGTAGCCCCACCCATTCAAAAAACAACCGTTGAGAAACTGGTTTACCAACGTCCCGACAGCCTGGAAGAAATCCACACCCATTACTGCCCTGGCTGTACCCATGGCACCGCCCACCGGCTGGTCGCCGAAGTTATCGACGAACTACAAATACAAGAGCGCACCATCCTGGTAGCCCCTGTTGGCTGCGCTGTTTTTGCCTACAACTACTTCCAACTCGACTCGGCCGAAGCCGCCCACGGCCGGGCGCCGGCCATGGCCACCGGCATCAAGCGCGTCAACCCAGACAGCATCGTCTTCACCTATCAAGGGGATGGCGACCTGGCTTCCATCGGCATCGCTGAAGCGCTGCACGCCGCTGTACGCGGTGAAAATATCACCATCATCTTCATCAACAACGCCATCTATGGCATGACCGGCGGCCAAATGGCCCCCACCTCGCTCATCGGCCAGGTGACAACCTCTTCACCCACCGGTCGAGATGTCCAATCAACCGGCAGCCCCATACTCATCGCCGAAATGATGGCGGCCCTGCCCGGCGTGGTCTACTCCGTACGCCGTAGTTTGCACGACGCCCGCCATGTTATCCAGGCCAAAAAAGCAATTCGTATCGCCTTTGAAGCCCAGATGCAGGGCCTCGGTTTTAGCATCGTGGAGTTGCTCTCCACCTGCCCCACCAACTGGAAAATGACGCCCCTGGAAGCCACCCACTGGGTGCGGGACCACATGATGCCCACTTATCCGTTAGGCGACTATAAGGTCGCCGAAGAACTGCAACGCAGTCGATAAACAGAATTATTCAGCTAAACCTGTCAAGTTTACTCGAGAGATAGTTGTCTATTTATACCAAACCTGACAGGTCTTACTCGGAACATAAGGAGCAAGAAATGAGTTGTCCTTGGGAAAAACGATACGCACAGCGTATGCACGGTATGGGCAGTTCCGTGATTCGGGAACTGCTTAAATTAACGCAACAACCAGACATTATTTCATTTGCGGGTGGCCTGCCCGCACCTGAAATTTTTCCTATAAAGCGCTTTGAACAGGCCACTCAGCGAGTATTAGCCACACATGGGGCCCAGGCGCTGCAATATTCCACCACGGAAGGCTACCAGCCTCTGCGCGAGTTTATTGTGAAAAAGATGGGCCGGTATGGCATCCAGGCCAACACGGCAAACATTCTCATCACCAGCGGCGCACAGCAAGCATTGGACATCATTGGCAAAGTGCTGCTCGACCCCGGCGATGTGGTATTGACGGAGCAGCCCACCTATTTAGGGGCGCTGCAAGCGTGGCGCGCCTACCAGGCAGATTATGTCACCGTACCAGTGGATGAAGATGGCATGTGTATGGATGAGCGCTTCATAGAAGCGCTGCGAGCGGGGCCTAAGTTTATGTATATTTTGCCCAACTTCCAGAATCCTACCGGCGTTACCATGACGTTGGAACGGCGCATGAAATTGGTGCAGATCGCGTCTCATTATGGCATTCCCATCGTAGAAGATGACCCTTATGGCGATCTGCGTTATGAAGGAGAACATCTGCCACCGCTGGTGATGTTGGACGCCGAATACCAGGGAAATGATGATCCAGGTTGTAATGACGCTGGTCTTTATCAGGGCAATGTGATTTATCTGGGCACGTTTTCCAAAACGTTGGCCCCCGGTTTACGCCTGGGCTGGATCATGGCCCCGGAAATCGTAATTCAAAAATGCGTCATGGCAAAACAGGGCATGGATTTACATACCAGTTCCTTTAACCAGATGATAGCCTATGAAGTGGCGCAAGATAATTTCCTGGATGAGCATAAACTCCTTATCCGCCAGGTTTATAAAGAACGGCGGGATGTGATGCTGGCGGCGATGGAAAAATATTTCCCGCTAGGCGTCCACTGGACTCGCCCCAACGGCGGCCTTTTCTTATGGGTGACGCTCCCTGATTGGATGGATGCGGCCGAGACGCTCAAGACGGCCATTGAACACAAGGTCGCTTTTGTGCCGGGTTCGGCATTTTATCCACAGGCTGCTGCGAGCGAACCCCGCGTAGGCCACAATACCGCCCGCCTCAATTTTTCTAACGCCACACCTGAAATGATTGAGGAAGGCATTAAACGCCTGGGCATGGTACTGACAATAGCGATAGACAAACATAAAGCCGAAGCATTAATGATGGCGTGAGAAGGTAGAGATAGAGATAGAGAGTGTTCATCACAACGGAACTCTCTATCTCTACACTCTATCTCTATCTCGAGGGATGAATGATGGAAACTTCAATTGTAATTTCTGGATTTGGTGGTCAGGGTGTTTTGTTTGCCGGGCAGCTTCTGGCGTATGCCGGCATGGACAATGGCAAGCATGTGACCTGGATTCCTTCTTATGGCCCGGAAATGCGCGGGGGCACAGCGAACTGCACGGTGATTGTCAGTGATGAGCCGATTGGCGCGCCGATTGTGGCGCAGCCGGATGTGGCGGTGGTATTGAACCTGCCCTCTTTTGAGAAGTATGAAGGATTGGTGAAGCCGGGCGGCTTGCTGGTGGTGAACAGTTCGTTGGTGAACGCCGCCTGTTTGCGCGATGATATTGAGGTGGTTACGGTTCCCGCCAATGAGATTGCGGAAGAACTGGGTTCGGTGAAGATGATGAATATGGCGGCGATTGGCGCTTTGCTGGCAAAACGGCCGTTTCTCACCTTCCCTCAAATACAACAAACCCTCAAAGATCACCTGCCGGCTGGCAAGCAGAATTTGTTAGCCGCCAATATTCAAGTCATGCAAAAAGGGTATGAGAGCGCGGTCGCCATCCCTGCTTAAATTTAATAAACTTCCTACACACAACAGATAAAAAACACCGGCGATCTGGGAATCCCGGTGTTTTTTGCGTCAACATTATGGAACTTTCGCGGCCACTCTCCGTATAAAGAACAGAAGAAAACGATTCGCTTAGGAGGCGCAATGAACGACCCTATTTCACAACTCAAAGATGAAGAAAAAGAAAAATTGATCGCCATCCACAAAGATGACTTAGACGACAGTGGGCAGGCTCAAAACAGGGCGGCCGCCACCGACGCCTATATCCCTTCTTACCAAAACTGGATGGCTGGCGTTGTCTTAATCGCCATCGGCGTCATTTTTCTGGCTGCCAAT
>CAZXVH010000054.1:17679-32010 GCA_964643965.1 uncultured Ardenticatenaceae bacterium
CTGGATGGCTGGCGTTGTCTTAATCGCCATCGGCGTCATTTTTCTGGCTGCCAATTTTGTGGACTTTCACCTCAATAATTGGTGGGCCTTGTTTATTTTGATACCGGCCGTTTCCAATTTTGGCAGCGCGTTTAGGAATTATAAGGAGAACGGCCGTTTAGAAAAATCAGGGCGCGGTTCCATCACCGGCGGCCTCATTTTGACGCTCATCGCCTTCACCTTTTTGTTTAGCTGGGATTGGGGCGCCATCTGGCCCTTGTTCCTGATCATCGGTGGCATTGGCGCTCTGCTGGGCGGCTGGTTTGATTAACAAGCATTGAGATTTGCCGACTGGTAAACGGCCGTTCTGCCTTTATGGGCAAAACGGCCGTTTCTAATTCACTCAATATCGATCCGAGCGAGCAGCATACCAGCGGGCGACTGACCACTGGTTTCACTGGCCATCTTCTTGCCCGCCTGTCTCGCTCCTACCCCCATTTATTCAATTTATTGAGAAACCACAAACGTCGCCAAAATTTGATCCAGAGCGGCCAGGTCCGCATCGCTGACGACCTGCACCATCACCAGGGTATGATAACTGGCGTCGGCCGGGGCGGCGGCCAGCAACACCAGCAGCGTATCGCTGCCACCACAAGAGAGCCAGACATCATATTTGCCCGTATAAGCGCTATCTTCGTAAGCGGTGCGCCCACTATAGGTGCAGTCGCTGCTGAAATCAAAGACATCAAGCAGCTCATCAATAGAGACGTCAAATTGGTCAGTAGCCCCAAAGAAGACGCCAGGGGTATCCCATGAATTGTTGTAACCAGAGATACTAGGCGCAGCCAACACCGAGAGGCCGATAACCTCGCCGTCTAGTTCCCAGGCGCTGCCATCTACATCGCTCCAGCTAGTGGGTACATCCAATATCAACGCGCCTGAATCGTCGGAAACCGTCATATAGCTAGAATAGGCGCCGCCGCTTGTGCCGCTGTTGCTGTTGCTGGCCTCTTCTTCCAAGGTTTGGGCAAACGAGAAGGTTTGTTCCAGTTCACGGCCGTTTAGCTGGCCGGCTAATATTTCCTGGGTGTTGAAGCGCAGCACTTCGATGGCTAATTTATCGTCGGGGTTGTGGGTGCGCAGGATGTCGCAGTAGTCAGCGATAGTGCCATCTGTGGCCAGGATGAGATTTTCCAGACTGGTGATGATGTCGCCGCCTTCCACGCCCGACTCGTCGGCCGGTGAACCGGATTTGACCGAGGAGACCCAGATGCCGGAGATGCCCTCGCCATCGTTAACGGCCGTGCCATTCACGCCAATAGATAAGAAATCTTTTCCCTGACGCAGCTGATCGATAACGGGCAGCGCCTGCGCCTGGGCAATGGCAAAATATTGATTGGTGTCAGACAAACCGGCGTAATTGACGGCCACAACTTTACCATCGGCGGTTACCAGGGGACCGCCGGAGTTGCCCGGATTGATGGTGGCGTCATGTTCGATCACGCCATCCACCGAAGCCCAGCCCGTTTCGCCGCCTGCCCGTGCTTTAGAAACGATGCCGCGCGTGAGCGTGTATTCCGGGTCGCCGAGCGGGAAGCCGGCGGCGTACACATCCAGACCGACGCCGACATTGCCGTCATACCAATCCATGTAAGGGAAGTCGTCGCCTTCAATGTCGATAACGGCCAGGTCGGCGCATTCAGAAACGCCCAGGATGCGGGCGTTACGCGGCTGCGATTCTCCACCGACCCACACTTTGAGCAGCGCCGCGCCGGTGACGACATGGTTGTTGGTGACGGCGATGCCGCTGGGATCAATGATGAAGCCGGAGCCACGCCCGGCAGCATTGTACATGGTTCCCACTTCTGGATCGACGAAGGTGCCTTGCGCTTCGATTTGGATGGTAGCGTTTTTGACCTCATTCAGGCTGGCAATGGCGCTGCTGGCGGGTGTGGTGGGGTCGGGGGCAACGGCCGTTTCCGCGGTAGCTGCCGGGCTTTCAGGCGTGGGAGCGGCCTGGCCGATGGGGTTTTGCACTTTAAAGGTCACGCTTTGGTTCGGTTCGTCATTGACCGTCAGCGCCACTTGATACGTGCCGGCCGGCCAGGGATTATCGCCCACCAGGTCAAAGGTGAGGGTGTTGCTGCCGGTGAAGGTTTGTTCCACCTCATCAATAAGGTAATTGGGGTCTACATTTTCAGCGTCAACGGCCGTCCAGGTAGCTTTGATGCGGCTGTTTTCCGGCCCGGTGGCGTCTACAATCAAATAAAAGGTATCCGTGGGGGCAAAAACGGAGACGCTGCGACTGCCGCTTTCATCTTTAGACAGCACCACGCGGCTGATTTGCGGCCCCTTGTCGCCGCCGCACGCTGCCAAAAGCAGTAGAATAATCAGGGCCAATAATTTAGGCGTTGTTTTCCATCTTTGATTCATCATTTTTATGCTCCTTTTTTTTATCAATTACTCAAATAGTCGAATAGATTTGTCATACGATAAGGAAGCTGCCGTTTGAAAAGCGTTTCAAATGGCAGGTTCAACCGTCCGCCTCATCCTGAGGCAGCGGGGAGGGCAGGTCGATTTCACGCAGCATGGCGAGGAGCGAGGGGATGAGCGCCGGCCAATCGCGGAAATGGCGCACTTCGTTGGTTTGGGCATGTTGCAGCCGGCCGCGCCATTCAAAACGGCCGTCGGCCAACTGCACCGGCCATAAGCGCAGCACAAAAAGCTGGGGCTGAGGTGGGTCTTCTACTGGATCGTTCATGCCGTCCTCGTTTGTTTAAGGTAATGACAGCCATACTAGATCAGGTGGCGTTTCAAAAACGTTTGAAAACTATTCACCCAGACCTGACCGGTTTACGCACATCATGGGCTATAAAATGAACGCGCCATGTGGCAGCAAAGAGGCGAAAATAAACCTGTCAGCTCTTTCAGTACCAATTCCCTCGAAACTCAGTCATAATTCTAATATGGTTGAACGATTAGATATTTGTTTGCTGGGCGGATTTTCTCTGCGAGGAGCGGGGCAGGCTGTGCGCGGCCTGAACGCAGAACGGCCGCAAAGTTTGCTGGCCTATTTGCTGTTGCATCGGCAGGCGCCGATTTCGCGGAGGCGGTTGGCCTTTACCTTCTGGCCGGATTCCTCCGATGAACAGGCCCGCACCAATTTACGCAATTTGCTGCACACGCTGCGGCGCGGACTGCCAGAGGCGGATAGTTTCCTGGCGCTGGATACGCATACCGTACAATGGCGTTCAGGCAGCCCATTTACCCTGGATGTGGCGGCATTTCAAGAAGCGCTGGCAGCGGCGCAACAGGCATCTGTGCCTGCTCTGCGCCGCCAACAGCTGGAAACGGCCGTTTCCCACTACAAAGGCCCCTTGCTGCCCGGCAATTACGACGACTGGTTGATCCCGCTGCGCGAGACGTTGCAGCAAGAATACCAGGATGCGCTGCGCCAATTGGCTCTTTTGCTGGCAGAAAGCAGTGCGTGGCAAACGGCCGTTCATTATGCTCGCCTGCTGCAAAAGGAAGACCCGCTCAGTGAAACGGCCGTGATGCTGCTCATGCAGCTTTACGCCCAAATGGGCGATGAAGCTGCTGTGCGCCGGGCTTATCAGGCCGGGGCCAACGCCTTGCGCCAGGAGCTAGACGCCGAGCCGGGCCTGGCGCTGCAAACCGCCTATGCCCACGCCTTGCAGCATATGGCGGCAACCAGTCAGGCAGAAACAGAGTGGGAAACGGCCGTTACCCCCTCTCCGCGCCTCTCCCCCAGGCAAGCGCCGCACCTGCCGCGGCAAGCCACTCCCTTTGTCGACCGGGAGGCAGAGCTGGCTAAACTGGCCGCCCAGTTAGCGAACCCCGCCTGCCGCCTGCTGACCATTATGGGGCCAGGCGGCGTGGGCAAAACACGCCTGGCGCTGCAAGCCGCCACCGGGCATGTCACCATTTTTGCCGATGGCGCGGCCTTTATCCCCCTGGCCGCCATCACCGATCCCCTGATTTTGCCCTCGGCTATCGCCCAGGGGCTGCCGTTCACCTTCACGCGCACCGCCTCCCGCGCCGCCCAGCTTTTGCAATACCTGGCAGACAAAGAGATGCTGCTGGTTTTAGACAATGTAGAACAATTAGGCCCTCACATCACCTTTCTGACAGACATATTGGCCGCCGCTCCCCATATCAAGCTGCTAGTTACGTCTCGCCAACGGCTCCAGCTACGGGAAGAATGGCTGTTTCCCTTGCAAGGTTTGCCTTTGCCGTCCAGCCAGCAGCCCGGCGACCTCAACGAAAACAGTGCGGTGACTTTGTTTTTGCAAGTGGCGCGGCAGCATGAGTCCCGCTTTGCCCCCACGCCGGCCGACATGCAAGCCATCGTCCGCATCTGCCAGTTGGTGGATGGTATGCCTTTGGGTTTGGAACTGGCAGCGCCCTGGATTCGGCTGCTTTCTTGCGCCGAAATTAGTGAGGAGATTGAGAAGAATCTTGATTTTCTCACCAGCGCTCACCAAAACATCCCAGAACGGCATCGCAGTATGCGGGCGGTGTTCAACCAATCTTGGGAGATGTTGACGCCGGCCGAACAGGCAGTTTTCAGCAGCCTCTCTTTATTTGTGGGCGGTTTCAGCCGGGAGGCGGCGGAGCAGGTAGCGGGCGCCAGCCTGCCTCTCTTATCTGGGCTGCTGGATAAATCACTGGTGCGCCGTTTGGATAACGGCCGTTATGACATCCACGAACTGCTGCGCCAATATGCCGCCAGCCAGTTACAACAGTCAGCCGACCCTTATGCCGCTCAGTCTGGTTTTGCCGCTTATTATGTGGATTTGGTGGAAACGGCCGTTGACCACCTCATCGGTCCCGAGCAGCAACTCTGGCTGGATACATTAGAGACGGAATACGACAATCTGCAAGCAGCTTTAAGTTGGTCTGTGGCGGCACAAGAGACAGAAACGGCCGTGCGCCTGGGGGCCGCGTTGGGACGCTACTGGTGGCTGCGCCACCCGCTCATCGAAGGGGATAACTGGCTGCGCCAGATTTTGGCGCTGCCCGGCCCCCACACCGCCCACCGCGCCCGCGCCATGTGCTATGCAGGTATGCTGGCCCGCCTGCGTCGGGATTACAGCGCAGCGGAAACATGGCTGACGCAGTGCCTTCAAGATCAACAGCAAATGGATGGAACATTAGACCTGGGCCGCACCCTGAACGAATTGGGCATGTTGTACCTGGAACAAGGCGCCTTTGCCCAGGCGCAGCCCCTTTTTGAAACGTGGCTGGCGTTGGCTCGCCAGTTGGAATCGGCGCACGGCGTCACCATTGCCCTGCTGAATTTGGGCATGACGGCGCAATATCAAGACCATTTCCAGCAGGCTGAAGCTTATTATGAAGAAGGGTTAACCCTGGCCCGCCAGCATCGTTTGCTGACCAATGTGGCTATGATACTCAACAGTTACAGCACCCTGCATCTGGAACTGCATCAATGGGAACAGGCGCGAGCGATGCTGTTAGAAAGTATGCAATTGAATCTTGATCTGGGTCATAAGAGTGGCCTGGCCTGGTCCTTTTTGGGGCTGCTAACGCTGCACCACCAGGCAGGCCATTGGGAAACGGCCGCCCACCTGGTGGGGGTGCAGGAAAGGTTACGCCGTGAACTGGGCGCAGCCCTGCCACCCGCCAACCAACTACATTTTGAGGCTCTCGTCGCTGATCTACAGCAGCGGTTGAGCGTCGAACGGCTGGCGGCTTTTCAGCAGCAAGGGCGAGAGATGACGTTGGAAGAGGCTGCTTCTATGGCGCAGACGAGTGGAGAGTGCGGATTGCAGTGTGCGGAAACGGCCGTTCCTTGAGCCTGCCGAAAAGAACAGAATGGAAACGGCCGTTTCTCCTTCCCCCTGTTTAACCATCACTATCTGCTATAATACCTGCCACTTACCAATACCTCACCAAATCAGGGAAAGCGCATGGACATAAAAACCAGCCAACAGGAAGATGTCACGATCATCACCATCAATGGCGAAATCCAACGTCAAACCTCTCCCCTCATTCAGGAGCAAATCACACCGCTCATCACGCCACACTGCAAAATAGTGCTGGATATGAGCGGCGTCACTTACATATCCAGCGCTGGCCTGCGCCTGCTGCTGCTCTTTTACCGCCAGATTGAAGCTGAAAACGGCCGTATCGTCTTCACCGGGCTGCAAGAAATGGTCCACGACACCATGTCGATCACCGGCTTCCTGGAGTTCTTCGCCATCTACCACACTACGATTGAAGGCATCAACGCCTTAAACAGTTAGTAATAACTTATCAATGAATTTCTTGCACAAAAAACAAGAAAATCGACCGCAGATAGCGCTGATGGCGGCATCTGCGGATAAATCTTTTCTGGTTTATCCAGGTTAGGAAACATGCTTGATGGATCGCATTGACGTATACCCTACACATCGCCATGAAAACTTCCTGCTCCGTGCCGGCCGGCCTTATCCCTTTGGCGCTACTTTCGTGCCGGGCGGCGTTAATTTTGCCATCTTTTCCCGCCACGCCACCTCCTGCACCCTGGTGCTGTTTGAGAGCGGCGCCAATAAACCGTTCGGCGAAATCCCATTCCCCATAGAGTTCCACATTGGCAATGTCTTTGCCATGGTTGTCTTTGAACTGGATCATGAAAATGTGGAGTATGGCTACCGCTTTGACGGCCCATTCGCCCCCCATCAAGGGCATCGGTTCGACCGCAGCCAGATTTTGTTAGACCCCTACGCCAAAGCAGTCAGCGGCCGCAATGTATGGGGCAAACAGCCGGTAAACAACAGCCAGTTTCAACATCGCGGGCTGCTGGTTTATGATGATTTTGACTGGGTGAACGATCGGCCCCTGGGCATCCCTGCCGAAGACCTGATCATCTACGAAATGCATGTGCGCGGCTTGACCCGCCATCCGTCATCCGGCGTCAAATACCCCGGCACTTTTGCTGCCATCCGCGACAAAATTCCGTATCTCAAAGAATTAGGTATCAACTGCGTGGAACTGATGCCCATTCATGAATTTGATGAACTACACAACAAATTTATCAACCCGGAAACAGAGAAACCGCTCAAAAATTATTGGGGATACAACACTGTCGGCTTTTTTGCGCCCAAAGCCGGGTATGCCGCCACCGGCGCGTTGGGTATGCAGGTGGATGAGTTCAAGGCGCTGGTAAAGCTGCTGCATCAAAACGGCATTGAGGTGATGCTGGATGTGGTCTTCAACCACACCGGCGAAGGCGGCAACGATGACGATTACATGTTCTCGTTTCGTGGCATCGACAATAAGACGTATTACATGCTCAAACCAGACGGCCGTTATTACAATTTTAGCGGAACCGGCAACACCATGAACTGTAACAATCCGGTGGTACGCAACATGGTCCTCGACTGCCTGCGCTACTGGGTGGCTGAATACCACATCGATGGCTTCCGCTTCGACCTCGCCTCCATCCTCGGCCGTGACGCCCAGGGCAACCCCCTCTCCAACCCGCCCCTGTTGGAAGCGCTGGCTTACGATCCTGTGCTAGGCAAAACCAAACTTATCGCGGAAGCGTGGGACGCTGGTGGCCTCTATCAGGTTGGCTCCTTCCCGGCATACGGCCGTTGGGCAGAATGGAACGGCCAATACCGAGACGCCATCCGCCGCTTCCTCATCGGCGATATGGGCCAGATTGGGGTCGCCGCCGAAGCCATACAAGGCTCCCCCCACCTTTACCCGGAACGCGGCCCTACCGCTTCCATCAACTTCATCACCGCCCATGACGGCTTTACATTGGCCGATCTTTTCTCGTACAATGAAAAGCATAACTGGGCAAACGGCGAAGGCAACCGGGACGGCCATAACGACAACCACAGTTGGAACTGCGGCTGGGAAGGCCCCACAACCGATCCTAAAATCAACACCTTGCGCCGTCGTCTCATCAAAAACGCCGTCGCCATTTTGATGGTCAGCCAGGGCATCCCCATGCTGCTCATGGGCGACGAGGTGGCCCACACCAAAGCTGGCAACAACAATACCTACTGCCAAGACAATGCGTTAAGCTGGTTTGATTGGACTCGCGTTGAGTCCCAGAGCGACATATTACGCTTCTTTAAAAATTGCATCGCTTTCCGCCAGGCGCATCCCGCTTTACGCCGCCGCCGCCATTTTCGCAACGAAGATCACATGGGCAGCGGTTTTGCCGACATCTCCTGGCACGGCATAGAAGCATGGAAAACGGACTGGTCTTACCACAGCCGCACCCTGGCCTTTATGCTGGATGGGCAGCACGCCCGGCAAGGCAGCGCGCAGGATGATACCCTCTACGTGGCTATGAATATGCATTGGGAAAGCCACGCCTTTGAGCTGCCTGGCCTGCCCAGAAAGAAAAAATGGCATCTATTTGCCAACACCAGTATGCCTTCACCGGCTGACAGTTGTACGCCTGGTCAAGAGGTTTTGCTGGAAAATCAGCACACCTTCCTGGTGGGGGCGCGTTCGGTTGTCATTTTAGTGGGACGGTGAAGCGCGGGGCAAGATTGGTTCAATTTTGGAGATTGTACCAATTTGAGAAATGAAAAGAGAGGAAAATCTATTTGTCATGGAAACCTTAAAGGTTCCGGCCATATTACAAAGTTTAGAGCCTGTCATTAATTATGCCCTGACGGCCGCCGGTGAAGCCGGTTTTAGCCAACAGGAGCGATGGCGGGTGCAGCTGGCTGTGGATGAACTGGCGACCAATATTATTGAGCATGGTTATAAGAAGGCAGGGTTAAGCGGGGAGTTGTTGATTTCGGCGGAATATAATGAGGAGCAGATCGTTATCTATTTAGAAGATACAGGGCAAGGGCATGATCCCAGAAGCACCCCGCCACCTAATTTGAATGTACCGGTTGAGGAACGGCCGTTAGGGGGTCTGGGCATTTATCTGGCATTGTGGGCGCTGGATAAGTTTGATTACGAACAACAGGGGGATCGAAACCGAAGTACGCTCATTGTGCAAAAAACGTGCCCCAGCCGGGAACGCAAAACACGCTAAAATACCTTATGACTATCACCTACGCCAACCTCCTCGCCATTGATGCCGACGAAGATCGTATCAAACTTTTAACCGACACCATGAAACAGCAAGGGTGGTATGCTGTCACCACCTGTACCAACGCCCATACCGCCCTGTTTTTGCTATCCAGTAAATTGTTCGACGCCATCCTCATTGATGTCCATGAAGCCAGCAGCAATGAGTTTGAATTCCTCAAACGAACCCGAATCGATCCCCGTTACAATCAAGTACCCATCATCATTCTGGCGGAAATCGGCGAATATGATCTGGTAACGGCTTGCCTGGAACAGGGCGCCACCGACTATTTGCGTGTGCCTACCAATCATATCTTGCTCAAGACTCGCCTGAGCACCCATCTACAACAGCGAGAAATCAGGTCGCAGGCGCTTTCTTGCCTGGACGCCTTTAACTCCATGAAGAAACTGGCGGATGATTTACGCGAGATCATTTTGCCTTTAGGCATCGCTTTATCCAGCGAAAACAGTTTTGACATTCTTTTGGAGCGAATCGTTGAAGAAGCTCAACAAATTTGTAATGCAGACGCCGGCATCCTTTATTTGCGTACCGGGGATAAGTTAGACTTTGTCATACTTCGTGTCAGCTCGTTAAACCTGGCTTATGGCGGCGCTAACAATCCACCCATCCCGTTTGCGCCTTTGCCCCTGTATGACAGCGCCGGCAACGCCAACCACAGCCAGGTCGCTGCCTATGTCGCCCTCGAAGGGGTGACAATCAACATTCCAGACATTTACAATACTGATGACTTTGATTTTTCCGCAGCTTATTCATTTGACAAGGTGAACCAGTATCGCTCACTCTCCTGCCTCACTGTTTCTCTGAAAAAAGATGAGGTTATCGGCGTTTTACAACTGATAAACGCCAAATCACCAGAGGGAGAGCAGGTGACGCCTTTCTCGGTTTACCACAAACTGGTAACAGAATCGCTGGCGGCGCAGGCGGCGGTGGTGCTGCACAATCATGTGCTGCGTGAACGGCAAAAAGAGCTGCTGTACGCTGAACAAGAATTGCAAATAGGCCACCAGGTTCAATCTGCGTTCCTGCCCAAAGAGATCCCGCAGCCCCCTGGCTGGGATATCGCCTTTTATTTTGAGCCATCTCGCCTGGTTGCCGGTGACTTTTATGATGCTTTCCATTTACCAAATAATAAAATTGCCCTGGTTATTGCAGACGTGTGTGATAAAGGGATGGGCGCTGCTATTTTTATGGCGCAGATACGCAGTCTGCTGCGGGCGTTTATTGACCAACATTATTTTCTGGTAGACCACAAGTTAATAGCAGAGAATGTGCAAGAATTTGAGGTAGAAAAGGATATAACTTCTTTCGATCCCATTGATTATGTGGCGCTCTATAACGCCATGGTGCTTACCAACGCCCACATAGGCAGCAATCACGGCAATCACAATATGTTTGTCACGATTTTTATGGCGTTTTTGGATCCGGAAACAGGGGAATATATTTATATTAACAGCGGACATTTGCCGCCTCTGGTTTTTAATAATGGCAATTTAAAGAGACGCTTGCTGCCCACTGGCCCGGCTGTCGGCTTAAGGCCGCAAGCGCAGTATCAGATTAAAAGTGGGCAGTTGGCTTCTGACGATATACTGCTGGCTTATACGGATGGCGTCACAGAAGCCCGCAATATGGATCGAGAATTGTATGGTCTGTCTCGATTGTATGATGTGATGAAGAAACGGCCGTTATCAGCCGCCAACGTTCTCCTCCACATCGTCAACGATGTACACGCCCATGTGAATCTGGCAGGACAATACGATGACATTACCTTATTAGCCGTGCAGCGTAAATGAAACGAAAGGTGTAGTCCAAACAAGGAGGACAAGATGGGAAAGAAAAAAGCAAAGCAAGAGAAGAAGAAAGGGAATGAAAAAGCGGCGAAAAAGAATACGGCCGTTGCCAAAAACAAACAGGCAACCAGCCACGCGCCTCTCAAAATCCTCACCGAAAACGCGGAATTTAGCAGCCGCGCCCCCCAAACGAACGCCGATTTAATGGAAACTCAGACCGTGCAAATCAAAGAACACCTTTTGCCCGAAGAGCCACCTGAATACAAAAGCAATGGGAAACTCAAAACCGGTTACTACGAACGTCAACTGCAACATCTACAAGAGGAACTGGTTAAATTACAATATTGGGCCGTAGAAAAAGGGCTGCGCGTGGTCATCGTCTTTGAAGGGCGCAGTGGGGCCGGTAAAGGCGGCGTTATCAAGCGTATCACCGAACGCACCAGCCCGCGCATCGTGCGCGTGGTGGCCCTGCCCACGCCCACCGACCGCGAAAAAACACAGTGGTGGTTTCAAAAATATGTGGTCCATCTGCCGGCGGCCGGCGAGATCGTCTTATTCGACCGCAGTTGGTACAACCGGGCGCTGGTGGAGCCAGTGATGGGCTTTTGCACCGATGATCAATATCGGGAATTTTTGCGTTCTTGCCCCCAGTTTGAACGTATGTTGGTGCGCTCCGGTATTATTTTGCTCAAATATTGGTTCTCGGTCAGCGATGAGGAACAGGAGCGCCGGTTCCAGGCTCGCGTGGATATTCCCTATAAGCGTTGGAAGCTCAGCCCGATGGATTTAGAAGATCGGCGGCGCTGGGGAGAATACTCTAAAGCCAAAGACCGCATGTTTGATTATACCGACATTAAACAGGCGCCCTGGTTTGTGGTGAACGCCGATGACAAGAAAAAGGCTCGCTTAAACTGCATCACCCATATTCTCAGCGCCATCCCCTATGAAGACATTACGCCCGGCGCGGTAGAACTGCCCCCCCGTGAAAAAAACACGGACTATATTCGCCCGCCTATCACGGAACAAACCTTTGTGCCGTCGATTTATTGAGCATCGTAAGATTGGTTCAATCTTTAGCGATTGAACCAATCTCCCCCCCATCACGTTAATCTCGACGCAAGCTGGAGAGATATCCCAGGAATAAGCCCACCGCTAACCCCAAAAAGCCAAAGCCAAGCTGTTTGGCCCGCTGGCGTACAGGCGAGTCGCCTGGTTCTGGTTGGAATAATGGTTCTGGCGCCAGCGCTGGCACTCTCTCTGGCGTCATCTCCAGTTCATTAATGTGATTGACGCGCTCCCGCCGGATGGAAACAGCATGGCTGGCAGGAACCAATTTAGAGCCATAGCGGTTGGCGTAAATCTGCGTGAATTCTGCGCCATAGAAAAAGATTTGGGCGGAGTAGTAAATCCACAAGAGCAGCACAATAAGCGAACCGACTGCGCCATAGGCGGTGGCTGTGCCGCTCACAGAGATGTAAATGGTGATGGCATAGTTTCCCAGAGCAAAGAGAACGGCCGTTACCACCGCCCCCAGCCATACATCCCGCCACGCCACTTTTGCATCTGGCAGCGCCTTAAAAACTATGGCAAAAGCAATGGTCGGCACCACCCAAGAAAGCAAAAAGTTAAAGAGGATATTATCAAACTGAGATGAAATGTTAGGAAACCAGGCAACCAAAAATTGATCCAAAGAAGTCAGCATGGTATTCAAGACAAAGGCGGCGATAAACAGGAACCCTACCCCCAGCACCATCAGCGCCGCCAATCCTCGCGTCTGGATAAAATAGAGGATGCCGTGCAAGCCAGTGGGCAGTTCCGGCTCCACCCCCCAAATGGTATTGAGCGCCCGCTTGAGATGGTTGAAAACGCCAGTAGCGCCCCACAACAAAACGGCCGTGCTGATAATCGTGGCCAAAACAGTGGAGGTATCACGGCTGGTGCTTTGTAAAATATCAGCCACCAGATTAGCAACCTCCAAGCCTAAATTTTCATAAACATAGGCCAGGATCATATCCTGCACACTGGATGCCTTCAGAATGCGCCCGGAAATGGCCACGCCCAACACCAACAGCGGCGCCAAAGAGAACACCGTGTAATAGGCCAACGCCGCCGCAAAAATTGACGCCTTGTCTTCCGTCCAACGGATAGCGGCGTCACGCAGCAGGGCAAAAATGGCCTTCAAAATCTCAGAAGCTTTCTTCATTCTCGTTTACAACTTATGCCGGTAAATGGGCCAACGCCTGCGCCAGATCGTGCCTTAGATCGGCCGCATCTTCAATGCCCACGGAGATGCGCACCAATCCCGGATCCACCGCCAGCGGGGAGTTTGCCACCGAAGCATGGGTCATGGGGGCAGGTAGTTCAATGAGCGATTCCACGCCGCCCAGCGACTCTGCCAGGGTGAACAGCTTCGTTTCCCGCGCCAGGTAGCGGGCGGCCGCTTCACCGCCATGCAGCACAAAGGAGAGCATGCCGCCCGGCCCACTCATCTGGCGCTGGGCCAGCTCATATTGTGGGTGGCTCTCTAACCCTGGGTAAATGACTTCAGCCACGGCCGGATGGTCGGCCAGGAATTGGGCCACCTGAGTGGCGTTGTAGCAGTGGGCAGCCATGCGCAGCGCCAATGTTTTGATGCCGCGTAGCGTGAGGAAGCAATCCATGGGGCCAGGAACGGCGCCAATGGCGTTTTGCAAAAATTTGAGGCGGGTATAAGCGGCTTCGTCGTTCAGGGCAATGGCCCCGCCCACCACGTCTGAGTGACCACCAATGTATTTGGTGGTGCTGTGGATGACAAAATCGGCGCCAAGGGATAACGGCCGTTGTAACACCGGTGAGGCAAAGGTATTGTCCACTGCCAACCAGGCATGGCCGGCATGAGCTATCTCGGCGATGGCGGCGATGTCAGTCAGGCGCAGCATGGGATTGGTTGGCGTCTCTAGCCAGACCAGTTTGGTGTTGGCTTTCATGGCGGCGGGGATGGCCTGCGGGTCATTGGCGGTATCTACAAAGTCAAACTCAATGCCATAGCCGGCCAAAATCTGGGTAAACAGACGATAGGTTCCCCCATACACATCATTGCCGCACAAGACATGCTGGCCCGGTTCTACCAGTCGAAGCAGGGTATCAATAGCGGCCATACCAGAAGAGAAGGCCAGGGCGAAACGGCCGTTTTCCAATGCCGCCAATGAACGTTGCAAAGCGGTGCGCGTCGGGTTGTCTGTGCGTGAATACTCATACCCTTTATGCACCGCCACATCTTCCTGGGCATAGGTGGAAGTCTGGTAAATAGGCGTCATCACTGCCCCGGTCAGGGGGTCTGGCTCCACGCCAGCATGAACAGCCAGCGTAGCCAATTTCCAAGGATTTATTTGCAATTCTGAATGCGTCATAGGGAAGATTGTAATGCGACCTGGCTTCATTAACAATGAATACTCAAGGATTTCATGCAGTAAATCCACCGTATGGCACACATAT
>CAZXVH010000055.1:0-27017 GCA_964643965.1 uncultured Ardenticatenaceae bacterium
GAAAAACATCGCCCATCTCTGCCAGTCGCCGCACATAATCCGTTTCGGCCGAATCTTCGTCGCCATCTTCTTCTAATGAGACAAAAACGACGTCGATCTCTGGGTTTTCCTGCTCGAATATCTCTATCAGGGGAGCCAAGTGGTTTATTGTGGCCGGGTCGGCGACCATGCGAATGCGGGTTGAAGCGGCCGAACTTGTTTCGCTGGTCGGCGCCAAACGCTCGGGCACAGCGGGGGGCGGCGTTGTTGAGCTATCACGGCAAGCTGCTAAAAGCAGAAGGCAGGCTACAAGCCATAGAGTATTATGTGAAAGTCTAAATTTTTTCTGAGACATTATGTTAATTTTCACTCCCGTAGCGTGCCTGGAGCCGTTCATCGGTTGCGCTGGCACACGCTTGCCAGGCGGGGGCGTCGTTGAAGGCGTCATTCTCCATCACGCAAGTGCGGTAGGCGTCGAAAAGCTGCTGCACTTCTAAGAGGGCGGGTTGAATGGGCTGGTTTTCTTTGACCGCTTGCTCGTAAATGAGGCTCAACCAGAGCAGCGCCGGATTGTACCATCCATTTAGTGAGGGGGCGGCTGCTGGTGGGCTATCGGTGGCGGCTGCAAGGTAAACGGCCGTTTTTTCCGCGCCTACATATTCCATAAATTCAGTCGATTCCGCAGTGGCAATTCGCCCTGGTAAATAGGGTGAAACAAGCGGTTGCGTTGTTAGAAATTTAATCCATCCCCAACACGGCTGGCGTAGTTCCAGTAATCGTCTGCGTTCGCGCCTAAATCTTCAATAATCAGAAGCTCAACGTTAATCTCTGGATGTTCTTCTGCAAAGGCGGCCACGAGCGGCTGATAAAATACGCGCTCTTCATTATCAACCGCCATTTTAACAGTGGTTTGTATCTGATCATTATCTGGCGCTATGGCTGTATTTTGCAGAGGAGGTTGCGTGATAACGGCCGTTTCTTGCGGAGGTGATTCTCTATCAGCTTGCTCTTGGCAACCCACTGAAACAGAAAGAATGAAAATTAAAATAACGATTGCTCTTTTCATAACTATCCTGTTGACGCCATGCTATGCACACTGACTCTAACTGTGGATAGCATAGAATGTATAGTCGCAACAGACATAATCTGGCATTTCTAGCAGAGGGGAGCGCGGTCAGATCCCGGCCGCAGCGAGTATAAAAGCAGGTGAAATAAATGAGTGCAAGGGTTTTAGGAAAACTGCTGGTAAAGCGCATTAAGATTTACGGATAGTGGAGACGCTGTTTTTTAACGGGAAGACCGAGAATAGTTTATCATAAAAATTGCTCAAATCTATCCCCTTCCCCCCCACCCCCAGATTTTAATCTTTTACTAATTTGCCAGTCACGCTGCCACCTACTTGGGAACAGAAGTTTTTAGCAATTTGCGCCACGACAATTCGGATTATTTTGTCACATAAAAAGAAAAGAGATGTGCAGATTTATCTTTTTTCTAATTTTCATTTTTTAGCTGGCTCTTCATTCCAAGCCAAAAATGATGCACGAGGACCTTATTTGTCGGCTGCACTTCAATGTGACCGACATTTTTTTTGTCTACGGTCAGCATGTTTCTGTTAACCAGACATAACTCCGGAAAACGGCCGTATTTTTCTTGATAGTATTCGGCCGCACGGACCACTTTATCGTCAAAAGAGCGCCGCGAATCATCATCCAACCACAACATGCCGATATTCATCTGTTAATCCCCCTTCGCCGCAAATTCAAAGAAATCATCTTGTCGTGAAAATGCGCTCTCTTTTTCAGCAGGTTTTGCTTCTGGTACAGTGGGTCGCACCAAAAAGGGCTGCGCCAAAATAGAATAGCCGCCAGTCTGATGCAGCTGCGTCAGGCTGAGATGCAGGTCATAATCCCCCACATAAGCGGCCTGGAAATAAGTCATCTGCCTATTATTTACCAGCAGGAAATCGCCACGACCTAATAAATAGTCAGCTTCACTGCCCTCTATGCCAGTGGCAGCGATGGCTTGCGCCCTATTCTCCACCTGCCCGGCAATGCGGATGGGCAGGTACACTTTCAGGTGACTATCCAACAAGCGGGAATGAGGTTCGGCGGTGGTGAGGATGAGGTGAATGCCCGCTTTGCCTCCGCGCTGGAGGAGCAAGGTTAACGGTTCACTGATGGCCGCACCCCCCTCAGCCATCAAATCGGTCACATTATCAATCATCACGACCAGCGTGGGCGTTATTTCGGCGTTGCTCAGGCGGTTTTCCATTTCCTCTACCAGCCAACTGAGGACGATGGCGCTGTCGTCTACATCGTAAATGATGTCATCGGGAGCCAGGTGGGGCAGATAAGCCAGGGGTTCAAGCGTCGGCTCTCGTTCTTTGCTGTCCGGCAGGTGCGCCATGATGATTTGCTGCAAATGAGATTGGCGGTTTAACAATGCCAGGGAAAGGGAGATGGTGCGCAAGAGTGAAGTTTTGCCGGCCGCATCTACGCCAGAAATGAGCATGTGAGATTGATCGGGACGGCGTAAGGCACAGGCAACGGGCAGCCCCTCAGCAGATAAACCGAGAACGGCCGTTTCCGGGGCAATGTCCTCTTTCATGGCTAACACATCTAACAGCGTCACCGGCGCTTCTTCAGAACGAGCAACGGCAATTTGTAAACGGCCGTTCTCCCGCGTCACTGAAATCTGAGGCACACCCAATGCCTGGCGCAGGTCCGTCGTCAACTCCCGAATCCTGTCCCAACCCTGGCTGAGCTGCGCCTGCAAATCAAACTGGATCGTTTGCGCGGCCACCTTGCCCCCAGAGACATACGCGGGCAAATGATGCGCTTGCATCACCTGTTCAATCTGCCGGGATTGAATTTGAACCCGGTGTCGCAGCCGCTGTTTTTGCAATTGTCGCCTTCGTTCAAGGCTGTCGTTTGTTGGTGTAAAAGGAAACATATGTTCTAATTTCCTGTGAAAAAAAAGGACGGTTTATAAAAATACAACCGTCCTCTCATCAACTACATCCTGGTAAAAATCAAGCTGTTTGGCGTAAAACCATCATCACTTTGCCCTGAACTTGCACATCTTTAGGGCTGACAAAAATGGGGTCCATGGTCGGATTCGCCGGTTGCAGGCGAATCTGATCGCCATCGTAATAAAAATATTTGAGCGTCATGGTATCCCCTTCCAACCAGACGGCTACCATGTCGCCATTTTTTGCCGTCTGTTGGTGCTGCATGATAACGATGTCTCCATCGTTGACCATGGCGTCAATCATAGAATCACCATCGACGCGCAAGGCAAACAATTCGTCAATACGGCCGCTTACCATGGAGGCGCCAATTTCGATAGCGTCTTCCTCGTCATACGCCTCAAAATCACTCAACACCGATTCTAAAGGTAAACTGGCCCCAATATTGCCGCGCAGCGGAATTCTGATAAGCCCCACTTCCGCCGCCAGCACACCCAAAAATTCCCGGGCTTTATCGGTAAAGCTAATCCCTCGTGAAACTTCTGCTTTGCGGTCCAAATAACCCCGCTCTTGCAAGCGCGTCAAGTTGTAGTTCACCACCGATGTGGAGCTAATATCAACCGCAGACCCAATTTCTCGAATGGTGGGCGGGCGATCATTCTTTTGTTGGTAACGGTAAATAAAGTCCAACATATTTTTTTGGCGTTCTGATAACGTTTTCTTGGCCATGCCACCTGACTCCTTGACGCCCGGTATGTTCAACGACACAATAACTTTATAAACTTCCGGGAATCGCTCATTTGTTCTGCATTATAAGCGAACAAGTGTTCGATGTCAAGGCGAATTTACGTCAAGTAGCTACAACTTGGAGAGAATATTATGAAATTTGAAGGCGTTTCATTTCCCAGCCGACGTTCTGCTGTGATGGGGTTTAATGGCCTGGTTGCCACCGGTCAACCTTTGGCGGCGCAGGCGGGATTAGCTATTTTGCAAGCGGGCGGCAATGCCGTAGACGCGGCTATCGCCACGGTGGCCACATTGTGTGTGGTGGAGCCTTGTTCCACGGGCATTGGCGGAGATGCCTTCGCCCTCATTTGGCGGGAGGATGAGCAGCGTCTTTATGGTTTAAATGCCAGCGGACCGGCGCCTCAAGGGTTAACGGCCGTTTCCCTGCGCCAACAAGGTCATCAAACCATGCCCACTCTGGGCGGACTGGCGGTGACCGTGCCCGGCAGCCTGTCCGGTTGGCAGCAAGCTCTCGACCGCTTTGGCACGATGGATTTGCCACGCCTGCTGCAACGTCCCATTCGTTACGCGCAAGACGGCTTCCCCGTGAGTCAGCGCATCGCCCACGCCTGGCAGAACTCTACGGAGAAAATGGCCGCTCACCCTGACTCTCGCCGCGTCTGGCTGCCCGGCGGACGAGCGCCCCGGGCGGCGGAACGTTTCCGCAACCCGGAATTTGCCGCCACCCTGCAAACCATCGCCGCCGAAGGCATTGAGCCTTTCTACCAGGGAGCCATCGGCCAACAAATCGTGGCTTGTGTGCAGGCGGCGGGCGGCGTCCTCACACTGGCTGATCTGGCCGCTTACGAAGCGGAATGGGTGGAGCCGCTGCGTCTCGATTACAAAAACGGCTTCTCTTTTTATGAAATTCCCCCCAATGGGCAGGGACTCACGGCGCTTATCGCCCTCAACCTGGCCAAACAGCTTGACTTGTCCACGCTGGCGTATGGCTCAGTCGATTACTACCACCTGCTCATGGAAATCATCAAGCTGGCTTTCGCCGACGCTCACGCTTATATCGGCGATCCGCGGCAGGTAGAAGTGCCAGTCGCCGCTCTGCTCAGTGACAGCTATGCCGCCGCCCGCTTTGCTCAAATCGATCCGCAGCAGGCGCAGCCCCCAGCCGCCGGCCAGCCCTCGCGGCATGGCGATACGGTGTATCTGACGGTGGCGGATAAAGAGGGCAATATGGTGAGCTGGATTCAAAGCCTTTACATGGGCTTTGGCAGCGGCCTGACGGCCGACGCGACGGGGGTGCAGCTGCAAAATCGGGGAGCCAATTTTACGCTGGAAGCCGGTCACCCCAATGAAGCCGCGCCCGGCAAACGGCCGTTCCACACCATTATCCCCGGCTTCATCACCAAAGCAGGGCGAGCCTGGAGCAGTTTTGGCGTGATGGGCGGTTTTATGCAGCCGCAGGGTCATTTACAGGTGGGCTTAAACCTGGTGGAATTTGACATGGATCCCCAAACGGCGTTGGACGCCCCCCGCTTTAACTGGTTGCAAGGGCTGGAATTTGGGCTGGAAACGGCCGTTTCTCCCCACATCCGCGCCGCCCTCCGCCAACGAGGCCACCAGCTTCGCCCCGCAGACCAACCGCTGCATTTTGGCGGCGGCCAGGTGATTGTGCGTGATCCGGACAGCGGCGCGTTCATCGGCGGCAGCGAACCGCGTAATGATGGGGCGGCGGTGGGGTGGTAAGGCTGTTTGCAGTGGACAGTGAACAGTGGACAGTGGACAGTTGGGCGCGGGGCTAATCTAAGCGGTTGCGATATAGATTCGCATCCACCTGTTTTGCCATGGCGGTGACATCCAGGCTGGCGCCCAGGAAGACGTTTACCTTTTGCGCCTGGGTCAGCGGATCCGTCAAAATATCGTGATAATGGACGTGTAAAATCTGCATATTGTCCTGCTCTTTCAACCAGGCATCTGTGACGGCAAGATGCTTACCAAACAGGACTGCCATCTCTTCATCATCTGTCTTTTGGCTGTCTTCGCCGCGATGCGCCAGCATCTTGCGCTGGGAAGCGAGTATTTCGTCCATGTCTCGTCGCATGAAAACGATGCGGTAGTCATAGTCGGCCGGTAAATATTTGAGCAGCGCCGAGATGATTTTAACCACTTTGCCGGTCGCCTGAGGCAGCCAGGCGGTATCCCCTTTGTCTAATTTTTTCACCCGCTCAAACTCGTAATACCCTTTGGGGTTATCTTTATCCGCTTGCCGAATTTCGTCAACCAGGGGCGGCAGGCCGCCGGCCGCCAACATTTTCATCATCATGGAAGTGCCGGAACGGGGCAACCCGGAGACGACATAGACCACCGGTTTCTCTTTTGCTTTGAATAGGTTCTTAAAAAAGCTCATAGCTATATTCCTGACCTGGATAAACCAGAAAAGATTCATCCGCAGATTTCACAGATTAAAGAAAAATCTGCGTCACGGCGAAATCTGCGGACGATTTTCTTGTTCTTTATACAAGAAGTTGATTGGTAATTTACTAAAAAGTGGTGATGCACTGTGGTTTGTCCTCAGTGTAGAAGATTTGATTGACGGTAGGGAGATAAGCAGAATCGGAGATGGCGGCCAGGCCAAAGCGCACTAATTGGCGCAGGGTGACGGCGCCCAGCGCCAGGGAGGTGAAGTCGGAGATGTCGAGCATGATCTCTACGTCATAGGGAGCATTGGCGAATTGGGGGGTGGCACGGCCGTTTTCAAAATATACCACGGTGCTGCCCTCATTTTCCGGCAAGAAGGTGTCGCGTATGGTGAGGCGCAGGCGGCAGGTTTGGCCGCCAAAATCACGCTCGCCCCAGGCGGCAAATAAGCGGGGCACATCCAGCACCCGAAACATGATGCCCAGACCGAAAACGGCCGTTTCATGGTTAATGCCCGGCAGCATACGGCCGCTGCCATTGCGGGGATCGGCCAGCAGGTAATGCAAACTGTCATCCTGCACCGTGAGAATAAGGCGGTTCACCTGGTCGGCCTGTGTCTGCAAAAAGGACAGCAGGGCGGCCATCACCGCTGGCGATTCGTAAACAAAAGCGCGTATCAGCATGTCGTTTGCCAGGAAATGGCCGTTGGGAACCGGCTCAAACTTAAACACCAGGTAGCCGCGCACGGCGTCGCCCTCTTTGTAACCGACGATGCGAAACTCGCCATCCTCAAACAACTGCGACCAGATCCTTTCCGGGAAGCTCACCATGCCATGGGTTTGAGCCATATAGCGATAATAACACGCTCTCATGGCCTCTTTATCCGCTATCTGCAAGAAAGTTACTTGTTCCCGGCCGGGACCTTTGGGCAGGCTGACCGGGGCAATGGTGTAATGCGTCACCGGGGTGCTGAAACCAAAACCCATCTTCTTGTAAAAATCAGGCCGGAAAGGGTAGAGGGCGGTGAAACACGCCTCTTGTTCTTCATAATGCTGCACGAAATAAGTGACCATGTCATAAGCGACCTTTTCTTTTTTATGCGTTAAATCTACGGCCACCCCGCCCAAACCGCCGACGGGCACGATCTGGCCGTGCAAATTCATGGTGAAATCAAACAGACGAATCACCCCTTGCAACTGCTCTGATTCAAACAGACCATATGAATGCACGTCGGTCTGATCCAGCCCTTTTTCGATGCGTTCTTTAAACCGCGCCATCTCCTCGGCTGAATTGATCTTCATGCCGGGAAAGGCGTTGGCGGAAATTCTAGCCCAATCGTCGATGTGATCGGCGTTTAGTTGTTTCATGGTACGCATAGCGGTTTAACTCCCAGTTTTGGTCAAAGTTTATATTTACATAAATAATAAACTGCGAATAATAGAGACAGCGATTGTAAAGATTTAATCAGAAGTAATCAAATTCAGGGATGGCCGGCGTCTTAAACCAAGATAAGACATGCCTTTAAAATCTGCCCCATAATCTGATTCCGGGGATAATGGGGCATTGATTACCGGAATCACAAGGAAAATTAGAGCAACTCATGTCATTTTTCAATTGGGATCAACGAAATATGCTGGCTAAAAACGGCCGTTTTCTCCTCATCCTCTTTCTCTTCTTAAGCGCCTTACTCAGCCTGTCCGGCTGCCAGGAGAACGAGACGGCCGCGACCCCGGGCGGCGGCACACCGGCAGCGGCCGGGCCGCTGGACGTTATCACCCAAATTGTGCGCCAGACCCGCGTGGTGACGCCCACCACCACCCCCGCCACTTCCCGCGACCCGGTGGAACTAGACCTGGGCTACCTCGGTGAATTCCCCAACATTGATCCGCAAACGACCGTGAGCCAAAACGACCTCAATCTCGTGGAAAACCTGTTCGCCGGCCTGACCAACTTCAACCATATCACCCATCAGGTGGAACCGGAGCTGGCCCACAGTTGGGCGGCCAGTGAAGGTGGACAGACCTGGACGTTTTACTTGCGTGACGACATTTTCTGGGTCAGCCCTGCCCAAAAAGGTCAACGCAATCCCACTCTCTTGCGTCCGGTGGTGGCTGGTGATGTGGTAACGGCCGTGCAGCGCGTCTGCCAATCTAAAACCGGCGCGCCCGACGCCTTTATCCTCTACCTCATCGTGGGCTGCGAACAAGTGCATAATTTAGATGAGGTGACGCCGGCCGATTTGGCCGCCATGGGCGTAAAAGCTTTAGATGAGACCACCGTGCAGTTCAAACTGCTCAAACCGGCCAGCTACTTCCTCACTATCACCACCCTGCCGCTGCTCACCCCCGTGCCCGGCGACCTCATTGAAGAACATGAAAAAGCGTGGACTGATCCCAAAAATCTCTATACCAGCGGCCCCTATCTGTTAACCTCCGGCGCCCTTTCCAATACCCGCACCGTCCTCAAAAAGAATCCTGGTTGGCCTCTGCCCAAAGGGGGAAACGCTGACATTGTTAATATTTACTACTTTGAAGAAGGCCAAAGCATAACAGAGCTGTGGCAGTCCAAAAATCTGGATATTGGCCCCTTGCCTACGGATATGATCGAAGATTTCATGTTGGCTTATCCCAATAAAGCCCGCCTTGTCACCGACCATACCGTCTTCTACATCAGTTTCAATCTGAACAGCGGCATTTTTCAAGATGCTAACATTCGTCAGGCGTTCAGCGCCGCTATCGACCGCGAAGCCCTGGCGGAGGCGCTTTATGGCAGCCGCGCCGTCAAGATGCGCCACTTAGCGCCGCCAGGTGTGTTTGGCGCGCCGCCCATAGATGCCGTGGGAGTGGGTTACAACCCGGAACTCGCTCGCCAAAAACTGGTGGAAAGCGGCTTTGTCAGCTGCCGCCTGATGCCCAATATTACCTTCATGGTTAGCTCGCTGGACCTGTCACTGCTGCAAGCGGAGGTAATCCGGGATATGTGGGTGAAAGAACTGGACTGCGCCGAGGAGCAAATCATCATCGATCAGGTGCAGTTTGGCACATTGTTGGCAAAAACAAGAGCAGATGTGGGCGAAAATCGGCCGGATGTGTGGGAATTGGGCTGGTCATCTTATTACCCGGACGAGAACAATTGGGTGACGGATCTGCTGCACTGCACAGAGAGCGAAAACCGCTCTGAGCGAAGCTGCAATGAAATTGATGAATTGATGCGGCAGGCGGGCCAAATAATAGACGCGGCTGAACGGGAAACGCTCTACCGGCGTATTGAGAATCTGCTCTTCGCCGATGGCGGACAAATGCCGATGGCGCCCCTTTATGTGCGCGGCGCGTTCCGCATGGAGCAAAACTGGGTGAACTATACCCCGGCTCATTTTGGCGGAGAGCAGTATGATACCTATATCATTGACGCCACGCTCAAGAAGTTGGAACGGAGCCGTTAAATGAGCCGCCTCTCTCAATTTTTAGCGGATGAGGCAGCCAGCCGCTTTCATTTGTCGCTCTCTCCAATCCAAATCGAGCAGTTTGAGGCTTATCTGGCGCTGCTGTTAGCCTGGAATGAACGCCTGAATTTAACGGCCGTTCGTGACCCTCAGGCCATTGTTATCCGCCATTTTCTGGATTCGCTCTCATGCGCCGTGGTGACGGGGGATTTAAACGGCCGTTCCCTCATCGATGTGGGCAGTGGGGCCGGCTTTCCCGGTTTGCCCCTCAAAATCCTCTACCCGGAGCTACGCCTCACCCTCACCGACAGCATGGCCAAAAAAACCACGTTCCTGGAAGCGGTGATCAGCCAGTTGGGCTTAACAGCGGTTGTGGTTTTGGCGGAACGGGCGGAAACGCTGGGGCAGCAGCCCGCCCATCGCCAGCAGTATGAGTGGGCGGCGGCGCGTGGGGTGGCTGAACTGCGGGTGCTGGCTGAGTATCTGCTGCCGCTGTGTAAAATCGGCGGTCATATGTTGGCGCAAAAGGGAGAGAGTGCGGAGCGGGAAACGGCCGTGGCTCAAACGGCGCTGCAAACGCTGGGTGGCGGTCAAGCCAGGTTACAAACCATCACCTTGCCAGAGACGACCACCGCGCATGTGCTGGTGGTAGTGGAGAAAATCGCAGAAACGCCCCCTTCCTTTCCGCGCCGACCAGGGATGCCGGCGAAACGGCCGTTGTGATGTGGGATTCGGGTTTACGTGTAACTTCTCACAGAAGTTGCACGTTTCCCTTCAGTCCGCCCGTTCCACATGGGTCTGGTAAATAATTTGCGGTTCAGAAATGCCTTTCAGCTTGACAGGACCAACTGGCTCAAACATGATCCTTTCCGCCAAATCCGGGGCCTGTTTTTGTAAACTGAGGTAAACCTCTTCAGAAATGACCACCTGCCCATCTTCCGCCAGGTCTACCAGGCGGTGGGCGGTGTTCATCGGCTCACCCACCATGCGGAAGCTCATACGCGATTCAGCGCCCACATTGCCCATGACTACGCTGCCCATATCCAGGCCAATGCCCAGCCCCAGTTCTGCGCCAGATTGATTGAACCACTCTTCACGCAGATGAACGAACTCTTTTTGCATGGTAACGGCCGTTAACAAAGCGCGGTGCGTGGCGTCCGGTTGGTCAAAAGGCGCGTTAAAACCCACCAAAATTTCATCGCCGGTTAGCTCAAACACCGTGCCGCCAAAACCCAGGGCAATATCCATCATGCGCGTGAAGAACTGGTTGAGCTGGTTAATAGCCTCATCCGGCTCAATGCGCATGATCATGCCGCCCGTCCAATTACGCAAATCGGCGAACATCACCACCGCCTGCCGCCGCTCTCGCCGCAACATCAGCCCTGGCTCGTGGGACATCACATGCTCCACAATGCCCTTACCCATATAACGGGAGAAGGTGTCTTTGAGTAATTGCTGCTCCCGCCGTTCTTCCGCCAACTGAAGTTCCTGCATTTTCTTAAACTCAGTCACATCCTGGATAACGGCCGCATAGCCCACTTCCTGAATAGGGGAAATGCTCACGTAAAGCGTTTTGCCATTTGCCAACGTGATTTCTTCCGGCGCATCCCGGTTGGCGCTGTTTTGGAAAATGGGGGCCAACATGGTTAACTGCGGAATAGCCTGGATAGCGCGGCCGTAAACCTCGTCGGCCATGATGTCAAACAACTTTTCCGCCGCCTGATTAAAAATCGCAACTTGCCACGCCTCGTCCGTCGTCACAATGGCGTCAGTAGACTGGGACAAAATGGCGTTTAGTTTCCGCCGTTCTTCGCTGATTTCCGTGAAGTAGTTGGCGCTTTCTAAGGCAGAGGTCACAGACGTGCCAATCGTCTCCAATAAAGAGAGGTGTTCTTCATTAAAGTAACCGCTCTTGGGATGATTTAAGATGATGACTCCTACCACCCGGTTGGGACTGACCAGGGGGACGCCAATGGCCGTGCCCTGTTCACTGGGATCATCCGGCAGCGTTATCCAACGCTCATCCTGGGTGATGTCGGCGATTATATCGCCGCGCCGGTGCTTCACCAGCCAGCCGCCCAGCCCTTTCGTCATCACCTCAGAGGCCACCCGATCACTCACTTCCACTTTAGACCCTGCCCGCACCAGGAATTTATGGCTGACGGCGCCGCTTTCATTAAACAACATGATGTTGCCTTTGGTGGCGCCCACCGCTTTTTGGGTTTTGTTGATGATGGTGGTCATCAACACGGCCGGGTCTAACTCAGCGCTGATGGCATGGCTGATCTCATACAATAAACCGAGCCGGTTGCGCTCTTCTTCCAGGCCCACGCGGGCTTGCTTCAGCCGGATGAGGGTGCGCACCCGCACCAGTAACTCTTCTCGATTATGAGGGCGTGAGAGAAATTCATCGGCGCCGGCTTCAATGCCTTCAATGCGATCTTTAATGTCTCGCAGCGCCGTGACCATGATAACGGGAGTGAGGTGCGTGGTGGGCGATTCTTTAAGCTGCCGGCAGACGGTGAAGCCGTTGATGTCGGGCATCATCACGTCGAGCAAGATAATATCGGGATCATGTTCCCGGGCCATCTGCAGCCCTTCATGGCCGTTTTGCGCCTGCACAATCTTGTACCCTTCCATACTCAACTGTGAGGTCAGAAGCAGCCGGTTTTCCGGGCTGTCATCTACGATAAGTACGAGGTTTTCTTTCTGTTTTCCCGACTTTATCACAATGTCTGCCTCTCTTGAAAATGGTCTGGCATTTTTTAACTCTGACTGCTGTCTAATTGTACCCGACCTTTCTCTACATGGAAACCGGTGGCATTTCGTAAAAAATCCCGGCTAAACATGGTCGGGTCTGTGGCCGTGAGCAAGGCTTGATGGGCATTTTTAACATAATCAAGCAACAAAGCGCGGCGCTGGGCGTCTAATTCAGCCACGACTTCATCGAGCAGCAAGATAGGCGTTTCTCCGGTTTGGCGCGTCATCCAGTTGATTTCTGCCATTTTCAGAGCCAGGATGGCGGTGCGCTGCTGCCCCCGAGAACCAAAATCGCTCAGGGAACGGCCGTTTAATAAAAATTGCCAATCATCCCGGTGTGGCCCCACACTGGTGGCTCCCCGAGCCAGGTCTTCTTTTAAAGAGAGGTCAATCGCTTCAGCAAATTTAGCGGAAACGGCCGTTTCATCCTGCCCTTCCTCCCGCCACCAGGCCGCCTGCGCTTGCTCATCCGCCTTGCTGCCATTTAGCGCCGAACGCCCCCGCCACAAGCCCGAATGATATTGCAGCCGGATCGTCTCCTGCCCTTCCGTTAACGCTTCATAATGAATTTGATGCACTTCTCGGGCCATTTCATCAATAAACCGGCTGCGCCGGGCAAACACCTGGCTGCCTAAACGCACCAGTTTTTCCGTGTAAATGGGCAGCACCTCTCGTGAACCGGCGCCTTCGGCGATCTGGCGCAGCAAGGCGTTTCGCTGCTCCAGCACTTTATTGTAATGAGAAAGATGGCGACAATAAAGCGGATCAACCTGGCACAACGTAATATCCATATACCGCCGCCGTTTGCTGGGCGGCCCGGTAATGATCTGCACATCCTCCGGCAAAAACAGCACCACTTGCAAATTGCCCAGCAAATCCATCAGCCGCACTTTGCGTTTATCCACCAACGCTTCCCGCCGGAAACTGCCCCGATCCTGACGGAGGCTCTGGCTGCGCTCATAGATCAGGCGGATTTCTACCAGGCGTTTACCTTGCGCCGTGACAAGTTGCGCCACCAGCCGCCCCACAATGACCGGCTCCTCCGCCTGCATCGCCACCCAGTTGATCAACTGCTGATCCTGGCTGGCATGAGGCGAACGACTGGTCGCCAGATAGTAGATGGCTTCCAGCAAGTTGGTTTTGCCCTGGGCATTATTGCCGTGGATCAAGGAAGGGCCGAGAGGGAGGTCTAGCTCTAAACGGCCGTAATTGCGGAAATTAGTCAGTGATAGCTGCGTAATATACATGGAAAATAGAGGGTACTTGAGTTTTTGATAACAACCCACCCATTCTAACATAAGCGCAAAGAGGTGTCATAAACAGCCAATTCGGCCAAAAAAACGGCTTCAAACTGGAGAAAATAAATAGATTTTAAGGGTGAAAGCCATTCATTAATAAGCGTTTGTAATTAACTCAGTAATTTGGTTTGTAGTAACTTCCTCCCCCTGTTGCACCCCCCTTGCCTCCATGTTATCCTTCTCTGTGCGTACACTCTTGTGTATGGAAACCCAATTGCAAAGGTGCTTCTTATGTCTGAATCAGACGTTTCCCGTCGTTCCCCGCTCCGCCTTATCGCCCTGTTTCTGGTCGTGGTCCTGCTGCCCCTGGCAATTGGGCTGTACGCCGCCCCCCGCCTGGTACCCAAACCCCAAATCGGTATTTTGCGCTTGAACTATGAGATCGCCGCTGAAACTGCCTATCTCACCACAGCCCAAATGGCCTACGCCCGCCAGGAACCGGCCATCAAAGCGGTGGTCATGATCATCAACAGCCCGGGCGGTTCGGCCGCTCACAGCGAAGAACTCTTTTTAGATGTGCTGCGCACCCGTGAAGAGATGCCGGTGGTGGCTACCGTCGATTTGTTGGCGGCCAGCGGCGCGTATTACGCCGCCGCCGCCGCCGATGAGATCTACGCCAAACCCACCTCCAACGTGGGCAGCGTGGGCGTCATCGCCTTTTTGCCCGGCGACGTGTTTATTGAAGAAGATTTGTTAACCACTGGCCCTTACAAAGCGTTCGGCGGCACACGAGATGGGGCGGTGCGGCAGATTGAACGGGCCAAGCTCGCCTTTTTGCAAGCGGTGCAAACGGGGCGCGGCGACCGCTTAAACATGGACCTGGATGTGCTGTCTCGCGCCGAAATTTATACCGGCGTCCAGGCGTTAGAATTTGGCCTGATCGATGGCCTGGCCGCCAATGAAGTGGTCATCGACCGCGCCGCCGAACTGGCCGGTTTATCCAATTATGAGGTGGTGGAATTGTTCCCTCTCACCTTTGATGAAGAACTCGGTTTCCCCTTCAATCAGTACCGGCCGGAAGCGATAGACGCCGCCCGGCTGTGGGCGCATCCGTCTAACATGGCCCCCGGTTTATATTACCGTTATATTGACGCTTCGGCGCATCGGTGAGCGTGGCGAACAGGGGATTAAAGAAATTAGAAAGTAGAAATTAGAAATTAGAAAGTAGAAAGTAGAAAGTAGAGATTGGAGACTCGTCTAATCTCTACTCTCATCTTTTACCTTCCAGGCAAACGTCGTTTCTAAGGATAAAATTATGCGTAAAGCAATCCTATTTTTGTTGATCTTTGTGGCGCTGTTGGCGGCGCCGACTGTTATGCGCTATGGGCAGTATTACGGTTTTAACACGGCCGAACGCACCCCGCCGCCAGTGTACGACCCGGCGCAAATTGCGCCCGTGCCCACTCCCGCTTCCACCTTGTTTGTGGATGAACCGGAAAAAGGGAAAGGGTTGGTGCTGCTGGATGAAGGGCATGGCAACCAGTTTGCCCTGGGGGACATCAGCTATTTAGACGGCCGTTTAGCCGCCCGTGGTTATGAACTGCTCCATTACACGGGGGGGGATATCGCCCGCCAGCTTCGTCCCGTCAACGCTTTCATCACCATCACCCCGCTCGAGGCATTTACCGCTGAGGAAATTTTAGCGGTGCGCCGTTTCATCGACCGGGGGGGGCGCGTCCTCATGGTGGGCGACCCTACCCGCTATGAGATCATCTTCGATGAAGAAGACCCCTTTGCCTTCACCTTTGATCTGGATACAGACGAAATCCCGCTCAACAGCCTGGCCAATGAATTTGACCTGATTTTCAACGGCGACTATCTGTACAACACCCAGGAAAACGAAGGTAACTTCCGCAATATCATTTTGAAAGGAACAGGATTCGCCGAAGATGAACTGGTCGATGGCCTGGAACAACTGGCCGCCTACAGCGCCCATTCCATTCAGACCGGGCCAGACGCCAAAGCGCTCATCACCGCCGACGAAAATACCTGGTCTTCAGCCACAGACCGGCCGGGCGGCCTGATCTTTGCCGCCAGCAGTGAAAACGGCCGGGTGCTGGCCCTGGGCGATGTGCATTTTCTCACCAATCCGTATTACACGGTCTACGACAACAGCCAGTTTATCGCCAACATCGCCGATTTTTTGACTGCTTCTGAAGAGCGGGCGCTGACGCTGGCCGATTTTCCTTATTTTTATCAGCAGCCCGTCAACCTCATCTACACTGGTTCGCCCGATTTAGGGGCGGGCGCATTTGATGAGATCATTGATCTGCAAACCGCTTTTAGCGCCGTCAATATGCCACTGGCGCTGGCGCAAACGGCGCAGGCTGGCCACGACGCCCTCTACCTCGGTTTATACAATCAAGCGGATGATGTGGCGGAAATTCTGGCTTCGGCCGGCATCAGTTTGACCATTGATCCGCCTATTGAGATAGAAGCAGAGATAGAGGCAACGGCCGTTCCCGACGAAACCGAAAACGACAACGAAGAGGAGGAGGCCGCCGCCACAGCCACCCCCGCCCCACAAATTCGCCTCATCCATTCCGAACTGGGCAATATTGAAATGGCTGGCGCCGCGTTGGTGGTGTTGGATGAAAGCGACGGCCGTCGCAGCGTAGTGGTGCTGGCCGCCAGCCGCGAAGGGCTAGAAAACAGCGTCGCCCGCCTGCTAGACCTGATCCCCCTGGACGCCGAGGCCGCTTTGGGCAACTGTCTGGTACAAGACCCCATCGCCCTCTGCCCCACCCTGGTCGCAGACGAACCGGTGGAAGCCGTGCTAAAAACCAGCGACGCCGACGGCCCGGAAAACGACGAGCCGGCAGACACAGACGAAGAAAAGAGAGACGACGCGATTGAACCAGGGCCGGACATCGACGCCACGCAAATGGGCACAATCGCTCTGGATGAACCGGCCATCAATGTAGAATTAGGCGAAGGCGAGGCCCATGCCTGGACGTTTAATGAAGGCCCACTTTTCCTGGACATCGTTTTAGAGACGAGCGCCGAGATGGACGCGGTTTTGGAACTGTATGACGCCAATAATCTGCTCATCGCCAACAGCGACAGCGCTTTTGCCGGTGAAGGGGAGAGGTTGGAGGGCGTAGAAATTCCCGATGACGGCCGTTATACCATTGTGGTGCGTGATTTCTTTGAAGCGGGCGGCGTTTACACCCTGACAGTGACAGAAGGAAAAGCCGCCTCAGATGCAGACAGCAATCGCACCATCTTTTATTTTGTAGATGATGATGGCGTCCCTTTGAACGGCGGCGTCAACAGTTCGGAAACGCTTTTAGCCCTGCTGGAACCGAACTACAGCGTCGATATGTGGATCAGTTCTGTAGATGGCCCGCTGCCGGAGGATGCTCTGGCCGGCTACGGCCTCATCATCTGGGATTCGGGTGATTATGTAAATGAAGCTGGCTTTCTGGATGAAGACGTCAGCTTCATACTTAACCAGTTCGAGGGGAAGAAGCTGCTCATCACCGGCTCCGTGCCCAGCATCTTTGGCGAACTGCCGCTGGCCTCGCTGGCGGCGGTACAGGTGGTAGGCGACGATCCGGTGCTGCTAAACGGCCTGGAGCCGGGTGAGGTGTGGTCGCTGGATGCGGTGTATGAAACGGCCGTTTCCGATGTATACACCAGCGCCCCAGACCCCAACGCCATCACCTTCCTGCTGCGCGGCCCCGGCGACGACGAAGAAGACGCCATCGTCGGTTTTGCCATCGACGACCAGGAGTTCGACCAGCAGTCCGTCTTCCTCATGCTGCCCTTTAGCAGCCTGCCAGACGAGATCGAACCTATCTTGCTCACCAACATCCTCGCCTGGCTCAACTTCAACCCGGAGTAGCGTTAGCATGACCCACACCATCCTCATCGTCGATGATGACGTGCCTCTCAGCAAAACCATTGCCAGCATCTTGCAAGCGGCCGGCTACCGCACCTTGCTGGCCCACACCGCTGAAGATGGCGTCATCCAGGCCCGTTTAGAAGAACCGGATTTAGCCCTGCTCGACGTAATGATCCCCACCCTCGGCGGCTGGGAAATGTGCCGCCAGATACGCCGCTTCACAGACATACCCCTCATTTTCCTCACCGCCATGGGCAGCGTGGATAATATCGTGGAAGGGTTGGAAACCGGCGCAGACGACTACATCGTCAAGCCGTTTGACGCCGCGGAGGTGCTGGCCCGCATCATGGCCCATTTACGCCGCCTGAAACCCCCGAACAAACCAGAAGAAGCTTATCGTTTCAGCCAGGGCGATCTGGTCATTGACCCCGCCACCCACGCCGTCATCGCCAATGGCAAGGAGGTGATGCTCACCAATCGGGAGTACCAGTTGCTGCATGTGCTGGCCCGCCATGCCGGTAAAGTGGTCACCAGCAGCCACCTGGTACAGGCCGCCTGGGACATGGAAGACGCTCAAGCCATCGACAATCTGAAACCGTACATTCACTATTTACGCAAAAAGATAGAAGCTGACCCGGCCGCCCCCCGTTGGATTCAAACAGTAAGAGGTGTTGGTTATCGCCTCGATACGGAGTAAAATAAGGAGTTGATGGATATGAGTTGATATGAGCAAACCTGACATTATTTTTATTGTTTTGGATACGCAGCGTGCGGATCGCCTCGGCGCTTACGGTCACCCAAAAGCCCACACTCCCAATCTGGATCAATTTGCCGCCCAGGCCACGCTCTTTGAGCAAGCCATTTCCCCCGCCCAATGGACCATCCCCAGCCACGCTTCTTTTTTTAGCGGCCTTTACCCCACTGCCCATCAAGTGACTCAATCAGACCAAAGTCTGAGCCAGGAGATTCCCCACCTGGCAGAGATTTTGGCGGCCAGCGGCTACCAGACAATCGGCTTTTGCAACAATCCACTGGTGGGCATTTTAAATAACGGCTTCAAACGGGGCTTCCAAACTTTTTACAATTACGGCGGCGCCTTTCCCAGTACGCCGCAAACCTCATCCAGCCTGCCCTCGCCCTTGAACAAGGCCGCAGAGGTATATACCCAGTTCTTACGCAAAATTTCTTATCCGGTGCAAAATTTTTTTGGCCGCTCTGATCTGGCGTTTCGCCTGTCGTTAAACAGTTGGCTGACGCCGCTCTGGTCACGCTTTGCCAATTTTAAGGGACAAAACGGCCGTTCTGTGCAAGATGTGGCTCATTTTCTACGCCAACGAGAGGAAGCGCCGACCGAAAAACCGCTCTTTTTGTTCCTCAACCTCATGGAAACACATCTCCCTTTTTGGCCACCAGGAGAATTTATTGATAAAACGGCGCCTTATTTCCGCAAAAGCAAAGAGGCCCGCCAGATCATGCAAGCCTGGAACCGGGAATCGTATCGCTGGGCGGCCCCTCTCGAAGAACCCTTGGGCGAACTGGAAGCGCAGGTATTGAGCGATTTGTATGATGCGGAGGTAGCTTACCAGGATGATTATTTGGGCGAATTATTGACGGTGTTAAACGGCCGTTCCCACCACGCCAACACCCTCACCCTCATCGTCAGCGATCACGGGGATGGCCTGGGGGAACACAACTATTTCGGCCACGCCTTTGTCGCTTACCAGGAACTGGTGCATGTGCCGCTGCTGATGCAGTGGCCCGCCCACCTGCCCGCCGGCCAGCGCATCCCCACGCCGGTCAGCGCCCGCCGTGTTTTCCATACCATTCTGGAGGCGGCCGCTCCCTTGCCCGCTATGCCCAATCTGGAACCCGACTCGATTCACAGCTTGAGTTTGCGCCACACCATCAACGGCCGGGATCCGGAAAACGGGGCAGCTTACAGCGAAATCTACCCGCCGCTCAACTTTGTCAAAGCCATTGAAAACCGGCAGCCGCACTTGCTGGCCCCCTTTCGTTGCCTTTCAGAACGGCGGGCGGTGGTGACAATGGATGACGGCCAGCCCCACAAACTGATCGAAGTAGATGGCGAGCCGGATGAGCTTTTTAATTTGGGAGCTGATCCTTTAGAATTAGAAGATGCGCGGGGGGAACGGCCGTTGTTAACCCACTCTCTCCACCAGGCGCTGCAACACCTGCCCGGCCGCCTCACCCGGCCGCGCCACAGCCAAACCGCCAGCCCGGCCCCGGAACTAGACGACGCCCTACGCCAACAACTCCGCAGCCTCGGCTACATAGACTAAAGATAGAGGTTAGAGATAGAGATTAGAGATAGAGATTAGAGATAGAGATTAGAGATAGAGGTTAGAGATAGAGGTTAGAGATAGAGATTAGAGATAGAGACCAACCGACTACCAGACTACTCGACTACTCGACTACTCGACTACCAGACTACTCGACTACTCGACTACCCGACTACCCGACTACCCGACTACTCGACTACCAGACTACCCGACTACCCGACTACCCGACTACCCGACTAAAAGGAGTACCATGCTAGATTCAATCCAAATCGACCCTGTAGCTTTCACCATCCCCCTTGGCGGCGGCTTCGACATTTACTGGTATGGCATCATCGTCACCCTGGGCATCATGGCCGGGGTATGGTGGGCCGCCCGTGAAATCGATAAACGCGGCCAAAGCGTCGATGATCTGCTCAACGGCGCCATTCTCGTTATCTTCTCCGGTTACATCTTCGCCCGGCTGACCTACGTCATCCTGGATGTCATCGGCGGCGGCCGTTATGATTCCCTGCTAGACGTGATCAACATTCGCGCCGGGGGCGTCAACATTTTAGGCGGCTTCATCGGGGCGGCGCTGGTGGGCTGGTCTTACATGAAGTGGCGGCGGCTCAAAGTGTGGCATTACGCCGACGCCGCCGGGCCAGCCCTGCTGCTGGCGCAGGCCATCGGCCGCTGGGGGAATTTCGTCAACCAGGAGCTTTACGGGCCGCCCACCGATTTACCCTGGGGCATCCTCATCGACGCCCCGCACCGCATGGCGCTTTACCTGAATTTGCAAGAATACCCGCTGGAAACAACCCGCTTCCACCCCACTTTTCTCTACGAATCGCTGGCCCTGTTCATTGGCTTTATATTGCTGGCCTGGCTAAACGGCCGTTATCGAGACATCTGGGCGCCAGGCACAATCTTTGGTCTCTTCCTCATCTGGTGGGGCGGCAACCGCGCCTGGATTGAACTGTTCCGGCCCGACCAAACCACCGTGGGCAGCAGCTTCATCACCTATTCCATGCTGGCTGCTATTGCTTTGGCCCTGGTCGGCATCTGGATTGTGTTGGCCCGCAACAAAAAACTACCGGCCAACCTGAACCGCAAAAAACAGCGCATCTACAAGCCGAAACGGAAACAAGAAATGAGAGAGTAGAGATCAAAGATTGGCGGGTGGTAGAATCTTCAACCTTTAATCTTTATTGGCGCCTATGAGACAAAACAGGGATAACGATGGACATTGAACAAAAAATAACAGGGTTAGCGCTGACGTTCGACGATGTACTGCTGGCTCCTGGCTACTCTGACGTGCTGCCGGCCACTGTAAACCTGAGTACCCGCCTGACAAAAAAAATCAGCCTCAACATCCCCGTTTTGTCAGCGGCTATGGATACCGTGAGCGAGGCGCAGATGGGCATTGCCCTGGCCCGTTTGGGTGGGATGGCCGTCATCCACCGCAACCTGCCCGCCGAGCAGCAGGCTAAAGAAGTGGACAAGGTGAAACGCTCCCAGGCCGGCATGATTGTAGACCCCATCACCCTGCACCCGGACAATACCCTGGCCGAAGCGGAGGAATTGATGAGCCGCTACCGCATCTCCGGCGTGCCCATCACCGACCAAAACGGCATCCTGGTGGGCATCCTCACCAATCGGGACAAACGCTTCGTCACCCCTGGCAGCCAGCCCATTTCAGAATTTATGACCAGCAAAAACGTGATCACCGCCCCGGTAGGCACCACCATGGCCGAGGCGCAGGCCATTCTCCACCAGCACCGCATTGAAAAACTGCCGCTGGTGGATGAAAACGGCCGTTTACTGGGCCTCATCACCGTCAAAGACATCCTCAAAAAAATCGACTTCCCCGATGTGGTCTCTGATTCACAAGGACGGCTGTTGGCCGCCGCCGCCATCGGCGTGGGTCACAAAGGGCTGGAGCGGCTGGAGAAACTGGTAAAGGCACAGGTGGATGTGGCGGTCATCGACACGGCGCACGGTCACACCGCCCTGGTGCTGTCTACTATCGAAGAAGCCAAACGGCGCTACCCAGAGCTAGACATCATCGGCGGCAACGCCGCCACCGCCCAGGGAACACGCGACCTGATCAACGCCGGCGCAGACGCCATAAAGGTTGGCATTGGCGCTGGCTCCATTTGCACCACGCGCATTGTGGCCGGGGCGGGCGTACCACAGTTAACGGCCGTTCTCCACTGCGCCGCCGAAGCCCACAAACACGACATCCCCGTCATCGCCGATGGCGGCCTCAAATACAGCGGCGACATCGTCAAAGCGTTGGCCGCCGGCGCCGATGTGGTCATGCTCGGCTCCATGCTCGCCGGATTGGAAGAAAGCCCCGGCGACATCATCCTCTACGAAGGGCGGCGATACAAAGTCTACCGGGGCATGGGCAGCCTGGGGGCCATGCAGGGGCATGGCGCCGACCGTTACGCCAGCGGCGTGAAGGAGAGCGAACGGGACAAATTGGTTCCCGAAGGGGTCGAAGGCCAGGTTCCCTATCGCGGCAAATTGGCCGGCATTATTTACCAAATGATGGGTGGTTTACGCTCTGGCATGGGGTACGTAGGCGCGGCTACTTTGGCCGACCTGCGCGAAAAGTCCCGCTTTGTGCAAATCACCAACGCCGGGCTGCTGGAAAGCCACCCACACGGCATCACCATCACGAAGGAGGCCCCTAATTACCAGGCGAGACGGTGAACAGTGAACAGTGAACGGTGAACAGTATCACCGATAACCGACTACCGGACGCCGAAGATAAAGAAGGCAATATGGCAAAACGAAAAGTAACTTTAACGAAAGAACAAAAAGCAAAAAACCAGGCGATTTTAGATACGCTGGAAGAAGAACGGCAACGTTTGGTGGAAGAAACACGCGCTTTGCAAGAGCAAACCAAACGGAAACCGGGTCGTAAAAAGAAAGGTCAGCCTACGACTGAATAAGCACATGACCTTTGCCCACGACACTTTCATCTCCCCGTTCACCTGGCGCTATGGCAGCGCTGAGATGCGCGGCCTCTGGTCTGAGAAGCATAAACGGCAGCTGATGCGCCAGGTGTGGTTGGCGTTGGCGGCGGCGCAGCAGCAGGCTGGACTGGTCTCAGCGGCGCAGGTGGCCGATTTGCAAGCGCATGTTCACGATGTGGACATTGAGCGGGCGCTGGAGATTGAAAAAGAGACGCGCCACGATGTCATGGCGGAAATCCGCACCTTCGCCGAGCAATGTCCGGTGGGTGGCGGCATCATCCACTGGGGGGCCACCAGCGCCGACATCACCGACAATGCCGACGCCTTGCGTCTGCGGGAAGCGGCCGTTCTCCTGCGCGACCAACTGGTTATTTTACTGGAACGGTTGGCGGAAAAGATTGAGGAAACGGCCGTTATCCCCACCCTGGCTCATACCCACATCCAGCCCGCCGAACCCACCACCCTCGGCTATCGCTTCGCCGTTTACGCCCAAGACCTGCTCGAAGACTTGCACAGCCTGGAAACCCTCATCGCTCATCTGCGCGGCAAGGGGTTAAAAGGGGCGGTAGGCGTCCAAGCCAGCTTCCAGGAATTATTGCAGGGCAGCGCCATGACGCCGCAGGAGTTGGAAGCCAACGTCATGGCCCAGCTTAAACTGCCCTATTTCCCCATCGCCACCCAAACTTACAGCCGCCAACAAGATTTGCGCATCCAACAAGTCCTGGCCGGCATCGCCGCTTCCCTGCACAAATTCGCCCTCGACTTCCGCATCTTACAGTCGCCCCCCTTTGGCGAATGGGCGGAACCATTTGGCAAAAAACAGGTCGGTTCTTCGGCCATGCCCTTCAAACGCAACCCGATCAACAGCGAAAATATCTGCTCCCTGGCCCGCTATGTGGCCGCTTTACCGGCGGTGGCCTGGGACAACGCCAGCCAGGCCATTTTAGAACGCAGTCTGGATGATTCCGCCAATCGCCGTATTTTCCAGGCGGAAGGCTTTCTGGCGACGGATGAAATGCTGCGCCGCGCCATCCGCCTGGTGAGCGAAATGGACATCGATGAAGAGGCTATCGCCCGTAACATGGCTACCTACGGCCCCTTTGCCGCCACCGAGCGGGTGCTGATGGCGTTGGTGGCGGCCGGCGGCAGCCGACAGGAAGGGCATGAGTGGCTTCGAGAAGCGAGCCTGTCAGCGTGGACCGCCCTGCGCCAGGGGGAAGCCAATCCCCTCACTGCCCTGCTGCAAGCCGATGCTCGCCTGACTGCTTACCTGCCACCGGCCGAGATCGCGGCTTTGATGGATGCCACGGCGCACACAGGCACGGCCGCTGCCCGCGCCCACGCCTTTGCCCAAACCATCCGCATCTTCATCGGCAAACTGGCCTTCAAATAAGACAAAAATTATGACTCCCTTCCCTCCACCACCTCTCCCCCAAATGCAAAGCTACCTGGAACGCTGGCAAGTGGCCGCCGACGACAAAGCGCTCTTTTTACGCTGCTACCGCTTGATGACGAATCATCTGATAACGGCCGTTTCCCACCCTGACCTCCTATCCATCCCCTGAATTTCCGCTAAAATCAGCTTCCATATCTCATCACAAAAAGGATATATCGCATGAACCGAACCCTTATTCTCGTTGCTCTTATTTTTACCTTACTGCTGGCGGCTTGCCGCACAGCGCCAGCCCCCACCGCCGTTCCCGCTGCTCCCACCGAGACAATACAGGCAGAAACGGCCGTTGTCGCCGAACCAACCGCCCTGCCCACTGCAGCGCCCACCGCAGCGCCCACCACAGCGCCCATCGCAGAACCCGCCACCCGCGACGCATCCGTCGCCGACGCGCCACCCGCCACCGCCACCCGCTTCCCCCTCGCCGACATCATCAACGACGAAGGCGGCCCCGTGCGCCTCACCGGCGTCGTCACCTATACCAATCCCTTCTTCACCCTGGGCGTCGCCGCCCCCGTCATCATCCTGGAAGACCAGGCCGGCTTCGTAGACCGCAACCAGCATTTCCTCATGCCCGTCGAATCTCAGGCGCTGGCTCAAATCACCTCCGATTTCTTCGAGTCCCCTTTTTCTTACAGCCTGGCGCTGCCCATTGAGCCGCAGGGCAGTTTGCGCGACGTAGACCAGGATGGCGAAACCAACAGCGGCGTCCAGATCTTTGCCCCGGCCTTTTGGACCAACACCTGGGGCGATCCCTTCCTGGAGGAGCGCGACCTGCATGGCGGCGGCTGGTCAACGGCTTACGCCTCCACCCGCATCAGTGAAGAGGCCGACACCGAGCGCGAAATCGTCGGCGGCAAATACCTCATTTATGCCCCGGATGACCAGCAGGGTTTCCCCAGCGGTTTCGGGCCAGACGGCCTCTTGTTCACCGCCGACGATCCCATTGTGCAAATCCCGGCCGGTTACACCATCGTCGATATGGACAGCGATCCCTTCATCTTCGACCGCGCCCGCCATCAAACGGTTGACCTGATAGAACCGGCCGGCGCCGCCCTCGACGATTATTCCGCCCTCAGCTACGCCGCAGCCTTCGACGCCCTCATCGAGCAATTACGAAAGGAATACGCCTTCACCGAGTACAAAAACCTGGATTGGGACGCTATCCACGCCGAGCTGCGCCCCGCCTTTGAAGCCGCCGATGAAGCTGGCGACCCGGATGCCTACCGCGTGGCGCTGCGCGACCTGGCCTGGTCTGTGCCGGACGGCCATGTCAGCGGCCCCTGGATTCAAGACGAATTCGGTTTCATGAATGCCAACGGCATTGGTTTAGCCATTGATGAACTGGAAAGCGGCGATTTCCTCGTTACCTACCTGTTAGAAAATGGTCCCGCCGCGGCGGCCGGCATTGAACTGGGCGCGGAACTGGTGGCCATTGATGGTGTGCCCATCAACGAGGCCGTGGAAAACAGCATCGGCTGGACAGGGCCGTTTAGCACCGCCCACAATGAGCGCCTGGCTAAAACCGCCTTCGTCACCCGCTTCCCCGTCACCACTGACAGCGTGACGCTCACCTTTGCCAATCCTGGCGGCCCGGAAGAAACGGTTGAACTGACGCCCGAATTCGAGCAAGAGAGCCTCTTTGCCGCCCTGGAAGAGTCCATTCCCACCGGCTTTGAGCTGCCCCTGGAATATAAACTGTTAAAAGAGAGCAACCTGGGTTATGTGCAAATTTTCAGTTTTGCCGATAATGAACTGCTCTCCATTCAACTGTGGGAACGCATGATCCAGCAACTCAACGAAAACGGCATCCCTGGCCTCATCATCGACATGCGTATGAACGGCGGTGGCAGCGGTTTCCTGGCCGACCAGATGGCCGCTTACTTCTTCGACGAACCGTATTCCCTGGGCAATACCGGCGCCTGGGACGACGACCGGGGTGAATTTTACTTCGACGAGCGCGGCGAAAACTTTTACTTCTTGCCGCCCGAAGAGCTGCGCTACCACGGCGACATCGCCGTCATTGTAGGGCCAGACTGCGCCAGCGCTTGCGAGTTCTTTTCTTATGATATGACCATCGCCGACCGGGCCATCATCATCGGCCATTATCCCACGGCCGGGCTGGGTGGCTCCATTCGCCGGGTGCTGATGCCGGAGGATGAATATTTCACTTTCACCGGCGGCCGGGCGGTGGATAACGAGGGCCATATCCATATTGAAGGCATTGGCGTCGTGCCCACCATTGATGTGCCGCTGACGGAAGAGGCGCTGTTGGGAGAGGGGGATGTGCTGTTGGAAACGGCCGTTTCCTATCTGCAAGGCGCTTCCCAGGTTGACATCATCGAAGGCAAAACCATGCAAATCGGCCGTACCGCCAGCGGCGACATCGCTCGCGGCCAACGCATTCGTCACACCATTGACCTGGCAGCAGGCGATGTGGTCAACATCTTCTTAAACGGCGAAGCAGCCAATGGCGATGCGTTGGACATGGTTCTGAACCTCTACAACCTGGACGATGAACTGCTCCTGAGCAACGACGATCTGGGCGCGGCCGGCGCCGGTTCCGGTTTTGAGGAACTGGAAATCCCCTTCGACCTGACCCTGGTGCTGGAAGTCGCCACCTATAACGATGTCGGCCAGGGAACCTATACGCTGTCTGTTGAAGAATAATGGATAGAGGCTTGACTATGAGAAGACACATTATTCCCCTTTTGGCCTTATCCTTGCTGCTGCTCGTAGGCTGTAAAGAACAGTGGACAGTGGACAGTGGACAGTGGACAGTGGACAGTGAACAGGTGACAGTGACCGCGCCACCTGCCACCCGCCACGCGCCACCCGCCACAGCCAGTGG
>CAZXVH010000055.1:27117-31815 GCA_964643965.1 uncultured Ardenticatenaceae bacterium
GCCACCCGCCACGCGCCACCCGCCACAGCCAGTGGACAGTTAACAGTGGACAGTGGACAGTTGACAGTGACCGCGCCACCTGCCACCCGCCACGCGCCACCCGCCACAGCCAGTGGACAGTTAACAGTGGACAGTGAACAGTTGACAGTGACCGCGCCGCCCGCCACCGACGACGCCCAACGCACCTTCACCGAACTGCGGCAAAACCAACCGCTGCCCCGCGACCCCATCGCCCTGGCGATTGCCTATGATGGCGTTTCCCCGGAGCCGCTGCCCACCCGAACGGCCGTTACCCACCCCCTCTCCCCCGGTGACCGCCAGGCGTTCAAACTCCTCAACATCGACAGCATCACCATCCAGGAAATCGACGCTGAACTGAAAAGCGTCAGCGACCACGCTTACTTTTGGTTTGAAACGGAGAGTAACCTGCCGGAGCCGAGCGCCTCAGAGTTGCAGCGCATGGCCGTTGGTTTTGACGCCATTTACGACCAGGTCACGGGCCACTTCGGCGCGGAAGATAATCCGGGCATTGACGGCGACCCGCGCATCCACATCGTCAACGCCGATCCCGGAACCTTATGCGACAACGCCTATGCCTGCGGGCTGCTCGGCTATTTCAGCGCCAGCGACACCGTGCCCGCCCATTACGAACCCAACTCCAACGAGCGCGAGATGTTTGTCATGAACGGGCAGGAATTTGGCACAGTGGGCTATTTAGACACCCTGTCCCATGAATTCCGCCACATGGTCGAAGACCATTATGACAGCGGCGACATCGACTGGGCTGTGGAAGGTTCCGCCACCCTCTCCCAGGATTTATCCGGCTTCTCCGAAGACCCCATCAGCCGCGCCAATCTGTTTCTGCTCAACACAGATCAGCAGCTAAACAGTTGGCCGGAAGGTAATACCATCCCTTATTACGGCCAGGGCTATCTGCTCAACCGTTACCTTTACAACCGGCTTGGCCCGGATCTCTACCGGGAGTTTGCCACTCACCCCGCTTCAGGGTTGGAAGCAGTAACGGCCGTTGCCGACCAACACGCTCTCGGCTTCGACGGGGAAACGCTCTGGCTGGATTGGCTCACCGCCCTCGCCATCCACGACCATCCCGGCGCGGACGGCAAATATGAACTGCGCCAGGGGATTGGCACGGCCGTTGCCACCGACATCCGCCCCGGACAAGGCATCGACGACACCGTGCGCCAATACGCCGCCGATTATTACCAGTTGCGCGGCAGCCCCCAAAATGCCACGATCAGCTTCCAGGGCAGCGCCACCGTCCCTCTCATCCCCGCCCCGCCCGCTTCCGGGGAGATGATGTGGCTGGCAAATCGGGCCAACTACAGCCAGGCGCAGCTCACCCGCCCCGTTGACCTCACCGGTGTAAATGCAGCCACCTTAAATTACAAAGTGTTCCACGAAATCGAACGAGGCTATGATTTTGCGTATGTGGCGGTGTCAGCGGATAACGCCTGCCCTGAGCCGTGTCGAAGCGGCCGTTCCTGGCAGCCCCTCACCGCCCCCCACATGCAAGGTCTCGACCCCGGCGACGACCCCAGCTTCTCCGCCTACGCCGACCGCTTCTACACCAGTAATAGCGGTGGCTGGCTGCAAGAAAGCATCGACCTGACGCCCTACGCCGGGCAAGAGATCTTGCTGCGTTTCGAGTATATCACCGACGAAATCCTGACTCACAGCGGCCTGGCCCTGGACGACATCAACATCCCCGAAATCAATTTCTACGACGACGCGGAAACGTTGGACGCCGCCTGGATGGCCGATGGTTTTGTGCGGGCGACCGGCAGCATTCCGCAGCCCTGGCATGTGCAGATCATCACCTTCCCCGATGGCGTACCGCAGGTGCAGTTCCTGCCGCTGGACGAGACAGCTTTTGGCCAACTAGAAATCGCGCTCACCCCTGGAGAACAGCCCCCCATCCTCATCATCGCCGCCGCTGCCCCCATGACGCTCCAAGCAGCGTCTTATACTCTTTTAGTCGAGTAGTTGGGTAGTCGAGTAGTCGGGTAGTCGGGTAGTCGGATAGTCTGGTAGTCGAGTAGTCGGATAGTCTAGTAGTCGGATAGTCGGATAGTCGGGTAGTTGGGTGGTTGGGTGGTTGGGTGGTCGGGTGGTTGGGTGGGCGGGTGATCGGATGGTTGGGTGGTTGGGAGGAGTATCATAGGGCTGGATTTGTATCGTTTTTCGCAGAACGGGCAAGCACGGCCAGTTTTATCGCCGAAGGTAGGGGGTTGGTGGTACGATAGAGGCAACTGGGCCTGGGTTTTATCACAAGCCGGGGCCGATTTGGAGACTGCCTATCTGAATGACGCCATTTGCGCGGCAAAATAATGGCATGGTGAGACCTCCGAGGTTTTGAAAACCTCGGAGGTCTGGAAGCAAGGTTATTTCATGAATAAGCGAAGAAAGACATTTGTTTTTGTTTGTTTGATCGTTGCATTTTTAAAAGTTTGGGCATTTATTCGTTACTTCAAGTGGCGCGGACGTACCGTTGAGAACTTGAGGATGGGCGGGCAGATGGCGGCAACGGCCGTTGGTCTGATCGAATACGCGCAAGCCGGTGAGGGGCCAACGGTGCTGCTCTGTCACGGCGGACCGGGCGGCCATGATCAAAGCTTTATGGCGGCGCCCCTGGCGCGGAATGGTTTCCATGTCCTCACCCCTTCGCGCCCCGGTTATTTGGGCACGCCGCTCTCCAGCGGGGCGACCATTGAGCAGCAAGCGGATGGCATGGCGGCGCTGCTGGACAGGTTGGGGATTGAGAAAACGGCCGTTATCGGCGTGTCAGCTGGTGGCCCCATTGCCCTGCAACTGGCGCTGCGCCACCCCCAGCGGGTATGGGCGGTGATCCTGGAAGCGGGCGTTTCCCAGGCGTATCAACCCCACCCGGAAAGCGCCGCCACCCCTTTGGGCCAGCTTTTTCTGGCCCAATCAGGTATGTGGCTCATCGACATAGTGACCTGGCTGCTCGACTGCTTTAGCCAAACCTTCCCCGCTCAAGCCGCCGAGACGCTGATTCGCCTGGAAAGCGATCTGTCGCCCGCCCAGGTTAAAAACAAAGTGGCTCAAATCATGGCTGACCCTGAGCAAACGGAGCAGTTTAAGCGGCTCATCAAAAGCATTGTGCCCCTAAGCATGCGTCATAAAGGATTGGCGAACGATCTGCTGCAACTGGCGCATGTGCCTCGCTATCCCCTTGAGCAAATGCAGACGCCTGCGCTGGTGATCCACGGCCGTTTTGACGCCGATGTCCCCTACAGCCACGCTCGCTTTGTGGCCGAAACCGCCCCCCACGCTGAACTGATCACACTGGAAACGAGCGGGCATCTCATCTGGTTGGGTGATGAATGGCAAACGGTAGAACCACGTTTGCTGAAATTCCTGGCAAAAAACATGCCATAAGCGGAGGGACCTCATGCCTGAAAAAATCAAAGAAGTAACGCCGCCGCGTGGATTTAGCCGCTTTTTGTATCGGCTGCCCATCTGGCTTTATAAGTGGCATATGGGTTGGCTGCTGGGCGGCCGTTTTTTGCTGCTCAACCACGTTGGCCGCAAGAGTGGACAACCACGCCAGGTCGTTTTAGAGGTAGCGGGACACGATGAAACGACTGACACTTATTATGTGGCTTCGGGATTTGGCCCCACCTCTCAATGGTTTCAAAATATACAGCAGACAACGGCCGTTACCATCCAAGTAGGTCGTAAAAAGATGGCTGTCACCGCCCGCATTTTGTCGCCAGAAGAATCGGGGCAAACGATGGTGCGCTATGCTCAGGCGCATCCCAAAGCGGCCAAAAATCTGATGAAAGTGTGTGGCTATCGGGTCGATGGCTCCGATGAAGATTATTTTGTGATGGGGTCGGCGCATATTCCGTTTGTGGCGTTTACACCCCGTCAGGCAGGAAGGTGAAGGATGGTTAAGCGGCCGTTTTTCGTTCCTGGTGTGATTGGCCTGGCAGTCATTACCTTGAGCCTGATCAACATGATGCTCTTTCCGCAAACAGCGCTGGGGCAAATCGAGGGTATCCGCTCGCCCATTATCGCCTTTGAATTTGCGGAAACAAAAGAGGAAATCAACACCCTGTTTGGCGTCAACGGCGCCCCGGAGCAGGCCGACTTCATCCGTAAAATGGATCAAGGCAACAGGTTGGATTATTTGTACATGCTGCTTTACAGTGGCTTTTTGTTTAGCTTTGCCCTGTTGGCCGGCAAACAAACGGGTCAAAAGTGGGTGTATGCGGGGGCGGTTTTGGCAGCCCTGGCGCTCGTCGGCGATGCGTTGGAAAATGTGCAGCTGCTCACCATCACGGCCAATTTGCAAAGCGGCGATTTTGTTGAGGCGCTGGCGCGTCTGCACTGGTTTACCTGGTTGAAGTGGGGCAGTCTGGCTTTGTATTTTTTGTTGATGGCAGGCTGGTTTTGGGGAAACGGCCGTTACGCCAAACTCATCGCCATCACCGGCGTCCTCACCTTCCTACTGGGCCTCATCTCCTTCAGCCAACGCGGCCCCACCACCGAACCGTTCACTCTGGCCGTCGCCCTCATGTTCCTACTCATGATCATCTTTTGCTTCACTACCAAGACAGAAATCAGTACGCTTCCCGAATCGCCTGACGCTGTTTGAGGCGATGATAGTGATTTAACTGCAAAATCTGGATGGTTACACGCCCAACGGCCGTT
>CAZXVH010000056.1:0-31419 GCA_964643965.1 uncultured Ardenticatenaceae bacterium
AATCAGGAGGGAAATTTGTCATGTCTGACCGTTTTATACATTCACGTTTATATTTGAAATGGTTTATATTCGTGGCGCTGCTTGGTATGTTTGGTTTATCATGGGGATCGACGAAAACGGCCGTTGCTCAGCAGTCCATCTCCCCCCTTTATAGCCAAGATTTCGACAGCATCGGCGTTTCAGCCACCGCCTCCTTGCCCACTTACTGGCGCGTTGACAAATCTACTACCGTTCGCACAGTTGGGTCATGGGTTGCGGCTGTCAGTGCCACAGAACAACGCGAGGGCAACGATATGGTTTCAAACGCAGCCAATGGAATCTACAACTATGGCGCAGGAGATCCCGCCACAGCAACCGATCGTGCTATAGGTTGGATTTCTTCCGGTTCTGCCACCAAGAGCGGAAATCTTTACCTACAACTCACTAATAACACCGGAGCAGAGATCAATGCGCTGGCACTGTCTTACGATGTGGAGAAATACCGCAGCGGCTCGAATACGGCCGGTTTTCGCATTCAACTTTATTACTCCACCGATGGCAGCGCCTGGACTTCCGCTGGACCAACTTTCCTAACCAGCTTTCCTGCTGACGCAGATAATAGCGGATTTACCTCCGCACCAGGGGCGACCGTAGCCGTCACCGGCAACCTCAATTTTGCCACTCCAATTGCGATGAATCAACCCTTCTATTTGGCTTGGAATTACTCCGTAACTTCCGGCACCACTACTTCCAATGCCCAGGCACTCGGTATAGACAATGTTAGTGTTTCAGGTGTTACTACCTTCAACACCATTACTCTGGATGGTACGCTGAACAGCGCCGAATGGGCAAGCGGCCAGTTGGGCACAGCCTCCGGCACAACTTTTGGCGTCACCTGGGATGATGATTTTTGGTATTTTGGCGTCAAAGGCGGTTTTAGCGGAACAGACTTCTTTATGATTGGCATTGACGTGGATCCAGGCAACGAAACTAGCAGCAATAGTGGCGGAACAGTTGAACGCTGTGGCGCTATTTTCCCCACCGAAAACAAGCCAGATTACATTCTTACCAATCGCCAAAATGTCTATACACGTGAAAGTTGGGGCTGGAATGGGGGCGCATGGGATCAAAACGCCTTCAATCCGACAGAAACAAGCGACTATGATTTTTCAGGTGGCGGCGGTGATTACGAAGTAAAGTTGAGAAAATCAACCGTTTTTGCCAACAATGAAGACACCACCCCAGTTGGTTTTTACCTCTGGTTGGCAAATGGATCTTGCGAATTTTTCAATGCCTGGCCACCGGAAAACAATAACGCTCACAACCCAAATAGCCAATTCCTTTACGCACATACCCGCTATGCTACGACAGACGCAAATCGCACACCCGACACTTATGGCAGCCGCATTGCCTGGGCCGCAAATAACCTCTCCGCCGATAGTATCTCGTACAATTTCTTCGGGGAAGATGATGCAGGCAGCGGTAATCCCTGGCTGCGGATGACGACAACTGCCAGTGGCGCTGGCGGCGCTGGTTGCACAGTTCGCGCCAAGCTGGTGGGTAATAATTCCTTTAGCAATTCACCGTTTGTGGGTATCAATCGCTTCGTGGATTTCACCCTAACCAACTGTACCAACCTGCAAGTAGATGTGCAAATGCGCTACGAAACAAGTGAACTCAATGGCGTAAACGAAGCCGCCGCCGCTTTCTATCGCTGCGCTGCATCGCCCTGCGCCCCTAATTGGACGCCTGTAGCGGCTGGCACGACAACCCCCAATCCAGCCAATAACAACCTGCTGCTGACGAATGTGCTGCAAGATCAGTTCTCTTATTGGACAATTAGCGATAGCAATACGCCAACGGCCGTTTCCCTACAATCCTTCAGCGCCCAACCAAACATCTTCCTCCCCCTGCTTCTGGCAGCCATCGTCGCCCTGCTGCTGAGCAGCGCCCTGATCATCTGGCAGCGCAAACGCCGCTAAACTACACCCGCTCCTCAAGCGGATCATATAACGAAAAAAGAGGCCGAGATTGTTGATCAATCTCGGCCTCCACACTGTTCACCGTTTACTGTTCACCGTTTACTGTTCACTGTCCACTGTTTACTGTCCACTGATCACTTCCCCGCAATATAATCTTCCGTCATATTCCGGGCGATGTCATCGGGGAACTGCTGGGGCGGGGATTTCATGAAGTAGCTAGACGGGGCAATCAAGGGGCCACCCATGCCGCGATCCATTGCCAATTTAGCGCAACGGGCGGCATCAATCATCACACCCGCAGAGTTCGGCGAATCCCACACTTCCAATTTCAGTTCCAAATTCAAGGGCACATTGCCAAAAGCACGCCCTTCCATGCGGATGTGGCACCACTTGCGGTCTGTGAGCCACGGGATATAGTCACTTGGTCCCACATGCACATTATCGGCGCCAATATCATAGGGGAGTTGGCTGGTGACGGCCTGGGTCTTGGAAATCTTCTTAGATTCCAGACGTTCCCGTTCCAACATATTGTAGAAATCCATATTGCCGCCAAAGTTCAGTTGATACGTGCGATCCAGATGAATGCCACGATCATTGAACAAATTGGTGAGGACGCGGTGGGTGATGGTGGCGCCAAGCTGGCTCTTAATGTCGTCGCCGACGATGGGCAAGCCACGTTCTTCAAAGCGTTTACTCCAGTACGGAGAGCTGGCAATAAAAACAGGGATACCGTTGACAAAACCACAGCCAGCGTCCAACGCCTGTTCCACATACCACTTGGTCGCCATCTCAGAACCGACCGGCATAAAATTGATAACCACATCCGTGCCTGTATCTTTGAGGATTTTGATGATATTGTCGGTGGGACCTTCGGCTTTGGTGACCATAGTGCTCACGTATTTACCCAAACCATCATGGGTCATGCCCCGAGAAACGGGCACATTGAGGTATGGCACGTCGGCAAATTTGATGGTGTTGTTGGGCGCGGCCCAGATGGCCTCGCTCAGGTCTTTACCCACTTTGCCCTGCACCACATCAATCGCGGCGGAAATCTCAATGTCGCGCACATGGTAACCGCCCACTGTGGCGTGCATCAGGCCAGGAATTTCAGCATCATCTGGCGCATCTTTGTAATATTGCAGCCCCTGAACGAAGGAATTGGCGCAGTTGCCGATACCAATCAGGGCAACACGAACTTTTTTGTTTTGTTTTGACATCTAGGATGTTCTCCTCTATAAAATATTGTTTTTTATTAACCAACAGAAACCCAATTTCAATGGCCTATAAAGGAGAAATCGGGTTTCAAAGTTTGTTTTTTAAGACCCGCCCATTCTAACACATTACGCAGATTATGGATGCGTTTAATGATCATCTATTGAAAAAATCAGACGGTTATCTAACAGACGGCCGTTTCCACCACACCAGCCCACCCAAAATCAACCATAGCAGCAAAGCAATCAGGGAAATAGAACGGCCGTTTTCAAAACTCCGCGCCTCATAGGAAAACACCACCTCATGTTTACCCCCGCCTGGCACAAACACACTCTTAAACAAAATATCGGCCGTTTCGATAACCCGTGGACTGTTGTCCACAGTCACTTGCCAGCCGGTAAAATTAGCGTCTGTCAGCAAGAGCAAGCCGTCGGCGATATTGTCTGTGTGAATGACAACCCGCTCCGGCGAGTAACTGACGATAATTGCTTCGCCAGGCGGGTTTAACTGTTCACTGTCCACTGTTAACTGGTCACTGTCCACTGTTGCCTGTTCACTGTTAATCAAAACGGCCGTTTGCCGCGGATCAAACGCCGGTTCAGCCATCACAGCCAGCGCCGCTTCTGCATCTGGCGCGAAGCGCCAGTTTTGCACAAAAAAGGCGCGAGGCAGCACATCCAGATTCTCGTAAATCTTCACGTCGCCAGAGTGGATGAGGCGGTAATTACCCAGCGCCAGCGCCATGAATGTGCCCGATTCCTCATTGAGCAGCGTGGCGCCCAAGATAGGCCACCCGCCCTCTTTCGCCGTGAACGAGATGGTTTCAGGCGCAGCCGGCAATGCCCAAACAGACAGATCGCCATTCTGAGCAATCCGTGCCACCGGCGCCCCATCAGCCAGAACTTGCCCTACTACTGCCCCTTCAGAGATCACAGCCAGCGCCGTCGCCGGAAAATCAGGGAGATAGGCAACCTCAAAATGATCAACGACTTCTAATTTGTGCTGGAGATCAAAAAAAGCATCCATTGGCGGCTCGGTCAGGGTGCGCCATTGGTCGCCGGTTTTGTCGGTGATGAGATAACGGCCGTTAAACAAATCCAGCCATTTTGCTTCGGGTACAACACTCAGATGTTCGCGTAAACGGCCGTCGGTGGTCGTTTGGCCTTCGGGCAGAATCAGGCGCATCAACTGACTATACGCAGCCAACGGCAAAATGCCGCCATCAAAACCATCCACCGATGCCAGGCCATACGCCAGGGGCAAATTGGGGGCGATGATCTCTTTACTTTTAATGGCGACGAGGTAGTCGTACAAAGCCGCCTCATCCAGTTGATCCGCGTACACGCTATTGATCTCCCCCTGGTCGCCGGGATCAAAGAAGATGTTTGACAAACTGAGCAAGCGCTCAGGAGGAACTGTCTCATCCGTCATTAAACGGGCGGCCGGCGGGCGCAAATCGAACCACGCTTCGGGGGTGGTTAGCTGGTTGTAAGGCAAACTGCGCGAGGCCAAAAAAAGGACGGCCAGCGCCAGCCCGGCCAGCCAGCCCGGCGACCCCCAATTAGCAGGCATAAATCCAACGCGCAGCCGCGAATCCCGGTTCCCACAAGGACGAATGCCCGCCACAAAGAGGTAAACGAGCAGCATTTCCAGCAGCCACAACAGCCAGGTGGCGGCGTTAACCGCTTCATACGGCGCTTCCGGGCCAACGGGGAGAAACGGCGCCAACAGACCCGCGACAGCGTTCCAGGCTATGAGCAAAATCACCAGAAGCAGGCCCAGGCGTAACGGCCGTTCCACCCTGGGAGCGCGGGCAGCCTGCCCGCTCTTTGCGGACAGGCTGTCCGCGCTCCCGGGGCGACGCCACCTGTGCCACAAAATCTGGAAGCCGACGCCGGCCAGCAGCGCCAGGCCCAGACCATAGAGCGCCAGCCAGCGCGCCGGCACGCGGAACAGGTTGAAGCCGGGCAGCCGCGCCAGCAGCCAGTAGACAGGATTGAAGGCGCCAAAGGCCAGAAACAGCCCGAACAATATCAGCGCCAAAGCAGGCAAGACGCCCGGCCAGCGCCGCCACTGCCACGCGCCAATCACCGCCAATACCAGGGCCGTAATCGGCAAAAAAGCCACATACTCGCTAAACAACGACTGACCGACAGAAGGCAGCAACGCCCGCCCCAGCAGCAGCGGGTTCAGACTGAATGACAGCACCTCGTTGGGCAGCAGCCCCCCCTGCCGGGCTGAGGCGCTGGAGAGTTCAAGGGTGGGCAGGAGTTGAACGGCCGTTAGCAACAGAGCCAATACGGCGCCAAAAACAATTGCACCCAACCGAAAAGAGAGATTAGAAATTAGCGCCTGAGACCTGGGCGATCTCCACTCCCCACTCCCCACTCTCAAATCGAAGGGAATCAACCACACTCCCGCCGCCACGCCGCTGATAAACGTCGTCTGGCTGTGTCCGGCAAAGAGCTGCAAGCTGAAAAACAGGGTAACGGCCGTTCCCCGCGCCAACAGCCAGCGCCAACCCATTGGGCGATTTGCAGAGGGGGTGACGGTCCACAGCAGCCAGGGCAGCCAGGCCAAGCCTTGCACCTGGTTGATATGCTCCACCTGGGCGGTGAAATAGCCACCGAGGGCGAAGAGAACGGCCGTTACCAGCGCCGCCTGCCATTCAAGCGATAAGGCTCGTTTCGCCAGCAGATACGTCCCCGCCCCGGCAATGACCACATGCATGAGAATGGAAGCAGTGACGGCGTAGGGCGTGGGCAGCAACGCCCACACCGGCCAGTTCAACGGATAGAAGAAGCCCACCTGGCTGTTCGCCAACAGCGGCGCCCCCATAAACAGGCTGTCGTTCCACAAAGGGATACGCCCCGCCTGCAACGCCGCCGCCGCCGCCTGCCAGTACGGGTAAAAATAGAGGAAGGTATCCCCCCGCGCCAAAATGAGATTGCTAAACACCATCTTGTGGAAAAACAACAAAACCAGCCCCAGCAGCAACAGCCCGGGAACCACCCCTGTTAAACCTTTTGTGCCTCTATCCCTTCGCAACTTTGTCTTAAATCCTTTAGCAATTCCAATTATGGCGCCTCCACCGATGAATGAATTCATCTTCTGAAAGAAGAAACATGTTAAAACATGTTCCGCAGGGCAAAAAACAACATGCTTCAGCATGTTTCCTGTCTCAGATACCGATTTTAATCGGTGTCGTCGGTAGCAGAAATACGAAAATTGGAATTGCTATAAATCCTTTCAAAACTGAAATCTGCGTCAGCTCCGTGGTTCTCTGTGTTACTGCTTGTAAATTCGGTACAAGGTCATGCTTGCCCCACCTGCTTCTGGAATTGGCTCCAGGCTAAACCCGGCCGCTGCCACTGCTCGCAGAAACGGCCGTTCCCGTCCATCATTCGCCAACACCACATACCGAACGGTAGCGCCGCCGCCAAAAACAGTCAAATCTTCCGCCAACTGCGCCGGATGCGGGACCCAGTTGACATACACGCCCCGATCAAACAAATGGTAGCGCCACTGCCAACTGTACCAATGGTCATATAAAACCGTGCCATACGGCTCATCATACAAATACGCCGCGATTTCTGCCGCCCCACCATCCGCCTCGGGAAAGCCGCCAATGGGGAAACGGCCGTTTCGCCCTGCCCAGGCCGCCGGCAACAAAACAAACAATAATAAGCCAAAGATAATATATTGGGAGATTGGGGATGGGAGATGGGAGATGAGAAGGTGACTACGTATCTTCTCAATAAACTGGGAGATTACAAAAGTTTTGGCATCAGAGTGTTCATGCAAAGCTAATTCTGAAACTTTTGTAATCTTTGTCCCCAAATATTGAGATGTTACGTGACTACTAACTAATTTCAACAGTCGCGCTATCAAAATCGCCACCAACGGTATTAACGCCAACAAATACCGATCCCACACCGGCGCCGCCAGCAGCCAATGTACCACCGCGTATGCTAAAACAAACAGCGCCAGAAATTGATCCAATAAATCCCTCTGTTCCTTTGTCCCACCTTCGGCCTGGCTCAGCATAAGTTCGTCCCTTTGTAATGAATTCTTTGCCAGGCTCAATAACGGCCGTCCAACCGCCAACACCACCAAGCCCATCACCAGCGGCGACGCCCACGCATACCACCATAGCTGCCCCCACGCCGCCAACCGCGGCCACAGCTCCCAAGACCAACTGAGACGCACCCCGCCAAAATTGTCCATTTGCCGTCCCCACAACGAGAACTGCCCCGTGCGGGCAAAATCCCACAGCAGCAGCGCCGCCACCAGCAGCAGCAGCCCAACGGCAAACCGCCGCCACTCCCGCCAGCGCCAGCCCGCCAGCCAGCCCACGCCCACCAGCAGCGGCAAAAAGAGCCACGCCTGGTATTTGGTAGCGAGGGCCAGACCGAATAAGAGACCAGCGGTGAAGTGGCGGGTGACGGGTACGCGCCACCCGCCACTCGCCACCACCAACGAAGCAATAATCCACATCCCCAGCAACGGATCCGTAAACGCCGTAGCGCTAAATTGAATGGCAAAGGGGGACAGGGCCAGGAAAAGGGCAGCCAGAACGGCCGTTTCCTCATCTCCATACCAACGCCACACCAACACAGCCAGCAGTGGTACAAGCACAAGCGAAGCGATAAAGTTGGGCAGCCGCGCCGCCCATTCCACCGCCCCTTGCAGCGGATAGAAGAGCGCCTGCATATAAAACAGCAGCGGCGGTTTATCCACCGCCGGCGTCAGCAGCAGCGGGTCACGCCACACGGCAATCAGCCGTGCCCACCAGGCAAACAGCGCTTCATCGCTGTGAAAGCGGTTGGCAAAGAGGGCATGGAAACGGAAAACGGCCGTTAACCACACCACCCCCATCAAGCCAATCTTGCCTCGCCAACTCATGCGCCTCATCCTATAATACAATTTGCGATCCTCGATTTCGGATTGACAATTCTTTACGTCAGCCGTCATCGTCAATCGACATTCACCAATCGTAAATCGAAACAGGACAATATGCTAACTCACCTCAAAAACCTCATCCTCGACATGGACGGCGTCCTCTGGCATGGCAATACGCCCCTGCCCGGCCTCGTCGAATTCTTTGATACCCTGCGCCGCTTAGATATAAATTTCGCGCTTGCCACCAACAATGCAGCCAAAACGGCAACCATGTACAGCGAAAAGCTCAAAAGCTTCGGCGTCGAAGTCGCTCCCGAGCAAATCGTCACCGCCTCACAAGCCACCGCCAGCTATCTGCACGAAGAATATCCGGCCGGCGCTCGCCTCTACACCCCTGGCGCTGAAGGGCTGCGCGACGCTCTCACCGCCCAGGGCTTCACCCTCATCAGCCAAGAAGAGGCCTATAACGGCGCTCAAGCCGATGCTGTCGTCGTCGGCTTCAACCCCCATGCCACTTACCAACTCCTGGCCATGGGCGCTCACCTCATCAACCAGGGCGCCCGCTTCATCGGCACCAACCCCGACCCCTCCTTCCCCAGTGAAATCGGGCCGCTGCCTGGCGCCGGCGCTTTGCTCGCTTTCATCGAAGCGGGAACCGGCGTCACACCCACCATCATCGGCAAACCAGGGCCGATCATGTTTCAGCAAGCTGTCAAGCGACTGGGCGGTACGCTAGAAAACAGCGCCATGGTCGGCGACCGCCTCACCACCGACATCCTCGGCGGCAAAAACGCCGGGCTGCACACCATTCTGGTTCTCTCCGGCATCAGCAACTTAGAAGATGTCAAAAGCCAGGCCATCACGCCAGACTATATTTTTGCAGATATTACGGAATTAGCGGCTGCACTGATTCAGGACAACTCATGAGCGATAAAACCAATTTGTATAATTTAAATTTTGATGAACTCACTGAATTCATCACCAATCTCGGCCAGCCCACATTCCGCGCCCAGCAGGTGTGGGATTGGCTGTACAAACGGTACGCCCTCGATTTTGAAACGATGGGCAACATCCCCAAAGCTTTCCGCGCTCAACTGGCAGAAAGCGCCACTTTACAAATTGGACAGGTGGTGGATGCGCTTTATTCCAGCGACGGCCGTACCAAAAAAGTGTTGTTTAAGCTGCCAGACGGGCAGTTTATCGAAACCGTGTTGATGAAATACGAGAAACGGCGCACCCTGTGCATCAGCACCCAGGCGGGCTGCGCCATGGGCTGCGTCTTTTGCGCCACCGGGCAGATGGGCTTCTTCCGCCATCTCAGCGTCGCCGAAATCGTGGCGCAAGTGCTGTATTTTGCCCACGAACTGGCCCAAAGCGGCGACCATGTGACCAATATTGTGCTGATGGGCATGGGGGAACCGCTGCACAACTACGAGAATACCTTAACGGCCGTTGATCGCCTCACTGCTGCCGACGCCTTCAACCTGGGCGCCCGTAAAATCACCATCTCCACCGTAGGTCTCGTGCCCGCCATGCGCCGCTACGCCGACGAGCAGCGCCAGACCCCCCTGGCCGTCTCCCTCCACGCCGCCACCGATGAAGAGCGCGACAAGCTCATCCCGGTCAACAAACGCTGGCCCATCGCCGATGTGCTGGACGCCTGCCGCTATGTCGTGGAGAAAACGGGACGGCGCATCACCTTTGAGTGGGCGCTCATCAACGGCCAAAACGACACCATCGACCAGGCGCAAGCCCTGGGCAAACTGATTCAGGGCATGTTGTGTCACGTCAACCTGATTCCCCTCAACCCTACCGAGGGCTATGGCGGCGAACCTTCCAGCCGGGAGCGTGTAGACAAATTTCAGGAAGTGCTAACGGGATACGGCGTGAGCAGCACCGTGCGCGTCCGGCGCGGCATCGACATTCAAGCGGGCTGCGGGCAGTTACGCGACCGGCATCTTTCCAGTGAACTGTAAACTGTACACTGTACACTGTTTACTGATTTAGCCGCAGCCTAAATACCAACACGGATCATCCGGGTTGCCACCAATGCGTATCTCAAAATGGATGTGGGGACCAGACGAGTTGCCAGTATCACCCGAATAACCAATGACATTGCCCTTGTAGACAATCTGCCCCGGGGTGACGCCAATGCCGCTTAAATGAGCATAGAAGGTCTCAAAACCATTGCCATGATTGATGACGATGAGATTGCCGTAGCCCCAGGTGTTCCAACCAGCATACGTCACCGTGCCAGTATCAGCGGCATAAACGGCGCTGCCCTCGCCCAAAGCAATGTCGATGGCCGGATGTCCATACCAGTAAAACTGCGTGAAGTTGCGATTGCCCACCGGATATTGGAAGGAGCCAGTCCCCACGATCAACGGTTTGATGCCCCCGCCCAGCCCTGAACCACCGCTTGAAGCAACGGCCGGTGGCTGCCAGATCACCACTTCGCGCACCGCGCCCGGAACCATGATATTGGTTTCTGGATAAAGCCGGTAAGGGAAGGCCAGGTTGTTGCTTTCGTAAGCGATAATATCTTCGACGGGAATATCGTATTCTTCTGACACACTTTCCAGGGTTTCGCCGGGCTGCACTTCATGCAAAACGCCGTCAATGGGCAAGATGATGAGTTCGTCGCCGGGTTGCAACAAGGTGGCTTCCTGGCTGAGTCGGGCGTTGCCCCCCAAGAGAGTTTCCACGGCAATGCCAAATTGAGCGGCAATCTGGCCGGGCGTATCGCCGCGCTTCACGAGATAGGTTTCAAAGGTATGAGAGGGTAGTTCGCCCTGGTAGGTGTGGGGGTTCGACTGCGGCGCTAAACCGGTCTCATTGAGAACGGGCAGGTCGCCGGTGCTGAAATCATAGAGAGAGGCTTGATCCTGGCGAACGGCCGTTTCTACAGATTGAGAGATAGAGGGTGTGGAAACGGCCGTTGCTGCTCCCTCTGCCTCATCCTGCAACCCACCCGCCAGGCCAATACGCCAGCCAAAAAACAAAAGAATCGCGACGACCAACAAAACCAGATAGCCGCCGCTGCGCTGCCAAAGTGCACTGTCATCATTCATAATCTTCTTCCCAGAGCAAGCCTATTGCCAGCCCAAAAGCGAAGAAGATGCTAACACAAAGCCCCTAAAACACAAAAGCGGGCCTCGACTGAGAACCCGCTTTCTCTAACTTTGTTCACAAAAAAGGCGTCAAGTTGTCGAGGGCTGAGCTTGTCGAGGGCTGAGCTTGTCGAAGCCCGGTTCCGCCTGCGACAAGCTCAGGCTACGCCTCTATACAAGGTCTCTACATCATATCCTTCGTCAACGATTCCAGGAACTCATAGTTTGTCTTGGTGCCGCGCATCCGTTGGAAAACGGCGGCGGTGGCGCTGGTAATATCGTAACCAGGGGTATCCATCAGATGGCCCAACATACGGCGCATGGTGTACACCCGGGCCAACTCGTCGCCAGAAAGCAGCAAATCTTCGCGGCGGGTGCTGGAACGCTCTATATCGAAAGCCGGGAAAATGCGCCGTTCCTGCAAACGACGGCTCAACATTAGCTCCATATTACCCGTGCCCTTAAACTCTTCGTAAATCACATCATCCATGCGGCTGCCGGTATCCACCAGGCAAGTGCCAATAATGGTGAGACTGCCGCCAAATTCCAGGTTACGCGCCGCGCCAAAGAAACGTTTGGGCGGATAAAGCGCCGACGGATCCAGACCACCAGACAGGGTACGGCCACTGGGCTGCACTGTCAGGTTGTAAGCGCGTGCCAGCCGGGTAATGGAATCCAGCAGCACCACCACATCCTGGCCGGCTTCCACCAGACGCTTGGCCCGCGCCAACGCCATTTCCGCCACATGGCAGTGCTGGCGTACCGGTTCATCAAAGGTGGAACTAGAGACCTCGCCATCAATAGAACGCTCCATATCGGTGACTTCTTCAGGACGCTCCCCAATCAGCACCACCATTAAATGCAAATCTGAATAGTTTTCGGTAATGCCATTGGCGATGTCTTTGAGGACGGTCGTTTTACCCGCTTTAGGCGGTGACACGATCAAACCGCGCTGGCCTCGACCAATGGGGGCCACCAGGTCAATAAGCCGGGTGGATAAAATGGTGGGGCTGGTTTCTAATATCAGCTTTTCATCCGGGAAAATGGGGGTGAGGTCTTCGTAACGCGGCCGTTTCTTGGCCTTGTCCGGCGCCATACCGTTCACTGCTTCTACGCGCAGTAAGCTGTAATATTTCTCGTTGTCTTTAGGCACACGCACCTGCCCCAACACCTGGTCGCCATTACGCAAACCCAATCGGCGAATCTGGGAATTGGAGACGTAAATGTCATCCGGGCCAGGCAAATAATTGCGTGAGCGCAAAAAGCCCATCGTTTGTTTGTCATCTTCCAGGACTTCTAACACCCCACCCCGGAAATCGTACCCTTGTTTTTGGGCATTTGTCCGCAAGATTTCATATACCAGGTCTTGTTTCTTCAGGGTACTGAAGCCCGGCACCCCTGTCTCCCGAGCAATATCTCGCAGTTCGATAATTTTTAATGATTCAAGCTCTGCAATATCCATTCTTTATTCTCCAATTCCCAGTTCAGATTGAGCCAACGCATTATGAGAAAACATACTCATATGTTTTTTTAGCCAGGCTATAAGGATTAACCAATTATTGGGAATGTCGTTGATTGAAGTTCTGGGAAAACGTCCCTTGTCGCATATCTTATGCGTAAAATTATTTTTATACGAAGTTGTTTGTCAAAATCTTTTCAGAGATGTTGCTCGTCGACCCCTGCCACCATTTAATGACGTTAGTTCTAGCACTGTTGGGTAACATTTTGGGGAAATGCATGTGAAAAACTTAACCAGTCTGTTTTACTATATTAATCTTCAAAAGAGGGAATCTGTTGGAATCCACTGAGGTGGCTAAAGGAGTATAACACGCTGCTATATTGGCGTCAATTTTTTTATCAGAAAAATATAGCGGCGCAATTCCTCGCTTTTAAGCCCTGTTTCAAGGCGCTGCTTTTACGCCCAAAGCGTAGACGATGTGGCTTTGCTGGCGGCGAATATTTGTTGGTAGAAAATGCTCCAGGCGAGCATAGTAACCCAGCCCCCACATGGCGAAGGCTTCAAAGACGCCGCTGCTGGCCTGTTCGCGTTGATCTGCGGTGCGCATCATACCGGGGGGAAAGGGCGGCATATCGATATAGCCGGATTTTTCCAGAAGCCAGGCTGGCGTTTTCAGAAATAAGGTTTTCATCTGGCCCAGGCTGAGGGTGGCCAGGCCGCTGAGATGGGCGTGGGCGGTATTGTCAGCATTGGGCGCAAAGAGGGCCACGGCCGTTCCCACCCGCCCACATTCCGCCACATATTCTCTCTGCCCAGCAGCGCTCAAACGTTGCAAAACTTCGGAGGCGATGACCAGATCGAACGAGCCTTCGAGGTGGAAGTTGTGGTTAAGGCTGGGGACGCTGCGATAATGGGGGGAAACGGCCGTTAACCATCCCTCATCCTGCGCCGCCGCCAACCCTTGCCGCAGCTTTTCCAGGGCAAACGGCCGTTCGTCCACCACCGTCACTTCTGCGCCCAATTCTTCTGCCAGCAGCAAAAAGTCCAGGCTGCTGCCATACTTTTCGGGTAAGCCGGCAATGAGGAGATGGGGATGGGGGGAAAACGGCCGTTTCTCGAGCCATTTTTTTAACACCAGCCGCTTGGCAAAATATTCATACGCCGTGCCCACACCTTCCCCTTCCGCCAGCGCCAGGCCATACAATGATTTGATAGCGTAAGTCTTCATCATGACAACAATCCATTCTCCCGATACCAGGCCACCGTTTGCGCCACCCCTGCCGGTAAATCAACCTTTGGGGCATAACCCAATTCTGCCTGCGCTTTGCGCCAGGAGAAGCAGCGGTCTTCACTGAAAAAAGCGACGCCGGTGCGGCTGAGCAACGGCCGTTTCCCCATTACCTTGCCCATCATCTCCAGACCGGCCGCCCCCGCCAGGGCCACCACTTTCGGCATATTCAACCAGGGCGGCTTCACGCCCAACTCAGCCGCAATCGTCTCAGCCAACTCGCGGAACGTCACCGGTTCCGGCCCGGTGAGGTGGTAAATGTCGCCTACGGCGCCCTTGGCCAACGCCAGCAGCATCCCGCTCACGGCATCGTCAATAAAAGTGGGATGACACACATGTTTACCGCCATCAATGTAAAAAAACTTACCGTCCCGCACCGCCTGAAACAGCCCCAACACATGCACATCCCCCGGGCCGTAAATAAACTCCGGCCGGGCGATGATCACCGGCAGCCCTGCCTTTACATGCACCAATGTCAACTGTTCTGCCGCCGCTTTGCTTCGTTCGTAAGGGTTGCTGGGGGCTAACGGCGCCGTCTCATCGGCGGAGAGGCCGCTGATGGGGCCGAGGACGCCGGGGCTGCTCACGTATAAAATGCGAGACACGCTGGCTGTTTCTGCTTCGGACAGCACATTGTTTGTGCCTTGTTCATGCAGCTGCATATAGGCGCTTTCCGGTACACCCGCCTGTCCCAGCATCCCGGCGGCGTGGATCAACCAATCTACGCCGTCAAACAGGCCGCGCAAACTGCCGCGATCCACCACATCCCCTATAACCCAGGTGATGTCCAGATGCGCCAACGGCTCTCGCCGGGACGTGGGCCGGGCCAGGGCCACCACCTCATGCCCCTGCGCCAGCAGCGCCCGCGCCAACGCCCCGCCCACAAAGCCCGTCGCGCCCGTCACCGCTACTTTCACGCTGTTACCTTGTCACTTTGCCACTTTGTCACCTGGCTACTCTGCAACATTGCCACTTTGATACGTCATCACCGGCCGGTAAACGCAGCGACAGTGGCGGCCTTTTGTGCAAGTGGGTAAGGGTAGATGGGGCGCCTCGTCGGGATGGTAAACGGCCGTTTCGTCCAGCATCTTGCACGCTTCACATCCCTCCTTGTCTACCAAAATAGCGACCCCGGCAATCGCTCCCTTCGCCTTCATCCCCAGGCGATACTGCGCCAGGGTTTTCTCCGCGTAATTTTCCGGTTTTTCCATCTCTTTTTGAAACTTATTGAGCCATTCAAAGGACATAGGCGCTCCAGGTGGGTAGTTGTTTAGTCGGGTAGTCGGATAGTCAGATAGTCGGATAGTCGGGTAGTCGGGTGGTCGGGTGGTCGGGTGATCTTTGATCTTTATTTTTCAGGTTGCCGTACTTGAATCGAATCCGGCGTGATGACTTTGGCGCTGACACGAGCAGAGGTGGGCACGTCCATGAGCATATTGGTGTAGCTGGCGTTTGCCAACGGGCAGTAGCACTCTTTGGCGGCGATGCTGCGGCGTACTTCTTTAATTTTGTCACCGAACCAGATTTCTTTGAAGTCATAGTTGTGGTCGCGCAGATTGCCCAGGTCATCGGCGCGGATGCAGCAGGGCCAGACCGTGCCATCGGCGTAAATTTGGGCGCTGGCCCAGCCGGCATAACAGTCAATCACCTGATCTTTCTCTTCCAAGATACGTTTGACCAGCTCGTAATACTCCACCCGAAACGCCTCGGTGATACGGGAAACCCCTTTGTATTGCTTACTGTTGACATACTTTATCAGCTTGTCAATGGCGACGGCATATTCTTCGGGTTCAGGCGTAATCGGCAGCCCGACGGTATCCAGTTCCACACGCGGCTCCGCAATTTCGGTGATGAACTGGTCTGTGCCAGATTTATCGGCATAGGTAATCAATTCATCCAGATGGCCTACGCTAAACACAGACACAACCGAATGAATGCCCACAGACAAATTGGGGAATTCATCCCGCATCGCCAAATATTGCGCCAGGCGTTCCTCGAATTTCTCAAAGTTGCCAGGCACATGGCGGATATAGTCATGTTTTTCACCCACACCATCCAGGGAGAGGTTGATGATAAGCTGGGTATCGGTGCAGGTTTTGAGGATTTCACGCACCCGCTCTGGACCGCTTTTGAGGATGGCGTTGGTGGGGATGTTGATGATGCCCGGCTGACAATGTTTGTAAGCCAGTTTGGTCAGTTCCACGATGTCGGGGAACATAAGCGGTTCGCCGCCGCTGATAGTAAACCAGTAGGGCGCTTTGCCCAGAGAAGCGAGTACTTTGTCCCATTCGTCCAGAGTGAGTTCGTTTTCCCGCTTCATCCAGATGTTGCAGGTGAGGCAGCGGGAGTTGCATTTGGGGGACGGGGAGAGGGTAATATTTATCGGCAATATTTGGGGCCAGCCAAAGCGCCGGTAAGATTTAAAGAGGGGGATGCGTGCTAACACGCCAAGCATAGAGTTCATAATTTAGAGCGTAGCGCATAAAGCAGAGCGCTTCCTTCTACGCACGACATTCTACGCGCTATGGGTTCAACTCCTTTGTTGTAGTGGCGATTTCCCAGACAGTGTGGTTTTTATCGCCCTTTTTATAATCACGCCAGCCGAGAAAACGGCCGTAAGCCTCCAGGAAAGCGAAGCTCCAAGACCAGATAAACGGCTTTGGCTGCCAATCTAATTCCTTAAGAAACAGTTTCAACACTTTGCCGCCGCTCATGGTACTGACGGCGTAACCAAGCATGTTTTGCACATCCAGATGCCCGGCATAGATGCGGCGGCGCTGGCGCAGGAAGTCGTCCACGTTTTCCGGCCCTTTGTTGTAGACGATGGCCTCCGGCACGTAACAAACCTTGTAACCCTGCCCGCGCACCACCGGTTCCACACTGGCTTCATCAACGGCCGTGTGATAAGGAATGCGCTCAAATACCTTGCGGAAGGCGGTCATTTCACCCGCTTTGAAGCCGTGTAGATTGATCTGGTGGTGCAAATCCCAGAGCAGGTGAACGCCAAAACCCATAAAGGTAGTGGGGTCGTTGACGGGTACGGGGCGGCAGCTAGTCATGCCTATCTCCGGGTCGGCCAGGGGCGCCACCAGTTTTTCGATGGCGTCATAGTCGGGCAGCAGGTCGGCGCTGCTCAGGAGCAGCACTTTTTCGGTGGCGTGGCGCATAAACAGGTTGATGGCGGAAGCTTTGCCCTCTCGCGTTTCCTGGATGAGCAGGTCGATGCGTGGATCGGCGGCGGCAAATTGACGCACGATGCGTTCGGTGTTATCGGTGCAGCCGCTGATGACCACGATGATCTCAGTGAGGTCTACGACATTGAACCGGGATTCCTGCACTCGTTTGAGCAGTTTACCGATATTGGCTTCTTCGTTATAGGCGGTGATGCCTAATGAACAGGGGATCTTCTCCATAGGGCAACTTTATCAGAGGTTCAGTGCGGTGCAAGTATAACGAGCTACGGAATTTTGACGAATGGGCTACTGACCACATTGCCAGGAGAGGTATCCTCAGCTGCTATTTTCACCGGAGATAATACAAAATAAGGGTCTGAGTTTTGCAGACTTTTACCATCATCTCCGCAGCAGCGTCACCACCCTGGCCAGGTTGCCCAACAAACCGGCGCTGACCATGATGAAGGGGATGGTTTGCAAACTCGCCGGGCAGAGGGCGATGGCGGCGATTTGGGCAGTGACGCGATGCGTAAAGTCTGAAAACGAATTGCTACTCAAAAAGTGATTGTGCTGTCATCATATAACTGCTATATTGAGGGAATAAGCATTAAATCTGCGAATGGAGAATGGCCCAATGGATTGGCAAAAATATATACATTCAGACTTTGAAACTTTGAACGGCAAGCCTGTGGTGAAGGGAACGCGACTTTCCGTTGAATTTCTGCTTCACTTGTTTGCCGCAGGATGGACTGAACCGCAGATACTAGAGAACTACCCCAATTTAACCTCAGAAGCGCTCCGTGCTGTATTTGCCTATGCGGCCGAAAGCATGAGTGAGGACACACTATTCCCCGTTCCATAGAGCAAATAATGCATTTTCTTGCCAACGAAAATTTCCCTCTAGCCAGCATCAACAAATTGAGAAGTGCTAATTATGACGTTATTGCTGTGATCGAAATGATGCCCGGCGCAATTGATAAACAAGTGTTGACACTTGCACACCAAGAGACACGCATCATTCTCACATTTGATCGGGATTACGGCGAATTACTCTTCAAGCATAAGCTGCCCAAACCAGCGGGAGTTATCTTTCTACGATTCGTTCCCTTGACGCCTGAAGAGCCAGCCGCCTATATCTTGGAATTATTAGCTAACCCAAACATCCAGCTAGAAGGAAAATTTACGGTTGCCGCCCGAGACAAAATACGCCAGCGCCCCCTTTCTAAATCTGAACCACGTTAGCAACAATGTAATCGATTATTGGATTACAGTTATCTTTTGAGCAGCGTCACCGCCCCGGCCAGGTTGCCCAGTAAACCGGCGCCGACCATGATGAGGGCGACGGTTTGCAAATTTGCCGGGTAGAGGGCGATGGCGGCGATTTGGGCAGTGACGATGAGGACGAGCAGGATGACAAACGGCCGTTTCTCCGCCGAAAGGGCATAGTTCAGCCAGATATTGATACCCGCAAACAGGGTGGTCGCCAGCCCTACCAATCCCAACAGGGTGCCCGGATCCGGGTACTGCCCCCGAAAGACCAGATTGGTGAGGAACGCGGGAAACAGAAAGTAAACGGCCGTTAACACCATCCCCGGAATCAACGTCGCCGCCAGCGCCAGCAGCAAATGAGGTCGGGCGTCTTTGCCTTGCGCGTGGCGCTGCGTCGCTTTCGGGAACAACACCATACCAATCGCCAGTGGCACAAACAGATTCATCCGCGCCAGGATGTTGACCGGCGTATACTGCACCGCCAGCGCGGCCGGCAGCAGCCGGTTGACCAAAATGGCGTCAGCATAAACCAGTAAAGCAAAAGACCCGAGACCCACCAGCGTCAGCAGCGAATAAGAGAGGCTCACTTTTTGCACGTTTTCGATTTTAGAGGCGCGGAAGAAGGGGCGCAGCAGCCACAGCGCCAGGATGAGCGCCAGGCCGCTGGCGATGGGCAGAGCCAGCACCGCCCCCACCAGATTCAAGCCCAGCCAGATTAAGCCCAGCGTCAAGGCAAAGCGAGCCACCGCCTGCACAATGGCCACGCCGCCCAACCCCCAAAAGTTTTGTGTGCCTTGCAAGGCGCCATCGGTGACGGGGCGCAAAAAGAAGAGGAGCAGGGCCAGGCTGGCGGCAACCAACGCCCCGGTGGTTGGCACATTGATTACCTTACTGGTGATGGGGGAAAAAAGGGCAAAGAGAACGGCCGTAATCAATCCCCACTGCCACGCCCAGCGCCAACGCCCCCGCAAAAACGCGCCAATGCGGCTGGTCGCATCGGGCAAAATAGCCAGTTCGGCCGAATAGTAAGCCACCACGTTGCGAATCACCCAGGTCAACTGCTCAGCGATTTTGAGGACGTTCATCACCGCTAAAAAGGCGATGGCCTCCATGTCCGTCAGCAGCAGACCGGCAGCCACCAGCACCAGATAGTCAAAGCCGCCGGCCACCACCGTCGCCCCGGCCATCACCACCCCATCCAGGGCATCGCGGGAACGGGCCAGGGCTACCAGGCGATCAAACATGGGAACCCTGGCGGGATGATCATTCCTCATTCTTCATAGCCACAACATAACAATGCGCCGCATAGCGGCGAAACAGCTTCACAAAGAACCGCTCCACCAGCACAAACAACGGCGTCAACTTTTCCATAAACGGAAACTGGTCGGGCAAAATCTCCCATATCCAGAAAATGACGCTGTACTGCTCCGCCTTGTCTACGCCAAAACCCTCGCCGCTTAGCTGCGATTTCAAGCCGTCAAAGTAAAAGGGGGCGTTGATTTCGTCCCCCAGCCATTTAGGGTAAAGCTTCCGTCCCCAGCGGATGATGGGATTGTCTTCGGTCGTTTCCACCAGGAAGAGGACGCCGCCCGGCTTGAGGCAGCGGCGCACCTCTTGCAGCGCCCGCGTCACGTCACCGATGTGGTGCAGCACATGCTGGATGTAGATGAGGTCAAACGTTTCGTCGGCAAAGGGCAAATCGAGACCGGAGGCGATGGCCACCGGGCCGTGGCGTGCGGCCAACTGCACCCGCTCCGGCACAACGTCGATACCAAAGGGAAAACGGCCGTACTGCCGGAAGCGGCTCATATTCCAACCAGAGGCACAGCCCAAGTCGAGAATTGCCATCTCGCCTGGATGCGAGACCACGCCGGGCTGCTGCATCAGGCGCTTCTCCTCAGCAAAATAAGGCAACACCTGGTACCGGCTGTTTGACCAGTTTTCACCAAAAGTGACGGGTTTGCGGTAATCCATACAATAAAATCTGAGAGTAGAGAGTGGAGATTTCGGCTGATCAATCTTCAATCTTTACTCTTCATCTCCCCTCACGCCACCCGCTGGATATTGGCGCCCAAATCCAGCAGTTTTTGCTCAATATTCTCGTAGCCGCGATCAATTTGTTGAATGTTGTGGATAACACTGGAACCTTCCGCACAGAGCGCCGCCAACACCATGGCCATGCCGGCGCGGATGTCGGGGCTGGGTACGCCGTGTGGGCTGGCGTTCAGTTTAGAGCCGCCATCCACAATCACCCGATGCGGATCACAAATAACGATGCGAGCGCCCATAAACGTCAGATTATCCACAAAGAAGAAGCGGCTCTCATACATCCAATCATGCAGCAGCACCGTGCCCCGTGATTGGGTGGCGATAACCACGGCAATGCTCATCAGATCGGCGGGGAAGCCGGGCCAGGGCAGCGGCTTAATCTGGGGGATACGTCCGCCCAGCGCCGGCGCTATCGTCATGCGCTGCTCGCTGGGAACCATGATGATGTCGTTCTCTTCCACCAGCCAATGAACGCCTAATTTCTCAAACACCAGTTCAATCATGCCCAGGTTATGCGGATCGGCGTCTTTGATGCGGATCTCGCCGCCGGTAACGGCCGCGGCGCCGATAAAGCTGCCCACTTCCATAAAGTCTGCGCCAATGCGGAACGCTGTGCCGCTCAATTTCTCCACGCCGTGAATTGTCAGGCGATTAGTCCCGATGCCTTCGATGTGAGCGCCCATTTGATTGAGAAAATGGCATAAGTCGCGCACATGGGGTTCGCAGGCGGCGTTGTCGATCACCGTCGTGCCTTTGGCCAGGGAAGCGGCCATCACGGTGTTTTCTGTGGCCGTCACACTGGCTTCTGCCTGCAAATAGTAGCCGGCGCCGGTCAACTGGTTGGCCTTCATGCGAAAAACGCCGCGCCCCACCAGTTCCACTTCTGCCCCCAACGCTTCCAGGCCACGAATCAAGGTATCTAACGGCCGTCCGCCAATGACATCGCCGCCGGGCAAAGGCAAGACAACTTCACCCATGCGAGCCAACATCGGCCCGGAAAAAACAAAGGAAGCGCGCGTACGGCCAGCCAGCGTACTGTCCAGTTCACTGGTGCGCACGGAGGCGGCATGGACGCGCCAACTGCCGCCGCCCAAATCCGTTACTTCCACGCCGATGTCACGCAGCAGAAAAATAGTGTTTTGTACGTCCTGGATGTTGGGGATATTGTGCAGGATAACAGGCTGATCGGTCAGCAAACAGGCTGGCAGCAGCTTGAGAGCCGCATTTTTATTGCCGCTGGCTGTGATTGTGCCGTTTAAACGGTGTCCACCTTCAATAATGAATTTTCCCATTTTTTATCTCTTTTTTCTGGTGGGGGCAGATTATGTTGCTCACCCGGTTCAGTAAGGTATAGGGACAGATGATTTTACCAATGGCTCCCACCAAGACAACCCATGACTAACCTACGTCGCTATTCCTGATTTGCCTGTGAACTTTCAGAGTAGTAAACTAGGGGACAAGCAATAATCCAGGCTAAGGAAGGGCGCGTCATGTACGAACGTGTACTTATTATTGACGATTCTCAAGAAATCCGTGAATTTTTAAGCGAATATATCCTCAAACCAAAAGGGTTTGAAGTGCTATTAGCGTCGAATGGGCTGATGGGATTGGAGATGGCCATTGCCAAAGAGCCAGATTTGATGATCGTGGATCAACAGATGCCACGCCTGACCGGTCTGGAGGTGTTGGAGAAGCTAAAAGAGCGGGGCATTGAAATACCGGCGATTTTGGCTACGGCGCATGGTTCGGAAGAAACGGCCGTTGCTGCCTTCCGCCTCGGCATTCGTGATTACGTCATCAAACCCTTTGACGCCGACGAAATCAGCGAATCAGTGGACAAAGCGCTGCGCGAAAGCCGCCTGGCGCGAGAACGAGACCAGTTGGTGCAGCAGTTGATGGAAAGCAACTCCCAATTGCAGCGCCGGGCGCAAGAGCTAAACGTCCTCTATGGCGTGGGCAAATCCGTGGCTTCTTCACTTGATTTGGAAGAGGTGCTGCACCGGGTGGTAGAAGCGGCCGTTTACGTGGTGGGCGCTGAAGAAGGCTCCCTCATGCTGCTCGATGAAGAGCAGGGCGAACTGTACATCCGCGCTTCCAAAAACCTGGACTCCAAAGCCAAGTCAATGCGCAAACGGGTATCAGACAGTCTGGCCGGTAAGGTGCTGCAAACCAAACGCGCCATCGCCATCGGCAATGATTCCCAATGGAAGCGCACTCACACCGCCCTGCTGGTTAAATCCTTGATTTACGTGCCCCTGATCTTGCAAAACAAACCGATTGGCGTCTTGGGCGTCACCAACCGTTTGAAAGAAACCTCATTTGACAGCAATGATACCCGGGCGCTCTCCGCCCTGGGCGGTTATGCCACCATCGCCATCAACAACGCCAATATTTATCGCCAGATAGAAGCGGAGAAGAACACCTTAAGCGCCGTGGTAGACTTGACAGATGATCCGGTGGTGGTTATTGACGCAGACAACATCCTGCTCATCGCCAATTCAGCCGCCCGCAAAGTATTGAACTTAGCGGCAGAAAATATCATCGGCCAAAATATTGAACCTTTAACAGAAAGCAGCTTTGTGGACTTTATCAACCAAGATCAGCCTGATGATAACGTGATCACCGGCAACTTGACTTTGCAGAATGGTACTGCGTACACAGCTGAAATGACCAGGATTGAGGGTGGCGTCCGCTCTATTTTATTGCAAGCCAGTTAATACTTAGACGTGCGGATCAATCAATTAACGAAAAATTAGAAATTAGAAATTAGGAATTAGAAATTGGTCTAGTGTCTATTCTCAAAGGGTGGCTCAAATTGTTTCTCCCAATTTGATCGCCTCAAACAACTTCAGCCGCGTCATAAACCAGCCCAGCACCGCCACCGCCACCAACAACATCACGGCAAAGATAGCATAAATGGTCAACAACTGCCCCCAGGCAATTTGCACCACAAACGGCGGAACCTGCGCCATGCGTCCCACCCCGACCTGCAAAAAAGGAATAAACAGACGGCTGGCGGCCACCCCAATCACGGTACCTGCGCCCATTCCCGCCCCAATCAAAAGCGCCTGTTCGCTGGCTAAATGACGCACCATATGGCGCGTCGAAAGCCCCACCGCGCGCAGCATCCCCAGCTCTACCACCCGCTGCTGAAAACCAACTACGGCAAATACCAGATATCCCAACACCGTGAGCAACGCAGCCGCAAAAAAGCCCACCGACAACAGCCCAAACACGCCTTGCCGCGCGGGCTGGAGACGCGCAGCAGCCACCTGCGCCCGGGCGTCTTGCGCCGTCACCACTGTAAAACCACGCTGCCGCGCCTGCGACACAATCTGCTCCGCGCTCGTGTTGTCATCCGTTGCCAGCCAGACATCATACGGGTAGGCGCCATCCATCTTTTCGTGGATGTAGTCGAGATGCCCCATAAAAAGCGCCCCCTCGTCAGGATACCAGGTAGGGAACAGATCAAACGTGTCCACGATGATGAAGGGAATCTCCACAAATTTGCTGCCCGTGTCTACGGTGATCGCCAGCGGATCGCCAATGGCTAAATTGCGCTGCTGCATAAAACGTTGGTTCACCAACAGCCCATTGCGCCGTGTGGCCAGCCGATTGAGCAAGCCGATCAATGGCTCGGCGGCAAAATCGTCGCGAAAAAAGCCAACCTGGGGAAAGTCGAGGCGATCCAGTCCCATAAGCTGTCCACTAGATTGCTGACCCCCGATGGAGACAGTGGCCCGGTAGCTGCCCACCCGCGTGGCCGCCTGAACGCCGCCTATCGCCAAATGATCTGCCACCGGCAAAAAGCGAAAACCCAGCGACTGCGGTTCTGCCCCTTCCGGCACAGGAATCGGCTCGCCCAGTTCAGCCAGGTTGAGGTCTGCTCCAACCGCGTAATACAGTTCGTCTGTTAAATGCTCATCCAGGGTTTGCGCCATTGAGGCGGTAAAGACGGCCAGGGAGAGGGTTAAGCAAAGCAAGAGCAGGGGGCCGCTATATTGCACAGTGGCCCGCGCCAATTGGCGCAGCGTGAGCAGAAGAGGAATGCTCATCTGGCGCTCCCAAAGCCAGAGGGGAAAGGAGAGTAACACGGGGAAAAGCCGCAGAAACAAGAGAGACATGGCCAGGCAAAAAAGAGCCGGTACCAGAAAAAGCAGCGGATTATCAAAAACCGTCCCGCCAGAGCCTATGGTGCCTTGCTGCCGCAAAAGGTAGAGACCATAAAAGGGGGGGATGAGCAGCAGCAGGTCTAGATAGGTGCGCTGGGCAAACGTGCGTCCTGATTGGCGGGAGCGGGAGGTGCGCAGCGAGACGATGGTATGCTTGCCCGTCAGGAAGGCGGGCAGCAGCAGCGCCAGCAGGCAAAGGGCCACGCCAACCAGCGCGTAACGCAGCGCCGTCGGCGAAAGCAGGGCGGGGATGGCCTCCTGGCTAAAGAGGAGAAAGCGCTCTGTGCGGGTCATGAGCCGCGCCAGCCCTTGCCCCAGCAGCAGACCCAACAGCAAGCCGATGCCGCCGATGAGCAGCCCTTCGCTGAGGTAGATGAGCAGCACTTGCCAGCGGCTCAGACCGCGACTGCGCAGCACGGCGATTTCGTTTTGGCCGCGATGTACGATCATGCCCGCGATGAGGCTGACAAAGTAAAGCACCAATCCGACAATGGGCACGGCAAAGGTGGTGAGCAACAGGGTTAGCAGCCGCGCCTGGGCGCCGTAGGTTTCCAAAGCGCGCACGGGAGAGGCGTCGAGGGTGACGCCAGGGAGCAACCCACTGCTCTGGGTTTGCACCCGGCCGATATTGTTGAGCAAGGCAGGGACATCGTTGGGCAAGAAACGGCCGCCATCAAACACCTGGTACCAAACCACCTGGGTCAAGGGCTGGGACAGTAGGGGCGCAACCTGTGTCAGAAACGTTTCTTCACTGGTGAGCAGCATCTCGTCAAAGACGCTGGGCTGGTAAAACCAGTATGCTTCGACCGGGTTTATAGGCTGCCAAATCCCACTGATCGTGACCACCAGCGGCTCTGCTCCGCCTTGTAGGCGGTACTGTTCGCCCACTTGCATACCCGTTGCTTCGGCCAGGGGCAGGCTGATGAGCATTTCGGGAGCGCCCGCCGTGGGAAAGAGGCCATCTACCAGTTGGATATGGGCTGCCAAATCGGTGAGGACGCCCACATTGGTATTGAGCAGGGGCTGGTTTGTACTGAAGGTGGCCTCTGTGGGCCACAGTTGCAGGCGGGGGGAGCGGAGATGGCGCACCTGGCTTTGCAGGGGCAGACCGACGACGGCGGCGGCCTGCTCGCTGAGATACGTATTGGCGGAAGCGTACTGATCGAGGCTGATGTCGCCGTCGAAGGCGCCGATGTAGCGCCAGACGAAGGCAAAGGGGGGCAGAGTGGCGCCGCCTTCCAACTCACTGTTGAGCAAACGTTTGTTGATGGCGTCGCTGTACATGGGGATGCTGCTGAGAAGGGCAACGGCCGTTACCAATCCCACCAACAAACAGCCCATCAGCCAGCGACGGCTCCAGATGCGCCACAAAACGAGACGCGCGGCCGAACGCAAAAAGTGATTCATTGCTTCACTACCTCGTGTACCTGCCCATCCTGCAAAAAGTAGACCGTATCGGCAAAGGCATCGGCGGCCAGATCATGCGTCGCCAGCACAACGGTCGTTTGCTGGGCATCGACGATGTGGCGCAGCAGAGCGAGGATGCTTTGCCCCGTTTTGCTATCCAGCTCCCCGGTCGGTTCATCGGCCAGCAGCAGGCTGGGGCGTGGGGCAAGGGCGCGGGCGATGGCCACCCGCTGCTGCTGCCCCCCGCTTAACTCGTGGGGAAAATGATCCGCCCAACGCGCCAGACCGACCAGCGTCAGTACCTCGTTGACCCGCGCGGAGCGCTGCCTTTGGGGAAAATCGGCCAGGCGCAGCATCAGGTCGATATTTTCGGCGGCGGTGTAGCTGGCGAGCAGGGCAAATGATTGGAAGACAAAACCGAGACGTTCGCGGCGCAGGGCGGCGCGTTCTGCTTCTGCCAATTGCTGCAAGGGCGTACCATCGAGGAGAATACTGCCCTGCGTGGGCACATCCAGGCCGCCAATGCAGTTGAGCAGGGTGGTTTTACCGGAACCAGAGCGGCCACGCAGCGCTACAAAACGGCCGTTTGGCACCAAAAGCGATATGCCCCGTAACGCATGGACGGCCTGGTCGCCCTCGCCATAAGTGCGCCAGACATCGGCCACCTGAATGAGCGGCTCACTCATGACCCATCCTTTTTGTCGCCGGGTTTGAGCAAAATGCCGTCGGCCGTCATTTCCACCACCACCCGTTTGCCCACCTGCCCCATCACCTCTTCGGGCAGCTGCAAGCGACCCACGGAATCGACGACGACGTAATGGTCAGCCTGCGCCTGCACAGCGGCGTCATGGGCTTGGGCGGCTAACAGGGCTTGCACTTCCTCGACACGATGCACCGTTTCGGCGCTGGTACGGCCGTCGCGAATGGTGACCACGCGATCCATAGCGGCGGCTGTGGCGGCATCGTGCGTGACCACCACGACCGTGACGCCGTATTCGGCATTGACGCGGCGCAGCAATTGCACAATTTCAGCGGCCGTTTGTGTATCCAGTTCCCCTGTTGGCTCATCCCCCAGCAGGAGCGCGGGGCGATTGGCCAGGGCCAGCGCCAACGCCACCCGCTGCTGTTGACCGCCAGAGAGTTGGGCGGGCAGCGCATCCCGCTTTTCCCACAACCCCACGGCATGTACCACCTCTTGCGCCCATTGCCACTGTTCGGGACGGCGACGGCCGTTCATCAGCAGCGGCATCTCGACATTGGCCAAGACGGTGAGGTAGGGCAGCAGGTTACGGCTGGTTTGCTGCCAGATGAAGCCGACCTGTTCGCGCCGATAGCGGTCGAGGGCAGCGCTGTCGGCCTTGAGCAGGTCAATGCCGTTGACTTGCACGCGCCCGGCTGAAGGTCGATCCAGGCCGCCCAACACATTGAGCAGCGTCGATTTGCCAGAGCCAGAGGCACCGACAATGCCCAACATTTCACCTTCAGGCACGGTTAAATCCAGCCCTTGCAAAGCAACCACTTCCAGCTCGGCTACTTTGAAAATTTTGAGCAGATTCTCACAAACAATAAAGTGGCTGGGGGAAGCGGGCGCCTCTTCCTGGAAGTTATTCACCGACAACAGTCTCCCCTTCTGTGACCCCTGCGCTCAGTTCCAGCAGCAGGCCATCGCTGATGCCCACCTGCACATCGGCGCGGCGGCGGCTACCATCGGCCGTTTCGATGACGACAAAGGTGCGCCCCTGATAGTCGCGCACGGCGGCGGCGGGCAGCAGCAGCACATCGTCGGCGGCCGCCAGCAGGGCGGTCATGGTAGCCAGTTCGCCTTGTTGTAAATCGGCGGGCGGAGCGGTCAGCGTGACGCGCACACGGCTGTCGCTGTCGCCAAAGGTGGGCAGTTGGCTGATGGTGCCCTCAAAATCACCGGGCCGATTGCTAAACTGGATGGTGACGGCTTGGCCAATGCTCAGTTGATTGCTGTCGGCTGGGCTGAGTTCGGCGGCGATGTCGAGAACGGCCGTATCCACCACCACCCCGACGGGATCAAAGGCGTCTACCTCATCGCCCGGGCGCACGTCCAACGTTTGCAGGACGCCGTCAAAGGGAGCGAGCAGGGTGCGTTCGGCAATCGCTTGTTCCAACTGGCGCATGGTGAGCTGCGCTTGTTCCATGTCGATGGTGGTTTGTCCCGCTTCGCCTGCTTGCAGCTGCGCCAGTGACTGCTCTAGCCCAGCGATTTCCGCTTCGATTTGGGCGATGATGACCGCTTGCGCCGCCGCCCGATTTTGGGCATCAGTCAGCTGCGCTTCGGCCAGGCGGCGGGCGGCGCTGCTGCTGGCGTTTTCCAGGGCGATCTCGGCGGCGGCAATTTCAGCGGCGTTGGTGGTCAGCTGGGCTTGTTGCAGGCGCAGTTGGGCGTCGGCCAGAGCCGCAGTGTTGCTTTCCGCGACGGCCGTGCGGCGCAGTTCGGCGGCGCGCAGGGCCAGCTGCGCTTCTTCAAGCTGCTGGGTCAGGTCACGCACGTCTAGCCGGGCAATGATATCTCCGCTGGTAACGGCCGTTCCTCCAGCTACCAATACCTCCGTCACCGTGCCGTCTACGGCAAAAAACAGCGGTTCCGCAACGGTGGGGGCGGTACGTCCGGCAAACTGGAGCGTTTGCTCGATGCGACCCCGTTCCACGACGTAGCGGGGGGCTTCGATGATTTCCAGGGGGGGCAGGGGCGTGGGTTGGTTGGAAACGGCCGTTTGGCACCCCACCAAAAACAGCGCCACCACCCAGAAAAGAAACGAAAGATACAGATTTTTTTTCATGATTGTCTATTTGTAACGCGATTTGGCAAATCGCTGAGACGATTTACCAAATCGTCTTACAGTTAACGTCTCAACACCCATAACAACATGCTTCACCAAAATTATACCCGCCCTCACCGCTGAAACAAACCAGCCTGAGCATCATACAACCCGGCATAAACGCCATTTTTAGCCAGCAGCCAATCGTGACCACCTGCTTCTGTGATACGGCCGTTGGCCAGCACCACAATATGGTCAGCCAGTTTCACTGTGCTGAAGCGGTGGGAGATGAGCAGGCTGGTGGTGCTTTGCTTCATCTGGGCAAAGAGGCGCACTACCTGCGCCTCGGCATTGGCATCCAGGGCGGCGGTTGGTTCATCCAGCAGCAGCAAATCAGCGTCTCGCATAAAGGCGCGGGCGATGGCAATACGCTGCCACTGACCACCGGATAAATCGGTGCCTTGTTCGCCCACGCTCAGCCAGCGGCTGAGCCGCGTTTGGTAGCCATCGGGCAGTTTGCTAATGTGGTCGTCAATCTCCGCTTTGGCGGCGGCGCTGGCAATGGCTGCCTGATCATCAACGCGCCCCACATCGCCCAGCCCGATATTTTCCCAGACGGGCATCTGGTAGCGCATAAAGGATTGAAAAACGGCCGATAAACGCTGCCGATAATCCGCCACCGCAAAGGCACTAATATCCACACCGTCCCACAAAATCTGCCCGCGCGTGGGGTCATACAGGCGCGTCAGCAGCTTGACCAACGTGCTTTTGCCGGCACCGTTAACCCCCACCAGCGCCACACACTGGTTGGCGGGCAAGGTAAAGGTGACGCCGCGCAGCACCCAGGGCGCATCGTCGCTGTAGCGAAACCAGACGTCTTGAAACTGAATGCCTTGTTGCAGTGTGCGCATGGGTTTAGGCTGTGCGGCGATAGCAATCGGCTGGGGCAGCTGTTTGAGCCGCGTATATTGAGCGAAAAAGAGATGTACTTCCGTCACCTGTGCGGTGGCGCGAACGAAGGCGACAACGCCGCCCTGCACACCGGCTATGGCACTGCTGTAGAGAGCAATGTCGCCCACGGTTAGCTGCTGCGCCAAAATGCCGCGAATAATAAAGAAGTAACCAACCGCCACGCTCAGCAGCGAGAGCAGTTCCAGACCCAGCTTCCAGCGCAGTTCATGACGCTCCAGATTGCTTTGCGCCTGGTTGTTGCGCTCGGCCACATCGCGCCAACGGTCGAGCAGATACCGCTTCAGGCCAAAGAGACGCATTTCGGGGGCGGCGGGCAGCCCGGTGAGCAGGTGGCTGAAGTAAAACGCATCCCGCTGCAGCGGACTCATATCGAAAGCGAGCTTGAAATGGTCGCGGCTAAATTGCAGGTGAATGAGCAGATGGGGAATGGCAGAAAGGATTACCAGGGCTGCCAGCAGCGGACTAAGAATGAGCAGCAGCCCAAAAAAGGAGACCAGCAGCGAAACGGATTGGATCAAGCTGGTTAAGGCGTTCACAATGACAAAAGGTGCTTGCTGCACACTTTGGCTGCTCACTGTTTGCAGATCGTGGTATTGGGGGTCTTCCAGGTAGGCGATCCCTTCCTGAGCGGCCGTTTTCTGGTAGACATCGCCACGCACCAAAATGTCGATGGCGCGGCGCAGCTCCCCTTGAACGAACTGATCCAGCGGCAGCAGCAGCTTTTGCAACGAGGTGACGGCGATGTAGGCAACAGTGAGCAGAATAATGCTGCGTACCAGGGCGGCCAGTGGCGCTGCCAAATACGCAGCGACGCTGTCGAGCAGCAGCTTAAGCAACCAGGCCGCCGCTACCGGCAGCAGCGATTTCACAATAGCCAAGCAGATGGACATTAGCGCTTGACGGCAGTTGGCTGCCCAGGCAAAGCGCAGCATCTGCGTGCTGTCTTGGAAGAAGCTACACTGGGTTCGCTTAGGCTTCGTCATTCTGTTTCTCGATCAGCGTATCGGCCGAAACGACGGAAAATGACACAAGGCAATTTGCCGCAGAGCGGTGATTGGAATCGGTCCCCACGTAACCGAGTCGACACCACAAGTTCCATCTCTACGTACAAATACGCTTCCTTCCGGAATCAACCACTCGTACCGATCATTCTTTAAATAGCCACTTGCGTGTATTTCTGAATAGCCAAACTGCTGCAAGCTGTGTACTTGGATGCTCACAGTATCAGAACCTACACCAATTATTCTTTTGATATAGAAAGAGTGATGATTGGCATTTGATGATACGTACCAGTTCGAGTGACGATTAACAAGATGAGATGGAGGAGCCTGCGGTTCACAGCGGGCGATAGTTACAATTGTCCCCCGTTTGAATGCCCTTTTGGATAATGGGGATCGAGCAATGAGGCGTTCACCATCCCGAAGGGTCGGTGCCATGCTATTCCCCTGAACAATGATAATACTAAACATGAGTAATGCTGCCTCAATTTGCTGACTTAGAGGTGACAGAAAAGCATCCCAGGATTTCAAGGCGAATCGGCTGAGATGGTATTGGTATAATAAACATCAAACCAAGGCTGTTGGTTAGGATCAATTTGCACCGCACAGGCGATCCAGCCAGTCTGATTTTCAAAGGCATCCTCCGCAATGACACATT
>CAZXVH010000057.1:0-31376 GCA_964643965.1 uncultured Ardenticatenaceae bacterium
CACTGTCCACTGTCCACTGTCCACTGTCCACTGTCCACTGTTCACTGTCCACTGTCTACTGTTCACTTTTAAAAATACCCTTGCTTCTTCCGGTCTTCCATGGCGGCTTCAGAGCGTTTGTCATCGGCGCGGGCGCCCCGTTCGGTGACGCGGGCGGCGGCTACTTCCTCTACAATGTCATCAATGGTAGCGGCCGGCGACTCTACTGCACCGGTACAAGTCATATCGCCGATGGTGCGGAAACGCACTGTTTTATGCTGAACAACTTCGCCCGCTACCGGATACACTACATCTGAGACGGCTAACAGGACGCCATCCCGGTTGATAATATCGCGCTGGTGGGAGAAGTAGAGCGAGGGCAGATCAATGGCTTCCATCTGGAGGTACTGCCATACGTCCAACTCCGTCCAATTGCTGATGGGGAAAACGCGGAAGTTTTCATTTGGTTTTTTCTGGCCGTTGTAAAGATTCCACAGTTCTGGCCGCTGGTTTTTAGGATCCCATTGGCCGAACTCGTCGCGGTGGGAGAAGAAGCGTTCTTTGGCGCGGGCTTTTTCTTCATCGCGGCGGGCGCCGCCCAGGGCCGCATCCACTTTAAACTCGGCCAGGGCGTCCAGCAAGGTGACGGTTTGCAGCCCGTTGCGGCTGGCGTAGGGGCCAGTTTCTTCGACAACGCGCCCCTGGTCGATGCTGTCTTGCACGGTGCGCACTTCCAGGCGAGCGCCCAGCTTGTCTATGAGGGCGTCGCGGAATTTCAAGGTTTCCGGGAAGTTGTGACCGGTGTCGATGTGGAGCAGGGTAAAGGGGATGGGAGCGGGGTAAAATGCTTTCCGCGCCAGGTAAGCCATGATAATGGAGTCTTTACCACCAGAGAACAAGAGAAACGGCCGTTCAAATTGAGCGGCCACTTCTCGCATGACATACACGGCTTCTGATTCTAAAATTTTGAGATGATTATAGTGCATTGTTAATCCTTAACTATTTCTCATAGAAAAGAGACAAATAGTTGACAATTATACTCGTTCAAAGTAAATTTATCAGTGCAAGATGTTGTACGTTCTGACTGAGTTACCAAAGAAACGCTGTCCGGACACAAATCTGGACAGCGTTTTTGTTTGTCTCATTTGTTGGAAACGAAAGACTGATTGTAATTTATTTTTTTGAAAACAAAGGAGTTTTCGACAATGAGTGAAGTAAAAAATGGTACAGTAAAGTGGTTTAATGATCAAAAAGGGTACGGTTTCCTGGAAACAGATGGCGCTGATGTCTTCGTGCATCATTCCGCTATTCAGTCCGAAGGTTTCCGCAGCCTGGCCGAAGGCGATCACGTAGAGTTTACCGTAGAGCAAGGCCCGAAAGGCCCCGCCGCGGCGAACGTGCGCAAAGTCTAAGCTACACCAAAATCAACTTTACAAAAAAGGTCAGCCTTGCGCTGGCCTTTTTTATTTGCCAGTTTCCGGCCAATCGGCGCCACCCTAGTCATGGGCGCCACCATGCCCTTTGCGCGGGAATGGTTTTGGTAATGCCAAAGCTCATAAGGTCACTCTCCTATGGGGCGATTTTAACCGAAACTTACGGGGAAGGGTAACGGCCGTTTATTAGAATCATGTTGTAAGTGGCGGCACAAATTTGACAGGATGTCAACTCCACTGTAAAGTTCCAGCTACAAGATGTTGTACGTTCTGACTGAGTTATTGTAAACGCTGTCTGGTATTACAAAACTGGGCAGCTTTTTTTGCCTCATTTGTTGGAAACGAAAGACGAATTGTAAATTTACTTTTTTTTAGGAAACAAAGGAGTTTTCAACAATGAGCGAAGTTAAAATTGGCACAGTTAAATGGTTTAATGATCAAAAAGGGTATGGCTTCCTGGAAACAGACGGCCCGGACGTATTCGTCCACCACAACGCCATCCAGGGCGAAGGTTACAAGAGCCTCAAAGAAGGCGACCGCGTTGAGTTTACCGTGGAACAAGGCCAAAAAGGCCCCGCCGCCGCCAACGTGCGCAAACTATAATCTATAAGCAATCAATAGATTGCAAACGATAGATTGACAAAAGGCCAGCATATTGCTGGCCTTTTTTTATACCTCCTGCCCAAAAACTTCCTGGAACCATTGGCAACTTCCCCCATGCCGAGTATGATGAGAGCATCTTATCGTTCAGACAGTATACCCACAAAACCATTATGACTATTTCACCTGAAAAACAAGCCTACCTGGAACTGCTGGCCCAACAATATCCCACCATCCAAGCCGCCTCCACCGAAATCATCAACCTGACTGCCCGAATGCAACTGCCCAAAGGCACCGAGCATTTTATTTCCGACATTCACGGCGAATATGAAGCGTTCCATCATGTCCTTAAAAATGGTTCCGGTTCAATTATGCGCCGCATCCATGAACTGTTTGTGTATGAGATGACGGAGCAGGAAAAACGTGATCTGGCTACGCTTATTTACTATCCTGAGCGGAAATTGACGCAGTTGTTGGCGCATACCGATGACGCCGCCGCCTGGTTCCGCATCACCTTATTCCGGCTGATCAAATTGTGCCGCTCTCTGGCTTCTAAGTACACACGCGCTGATGTACGGGCGGCGCTGCCCCCTGATTTTGCCCTCATCATTGAAGAACTGCTGCATGAACAAGAAGGCGCCAACAATAAACACGACTATTTCTTGAGCATCATTGACACCATCATTACCCTGGATCAGGCGGACGAATTCATCGAAGCGCTGTCAGCGTTGATTCAACGGCTGGCTATCGCTCGCCTGCATGTGATTGGGGATGTGTATGATCGCGGGCCAGGCGCACACATCATCATGGATACGCTAATGGCTTATCACAACCTGGATATTCAGTGGGGCAATCATGACATTGTGTGGATGGGGGCAGCGGCCGGCAGCGCCGCTTGCATGGCAAATGTGGTGCGCACGGCGCTGCGTTACGCCAATATGGAAACGCTGCAAAATGGTTATGCGATAAGTCTGCTGCCATTGGCAACCTTTGCCATGAGCGCTTACCAGGATGATCCCTGCACCCTCTTCTATCCCAAAACCTCAGACGATGAAGAATACACAGAAAACGAACTACAATTGATGGCAAAGATGCAAAAAGCTATCGCCATCATCCAGTTCAAATTGGAAGCGCAGATCATTCAGCGCCGTCCCAATTTTCAGATGGAAGATCGGCTGCTGTTTGATAAAATTGATTATAAAAACGGCACGATTTGCCTGAATGGGCAAGATTATCTCTTGCGTGATTCGCTGTTCCCTACCATCGATCCCGCCCATCCTTACCAATTGACGGCCGAAGAAGAAAGCACGGTTCAAAAGTTGCAACAAACTTTTGCCATCAGCGACAAATTACAGCAGCATGTCCGTTTTCTTTTTTCTAAAGGCAGTATGTACCTGGTTTACAACGGCAACCTGCTCTATCATGGCTGCATTACTCTGGAATCAGACGGCTCGTTTATGTCAACCACTGTTGAGGGGCGTGAATATAAGGGGCGGGCCTTTATGGACCGGCTGGATCAGCTGGCGCGACGGGGCTATTTCAGCAGTGATGCAGAAGAAAAGTTGTACGGGCAGGATATTCTTTGGTATTTGTGGACGGGGGCCAAGTCGCCGATTTTTGGCAAGAATAAGATGGCGACGTTTGAACGCTATTTTATTGTGGACGAATCAACCCATCGGGAAGAAAAGAATCCTTATTATGCGCTGAGGGATGAGGAAGAAACGGCCGTTTCCATCCTAAAAGAGTTCGGTCTCAACCCCGATACCGCCCACATCGTTAACGGGCATGTGCCGGTGCAGGTGAAGAAAGGAGAAAGCCCCATTAAGGCGAACGGCAAGCTGCTGGTCATCGATGGCGGTTTTGCCAAAGCGTATCAGGGCATCACCGGCATCGCCGGCTACAGTCTGATCTACAACTCGTATGGCCTGCTGTTGACCTCCCACGCCCCGTTTGAATCGGCGCAGCAAGCCATCGAGGAAAACGCCGATATGCAGACGCGCACCGAAATTCTGGAACGCAACCGGGTGCGCATCCGCGTCAAGGATACGGACGAGGGACGGGAAATTCAGCAGAAGATTGATCATTTGCAGGATTTGTTAAAGGCGTATCGGGCGGGGGTGATTAAAGAGGGGTAGTTGATCCTCACTCCTGAAGACGAGTAGGGAGGAACGGCAATCGAAGTGGGGTGGCGGGTATTGCTTGGAGAAGGCTGGGATGGAGGTGTTGCGGTATAACGGCCGTTTCCTCTAAATCCGCATATTCTCCCGCCCGCGATAATACTCATCTCGCAGCGCCAGCACCCCCGGATCCGCCACGTACTCTTCCAGGCGCATACGCCGGTCTATGACGCCGCCTGGCGTAATTTCCACAATGCGGTTGGCAATGGTATCCACAAACTGGTAATCGTGGGAGGTGAACAGGATCACACCGGGGAAGTTAATCAAGCCATCGTTAACGGCCGTTATCGCTTCCAGGTCCAGGTGATTGGTCGGTTCATCCAGCACCAGGGCATTGGCCCCACTGAGCATCATCCGCGCCAACATACAGCGCACCTTCTCCCCGCCAGACAAGACCCGCGCCGATTTCAACGCCTCCTCCCCTGAAAACAGCATCCGCCCCAGATAACCACGCACAAACGACTCGCTGTCATCTGTCAGCGAATATTGGCGCAGCCAATCCACCAGGTTCACATCGGTGTCAAAATAAGCGGCATTCTCCTTGGGGAAGTAAGCGGGCGTAATCGTCGTACCCCATTTAAATGAACCGGCATCCGGCTCCAATTCTCCCATCAACAGCTGAAACAAGGTCGTCTTCACCAAATCATTGGGACCGATGAAGGCAATCTTATCATCGGGACTGACCGACAAACTGAACGCTTGCAGCAACGGCCGTTCTTCCCCCATCACACTCACCTGCTCCACATCCAAAATCACCTTGCCGCACGGCCGTTCCGGTTTGAAATCCACATAAGGAAAGCGGCGCGAGGAAACCGGTAAATCATCAATGGTCAACTTTTCAATGAGCTTCTTGCGCGAGGTGGCCTGACGCGACTTGGAAGCATTGGCGCTAAAGCGGCGCACAAACTCCTCCAAATCCTTGATCCGGTCAATGCGTTTTTTCTCTTCGCCTTTTCGCTGCGTTTGGGTTAACTGGCTGGCCTGATACCAAAAGTCATAGTTGCCTACATATAGTTGAATCTTGCCAAAATCAATATCGGCGATGTGGGTGCAGACATTGTTCAAAAAGTGCCGGTCATGGGAGACTACGATCACCGTATTAGGAAAGCGGAACAAAAAATCTTCCAGCCAGGCGATAGACGCCAAATCCAGTTGATTGGTCGGTTCATCGAGCAGCAAAATGTCCGGATTGCCAAACAAGGCTTGCGCCAACAGCACCCGCACCTTGTGGCTGGCTTCCAGTTCATGCATCTTTAAGGCGTGGAACGACTCATCCAGCCCCAAATTACTGAGCAACACAGCCGCTTCTGCTTCGGCGTCGTAGCCATTCATCTCGGCCAATTCCATCTCCAGTTCGGCCGCCCGCAGCCCATCGGCCTCAGAAAAATCCGGCTGGCTATAAATCGCTTCCCGTTCTTGCAGCACCTCATGCAGGCGCGGATAACCCATGATCACCGTCTCTAAAACCTGGTGATCTTCAAAGGCAAACTGGTCTTGCTGTAACAGGGCAATGCGCTCGTTGACGGCGGTAGAAATGTCGCCTTTGTTGGCTTCCAGTTCCCCCGCCATCACTTTGAGCAAGGTCGATTTGCCTGCCCCGTTAGGACCAATTAAGCCGTAGCAGTTGCCCGGCAGAAATTTGAGATTGACGTCTTTAAATAAAGTCCGCTGACCAAAGGTCACGGAAACATTGTGAATAGCTAACACTGTAAATTTTCTCCTAAACTCTATATGAAGGAGGGAGCATAACACAAACGGCGGGGGAAAGCTGGAAAATGTCTATGACTTTCCTGCTATTTTCATAATGGGAAACGGCCGTTCCTGCACCTGTGGCAATCGCGGCTGTTTAGAGGCGGTGGCGAGTACGTCTGCCATTTTTGAACTGTTTTCCAGAGCAAGATTTAAGATGGCCTGTAAGTTGACGCCAGTAATCTTGTTTTTTGATGCATACAAATACATTGCCTTCATTCATCAAAGCTTTGACTCCACTTCAGTTTACCATCCATCCCCTCTTGCATAAATCGTGGCAATATTGTGGCAGGGTAAGCTCATAAAAATCTCCCCATAACCAGGTGCATATATGTCAAATACGCAATTTAGTTGTTATTTAATCGGCGCTGAATCCTTGTTAATTCAATGTGGCGAAATCTTACAGCAGCAAGGTCACGCCATTCACGGGGTGGTGACAACGGCCGTTCCCCTCCAGCAGTGGGCGCAGTCACACCACATCCCCACCTTCACCCTCAGCAAAAATTTGGCGGCCGAACTACAAGAACGGGAGCCTTTCGACTACCTGTTCTCCATCACCAACCTCGCCATCTTGCCAGAAGCGTTGCTGGTCTTGCCCCAAAAAGGGGCCATCAACTTCCACGACGGCCCCCTGCCTCGCTATGCCGGTCTCTATGCCACCTCCTGGGCGCTGCTCAACCAGGAACTCATTCACGGCGTCACCTGGCACACCATGACCGCCGCCGTAGACGAAGGTCTCCTGCTCAAGCAGCAGTTGTTCCCCATTCGGGAAGGGGAGACCGCCTTTTCCCTCAACGTCAAAGCGTATGAAGCCGGCATCGAATCCTTCGCCGCCCTGGTGGCCGACATCGAAAACAACAGCTTGCAGCCCCAGACACAAAACCTGGCTGAAAAAAGCTACTTTGGCAAATATGATCGGCCGGCCGCCGCCGCCACGCTGGATTGGCGGCAAAGCGCCGCCCAAATCGCCGCCCTGGTTCACGCCCTGGATTTTGGCGCGTATGAAAATCCCTTAACCCTGCCCAAACTGTTCCTGGGCGACCGGCTGGCCTATGTCTCGAAAATTAAAGTGCTGCCAGAACCGATTCCTTCGACAGGCTCAGGAGCCGTTCCCGGAACCCTCCTCGCCCTCACAGACAGCAGCCTCACCCTCGCCGCCGCCGACTATCCGGTGCAAATCAGCGGCCTGACAGCGCTCGATGGCTCAGAGATCGCCATCCATGATCTGGCGCTGCGTCTGGGCGACCGGCTGCCCCTGCTGGATGACGCCATCCAAGAACGGGTAACGGCCGTTACCGCCCAAACCGCCCGTCAGGAAAGCTTCTGGGTCAGCCAACTGGCGGCCCTCAATCCCGTGGAAATCCCCTATGCCAGCCACTCTGAAAGCAGCAACGGCCGTTACCAACGCCAGGTAATGCCCCTTTCCCCCAGCCACGACGCCGACCACCTCACTGCCGCCTTCGCCGCCTATCTTAGCCGCCTCTGTGACAACGACGCCTTCGACATCGCCGTCAGCTATCCTGCTTTACAAACACAGGTCAGCGGACTGGCCTCTTATTTCGCCGCCGAACTGCCCTTCCGTGTGCAGCTAGACCCGCAAGCGCCGGCTGCCCAGACATTAGCCAACCTGCAAACGGAGCTCAACACCCTGCGCCACAAACGCCACACCTTTGCCTGGGACGCCCTGGCTCGTTACCCGCAGCTCAAATCCCTGCAAGCCAGCGCCAACCGCGCCCTGCTGCCCGTCGCCGTCGTGCAAACCGACGATGCCGCCTACCAACCATCAGTGGGCAGTGAACTCACCATCCTCATCAGCGCCAACGGCATGAAATGGCTCTACGACACGGCCGTTTTCACCCCAGAAGCCATCGCCGCCATGCAAAGCCAGTTCGCCACCTTTTTAGACAATATCGCGGAGGGAAACGGCCGTTCCCTGGCCCAAACCTCTCTCCTGACCGAGGCGCAATACCAACAGCTCATCTTCGACTGGAACGCCACCACCACAGAATACGATCACAGCGCCTGTATGCACAGCCTCATCGAAGCCCAGGCCGCCCAACGGCCGCAGGCCATCGCCCTGGTTCACCGCCAGCAGCAAATCACATACGGTGAACTCAACCAGCGGGCCAACCGCCTGGCGCGGTATCTCATCAAAGCGGGCGTCGGCCCGGATGTCATCGTGGGCGTCTACCTGGAGCGCGACATCGACTTGATGGTGGCGCTCATCGGTATTCACAAAGCGGGCGGCGCTTACCTGCCCCTGGACCCCGACTATCCCCAAGACCGCCTGGCTTTCATGGTAGAAGACGCCGCCGTCCCCGTTCTCCTCACCAAAGCGCAGTTCAGCAGCAGCCTGCCCCCCCATCACGCGCAGGTGGTGCGCCTCGACGCCGACTGGCCCCTCATCGCTCAACACGACGCCAGTGATGTAGACAGCGCCGTCTCCTCCGAGAATCTTAGCTATGTCATCTACACCTCTGGCTCCACCGGCAAACCGAAAGGGGTCATGGTGCAGCATGGCAACGTCGTTAATTTCTTCGCGGGCATGGATGAACGCATCCCCCACGATCCACCGGGAACCTGGCTGGCCGTCACCAGTCTCTCCTTTGATATTTCCGTATTGGAACTGTTCTGGACGCTGGCCCGCGGCTTCAAAGTCGTTTTGTATGATGGCGAGACAGCGGGCATAGAAACGGCCCCTTCGACAGGCTCTGAGGTCGTTCCCCCCAGCCCCCACGCCCATAAACCCATCGACTTCAGCCTCTTCTACTTCGCCAGCGACGAGAGCGAAGAGGGCGTGGCCGATAAATACAACCTGCTCCTGGAAGGGGCCAAATACGGCGATCAAAACGGCTTCTACGCCATCTGGACGCCGGAACGCCATTTCCACGCCTTCGGCGGCCTTTACCCCAACCCGTCGGTGGCCAGCGCCGCCATCGCCGCTATCACCCAGCGCATCCGCATCCACGCCGGTTCCTGCGTGCTGCCCCTGCACCATCCGGTGCGCGTCGTCGAAGAGTGGTCGCTGGTCGATAACATCTCCAAAGGGCGGGTGGGCATCGCCTTTGCCGCCGGTTGGCAGCCCAACGACTTCGCCCTCATGCCCCAAAACCACGCCCGGCGCAAAGAGATTTTATTTGAGAACATCGAAACGGTGCGCCAACTGTGGCGCGGCGAAACGCTGCCTTTCCCCGGCCCCAACGGCGACGTCATGATTCGCACCCTACCCCGCCCCATCCAGCCAGAACTGCCGGTGTGGGTGACGGCCGCCGGCAACCCGGAAACCTTCCGCCAGGCAGGCGCCGGCGGCTTCCACATCCTCACCCACCTGCTGGGCCAGACGGTGGAACAATTGGGCGAGAAACTGGCTATCTACCGGCAGGCATGGCGCGACGGCGGGCACAGCGGCGCAGGCCACGTCACCCTCATGCTGCACACCTTCATCGGCGATGACCTGGAATCGGTGCGCAGCACCGTGCGCGAACCGATGAAGGAGTATCTGCGCAGCGCCCTCGGTTTGGTGCGCGAAGCCGCCTGGCATTTCCCCACCTTCAAACAAAAAGCGGAAGCCACCGGCAAGAACCCCATGGAAATCTTCGACTCAGAAGAGTTGACTGACGAAGAAATGGACGCCCTGCTGGAGTTTGCTTTCAACCGCTATTTTGAGACCAGCGGGCTTTTCGGCACAACCGCCTCGGTGATGCCCCTGATCAACAATCTCAAAAGCATCCAGGTGGATGAAATCGCCTGCCAGATTGACTTTGGCGTACCCTCAACCCAAGTGCTGGCCTCTTTACCCCTGCTCAACCAGGTGAAAAACCAGGCCGCGCCGGCCACTGCCAGCGCCGATTTCTCCATCCCTGGCCTGATTGCCCAACATCAAGTGACGCATTTCCAATGTACGCCGTCGATGGCGCGGATGCTGCTGCTAGACGAGCGTATGCCTGATGCGCTGCGCCAACTGGATGTGATGATGGTGGGCGGTGAAGCGCTGCCCGCCGCCTTAGCCAACCAGCTAATCGAACTGGTTCCCGGCGCGGTCATCAATATGTATGGCCCTACAGAAACGACGGTTTGGTCTTCCACGTATCAGCTGCAAGGGGGGGAAACGGCCGTTTCCATCGGCGCCCCCATCGCCAACACCCAAATTTACATTCTCGACAGCCACAACCAGCCCGTGCCGCCCGGCGTACCCGGCAATTTGTTCATCGGTGGCGACGGCGTGGTGCGCGGCTACCTCAACCGGCCCGAACTCACCGCCGGGCGCTTCAGCGCCGACCCCTTTGTGCCGGGCAACCGCATCTACGCCACCGGCGATTTGGCCCGCTGGCTGCCCGACGGCCAGATCGACTTCTTGGGCCGCGCCGACTTCCAGGTGAAAATTCGCGGCTACCGCATTGAACTGGGCGAAATCGAAAGCCTGCTCAACGCCCACCCCGCCGTCAACGAAGCGGTGGTGATGGCCCGCGAAGATGTGCCCGGCGATATGCGCCTGGTGGCTTACCTCATCCCCGCACCCGGGCAAACCGTGACGGCCGATCTGCTGAAAACTTATCTCAAAGCTGACCTGCCAGCGTTCATGGTTCCCGCCCATTACGTGGTCATGGACGCCTTCCCGCTGACGCCCAACAAAAAAACAGACCGCAAGGCGCTGCCCGCTCCCGATCAAGCGCCAGCCGTACCCACCACGGTCGCTTACGTGCCCCCCAGCAACGAATTGGAGCAGACAATTGTGGGCATCTGGCGTCGTGTCCTCAACGTATCACAGGTTGGCCTCAACGATAATTTCTTCGACCTGGGCGGCCATTCGCTGCTCACCGTGCAGGTTCACCGCGAACTAAAAACGGTGGTAGACAAGCCTATCGCCATTACAGACATGTTCCGCTTCCCCACCATTCGCAGCCTGGTCGCCTACCTGGATGAAGGGAAAAATGGGGAGAACGGGGCAGCAGAAACGGCCGTTGCCAAATCCACAGATCGCGCCGCCGCCCGTCGGGAAGCCATGCAAAACCGGGGACGCGGCCGTCGTTAAAAAGAAACGTGGGGCGTGGGGTGTGGGGCGTAAAATCACGCCCCATGCCCCACGCCCCGCGCCTCATACCTCTTCTATCAAATATCAATTCTGAGAATAAACAGCTATGCGTAACCAAGACCTCCTGGATTCATTAGCCGGTACCGAAATCGCCGTCATCGGCATGGCGGGACGCTTTCCCGGCGCTGACAATGTAGAAATCTTCTGGCAAAACCTGCGCGACGGCAAAGAGGCCATCCGCGCCTACACCGATGACGAACTCCGCGCCGCCGGCGTCAGCGAAGCGCTGCTGCGCCACCCTGACTATGTAAAAGTGGGCGCCCCCCTCGACGACATCGACCAGTTCGACGCCGCTTTCTTCGGCTTCAGCCCGCGTGACGCCGCCATCATGGATCCGCAGCACCGCCATTTCCTGGAAGTGTGCTGGCAAGCGCTGGAACACGCCGGGTATGATCCTGCTCGCTACCCCGGGGCCATTGGCGTTTACGGCGGCTCCGGCCACAACGCCTACCTGCCCTACCACCTGCTCACCAACCCGGAACTGCTGGAAACCGTCGGCTTCTTTTTGCTGCGCCACACCGGCAACGACAAAGATTTCCTGACCACGCGGGTCTCCTATTTGCTTGATTTACACGGCCCCAGCGTCAACGTGCAAACCGCCTGCTCCACCTCGCTGGTCGCCATTCATTTTGGCGTACAAAGCCTGTTCAACCGGGAATGTGACATGGTGCTGGCCGGCGGCGTCACCTTTGAATTCCCCCACTTTCACGGTTATCTCTACCAGGAAGGGGAAATCTTGTCGCCGGATGGTCACTGCCACGCCTTTGATGTCGATTCACAAGGCACTGTCTTTGGCAGCGGCGCGGGCGCCGTCGTGCTCAAGCGGCTGGAAGACGCCATTTTAGAGGGCGACGCCATCCACGCCGTCATTTTAGGTTCGGCCATCAACAATGATGGCGCGGGCAAGGTCAACTACCTGGCGCCCAGTGTGGATGGACAGGCTGCCGCCATCGCTGAGGCCATTGAACTGGCGGGCATCAGCGCCGACAGTATCAGCTATGTGGAAGCGCATGGCACCGGCACGCGCATCGGCGATCCCATCGAGGTGCAGGCGTTGACGCAGGCGTTTCGCCACTCCACCGACGCCGCTGGTTTCTGCGGCCTCGGCTCCGCCAAGACCAATATCGGCCACCTGGACACGGCCGCCGGTATCGCCAGTTTCATCAAAACGACGCAGGCGCTCAAGCACAAACAGCTGCCGCCCAGCCTGAACTTCTCCGCGCCTAATCCCATGATTGATTTTGACAGCTCGCCATTTTATGTCAACAACACTTTGCGTGATTGGCAAACCAATGGCGGGCCGCGACGGGCAGGCGTCAGTTCCCTGGGGGTGGGCGGCACCAATGCCCATATCATCCTGGAAGAAGCGCCGGCATTAGACGAGACGGATGTGAGTGAACGGCCGTTTACCCTGCTGCCTCTCTCCGCCAAAACCAAAACCGCCCTGGACAAGGCCACCGCCAACCTGGCCGCTTACCTGCGGGTCAATCCGGACGTTAATCTGGCCGACGTGGCTTACACCTTGCAGCTTGGCCGCCAACCGTTTGACCAGCGCCGCATAACGGCCGTGCGCCACACCGCCGACGCCATCGAAATCCTGGAATCGGGCGACCGCAAGCGGCTGTTCAGCCAAAAAATCGCCGCCGACAATCCATCCGTCGTCTTCATGTTCCCCGGCGGCGGGGCGCAGTATCCCCACATGGGCCGTGATTTGTATGAAACGGAGCCGGTTTACCGCCAGCAGATCGATTTGTGCCTGGGCCTGCTCAACGGGCAGCTTGATGTCGATTTGCGGGCGCTCCTGTTCCCGGCTGCCGGTGAAGAAGAAGCGGCGGCGGACGCCTTGCAGCACGCCTCGCTCTCCCTGCCCGCCATCTTCATGACAGAGCTGGCCCTGGCAAAGTTGTGGCTCTCCTGGGGCATCGAACCGGCCGCCATGACCGGCCACAGCATGGGCGAGTACACCGCCGCCTGTCTGGCGGGCGTGCTGTCGGTGGCGGACGCCCTTTCCATCGTCACCCTGCGCGGCAAACTGTTTGAGACGCTGCCCCCAGGCGGCATGATCAGCGTGCCCCTGCCGGAAGCGGAGGTGAAGCCGCTGCTGGTGGAAGGGCTGAACATCGCCGTCATCAACGGCCCGGAGATGTGTGTGGTGTCCGGCCAGGTAGCAGCCATCGAAAAGATGGAAGCGGTTCTGGCCGCCAAAGAGATTGAGTTCCGCCGCATCAGAATTGAAGTAGCCGCTCATTCCGCCATGCTGGATCCCATTCTGGCGGAATTTGAACGCCATTTGCAGCAGATAACATTTCACGCTCCGCAACGGCCGTTTATCTCCAATGTCACGGGAACCTGGGCAGATCCCAACCAGGTGGTCACGCCCCAATACTGGGTCACTCACCTGCGCCATACCGTGCGCTTCGCCGATGGCCTGGCGACCCTGATGCAAGAGCCGGGGCGCGTTTTTCTGGAAGTCGGCCCGGGGCAAACCTTATCCTCATTGGCCCGCCAGCATCCGGCCAAGCAGAAAAGCCACACCATCATCTCCTCTATGCGCCATCGCAAAGAAGAGACGCCAGACGATCTGTTCGCCGCCACCGCCCTGGGCAAATTGTGGCTGGCGGGCGTAACGCTGCCCTGGCAAGATTATTACCAAAACGAATACCGGCGGCGTATCCCCCTGCCCACTTACCCGTTCGACCATCAGCGCTACTGGATTGAACCGGGCAAACATTTATTAGGCGTAGAAGCCGCGCCGCCGCCCCGTCTGGCGAAACTGCCCGATATCGCGCAGTGGTTCTACCAGCCGGTCTGGTCTCAGACAGGAGCCGCGCCCGCTGCCGACAAAGAAACAGTGCGTAACTGGCTCATTTTTGCCGACGGGCATGGCATTGGCGCCGCTTTGGCGGAACGGCTCACAGCGGCCGGACACGAGGTGGCGCTGGTGCGTCCCGGGGCGGCATTCAGCCAACAAGAACTGCGTCGCTACCAGATCGCGCCAGACAACCCGGACGATTATCGCCGCCTGTTGAGCGAGTTGGACAGCCAGGCATTGTTCCCTCAACGCATCCTGCATTTATGGGCGGTAAATGAACGGAAAATTGGGGAAATGCGCCGTCCTGGGCTTGTCGAAGGGGGAGCCGCTGCCGCCTCTCATAACAATCAAACGCTCGGTTTCTACAGCCTGCTCTACCTGGGGCAAGCGCTGGCCGCCGAAGAGTTCCCAGACGGGCTGCAAATTCGGGTGGTGGCGAACGACAGCCAGCAGGTAGCCAACGAAGCGGTCGCCGCACCCGAAAAAGCGACGCTGCTCGGCCCGGTGAAGGTGATCCCCCAGGAAATTCCCGGCGTCGCCGCCCAGTTCACCGACATCCGGTTGGCGGGCGGCAACGGCAATGGCAGCGGGCCGCTCGATGAAACGCTCATAACGGCGCTGCTCAACGACATCCACGCCGACATCAGCGAAAACGTGGTGGCTTACCGGCAGGGGCAGCGCTGGGAACAAAGCTTTGCCCCCGCTACTTTACCCGCTGCGCCGGCAAAGCAAACGGCCGTTAAAGAGGGCGGCGTCTATCTGATCACGGGCGGTCTGGGCGGCATCGCCCTGGTCATGGCGGAAAACCTGGCCCATCAAGCCCGCGTCAAACTGGCGCTCACCTCCCGTTCCGGTTTGCCCGAACGAACCGAATGGGACAACTGGTTAACCCACGCCGGTACAAGTAACAAAACCAGCGCTGTCATCCAAAAAGTACGCGCTCTGGAAGCGGCCGGGGCGGAAGTGCTGGTGGCTCAGGCCGACATCACCGACCGGGAGCAAATGAGCCGCCTGCTGCAAACGATTCACCAACGGTGGGGGGCTGTCAACGGCGTCATCCACGCCGCCGGGGTGCTGAATGATGGCCCCCTCTCACTCAAAACCCGCGAGGAGGCGGAGCGGGTCTTGCAGCCCAAAGTAAACGGCACGCTGCTGCTGGACGACCTGCTGGCCGGCGACCCTTTAGACTTTTTTGTGCTGTTCTCCTCTACCAGCACGGCGCTGGCTCCGGCCGGACAGGTCGATTATGTGGCGGCCAACGCCTTCCTCAACGCCTTTGCCCAAAGCCGCACCGTTCGCACCGGCGCCCCCACGATTGCTATCAACTGGGGCGTGTGGCAGGAAGTGGGCATGGCGGCGCGGGCTGCTCGCGGCGAATTTGAAGAACCAGCGGGGGCGTTGATGCCCCATCCCCTGCTGGATAGACTGGTGGTAGACAGCAGCGACGTGGTGGAATACATCACCGATTACCGCCTGGCCGACTTCTGGCTGCTGGATCAGCATCGCTTGAAGAATGACGAGGCGTTGATCCCGGGAACCGGCTATCTGGAAATCGCTAAGGCTGCACTGGATAAAGGTTCACCCGCCGTACCGGCCGAAATTAAAAATCTACTGTTTATGCAGCCGTTGGATGTGAAAGCGGATGAGACGCGCCGCGTGAAAGTGCGCCTGGAGAAGGATGACGAGGCGTATGCCTTCACCGTCTCCAGTCAAAGCAGCACAGCCCGCAACCGGGAAGCGTGGACGGAACATGTGCAGGGTACGGCAAGTTACATCACGGCGGAACCGCCGCAGGCGCCCTCTCTCCAGGCGGTTCTGGCCCGCTGCCAGGAGCGCGAAGTCACATTTGGTCTGAAAGAGCAAGAAACCAAACAGGAAGCGTATCTCAATTTTGGGCCGCGCTGGAAGAATTTGCGGCGCATGAATTTTGGCAAAGATGAGGCGGTGGCTTTCCTGGCGCTGCCGCCGGAGTTTGTCGCAGATACCGAGGCGTATCAGGTGCATCCGGCGCTGATGGATATGGCCACGAGTTTTGCCCTGCCCCTTTTAGACGGCTATGAGACGAGCGAGGCGTTTTATGTGCCGTTGATGTACCGGCAGGTGCAGTTCTACGCGCCGCTGCCGGACAAGATTATCAGCCATGCCCGCCTCCACCCGGAGAGTTCGCCCGATATGCCGGTTTTTGATGTGACGATTTATGATGAAGGGGAACGGCCGTTACTCGATATTCATGGTTTTACTCTCAAAAAGGTAGACCCGGCAGCGCTGCTGAAACCGGCCGTCAAAACCACTGCCAGGGATGACCGTTCTTTGCTGGCCCTCTCGCTCACCGACGGCATTTTGCCGCAGGAAGGGGCCGAGGCGTTCAACCGCGTTTTAAGCAACGGCGGCCCGGCGCAAATTGTGGTCTCGTCGTTAGACCTGGCGGCGCTTATGGCCCAGTCAAAAGCAGTTGAACAAGAAACAGCCAGCAGTAGCGACAGTTTTAAGCTGGATCGCCCGGAACTGGAAAGCGACTATGTGGCCCCGCGCAATGCGGTGGAAAAAACGCTGGCCGGTTTGTGGGAAGAGCTGATCGGTATTCAAAATGTGGGCGTGGCAGATGATTTCTTTGAGCTGGGCGGCCAATCGCTCATTGCCGTGCGTTTCTTCGCCCGCCTCAAGAAGATTTACGGCCTGGATTTGTCATTAGCCACACTGTTTGAAGCGCCGACCATCGCGGAGTGCGCTGAGATTGTGGTGGATGAACTGGGCGAAGAGATTTTGGTGGAAACGACTGTCCCTGAGCTTGTCGAAGGGCGCAGGGAAAATGCTCCGGAAGCGCCAGCCAGTCCAGCCCCCACTCGTCAGCGCCGTGAATGGTCGCCGCTGGTGACAATCGAGAAAGGAAAGGCGGGGAAACGGCCGTTCTTCGTGGTGCATGGGGCGGGCGGCAATGTCTTGAATTTCCGGGATTTGTCGCGCTATTTGGGCAAGGAACGGCCGTTTTACGGCTTGCAGGCGGTGGGCGTCGATGGCAAACAAGAGCCGCTGCCCACCATTGAAGCGATGGCCGAGCTTTACTTACCGCCTATTTTAGAAACGCAGCCAGACGGCCCCTACATCCTGGGCGGTTACTCTGGCGGCGGCGTCATCGCCTATGAAATGGCGCAGCGTCTGCAAGCAGAAGGGAAAACGGTAGGATTGGTTATCTTCTTTGATACCTTCCACCCCCATCTAGGCATGAAGAAAAAAACGATTGAGGAGCGGCTGCGAGAGACACGCGCACAGGGTGTTTCGCATCTCATTTCGCTGGCTAAAGGCTCTCTCAACCGCAAACGGGAACAGATCAGTATCGAGGCTAAACTAAAATATTACGCTTCCCAAAACGAACCACTGCCTTTTGATTTGCGCAACTATGTCTTGACAACCCGTTTCATAGCGGCCGCTTCCCGTTACCAGCTCAAACCTTATAATGGTAAAGTGCTGCTGTTTACGGCCGAAAGAACCGAGGATGTATTTAGCCATGCCGGTCTGGATCGCGGCTGGCGGCCGCTGGTTCCTAATCTCGAAATCGAAGTGATTCCGGGCAACCACGCCAGCCTGATTTTGGAACCGAATGTGTATCAAGTAGTAGATCGTTTACGCGCCGCTTTCCAAAACGCGGAGATTGAATCAATCTTGCCGATTTAGGTTAAAAAGTATGGCCGATTCTGGCTTGTTTCCGGTATACTAAACGGGCGTCAATTTTCATCCAGGCTTTGCCGTAACATCAGCAAAGTTGTGCCAAAACGAGAAATAGGCCAGTGAACATCTATTTTTTATTCAACGCCGTCACCTTACTATTGTTGCTCCTTGTTGTTCTGCTGATACTTTTGGACATCAGCAGCGATAACCGAAGTTGGCGAAAAGTGCTGATAAAAGTCGGAAAAGTCATGCTCCTGCTCACAGCACCCTTTTGCTATATAACCATGGCAGCCACCCTATCAACTTTGGGGTTTTGGCAACGTGTTTTTTTGTTATTGGCGCTGCCCGCCACCCAAGTTATGCTGGTGATGATCAATATAGGCGCGTTGGCGTTTATCCTTCTATTCACGACACGGAGGCGGTAATCTCCGTCCACTATCCACTGTTTACTGTCCACTATCCACTGTCCACTGTTTCACCCTCGCGCCAGCAGGCGGTCTACTTTGGAGCGCACGGCCAGCATCACCATGTCGGCCGTTTTCATTTTGCCCCGAGCGCGACCCAGATGGTAATGGGTGAGGACGGTGTTTTTGGGGATAAACGGCCGTTCCCCCTCCTCCTTGCGTACCATCACCAACGCCTCGGTGGGGCAGGTCGAGACGCACAGACCACAGCCAATACAGCGGTCTAAATTCACCTCAGGCACATAGTTTTCCAAATCCAGCGCCCCCATCTGGCAGCGCGTCTCGCACACGCCGCAGCTTGTGCATAACTCTTCATTCACCTGGGCAAAAAAGGCAGAGGCCAGCACAGTGGCCGGCGCCGGATGCTGCTGCAAATTGCGTAAGACGCCACAGCAATCGCCGCAGCAGCAGCAAATAAAGGAGGCCTGCTGCGAATTGCCCGGCTGCAATACCAACCCCGCTTCGTTGGCTAAATCGAGGATCGCCAGCGCTTCCTCCTGGTCGATCTGGCGACCCAGGCCATTACGCTGGTAATAAGCGGCCGCCGAACCAAAGGAAAGGCAGGTTTCCAACGGTTTGCCACAACCTTCACCTATCATCTCTTTCTCCTGGCGACAGATGCAGGGGGCAACGGTGATGTTGGCGTGACGTCGGACGATCTCTTCAGCCTGCTCATAGGCCATCACTTCCATCTGCGCGTCGATGCTTTGGCCCACGGGGATGGTGCGTAACTGCGGCGTCTTCTCCCATATTTTGAGCAAGTGGGGCGAATATTCGTCAAAATCGTGGATAAGCTCCGGGGTGAGCCGCCCCACCTGGAACTCCCAAATACCCACCACAAAGGGGGCGGCGCTGTACTGAGCTGCGCCCCTCCCCCGCTGATAGCTGTAGATGAGACCTTTGGTTTCCATCTCTTGTAAGCGCTGCGCCGTTTCCGGCGTGGGCAAGCCAGCTCGCCGGGCCACGACCCGGGCTTCTTCCGGCAGCAAAGTCAGATGCAGGGCCAGAGCGGCCTCCTCAGGCGTGAATAGACGGCGCAGGATGCGCAGTTCCACGCCGGAATCGGTGGCCGGGTAGCCGGCGGGCAGGTCGTCGAGATGGTGGGCCAGTTTTTGGTAAACGTCCTGGTTCATGGGAACCTCCGGGGAAGTGATGTGTGATGCCTATAGGGTAACAAGGGAGGAGGATGGGGGACAAGTGACGTTTGTCATGAAAAAACGGCCGTTCTCACCAAACTGATGCAAGAACGGCCGTTATTTTGCCTTTTGCCTTCTGCTTTTCGCCTTCAGTTACCCGTGAATAGCCTGCCCTTCTACATTGTGGGCCGCTTCCATCAGCACTTCGCTGAGAGTGGGATGAGCGTGGACGTTACGGGCGATTTCCTCGGCGGTGAGTTCCTGGTTGTGGGCCAGGGTCAGCTCCGGCAGCAGTTCTGTCACATCCGGGCCAACCATGTGCGCCCCCAGAATTTCACCGTACTGGGCGTCGGCGATGATTTTGATGAAGCCATCTCTCTCGCCCAGGCCCAGCGCCTTACCGTTGGCCATGAAGTTGAACTGGCCCACATTGACCTCGTAGCCCGCTTCTTTGGCCTGCGCTTCGGTATAACCAAAGCTGGCAACCTGGGGCACGCAGTAGGTGGCGCGGGGCATCATGCGGAAGTCGAGGGGATGGGTCGGTTCGCCGGCGATGCTTTCGGCGGCGAGAATGCCCATGGCAGAGGCGACGTGGGCCAGGCGATGATCGGTGGCTACGTCGCCAATGGCGTAGATGGTGGGCACGTTGGTGCGCATATTACCGTCAATGTCGATGTTGCCCCGTTCGGTCAGCTTGACGCCGGCCGCATCCAGGCCGATGTTTTCCGTGTTGGGCTGGAAGTTGATGGCGAGCATCACTTTGTCCGCTTCCAGGACGCTACCATCGGGCAAATGCACCTTGACGCCGTTGTCGGTGGTTTCTACTTTTTGAACGGCCGTTTCCAGATGCACTTTTATGCCTAAACTCTTGTACGCCCTTTCCAGCACCTTGCTCACTTCCGGCTCCTCGTTGGGCAGCAAGTGGGGCAGCATCTCCACAATAGTCACATCCACGCCGTAATTGGCCCACATGTAGGCGAATTCCACGCCAATGACGCCGCCGCCGATGATCACCAGTTTTTCCGGCAGATCCTCGGAGAGAATGGCTTCTACGTAGGAAATAATACGTTCGCCATCAAAGGCCACGCCGGGCAGCGCCCGCGGCCGGGCGCCGGTGGCGATGATGATGTTACGGGCGCTGAGGGTCGTTTCGCCCCCCTCGTTCAAAGTCACCTGCACCGTTTCCCGGTCGGTCAGTTTGCCTGTGCCTTCGTAGACATCGATCTTGTTCTTTTTCATCAAGAACTGCACCCCCTTCACCAGCCGACCGGAGACCTGACGACTGCGTTTAAAGGCGGCGCCATAGTCCAGGGTGAGATTGTCGAAGCTGAAGCCAAATTCTTGGGCGCGATGCTGCAAGGTATGGGCCACTTCCGCATTTTTGAGCAGGGACTTGGAGGGGATGCAGCCCACGTTGAGGCAAACGCCGCCCCAATATTCTTTCTCAATGATGGCGGTTTTTAAGCCCAACTGGGAGGCGCGTATGGCGGCCACATAACCGCCCGGCCCCGCCCCCAGGACAACAATGTCGTATTGATCTGCCATGTTTTACTCCTTTAAAAATTATGAATGAGGAAGGATGCGGGATGAATGGGAGCGCCAACAGTCTTGTCCGCCTTGTGCGGTCTGACAGGCCACGCTCCCATTCATCTGACTTCAGGCGTCATGACGCCTGTTTAAATCCTTCTATTTTGCGGTTGATAACTTTTGTGAACTGCTGTTGAATTATACTGTCATCCTGGCGATGAGGCACAAACGAGGTGGTTTGCATTAATTTTTGTCTTGCAAGTTATGCGCCGGAAAACAAAGGGGCTATAATCGGGCTGTTATGGGATTTCCAAATTGGACGTTAGCGGGCATGGCCCTCAGTACGTTGGGCGCTTTTATTTTTACCGGCTTGGCGCTGATAGCGCAGTCGCCCAAGTTTTTGGCCCGCACCGGCTTGCAAGGAGCGCGGCTGGATTTACGGGCGCGGATGTTTACCGGTTATGGCTTTGCCTGCCTGCTGCTGGGGCTGGGCTTTTTTGTGGCGGGCGTGCCGTTAGATGGCGCGTCTTTGGCCGGAGGGAGAGAAACGGCCGTTCTCCCCCAAGCCTCCGCCACCCCTGAAGAAACCAGTATTACGGTGGTGGGCGGCGCGATCCTGACGCCAACGCCGACCGAAGATGCGTTTCTGCTAAATACGAATTCAGGCACACGGGCCAGCGGCGCATTTGTGGGGCTACCCCCGGAAGAGGGCGCCTCCGCTGAAGGTGAAACGGGGGATGATGAGGCAAGCGATGGGACGGCAACGGCCGTTGCCACCCCTACAGCCACCCCCATCACCCAAACGCCGACGCCCACCAGCACCCCCACCCAGACGCCCACGGCCACCCCTACCTTTACCCCTACGCCCACCCTGACGCCGACGCCTATTGAAGGGGAAACGGCCGTTGTCAATTTGGGCGGCGGTACGATTTGGCTGCGTAGTACGCCAGATGGTCAGAAGATGCTCATCCTCAACAGTGGCGATGTGGTCATTTTACGCGCCAACCACGCCACCCGCGCCGGCCGTCTCTGGCGTGAGGTGAGTACAGTGAACGGGGATGTGGGCTGGCTGCCGACGGAGTTTTTAAGCAGTGAACAGTGAGCAGTGTACAGTTTACAGTAGACTGTTCACTGTAAACTGTCCACTATTTTTACTGCGCCAGATACGCCGCCAACGCCTCAATCGTAGCGGGTAAGGTGGCCGGTTCGCTGGCCTGGGAAACGGCCGTTCCCGGGTCTTTGAGGCCGTGACCGGTGAGGATGCAAACGGCCGTTTTGCCCACCGGATCAATAGCCCCCAGTTCGATTTGTTGTTTGAGCGCCGCCACGCCGGTAGCGGAAGCCGGTTCCACGAAGATGCCTTCCATTTTTGCCAACAGGTTCCAACTCTCCAGGATTTTTTCATCAGAAACGGCCGTGATAATGCCGCCAGACTCGTCTAGCGCCTCTAACGCCTGCCGCCAGCGAGCCGGATTACCGATGCGGATAGCTGTAGCCAATGTCTCTGGTTTTTCTACCACTTTGCCTAACACAATCGGCGCAGAACCGGCCGCCTGGCCACCTAAAATGCGCGGCCGTCCTTTGCCATACTGTTTGTAGCCCATCCAGTAAGCAGAGATATTGCCGGCATTGCCCACTGGCAAACAGTGCCAATCGGGGGCCACGCCACCCAGTTGATCGATAATTTCAAACGAGCCAGTCTTCTGCCCTTCCAGGCGCCAGGGGTTAACCGAATTCACCAGAGCAATGGGCAGCCGCTCCACGATTTCACGCACCATGTCAAGGCCGTCATCAAATGAGCCGTCAATGCTGATCACCTCTGCGCCATAGGCCAACGAGGCCGCCAATTTGCCCAGGGCGATTTTGCCTTCGGGAACCAGAACCAGGCAGCGCAGCCCGGCGCGAGCAGCATAGGCGGCGGCGCTGGCGGCGGTGTTGCCGGTGCTGGCGCAAATGACGGTTTTAGCCCCTTCGTAGACGGCCTGAGTAATAGCGGCCGTCATACCCCGGTCTTTAAAAGAGCCGGTGGGATTTAAGCCTTCATACTTCAGGTAGAGCTTTAGCCCGGCCTGGGGAGCGATGTGTTCCGCCAGGCGGTCGGCGCGGATAAGCGGGGTGTTGCCCTCGTTGAGGGTGATAATGTTTACGGATTCAGGGAAGGGGAGATATTTTTGATATGCGCGAATGACGCCTGGCCAACTCATAAATAGTTACCTCTGGAAAGATGACGACAGGGATTTAGGAAGGTAGAGATTTCATCTGCCCTTCAATTGAAACGAAACACACTGTTACACAATGCTTGGAGCCAATTTAACCAGCGCCAGGAATGACCAACGTCTGCCCCGGATAGATGACATAGGGAGATTGCAAATTATTGGCGTCGGCGAGGGCCTGGGCGGGAATACCATACTGCACGGAAATACTGTAAATGGTTTCCCCCTGTTTGACGATATGGGTGAATTCAGGCCGCGGACCAGGGGCGCTGGTGGGAATTTTGATGGTTTGGCCGGCAACAATTTGGTTAGGGTTGACGAACCCGTTGGCTTCGGCAATTTCTACCCAACTGACGCCGAATTTCAGACCGATGCGAAACAGGTTATCGCCGGGCTGCACGATGTAGTAGGTGATTATGTCGGGCGTGGGGCTGGGTGGAGGCGGCGACGCATCGGCGCAGGGAATTTGGATGGTTTGGCCGGTGATGATATTGTTGGGATTGGTGATGCCGTTATAGTGAGCCAGGGTTACCCAGGAGAGACCGTATTGCAGGCCAATGCGGAACAGGTTTTCGCCGGGCTGCACAACATGGGTTTTAGGACAATCGGCGGCGGCGGATGGTGGCAGGGGAACGGCCGTTTCTGCACTGCTCTTTGTGGCCATGACCGCTGGGGTGGGCGTGGCGGTCGATGCGGCAGGTTGCGCGGCCGTTTCTGGGGTGGCGGTGGCGGTTTCTACGATTGGCGCAGCTTCGGTGACAGCTGCCGGGTAGGGATCAATTTCGCTGGTAACGGCCGTTACCGTCACAGGCGGCGGCGTGGGGTCATTGATAGTGCCGCCGCCCACTTCTGGATCCGAGGCGTCGGGTTCGGCAGGCGTGGCGACTTCTGGTTCGGGTACAGGCCGTACACAGCCCACCAGGAGCAGGCTTGCTGTTAACAGTATAATCAAAGTAAGAAAGAATCGCTGCCAAAACATCATGTCAGTACCTCCAGGCATAAAAATGAAAATAACGGGGGAAACGGCCGTTTATCTCGACATAATATAACACGGTTCCATCATTACGTAAAGTATAGGAGACCTGGCAAGTTTAGGAACAGGATTTTCTATAGTGAAGGCGAATTGAGGCTGTTTTCCCAACCCCACTGCTCAGAACTGGGATCAAAAAAATTAGGAATTAGGGGGTAGCGAGTAGAGATTGGGCGAGCATCTCATCTCTAATTTCTACTCTCAGTTAACTGTGTTATCTGATTTTCATTCCTAACGTTATAATCTCCTCTCAAACTAACAGATAAAGGATATTCCATGACCCCACATCTCCCCGTTACCAAAACGACGCTCGACAATGGCCTGACCGTCGTCCTGAAAGAAATGCACCATGCGCCTGTCGCCAGTTTTATGATCTGGTATCGGGTGGGCAGCCGCCAGGAGATACCGGGCCTCACCGGCGCGTCGCATTGGGTGGAACATATGATGTTTAAAGGCACGCCCACTTTTCCGGACGGCATGTTGGACGAGATGGTCTCCCGCGAAGGAGGGCATTGGAATGCCTTTACCTGGCTGGATTTCACCGCTTATTACGAAACGATGCCCGCCAATCGCCTGGATTTGGCGCTGCAACTGGAAGCTGATCGTATGGTCAATACGGAGATGACGGCCGAAGAAGTGGAGTCGGAGCGGCAGGTGATTTTGGCGGAGCGGGGCATGTATGAGAATGATCCTCGCTTTTTGTTGAACGAGGAGCTGACTTCGGCGGCGTTTCGGGTGCATCCTTACCACCATGAGGTCATTGGCGATGAGGTGGATTTGCGGGCTATGAGCCGCGATGATCTGGTGGCCCATTACCAACGTTATTACGCCCCAAACCAGGCTATTGTGGTGGCGGCGGGCGATTTTGAAACGGCCGTTATGCTGCAAAAAATCCGCGAACAGTTCGGTTCCATCCCGGCCGGGCCGCCGGCCAAAGCCATCGTGCGCCAGGAACCGCCGCAAAAGGGGGAGCGGCGGGTGGTCGTGGAAGGGCCGGGGGACGCCTCTTATCTCACGCTGGCTTACCGGGCGCCGGCCGCCACCCATCCCGATTATTTTCCCCTCACCCTGCTCAACGCCGCCCTGGCTGGCGGCAGCAGCCTGGGCCTGTTTGGCGGCGTCGGCTCCAACAAAAGCTCGCGGTTGTACAAGGCGTTGGTCAATACGGAACTGGCGGCGTCGGCGTTTGGCGGCCTGACGCCGACCATCGACCCTTATTTGTATGCCATTAGCGCGGTGGTGGTAAACGGCCGTTCCCTGGCTGAAGTAGAAGCGGCGTTAGATGCGGAAATCGAGCGGCTGGCAGAGCGCCCCATCACCCAAGCCGAACTAGACAAAGCGCTCAAACGAGCTAAAGCGGAGTTTGTCATGGCCGGCGAAAGTATCACCGGGCAAACACAACTATTGGGCATGGCGGAAGCCATCGCCGGGGATTACCGCTGGTTTGAGACGGTGCTGGAGAAATTACAAGCCGTCACCCTGGACGATATTGAGCGGGTGCGGGCGCACTATTTGCAGAAGCAAAAGCGCACGGTGGGCTGGTATCGGCCGGTGGATGAATAAAGGGGCAAAGTGGCAAAGTAGCATCGTCATTCTCGAGGGCGTCACGGACGTCACGGGGCGGGCGCAGGAACTTGTGGCTGATTTTGGCGGGAAAGCGGTGATGGGGCATGAACGGCCGTTTCCAGCCCCGATTTAGAGAGTGGAAAATAACCCTATGAAAAGAATACTCAGCTTCACCCGTGACATCTTTCATGACTTTTGGGGAACCTTGCGCTACATCACTTTCTATGTCAGTGGTGAAGAACGGCGGCTGGCGCTGCAATCCATCCTCATTGGCATCGTGGTGTGGGCGGTCGTATATCCCCTGAAAGTGGCGGTGTTTAGCCTGTCGCAGGCCACCATCACCTGGGCGGAAAATGGCTCTACGCTGCTGCTGATCTTCATTCCTCTCTGCCTGGGCGCCCTCATTGTAGCCGTCATTTCTCGTTACAAGGCGTCTATCATCTACTACCACGATGACAAAGGCCAGGTTCATGAACTTAACGATGTGGAAGGTGACGGTTTGGAGCGTACCATCTCGCTTTATTACAGCTCCGAACCCACCATTGAACATACGCTCACCGGGCAGGAAGGCATCAGCGTGCGGTGGGAACTGCCCACTTTTTCCCTGGCGCTGCGCAAATCTGTGGCCTCTCTGGCCACATTGGGCAGCGGCGGCAGCGGCGGCCTCACCGCCAGCGCCATCCTCATTGGCGAAAGCCTCGCCGCCGGTTTATTTAAACCGCGCCGCCTGGGCAAGCAAGCCACCGACCGCTTCACTATTTTGCATCGTCTCTGGGAGTGGTGGCTGCCGGAAAATCCCGATGATTTACAAACAGCCCAACTAAGTGGCATAGCGGCGGCGGTAGCGGTCATCTTGGGGGCGCCGTTTGCCGCTGCCTTTTTTGCCACGGAGGTGATGTATCATCGCCGCCCCATCATTGAAAAACTACTATACGCCCTGATTTCAGCGTTCATCGCCTATTTCCTGACCGATATTGTCGATCCCACACACATCCCCCTCTTTAAAATAGAAGTAAACTATCTGCCGCCCACAACCGCCCATTATATGGGGATATTGCTGATTATGTCGGCCGTTATTTCGCTGGTGGCAATCCTTTTTACCCGGCTCCTCAATCGCCTGGACTATACCTTCCACCACAATTTTCCCAACACCACCGTTCGGATACTGTTGGGAACGGTCCTGACAGGCGCAGTAGCCATCACCGTGGCCTGGTTGTTGGCCCGGTTTGACCTGTCAGAAAATGGTCTGGCGCTGATTCTGGGCACGGGAAAATATACCATAGACGCCGCGCTGGCCGGTCAATTAACCATTCTAACGGCGATTATCGCCTTGTTTGCCAAGATGTTTGCCACCCTGTTCACGGTTAGCTCTGGCGGCTCGGCCGGACTACTGCTCCCTTCTCTGTTTTTGGGGGCTATGGTGGCCTCTATGTTTGCCAGTTGGTTTGGTTATCAGCCAGTGATGTTGATCGCCCCGGCCATGGCTGCCAGCCTGGTCTCCATTGTCAATGTGCCCCTGGCGGCTATTTTGTTTACGGTAGAGATGTTTGGCTCTGCTTATATGGTTCCGACGCTGATTGTGCTGGTGGTGAGCGCCATCTTGACCCACGACAATTCAATTTATCGCACCCAGCGAGAAACGTTTGACATCCGCCAGATTTTACCGGGCATCAGTGTGCGCCGGGTGCGTATGCCGCTCACCTGGGCCGGCCAAACGTTGATTGACCTGGATTTCCGCCGCCAATTCGACTTGAATGTGATTGGGCTGTTGGATCATCGGGGGGATGATGGGCGTCCACACATTCGCCTGGGCACGGCCGCTACCACGTTGCTGGAAAAAGGGGATGTGCTGGTGGTGCTGGGGATGGATGAGAAGTTAGATGCGCTGGAAACGGCCGTTGCCCACCTCCGCGCCGAAGAATTGGCAGAGATCATCGAGGGTGAATGAATTGTAGCCTGCCCCACAGAATGGTATGATACCCGCCCAAATCAAAAGGAATCACGAGCAACGCGGGAAACCGCCCTCTCCAATCTCAAATCTCATGAAATATCCCGGTCCAGAAACCATCCATCGCCACGTTTTGCCCAACGGCGTCACCATCCTTGCCTATGAAAACTTCGCCAGCGAATCGGTGGTCATTGAAGGGTTGGTAACGGCCGGTTCCCTGGCGGATCCGCCCGGCCAGGAAGGAGTGGCTTCCTTCACCGCTGCCGCCCTCATGCGCGGCGCCGCCCGGCGAGATTTTGACGCCATTTACGAAGCGCTGGAAGCAGTGGGCGCAGACATCAACATCGGCGGCAGCAAACACAGCGCCGACTTTGGCGTCAGCTGCCTGGCAGAGGACATCGACCTGGCCCTGGAAATTCTGGCCGACAGTCTGCGCCAGCCCACTTTTCCCCTAAACGAGATCGAACAGTTACGCGGCCAAATCCTGACCGGCCTCACCATCCGCGCCAATGATACGCAGCAAATGGCGCATCTCGCCTTCAATGAACTGCTCTACCCCCACCACCCTTACGGCCGTTCTTCCCGCGGCCATCCCCACACCATCTCTTCCATCACCCAGGCGGATCTCGCCAACTTCCACCAGACCTATTATGGACCGCAGGGCATGATCATCGTGCTGGTGGGGGCGGTGGCGGCGGAAACGGCCGTTGCTAAAATAGCCCATGTCTTCGGCGACTGGCAAAATGCGGGGCAGGTAGCAATGATAGAGGTGGGGGCACAGGAACGGCCGTTAACCACCCTCCGCCGTCACATCTCCATGCCCGACAAAGCCCAAACCGACATCATCCTCGGCTTGCCCGGCCCTCGCCGCGCCGCCCCCGACTACCTGCCCGCCAGCCTCATGAACACTGTCCTCGGCGTCTTCGGCATGATGGGGCGCATCGGCAAAAACGTGCGTCAAAAACAAGGGCTGGCTTATTACGCCTACAGTTCCCTCCACGCCAGCCTCGGCCCCTCCCCCTGGAGCGCCAGCGCTGGCGTCGCCCCCGAAGATGTGGCGCAAGCCATCGCCAGCATCCTCGCCGAAATCCAGCGCATCCAAAGCGAACCCGTCAGCGCCTCAGAACTGGCCGACAGCCAGGCATACCGCACCGGCTCCCTGCCCGTCAGCCTGGAAACCAACAGCGGCCTGGCCAGCGTCATCATCGATATGGAACTGTACGGCCTCGGCCTCGATTACTTACAGCGCTTTCCGGCCCTCATCAACGCCATCACCCCCGAACAAATACAAGCAGCCGCCCAAAAATATCTGAGCGCCGAGCAAATCGCCATCGCAGTAGCCGGACCCGACTTCACACGCTAAAATAAAAGAATGCTCACAACTGGCGTAGACATCATCGAAATAGCCCGCATCGAGCGCAGCCTCAACCGCTTCGGCGACAAAATGCGCAACCGCATCTTCACGCCTCAAGAACAAAGCTACTGCGCCGGCAAACTGCCCAGCCTCGCCGGCCGTTACGCCATCAAAGAAGCCGTGAGCAAAGCGTTGGGGACCGGCATCGGTGACGTAAATTTTACGGACATTGAAGTGATCAACGATAAACGAGGTAAACCGGAATTGACTTTACATAATCGCGCCAAAGAGATAGCCGCCGAACAGGGATGGCAGCAGTGGTCGATCAGCATCTCCCACACCGACAGCCATGCTATTGGCTTCGCCGTGGCCCTGGGCGCTTCTTCGTAAATGGGAACGCGGACAGCTTTGTCCGCCTTTGCGGTCTGGCAGACCGCGCTCCCAGGTTCATTACCGACAGCCATGCTATTGGCTTCGCCGTGGCCCTGGGCGCTTCTTCGTAAATGGGAACGCGGACAGCTTTGTCCGCCTTTGCGGTCTGGCAGACCGCGCTCCCAGGATTATTATCGTGATACTTGTAATGGTCATAATCTGACGTTTTTACCAGAGGTGGCACGGTCAGAAAGCAATCCTTCGGCAGTGAGATGCGGCCACAGCGAGTATCTACAGAAAGAGGTCATTTATTATGAGCAACTGGCAGGCAGACGATGGCGCTACCATCTATTACGAAGTATATGGTTCTGATACCCGAAAAGATGTTCTCTTGTTATTACCGGGCCTCATCGGCTCCATCAGCAAACAGTGGGCCGCCTTCACCCGCCCTCTCTCTACCAACTACCGTCTGGTTCTCATGGATTTGCGCGGACACGGCCGTTCTGAAAACAACAGCCAGAATTTGCAGATAGAGCGCATGTTGCAAGACATCATCGGCCTGCTCACCTACTTGAAATCGCCCGCCCTGCACGTCGCCGGTTACAGCATCGGTGGCTACCTGGGCCTCATGCTGGCGATGGCCCAACCGCAGCAAGTGAAGACCTTGCTGATGCACGGCGTCAAGTTTTATTGGACTGAAGAATCGGCCCAAAAAATGCGGGCGCAGCTCGACCCAGATCAGATCATCCGCAAAGCGCCGGCTTACGCCGACCAACTGGCGCAAGAACATGGCGCTCGCCAATGGCGCATCCTGGTACGGCAGGCCGCCGACCTCACCGCCACTCTCGTCAGCCACGGCATTCACGAACGAGAGCTGAAGCGGCTGCGCACCCCCACCCTGATCAGCGTCGGCGACCGGGATGAACTGGTTCCCCTCAACGAAGCGCAGCGCCTCAGCCGCACCCTGCCCAACGGCTCTCTCATCGTGCTGCCTGGCGTGCACCATCCTTTCCAAACTATCCGCCCCATTCCCCTGCTGCCCATGATGCAGGAGTTTCATAAGTAAAAAGTGGCAACGTGGCAAGTGGCGGGTGGCAAGGTTGCTCGTCAATCCACCATCCGCCATCCGCAATCTGCAATCCATGAATAAACGACTCCTGGCCGTTCTGGCCCACCCTGATGATGAATCTTTTGGCCCTGGCGGTACGCTTGCCCGCTATGCGGCGGAAGGCGTAGAGGTGCATGTGGCAATTGCCACCGATGGTGTGGCCGGTTCCGTAGCTGATGGTTACGAAGCGGCGCTGCAAGAACTGGTGGCCGTCCGCGCCAAAGAATTGGACGCCGCCACCCAGATTTTAGGCGTCATCCTGCACAAGCTGGGCTACCGCGACTCCGGCTACCTCAATAACCCGGCCAACCATCACCCGGACGCCTTCATCAACACCGATGAACATGAGGCCATCGGCAAAGTGGTGGCGCTCATCCGCCACATTCGCCCGCAAGTGGTGATCACCCATGATGAAACCGGCGGCTATTTCCACCCTGACCATATCCACTGCTGGAAAATCACCACGGCCGCTTTTCATGCCGCCGCTGATCCCCAACAATATCCAGAAATCGGCCCGGCCCCTTTCCAGGCGGATCGCCTTTACTACACCGCTTTCCCCAACAGCATGGTCAAGTTCTACACGGCCGTTCTGCGCCTGCGCGGTCAGGACCCTACACGTCAGGGTAAAAACAAAGACATCGACTTTACCCGGCTGGGGATTCCACCAAACAAGCTAAACGCCCGCATTGATTGGGGCGATTATTGGGATGTGAAGCTGGCGGCCAGCGCTCAACACGCCAGCCAGGGCGGCGGTACCAGCCAGGGGCGCAACATCCCCGTCTGGCTGCAAAAACGCTTCCTGGCAAAAGACGCCTTCATTCGCGCTTACCCCCCGGTGGCGGAAGGGTTCAAAGAGACGGATTTATTTCCAGCGTAATTGGGGCGCACAGTGGCAAGAGGCGGCGCTCCGTTTCATGAGCCAGGAAGAGCGCCCGGCCCAGCAGGTAAATTAAAGAATCAGACAGATCCAGCGCCTCCTGGTAAACGGCTAAAGCGTGGTCATCCGGCAAGTTTCAGCTTAACCCACTTTTCTTGCCACACAAAACAACGAGTTCAGGTATAATATTTGCCACAGGAGATTCCTATGAATTTTAGACGAGCTTTACATTGGTTTTTCTGGTTATTCGGGCTGATTATCGGCCTCATCACC
>CAZXVH010000058.1:0-31108 GCA_964643965.1 uncultured Ardenticatenaceae bacterium
TTACAGTGGACAGTTTACAGTGAACGGTGAAGAGGGGCAAAATGATGACAACGAATTTTAGAAAGGAGTGAATTCGTTGCTTTCTAAAATTCGTTGTCATCACAAAAAAGAGATCATTTCACAAAAAAGTGTCAAGTTAATTTTATGGACATTTGAACCATGCCGAAAATTGTGTTTTGTGAAAGGTATCTTCTCAATAAACTGGGAGATTACAAAAGTTTTGGCATCAGAGTGTTCATGCAAAGCTAATTCTGAAACTTTTGTAATCTTTGTCCCCAAATATTGAGATGTTACTGTGAAAGTTATTTAACTCGCGCCTCTGTGGTGTTTACTTCATTGTCATGGGCAGGTAGATGGTAAAGGTTGGCGCCACTATTTCCTCAACTTCGTACAGAAAAACATCAGCAAATCCATTCACATCTTCGTTAATCAGGTCAGTGGCGCTTGAATGGTAGGCTACAAAACGGCCGTTTCCCGCCATAATCGCCTCATCAGACCTGCCATTACCCACCTGTCCGCTTGCCGTGCGGGAAGCCACGACGATGCCCCCCGTCTCCCTATCATGCACAAACGCATCCGTCCATCCATTCGTATCCCCGTTGACCAGATTGGTTGACATGGAGGAGAAGGCTATGTAACGGCCGTCATCAGAAATTGTGCTGGTCAGAGTGGCGCCATCGGCGCTGCCACCGCCGACTATCGGGACGACAACCTGGCTGGTGCTGCCTGCCTGGGTGTCGCGCACAAAAATGCGCAGCGCTCCATCCGCCGGATTGGCTACCAGATTGGTGGCCGCAGACAGGAAGAGGATGTAACGGCCGTCTACCGACATATCAGGCATGGTTACCAGGGAGCTGCCATTTCCTTGTTCATTATTGCTGGATACGGATAGGCGGGTTGTGGTACCCTGCACCACGTCGTGGCTAAAAATATCCCCGTGATTATTGGTATCGCCGCTGACCAGATTGTCCGCGTAGGAGCCGAATATAATGGTCAGGCCGTCGCCCGAAATAGCAGGCCACAAAGAGCGATTATTCGCCTCTGTGCCAGCAGAAGCTACGGAAATGCGGCTGGTGTTGCCCGTTTGCGTATCGTGCAGGAAAACATCCTCTTTACCATTGGTATCGCCACTCACCAGGTTGCTGGCTTCGGAGGAAAAGGCGACGTAACGGCCGTTTTCAGAAACGACGGGATTGCTTGACTCGCCATTTGCCTCCGTGCCGTTAGAGGCGTCGGAGACGCGGCTGGTGCTGCCCGTTTCCAGGTCGTGGATGAAAATATCCTTTGTCTGGCCGTTGGTGTCGATGGCCACTAGATTGCTCGCGCGAGAAGCAAAAACCACATAACGGCCGTTCCCCGATATAGCTGGTGGATAGGATGAATTGTCACCCTGTGTGCCGTCTGAAGCGACGGAGACGCGGCGCACCAACCCCGTCAGCATATCGCGCACAAACACGTCGGATGAGAAGTTCGTGTCGTCGGCGACGAGATTGGTGGCAGATGATGAGAAGGCGACGTAGCGCCCGTCTGCCGAGATCGCTGGTCTATTACCGGAAGATTTGTCGCCGCCCACGCTACTTGTTGCCAAAGAAATGCGCTTGGTGGTGGCTGTTTGCACATCATGCAAAAAGATGTCGCGTTTGCTATTTGTATCCCAGTCAACCAGGGTGGTGGCAGTTGTGTAGAAGGCAATATAACGGCCGTCATTGGAGATCACCGGATCATAACTATGCTCATCACTCTCTGCGCCATCGGTGGCGACCGATATGCGGATGGTACTGTTTGTCTGTGTATCGCGCCGGAAGATATTGCCTACTGTTGTGCCAGTGGTGATGCCGCTGACTAAATTGCTGGAGGTAGACCCAAAAACAACGTAACGGCCGTCATCGGAAATAGCAGGGTCATACTGTGCGCCATCCCCCTCCGAGCTGTCCGTGGCAATTGAAACACGGCTGGTTGTCCCCGACTGCACATCGCGCTTGAAGATGTCGGCTTTACCATTGGTATCGCTGCCGATGAGGTTGGTGGCGGAGGATTCAAAGACAATGTAACGGCCGTTTGCGGAGATGTCGGCTTGTTGAGACGAACCGTTTCCCTCTGCGCCGCCCGTGGCTACCGAAACACGGATCGTTTCGCCGCTTTGCACAGTGTGCCGGAACACGTCATCTACACCATTGGCGTCGCCATTAACGAGATTAGACGCGGAGGAGTAGAAGACAACATAGTGTCCATCCGCCGAAATCCTGGCAAAAGAGGAGTTACCATTCCCCTGTGTGCCGTTGCTGTGGGTAGACGCGCGGCTGGTTATGCCAGTTTGGATATCGTGGATAAATATGTCGTCTACCCCATTGGTATCGCCGCTGACCAGATTGGTGGCGGCGCTGTGGAAGGTGACGTAACGGCCGTTAGCCGAGATGCTGGCTCTGGTCGAAGCTCCATTCCCTTCGGCGCCGTTTGTGTTGATGGAGACGCGCGTCGTTGTGCCACTTTGGCTATCGTGGACAAAAACGTCGCCTTGCCCGTTCGTATCCCCGCTGACCAGATTGGCGGCATCGGAATGAAAGGCAATATAACGGCCGTCGCCCGAAATAACAGGCCAGCCAGAGCCGGCATCCGCCTCTGTGCCATTGGAGGCCACAGAGACACGGATAATGTCACCCGATTGATTGTCGTACCGGAAGATGTCGCCGACGCCATTCGTGTCATTCGGTACCACATTCTCTGCGCTGCTGGAGAAAACCGTATAACGGCCGTTTGCGGAAATATCCCCCATATAGGAGTGAGCGCTCAACTCCGTTGTCGCCTCCGAAACACGGATCACATCACCCGCTGCCAGTGGCGTCGCTGGCGCCGCCTGTGACGCAGAGGAAAACAGCAGGGCAAATATGCCTGCCATCCCGATAAAAATAAAAATAAATGAATTTTGCCAAATTTTGAACATTGTTTTCTCCTTATACAAAATGATTGCACTACTGTCACCGGATGAATCCGGCGTCTGAGACAAAAAACCTGCTGAAGCAGGTTGAATACCGCTTAAGAACGTGCTTTTGCACGTTTTGCATAACAGACGATGAATTCATTCATCGGAAATTGAGATGATCACAGAATCAAGTAGAACCCAAAAAATCAATCACCTTGATTTCTAATTGATCAACAACTCCTGTACTTCCTTCAGATTTTTGACATGGATTTTGGCGCATTTCAAAGCGTAGTGCGTGCCATCCTGAAACACAATATGAGCCGTGGGCATCATACCCTTTTCGATTTCTACCGCTTTCACCTCATTGCGCGGATATTGTGACAGCAATTGTGTCAGGTTACTCTTGAACAATCCTCGCTTCACTGAGAAGAAGGCAACGTCGTTTGTGCCGACGGCCATATAAATAATGCCATTGTGGTCGCCCGGTAAAGATTCTCCCTTGACCTCGTTGCCAGCCAGGACAGAACCTGTCAAACTGCCTACAAGACCATTACCCACAGCCCCTTTTACCAATTCTTTTGCTTCTAGCTGTACCCCTACTTCTACGTCTTGTCCCATAATTTCGCTTGCTTTTTTATGCATGATTTTGCTCCTGTATACATGGCATCGAATTGTCACGAACCTGTGCTGAGCAACGCCGAAGTATTAACGCGAATTTCTGTTAAGAAAGGTCAAATATTTCGCGTTAATTCGCGTAAATTCGATGCCACATCTTCATTAAAACAAGTGATGACAACCAGCCTAAACGAGCAGCGCAAAAAAAACGCAAAATAAATGCAAAATCACGGTATAATCGAGGCTCATGACACAGCTTGATCTTCGTTTTTTTGGTTCTGTGCAAGTGGCGGTGGATGGGGAAACGGCCGTTGATTTTGATTACAGTAAAATGAAAGCGCTGTTAGCTTATCTGGTCGTCGAGGCCAACAGCCTCCATCGGCGCGAAGCGGTGGCCGAACTGTTGTGGCCGGGCAAACCAGACAAAGTGGCCCGCAACAGTTTGCGCCAGGCATTAGCCAAACTGCGCCGCGCCATCCACGACCAAGAGGCAAAGCCCCCCTTTTTACTCATCGCCCGTGATACCATCCGCTTTAATCCCAACAGCCATTATCAGTTGGATGTGGCCGCATTTACGGCCGTTTTCCAAGCTATTCGCCAACATTCGCACCCGCAGCTAACCCGTTGCAAACCCTGTATCAAACAGCTAGAGCAAGCTGCCGCCCTCTATCGCGGCGAGTTCCTGGCCGGTTTCTCCTTGAAAGACAGCGCCGAGTTTGAGGAATGGCTCGCCGTTAAACGTGAAGCATACCGGCGGCAAGCGGTGGAGATGTACCGAGATTTGGCCGCTTATAGCGAAGATCGGGGAGCGTATGAGGTTGCGCTTCCCTTTGCCCGTCACTATGCCACATTGTCTCCCTGGCAAGATGCGCCTCAACAGCAGGTGATGCGTTTGCTGGCATTGAACGGGCAGTCGAGTAAAGCGCTGGCGCAATACGACAGCTATCGTCAAGAACTGCGGCGGGAATTGGATATTGAGCCTGAAACGGAAACGGCCGTTCTCTATGAGCGCATTCGGGCTGGTTTACTCACGCCACCCAAACGGCCGTCACTCCCCAACCTGCCCCTGCCGCGCACCCCCTTTGTCGGGCGACAAACGGAGTTAGACCAGATTGTGCAGCGATTGACCCACGAACCAGGCTGCCGTTTGCTCACCCTCACCGGCATCGGCGGCATCGGCAAAACGCGGCTGGCGCTGGAAGCGGTGCGCCACATCGCCGCCAACCATTGCGCCGAATTCCGGCATGGTATCATCTTTGTACCCATGCTGGAGGCGCACACCCCAGAACAGATGGTGGTCAATTTGGCGGCGGCGCTGCACGTTTCTTTTGGCGGCAAAAAGGTATCGGTCGCTCCCCTGCTGGATTTTTTGCGCGAAAAAGAGATGCTGCTGGTCATTGATAATTTTGAGCATTTGCTGGACGAGAGCGATTTTCTGGAAGCGATTTTGACCCAGGCGCCCCATGTCAAGCTGCTGCTTACTTCCCGCGAACGGCTCAATTTCTATGAGGAATGGGTTTTCCCGCTGACCGGATTGCGTTATCCAACCGCCGCAGACGATGCGGAGCCAATGGAATTTGAGGCGGTGCAGTTGTTTATGCAGGTGGCTCAACGCACGACCAGATTTGAAGCAGATGGCATGGACGCCACGGCCGTTTCCCGTATCTGCCACTTGCTGGAAGGCGTCCCCCTGGGCATTGAACTGGCTGCGGCTTGGACAGACCGTCTTGCTTGCCCCGAGATTGCTGCCGAAATTGAGCGGGGGCTGGATGTGCTGCAAGCTTCGTGGCGTAACTTCCCCAGCCATCACCGCAGCTTGCGCGTAGTATTCGACCGCTCCTGGCAGATGTTGTCCGCCGTCGAACAGATCGTTTTGTGCCGCTTGTCGCTGTTTCAGGATGCGTTTGCCGCGGAGGCCGCGGCGCACATTGCCAGCGCAGACCCGTCCACCCTGACGACATTGGTCGATAAATCATTTTTACGCCTGGAAGCGAACGACCATTTCGACCATGCGCAGCGCCGACGTTACCAAATGCACCCTCTGCTGCAACATTACGCCATCGAAAAATGGGATGAGTATGCCGCGCCAGAAAAAGAGGGGGCGATGGCCTTGTTCAGTGATTATTACGCCGCCTTTATGCAGCAGCGCGAACCGGATTTATTGACCAGCCATTTACAGGCGGCGTTGGCTGCCATTGATGCTGTTGCCAATAACGTGCGCCAGGGTTGGCGGTGGGCGGCGCAGCAGCAGCGAGCCGAGGCCCTGGCGCCCTATCTGACAGGTTATTTCCACTATTTGGGATTGCGGGGGCAGTTTCAGGATGGCTTGGCGCTGTTTACGCTGGCGGCAGAGCGGGTGAAAGATGCCGCTTTGTTGGGCATGATTCTCACCAGGCAGGGGATGTTTCATTTTCGCTTGTCACAGTACGCGGAAGCGGAAACGGCCGTGCAAAAAAGCCTTGCCCTCACCCTGGCTGGAGCTGATTATCAGCGCGTCCAGGCGGCCGGATTGCAGGTGTTGGGTCATGTCAGGTATGGTCAGGGAGAGTATGCCGCCGCCGAGCAGCAGTATCTACAAAGCATTGCGCTTTTCCAACAGGCCAACGACCGCTACGGGCAGGCTAAATCCTTAAACAGTCTGGGCGTTATCAAACGGCTGCGGGGGCAATATGACCAGGCGCAAACTCATTTGCAGCAAGCCCTGGCCATTACCCGTGAATTGGATGATTTATATGACGCCGCCGTTAGCCTCAACAATTTAGGCTCCGTTTTGCGGCTGTTGGGGCAGTATGACGAAGCGCAGCAATGTTTTGAGGAAAGTTTCCGTTATCGCCAAACCATCAACGATCAAAATGGGTTGGCCTTAACCCTGAACAATTTGGGCAATATCGCCTCCATTTTGAAGAAACCGGCCGCCGCACGCGCCGCTTATGAAGAAAGTTTAACAATTTGCCAGCAGTTGGGTGACCGGCTGGGCGTGGCGCGGGCGCTGAATAATTTGGGAATTGAAGCGTACCTGGACGGCCAGTATGAGGCCGCGGAACGGTATCACAGGGAGAGCCTGGACATCAAGCAGGCTATTGGGGATGATGGCGGCATGGTACATTCCTATTATCAGTTGGGGCGCACGGCGCTGGCAGTGGGGGAGGCTGACCAGGCGTGGGATTATTTTGAGAGGGGATTGCAAACGGCCGTTTCCATTCAATCTGTCCCGCTTATGTTAATGTGTTTGGTAGGAATTGTGCCCCTGTTGGCGGCGCGCTCTTCGGCGTCGTTTGCATTCACGGTAACGGCCGTTGCCTTGCGCCACCCGGCCCTCTTTCACCAAATGCACCAGGCCGCGCAAGCCACTTATGATGAGTTAGTGGAAACATTGGCGGAAGAGGCGGTCTCGGCCGTGCAATCACAAGTGGAACAGCAAACGCTAGATGACATGGCGGCGCGTGTTTTGGCGTTGGGGGAGCAATCTCATCGACACAGCTAAAGCGCAGCGCCACAGAGGTATCGGCCGTGCCGTGGTAACTGAGCGGCCAACGTCTGTTGTTCTACCACAACATGTGTTGAGCTAGTACAACATTTCCCTTGACAACTCGGATAAGATCGTTTAGTATAAATACAAGTAGACTAATTGGGATCATCATGGTGGCGTTGGCGTGATCCCACATCGCAGCAGGCAGTGGTCGAAGAGGGCAGTCAGGCCACAAAAGGCGTATTAGTATGAATGAAAGTAGACTACTCTCATTCATACTAATAACGCCTTTGCCATTTATGCCACTTTTGTCCCAGTAAGCCGCTTTCGTCTCCTGCCTTGAGCTGGAACAAATGATCCAGAATTACTTGACAAACTATGTTTATTCAAATAACATAAACGAAAGTAGACTAATGGGATTCATGCAATCTGTTGGGAGTGGTACATGAAGTCTGGCTTTGTCGGACGCAATCGTGAATTAAGTTTATTAGACCGGGCCTGGAATACAGATCGGTCTGCACTGCTGGTTTTATACGGCCGGCGTCGGGTGGGGAAGACGCGCCTGCTCACACATTGGATTAAACGGCATCAGGCTGACGGCTTTTATTGGATGGCTGAAGCCACCTCCGCTCTGGATCAACTGCGCTCTTTTTCTCAAGCGGTGGATAATTTTGCTGATCCGGATACCCAATCCCCCCTCGATTTTACTTACGCCAATTGGGAACAAGCCTTGCGCCAGATTGCTCTGATAAGCCGGGGACGGCGTATGGCCGTGTTTATCGACGAAGTGACGTACCTCATGGCGGTGAACCCTAATTTTATCGCCGTTTTGCAAAAGGCTTGGGATCAATGGTTAACGGACGCCGATGTGGTGCTGGCGCTTTCAGGATCGCAGATGAGCCTGATGCAAAAGCAGCTTCTTTCCTATCAAGCGCCGCTCTACGGCCGTTCTACCGCCCAAATCAGCCTGCCACCGTTGCCCTTTGCCGTCACACGCCAATATTTCCCCGATTACAGCGCCGCCGACCGGGTTGCTATTTATGCCATTTGGGGTGGCGTGCCCGCTTATTGGGAACGCTTGGACCCCAGCCTTTCTGTCATGGAGAATTTGCGTATTCAGTTACAGCCATCTAACACCTGGATGTTGGATGAGCCGCGTATTTTGCTGCAAGACTTCCTGACGGATCTTTACAATTATGTAGGTATTATGCGAGCGATGGCGCAAGGGCATGAAACCCTTAGCGACATCAGCAAACGTTCCGGCCTTTCCAGCGGCCCCGCTTCTAAATATTTAAGTATTTTGCGGGAAACCGGGTTTGTGGAACGGCGGGTACCGGTGACAGAGCGCTCAACCGATTCGCGGCGTGGACGTTATTTTGTCACAGACCCCTATCTTCGTTTTTACTACCGTTTTCTGGCGGCATACCAATCAAAGTTAGCCATGGGCCAGCAGCAGCAAATGCTGGTTACGATTGACGAGCATTTACCCGAGTTTATTCAGGCGAATACCTGGCAGGAGTTGTGTCAAGAGTGGCTGCTACTGGCCAGCGCTCAGGATGAGATTCCCGCACCTATTGAAGAAGTGGGCAGCGAGTGGAAACGCTCTTTTACCATTGATGTGGTGGGTATCAGTGAAGCGGATCGTAGCCTGGTTCTGGGCTGCTGTTTGTGGAATACAGAGCCGCTTAATTTGGAACCAATGCACGAATTGGTAAAACGAACCTCTGCCATTATTCCCAAAGGGGAAGAGGATTGGCAGATTTATTTTGTGGGCTTTGCCGCTGGGGGTTGGACAGAAACGGCCGTGGCTGAGGCCAATGCCGTTATCGTGGATGATAAAGTAGGTCGTGCCCGACGCAAATGGCAGGCCACCGGCATTCGTTTAGTCGATTTAGACACGATTGACGAGGATTTGGAGCGCTGGTCAGACAGCGCCTAACTGCATGTTTCCATAGATGGGACTGCCGCAATGATGCTGCGGTTTCATCTATATAAAGAAAAAAGGCCAGGCGATTTTAATCGCTTAGCCTTCTAACTGTTGTTGCCACTACCATATTGGGGAGATGTTTGCCCATCTTCCTCAACATGCCCCTTAAATGGGGAGGGGGTTTCTTTGCCTCCCAGTGGCGTGCATACCTGATGATAGGAGGATAGCACAGGCCGATCCCCGTGTCAATCGATCATGCGTTTGGCGCATGGTTGCTTCACGCTGTCTGTGCTCGAGATGTCTTCTCGTTCTGTGCCTTCCGCTGCTTTATTGGCTGCCAATGAACAGCTCCTCAACTTACGTGCGCAGTATGGCGACTACTCTCCCGGCGAGGAGAAGGATGGTCATCATTCCCAGATTGTGGCGCAGGAAGTTTTGCTCCATGCCCTGCCAGATCATCTCGGATGGGACAGCGGCCGGTTGACATCGGTTTTACGCGCCTCTCAACCGTGCCACGAGGCTGCGCCCAAGCCAAATTCGGCGGCGGCAGGCGCTATTCCCGGGAACTTTTCGCTTAGAAAGCCTCCTACGCCCGCAAAACGGCCGTTCCCCCCCAAAAATTCCAAGTCGCCAGGCCCTGCTGCTCTAAATCCTAAAGATAGCATCAAGATCTACCCGGACATTGCTTTGGGGATGCTGCGCCAGGAGCAGGCAGCGGCCGGTCGCTTGTGGTTACTGCTGCGGTATTTCGATCAATCAGGCAGCGGTGTGATTCGCATAGTCAATATAAGAGAAACATTCACAACAGCCAAAGCGCCATTGCGATTTTGTGGCTGGCGGCAGCTGCGTAATTTATTGCATCAGGGCGAGGGGCTGTTTTGGCAGCGTGATAAAGAGCGAATCTGGCTGCGCTCGGCGGGTAAGGTGGCCGCTAACCTGGACGTCAGGCAGTTAAACGGCCGTCCGGTGGCCGTGCCGGTGAAGCATTTGTTGGGCAGTATTGGCGAAGCGCGAGCCTATCTGTATGCTACATTTCATGCCGGGCGGCAGCTGTGCCGTAACGATCAGGCCGGAGACAAGCCGATTGCCCGGGATACATTGACGGCGCTTACCGGTTTAACGGCCGAGAGCCAGCGAGGTTATGAGCGGCGTGTTGGTATGCAGGTGAATCGAAATTATGCTGTGGGTGAACGAATCGATGCTTCAAACAAGGAGGAACGAGTTTGGCGGCAGGGAAAGGCTGCGTTTGAGTTTGTTGATTATGAAGGTGGGCAGGGGAAACCGGGCAGGGGGTATTTGGCCTGGCAACTGCCCAACAGTTACAGAGTAGCGTTGGCACACCGGCCTAAAGGTCGCCAGAAGCGTATCAATCAGATGTTGTCTGACCTGTTTATGAAAGGGATGACGGGGAACGCGCAGCAAGTGATTGAGAAGCGATATTTTGGTGATGCGGCTAGAGCAGTGCGGGCCAGGAAGCGCCGCCAGACTGGACAGGTTGAAGATGATCTATATTGGCAGCAAAAGGGGAACGGCCGTTTCTGTTTGTGGCATAAGCTCCCCATTAAAAATTGATTTTTTTGTGTTCCTGGCCGGAAATTTCTTTGGTTCCTTTTAGGGATTATTTTAGGCGGCGCTTGGATTTCTGGTTTGTTGGGGTTTATTGTCTTTGGTGGTTATGCGAAATCTTCGGGTTCGTTTTTCTCGTTTGTTGCGCCACTAATTTTATCCGTTACCCATCCGGTGGGGCAGGCGGAGTTCCCCCACCATCGTCGCCATTATCAAAAATGGGCGCGGCCGTTGCCGTGGTCGTTGGCGTCGGGGTATTAGTGGGCGTCGGGCTGGGCGTCCAGGTGGGGCTGGGCGTTAACGTGGGCGTTTGAGTAGGCGTAGGCGTCAGGGTCGGCGTAGGAACCAGCCGCGCCAGGTGCGTGTACCGCTCGTAGGCGATTGGTTCTACTGTGCCGCTGTTTTTACAGCCACCACCGACACAGATCGATTCGCCCGGCGTAAGCTGCTTTTTCACGCCGAACATATCGATCTCACATGTCCCTGCCAGACAAGCCAGACTAAAGAAAAAGGGCGTTTCACTGTAGCCCACTATTGCCAAACTACTGGCCCCGGTCTGAGCATATTCCGCCCTGCTGCCCGGCACTTGAAAACGCAGGGGCGACGCGGCCTCCACCAGCAGCAGGCTGCCCGACTGCGGCTCGATCACCGTTGGCGCCGCCCCGTCTAAACCAGCCAGCGCCAACAGCTTAACGGCCGTTCCTTCATCCAGAAAAATCGCGGCGCCATCCGCCAGCCCAAGTTCGCTGACCCCATTCTTGTTTTCAATGACCTGGCCCACAGCCAGAGGCACGGAACCGGTGGTGATTTTGGAACCATCTCCGAGATAGAGATTCCCTTTATTTTGGCGAATGGTAACGGTGGTCGTTTCCTGGTTGGCAGGGGGATTGGTGGGGACGGGCGTGGGCGGAACGGCCGTTTCCAGTTCCACCACCACCGCCGCTGCTGTAGGCGCAGGCGCGGTCGAGACCGCCGCCGTACGGCCGCCGGCCAGGGTCGCATACGTAAAATAAGCAACGACCAGCAGCAGCAAGAGAGCCGCCACCCCACCGAAGAGCTTCCAGGGAACGGCCGTTTTCTGTTTACCGGGCGCGATTGCCACCACAATTGCACTCACATTGTCATCCGCCTGGCGGGAAACAGCTTTCTTCACCAGCGCCGCCGCCGCTTTATCGGGCGAATGCTTCGTTGCCAGGCGCAATAGCTCCTCATCCTCCACAAAGTTGCCGGGCTGATTGCGCCGCTCCTTTATCAGGCCATCCGAACAGAGCAAAATAATGTCACCGGCCGCCAACGGCAGCCCTTGATGCTGCTGCGCCTGCTGTTCCGGCTCATCCCCGTTGATATAAAGGCCCACATCCACCGCCACCTGTTGCTCATAACCAATGGAGCGCACCAACGCCCCGCCTTTGGGATGCGCCGCCGCTTCCGCCACCGACAAATGTCCCTGATGCACCATCTCTCGCGCCCAGGTGTGATCGGAAGAAAGCTGCGTCAATTTTTGATCTCGCATAAGGTAAGCGCGGCTGTCGCCCACATTGGCCAGATACAGATTATTTTCATGGATCGCGGCAATAGTGGCTGTGGTACCCATGCCCGACTTTTTCAGGTCGCGGCGGGATTCCTGGTAAACGACGTCATTGGCCGCCATCAGCGCTTCCGCCAGCATTTGTGGAATTTGAGACGGCGACCGGGCCGGCGAGGCCGCGATCTGCGCAAAAGTCGTTTGCACCGTTAACTCAGAAGCGACCTCGCCGCAGTTGTGGCCGCCGATGCCATCCGCTACCAGCGCCACAAATAAATCCAGGCCGCCGCCGGTCTGCACAAACCGGACCTCAATGTGGTCTTCCATGTTGGCGCGGCTGCCCATATTCTGATTCAGGCCAAAGACAATCTGGCTGTTTTGAGAGGCGGTTTGAGGTTCCATTACTTTCCCTTCAATTTATGGCGCAAATGTGCCTAAAACGCGCACGATGGCCGGCAGATGCTCGTTGATGTTGGCCTCAGTTTGGCTGTGCAGCAGGACAAAGATGGCGGCGATGCCCTGATCGGCCAGGGAGTCGGTGATGTCGCCGGTGACGGAGCCGCCCAGGTTGGCTTGTTTGGCGTCATAGCTCACTTCGCTGGCGTAGAGCTTTGCCAGCTTTTCTGAGGCGTCTTGTTCCACCTGGCATTTGCCGGGGGAGACGGTGCGCTGGTTGCCGGCCTGGAGCGGCGCATTCCAAAACACCACCGCTTCCGGGTTAATCTGGTCGATGAACCCTGAAAGCGCTTGAGACTCTGCTTCAGACAGCGGCCCGGAGCCACCCCGTCCATCCATCGCCGCCCAGTTGCACTGCCAGTTGCGGTTCAAGTCTACGCCGTTGGCATTATAACGGCCGTCTCCCGGCACATTTTCGCTGTCTGGATTGAGTTTGGGCACGACATAGATGGTGACGCCTGCCGGGATGGTCTGCGGATTGGCTTCCAGGTGGGTGATGAGGTCTTCGGCCAGCCCCACGGAAGCGGGAGCGTAACCGGCGTGGATACCACCCACGAAGAGGACGGCATGGGGGCCATCGCCCAACCGCGCCGCCATGATGGGCAAATCCTCGGTGGAGCGGCCTATCTCCAGATGCTCGGCGGTGATGGATGGAATGGTGGTGGGAGGCAGTTCGGTGGCAGTTTCCTCGACTGCTTCGGGCGTTTCAGCGACAACGGCCGTTTCTACAACCGTGGCTTCGGCGGCAGGGGTGGGCGTGGTATTGGCGGCAATAACGGCCGTTCGGGAGCCGCACACCCGGTCAAACGGCGCCTGGATAAAGTCGCCGGGCGCCTGGCACAAATACCAGCGTCCCACCAGCAAGGCCACGAGCAGCAGCGGCATAAATACCAGGGCCAGCAGCGCCAGCGAGATGCGCGGCGGGATCACTACCCGTCCTTTTTCCACCAGTTTGGCGGCGTTGGTTTGGGCATGGATTTCAATGGGCACGATGGCTTGTTTGACGAGGAACGGCCGTTTGCGCCCCGCCGCCGTGATGGGAATGGAGTCCGATTGGCCCGGCGCCAGCGCCAGACTGTTTTGCGGCAGGTTGAAGGCGATTTCCTGGTCAGCATCCAGGGCGGAAAGGGTGTACTGGTTGGGCGTATTACCTTCATTGTGCAGGGTCACCCGGCCCGGCTTTTGATGACGCAGGGGCAGCGGCTCGACCTCGGCGAAAAATTGGGAGAAGGGGCTGATGCTCAACTGGCCCTGGGCCACGGCCGTTTCTGCTGCGCCATAAGTCGGTTCGGCAAAAATCTGGTAACGGTGGACGCCGGCCGTCGCTGAACTGTGGCGGGGCGGCTGGATCATGGCCGGTACTTTGATGCGCTGCTGCGCCACCAGGCGGATAGGCGCCGGCTCCACCGCCAGCCAGGCGGCCGGAATGCCTTCCACACGCAGGTTTAGCGTCACCAGGGAGTCGGTCTGGTTTTCCAGTTCCAACAAAATAGCGACTGGGCTGCCTGGGGCCGTGCTGACCAGGGCAGGCGACAGTTTGAGATGCAGGCCAGGGGGCGCGGGCGAGGTTTCTACAGGCGGCGGAGCGACGATAGGTTCTGGGATGGGAACGGCCGTTACCAATTCATCGCCCCACTCCAGCGTGTAAGGGCCGATACGCAGCGTTTGCCCTTCGCGCCAGATTTCCGGCACGTCGGGCAGCAGGCGGCTGTTTTCCAGGAATGTGCCACTCTGGCTGCCCATATCGACCACCTGCCAGCCGCCTTCCGCCCGTTCCAACCGCGCATGTTTGGCGGCCACGCCAGCGGCGGTGAGCACCAGGTCGTTGCCCGCCATCTGGCCGATGGTGATCAGCCACTTTTTGAGGCCAAAATAACGGGTGTTTTCCTGAGGATGTTGAATCACGATCACTTCATCGCCCGGGGCCACGTTGGACGGGGGTGGCGCGGCGGCGGTCGGCAGAGGCAGCGGAACCATTGGCGGCGGGGCGGCGGCTTCGGCGGCGTGATGGGGCAGGTCGGCCGCTTCCTGGCGTATGACGTGCAGGAACTCTTCCATTGAACGGTAGCGCTCAGTGACGCCTGGCGCGATGGCTTTGAGGATGATGGTTTCCAGCGAGGGCGGCATGTCGCTGCGCAACAAACGGGGCGAGGGGGGCTGTCCGGCGACGGGGCCAGCCGGGTAGGGCAGGCGGCCGGTGAGGGCTTCATACAAAATCACACCGAGGGCATAGATGTCAGAACGGCCGTCGTCCCGGCGTCCTTTTATCTGTTCCGGGGCCATGTAGGGCAGCAGACGGCGAGGCGGTTCCCCGTTTAGCAGCGCCGCCAGCCGAAAATTGGTGAGATAAACTTGCCAGGGATACGCGCCGCCTGTTTTCTTGAGCAGCATCGTGTCAGGATGTAAACCGCCATGTACCACCCCCTGCCGGTGGGCGTAAGCCAGGCCATCGGCCGCTTGCTCAATGAGGTTGGCGGCCAGGGCCAGGCTCATGGCCGCTTGATGAGCCAGCAGTTCAGCCAACGACTCCCCCGACACCCATTCTGCCGCCTGGTACAGCACCCCGCCTTCTTCCCGAATACCGTAGACGCGGGCGATGTGGGCATGTTTTAGCCGCTCCAACCCCGGCGATTCTGCCAGCGCTTTCTGCCGGTAGTCGGCGTTTTCAATGAGATGGGGATAGAAAATTTGAACGGCCGTTGCCCGCCCCGTCTGCGTATTCTGCGCCCGGTATACATCGCCAATGCTGCTGCTGCCGCTGGCAGATTCTATTTCGTAGGGACCAATTTTTTTACCAATGAAGTTGTTCATTTAGGTTGTCCTGGTTAAAAGGTGGCAAGTTGCGGGTGGCGAGTGGCGAATTTCCACAACCATCCGGCCTCACTCACGCCTCACGCCTTAACGCGGTATCTCACACGCATGGGCCGAGGGCAAATCTTTGGGCGCATTCTCAATCCCGGCAATTTTGGTGATCGACCAGTCATCTAAAAACCAGCCGTTGTTATCCATCTCAAAACGGTTGCGAAACGAGGCGTACAGGATGACCTGGGTGTAGACTGGCACCACAAAATCGAGATAGAGAGCGCCTCGTTTGCCCACGGGAACTGCTTCCCAATCTTTGTGATCGTACTGCGCCCCTTCGATACACAACTGCACCTCAGCCGCCAAAGGGTCGGTGGCGTACTCCTTTACCCCGCGCCGATATTGCACCACCGAATCGGCAAAATACTTTATGCCAAAGCGGTACGCGCCGGGGTCCAGGTCCATCACCTTAAACATGGAAAAATAAATGGGCGCGTCATCCTTAAATATCTTCATCGCCTGCTCACCCTCAAAAATGAAGAGGTCATGCTCCTCTGGCGGCAGCTCTTGTTTGCTCACAGGGCCGCTCTCCGGTTGCAAAAAAAAATCGCCGGTATGGGGATTGAGCGTATTGGGCTTATTATCGGCGCGGGCAAAAAACCAGCCGCCGGGAATGCGCACGTTGCCATGTGAGACGCCGGTGGGGTCCGTCCACACTTTGAAGGGCAGCTCAAATGAGGCGTTGGGCAGCACATTCGGGGCGGGCGGCAGGGTGGGGGTCGGGGTGGGCGTGGGCGTTTTGGCCGGGTCGGGATCATCGGCGTCGGGCAGGCCGTCGCCATCAGAATCAACGGCGTCGGGCTTGGTGCCCAGGTAAACTTCGGTGCCATCCAAGATGCGGTCGTCGTCGGTGTCGTCGTCTAACGGGTCGGCATAGGCGGGCGTTTCCGCGCCATCCAGCAGGCCGTCATTATCCGTGTCCGGATTTTGCGGATCTGTACCCAGGCGCAGTTCTACTTCATTGCTCAACCCGTCGGCGTCGTCATCGCCCACCATCCAGGTGGCGGTAAGGGCCGCTTCCGCCACCATCCGGGTAGCAGTCGCCACCGTGGAGACGACGGTGGCGGTCGCCCGTTCATCTTCTGCCTGGCGGGTGGCAAATTTCATCGCCTCGGAAAAAGCGATAGAGCGCACATTTCTCACGGTAATGGCCCCAATGCCCACAAAACCGATGATAAACATGATGAGAAAGGCGGAGAGCCAGCGCGGTAAACGGGGCGAAACTTCTAACTGTCCCTGCTGCCCTTTGGCTTCGCCCAAGTCCGGCTTCACCTGGAACTCAAAAGGCAGCGTTTGTTTGCCGCCGGTAAAGGGGCGGTTGACCGGGCTGACGCGGAAGTTGATGCGCTCCTCTTTGCCGGCCGGAATGGTGAGGCGGCGGGTGAGTTTATCAAAGTGTACGGCGTCGCCGGGGTCTTTGCCCATGACGGTGAAGCGATCTTCTTCATTGCCGTTGTTGCGGATGCGCACCTGGCAATTGGCGCTGTTTTTAAGCTGGCGTGGACTAATGTCGGCGGCAAATTGATGCACTGGCTTGATGGTGACGCAGCCAAAGGCGTTGCCTTCCACCCGGCTGTCGGAGACGGAGCGCAGGATGAGGCGGAAGGGGTAGGTTTGGGCCAGCGCTGTTTGCGCCGGCGGCTGAATGGCGAAACGGAAGGCGGTTTCGCGGTCAGGCATGAGCTGCACGGTGTTGTCGGAAAATGTCACCCAGTCGGCCGGCAGCCCTTCAATTTCCAGAGAGAAATGATCCACGATGGCCGATTCGTTGGCCACGCGCACCTGTACGCTCTCCCGTGCGCCGGGAGCCACCAGGCTGGTGAGGGGTTCTAACTGGATGCTGCCCACATTGATGATCTCGCCTGGCGGCAGGTTGGAGCTGGGCGCTGGTTTTTGTTTTGGTGGGGGTGGCGGCGGGGGGTGGATGGCAACGGCCGTTTTCCACAGCAAGGTAAAGGGGCCAATGCGCAGCGGTTCACCGGGCGGCCAGGGATGAGGCGTGTGGGGCGTCAACTCCTGGCGGCCCACATAGCTGCCGTTGGTGCTGCCTAAATCCACCACCTGCCAACCGTCGCCAACCGGTTCCAGCCGCGCATGTTGGGAAGAGACCGAGCCTTCGTCCAGGATGATGTCATTGCCTGGTTTGCGGCCGATGGTGAGCGGGGTGGGGGATAACGGCCGTTCCCGGCGGCTCTCCCCATTCCCTTCAATAATAAGCGTGTCTTGATCTTGTTGTGCCATAGCCTTAACCACCCAGTTTGCCGTAGATAAAACTCACGCCTTCTTCGCCGGGGAAAATGCGGGCGCTGGAAGGAGCGCCGGGATCCCGGAAATGGTTGTCCGTAAAAAACACCTTAAACGAACCATCTCCTAAATCGACGACCCGCTCCACAAAGGAGACGTGTCCATAGGTGATGTTGGCATGGTGCGCCCCCGGCTGCCACACCATAACCGCTCCTTTCAGTGGAACCTCACCTACTTCGTAACCGGCCGCCAGCGCCTTTTCGCCCCACACTTTGGCGTCGCCGCTGATATCCCAGCCAAAATTGCGCCGCGAGGAAGCGTACCAGGTGCATTCCCCTTCCGGGAAATTCTGGTGCATCGGGCCGGGGCCATCTGCTTCGATCCCTTTTTCCATGACCAGTTGAATTTCGTTGCGCTCCTGGTGCAGCTCTTTCAGCCGGGTCAACTCTTCCGCGCTGAGGGAACTGTACGGCTTGGCTTCTAACGTCTTGATTTCTGCGTTCACTTCATCCAATTCGGCGAACCGGTTAGACCAACTGCCCTCGCTGTCCGCAGCAAGCGCTTCTGGGGCAACGGCCGTTTCCGTTTCTTCGCCCTTTTTGCCGCTGGTAGACTTGCCGCTGACGCCAGCCGCTGCGCCTACGGCCGCCGCGCCCGTTGTTGCTCCTGCCACAACAGCCTCCTCATCACCGGGAACATCAGGGCCTTCAGCCGACGGCGTGGTGGGGGCGGAGGTTGACCCGCCTGGCGCTGGCGAACCAGCCGGCGCCGGAGAGCCGCCGGGAGATGGCGCCGGTTTATCCTCGGGGGATGGCGATGAGGTTGGTTGGCCCGGATCCTCATGATCATCATCGTCGGAGCCAGGGTCGGGAGTAGGGTCGTCACCGGGACCGTCGCCTGGTCCCGGATCGGGCGGCGGCGGTTCAGGGATTGGGCCGGGCGCAGGGGGCGGCATGGGCACAGTACCTACGCCCTGGAAGTAGGCGGCGCTGTCCTGGTCTTGCGTTTCCCAATCAGCAATCTCCTGGTTGAGGCGGGCGGCTAAACTGTCGCCGTCGTAGGCCAGGCCGCGCAGATTGTTCAGCACGGAGAGCGCTTCGGAGATGAACAAATCAGCGGCCGGGCCATCCCAACCGGCGGCCAGGGCATCGACGGTGGCGGCGGCTACGTTGGCTTCTTCATGCACCGCCCCGGCTATTTCGCTTATTTTGCTGGCGACTTCGCGGGCCAGATCGGTTTCCATTCTTAAAACAGGCATGGTTTCTCTCTTTTGCTCTGCAAATTGAGACGTGATTTGAAAAATCGCGCTACGGCTGCGGCGGGTAGCGGGCGGCGATGTCGGCGATGAGGCGTTGGATGTTGGCCTGGTACTGCTCAGGCGACAGCGCCTTATCGCCGGCCCGGGCGATTTGCACCACCTGCACCTGGCTTTGATACGACCAGAAGCCGCGCCCTTTGCCCATTTGCGGCGCGTGGCGCTTCACCTCTTGCGGCCGGATGCGTCCCATGAGACTGAGGGTGTTGAGGTCGTTTTGATCCGCGGAGAAAGTGATGCCGCTGCCATACCGAACGGCCGTTTGCGCATATTTGATGGCATAGTTTTGTTTCAGTTGGTCGATGTTGTTGGCTGTGTCGGCCAAAAACACGTACAAATTACCGGCGCTGCTGGCCGCCACACATTGATCCAGCGCCTGGTTTAACTCCTCGCTGCGGCTGAAGCGCTTGAGGTCGTCAATGAGGATCAGGGTGCGTTTGGGCAATAAGGATATTAAATCATTTTTGGTGGTGACGGTTTGATCCAGGTCGGCGAGGTTTTTCTGGGCAGCGGCCCGTTCTTGCAGGTCGGTGTGCAGTCGAGCCAGCAATTCCTGCGCCTGGCTGAGGCTGCTGGCTAAACGCACGTGGGGCAGGCCACGCAGGAGTCGCAGTGGATGGCCCGGCTGCAAGGCAAAGACCAGGATGTCCATCTGCTGAGGCGGGATGTTAACGGCCGTGGCCAATGCCAGGCTCATGAGAAATTCAGTTTTGCCGCTTTGCGCCGGGCCGATAACCAGGTTGAACTGCTCCAGCAGGTTGAACTCAATCCAGATGGGATCCAGCCGTTGGTACGCTAATCCGAGAACGGCCGTTGGCTGTGCAAACGGTTTGGGCGGCAGGGGATGGCTTTGCCAGAGCGCTTCCAGTTCCAAATAAGCCGGTAGCCCTTGAATGGGGGGGAACGGCCGTTTACCCTCAGGCCATGTCCAACGATCCCGCAGTTCCGCCACCAGGGCCTGTATCTCCGCCGTCGCCTCTGGCGAAGGCAAGGCTAACCCCCTGGTGCGCAGAGGGGCGGCGATCTGGCATTCGATCACTTCCTGCTCTTCGGCCGTGTAACCGCGCCCCGGAATTTCCGGCAGCGGGTTGGCGCGTTGGCCCAAAATTTCCAGGGTATCGCTATTGTTTTTCACGCCCAACGCCAGCCGGTTGAGCATGTTTTGCTGGATTTTGGGATGCACGCTGCGCAGCGAGGCCACGCTTAACACCAGGTGCAAATCCACCTGTTTGGCCGCCGAAGCCAGCCCTTCAATCTCACTCAAGCGGTCGGGATAATCGGCGATAAAGTCAGCAAAATCATCGAAGAGTACCAGTAAGGCGGGCAAATTTAGCTGGGGGTGGGCCGCCCGCAGCGCCGCCATGTTGTCGGTGCGGTTGGCCCGCAGCAAGGCCACGCGGCGGGTGGTCTCTTCTTCCAGGAAGGCGAAGAGGCGCATTATGCGTTCCGCATCCGTGGGCGAAATCATCGCCTGGCAGTGGGGTAGTTCTTCAAACAGGGAGAGGACGGCGCTGCGGCTGACGAAGTAAAAGAGCAGATCGTCGGGCGGATGGGTGGCGGCCAGCCCCAGCACCAGACTGCGCAAAAAGAACGCTTTGCCGGAAGCGGTTGGCCCGGTCACGATGAAGTTGCCGTCTCGCTGCGTCAGGTCGATGAAAAACGGCCGTTGCAGCTGCTGCCGGGGTAAATCCAAAAGGCCCACCGGAATCTTGAGCCGGTTGAGCGGGGCGATATGCGCCGGATCCGCCCCATTTTCTGACCACCGGCTGAATACCGGCTGTTCCCGGAGCAGCGTAAACAGCGGCATCTCTTCGGCGTCCGGCAGGCGGGGCAGGCAGATGATGCGCGGCGGCCCGTAATGCGCTTCACTGTACAGCCGGATATGCTCCACCAGCACTTCTGCCTCAGACAGCGCCACTTTGTTGGCCGCTTTCTGCGCTTCTGGTTTGGGCGCGTGATGACGATATAACAATTGACGACGGCCGTCAGGCAAAATGCGGTTGAGACTAAACTCGTCCAACAATTCCAGGTTGGCCGCCCCTTCCGGCGTAAACGGCGTGTCCGCCCGGGCCACCTGAAACATCTCAAAAATCAGATTATCGCCCACCTGCAAAAACGCCTGTCCGGCCCGCGTCAGCTTGCGGGCGGCGTCATCCCGGTTGAAAATAATGCGGCTGTCCTCCGTCGTTTGCACCTGCATACTCATACGCACTTCAATATTTTGGCGCACGTCGCTAAAATCGGCCGCCTTTTGCGTACTCAAAATGAGGTGAATGCCCAGGGCGCGACCCTGGGCGGCAATGTCCTTGTCCAGGGTCGTTTTAAAGGCGGGGTTGACTTGCAGCGCTTTGGCAAACTCGTCGATGACCACCACCAGATGGGGCATGACCTGCTCCGGCAGCGCCTTGTTGTATTCGTAGATGCTGGGAATCTGGCGGCCCAACGTTTGCGGCGTCTCATCCAGGATGCGCTTGCGCCGCCGCACTTCCCCTTCCAGCGCCAGGCGGAACCGTTCCACATAAGCGGCGTCTAAATCGGTGACAAAGCCGACGACGTGAGGCAGGTTCTTCAAGCGGGCCAGTTCCGACGCGCCCCCCTTGAAATCGGCCAGGACAAAATTGAGATGCGCCGGCGAGTTATTGGCCGCCAAACTGAGGACGGTGGATTGCAGGGTGACGCTTTTACCTTTGCCGGTGCCGCCGGCCAGCATGGCGTGATGCCCGTAGCCCCCTTTGCTGTCCTCGCGCAAAATCACCAGCTGCGGCTTGAGGTCTACATTGACGCCGATGGGGAAGGACATCACTTTACGCGGATCGTATTGATGCCCGTACAATTGGGCCAAATCCACTTCGTTGGGTTGGGTGGCGCCCAGCAGTTCCACCAGGCGCACGTTGCTGGGCAGCGCTCCGCCGGCCGCGTTATAACTGGCCTCGGTGCGCAGGGGCGCCATGAGCCGCGCCAATTTTTCCAGGCGCTCTCGAGTGGTCAACTCGGCCTGACCTTGAATGAGTACCAGGTCTGCTTCACGGCCGCCGCGGAATTCAAAACGGCCGTCTTGCAAGTTAACCAGCCCCTTCACCTGGGGCGGCGGATGTTCCACAAAAATGGCGCAGGCTCGCAGCGGGTTGTAACCTGGTTCCGGCCGGTTGGAGAGCAGCATTTGGGCTAACTGATGTCGCCGCAGCCCCGGCGTTTGGTCAAAAATAACGACGGTATAGGGGTCTACCGCGCCATAGCTGAGGGCGCGTTGATTCTCTTCAAAGCGCTGCCGAATCTGTTTCGCCAGGGGAGAGAGGACCTCGTCGTCGGTCTCAGGGGAGAAGGAGAGGCGCAGGCCGCTGCCGTTCTCCTGAGACCGGATGACATTGGTGTGCGGCAGCCAGCGCAGCCAGCCCCAGGTCTGCATGGCGTCGCGGCGATGGCTGATGACGTATAGATGCAGCGCGTCCGGGCTGTGGTGGGTGACCAGGTGGGTGATGAGGGTAAAGGCCAGGTGCAGGGAGCCGTCTGGCTCGTAGCTTTTAACGCCGAGGCTGCCCAACTCATTGAGATTGACGACGAAGGGCACGTCGGGCACAGCGCTGAACTGGTTTTTGAGGCGCAAGGCTTCCGCGATGAGCGGCTCTTCACCGCCATCATCTTCGGGCGCTTTGATGGTGATGGTAGTGGGGTTCGAGCTGAGGCCCAGGCGTACTTGTAGGAAGCTCTCCTGTTCCGGCAGGCGACGCCACAACTGCTGGCTGCGCCATTCCACTTGTTTGCTCATGTCGGCGGCGCTGGGGTTTTCATGGCGCAGAATGGCTTGCTGCTGCTCCTGATAGGCTGCCAGTTTCTCTCCCACCTCGACCAGATAATGACGGTAGTCGGCTTCCCGTTCGGCCATCTCTGCTTCATGTTTCTTGCTGGCCCGCTTGTAGTTCCACACCTGGAGGCCAGCCATGGTGAACCCGACTGCCAGAATAGGCACAGCCATAACGGCCGTTCTGCCCGAGCCACTGTCAGATTGAAACAGGAAAATGACGAGGAAGTAGACCAGCCCCATCAGAATAGAGGGCAGCAAGTTGGTGATATTGGGTTTGGTGGGCGCTTTGGGCGCGGCCTTTGGCGCACGAATCTTCACCTCACCACGAGGCAAAGGTTCTCGTTTTTGCGCTTCAGGCCGCACCACAAAACGACCGGCGCCACTTTGTGATTTTGTCACACTGCACCCTTTGAAAACTAAAAGTTAGCGGCCGTTGCTTCCCAATTGGAAATTTCTGTATTGAGGCGGCTTTGCAAATCAGAGAGAGCGCCCAGTTGGGAGCGTAGTTGGTTGCCCCACGCTTCCATTTCACCCTGGAAAACCACGGCGGAATTGCCCTGCCACTCAGAGCCAACCAACCCATTGACGCGATTGACGAGGGCAGTGACTTCTGCTTCTAAATTTTCACGGGTTGTCCCCAGGGCGGTGGCCGTTTCCCGGCCGGCGTCGGTGTTAAAATGTAAAGTTGTCATGTTTTTGTTCTCCTTGTTTATAATAGAACCATCATCGAATAACGATTTGACTTATGACGAACGACAAAAGAGGCTGCTATGGATCAAGTTGTAATTACCGTCAGGTATAATCGGCAAGAAGCGGATGTGGAACTGCCGGTCAGTGTGCCCTTGTTTGTCCTGGCGCCTATGCTCTTGGACTCACTCTCCTGGCCGTATGAGGCGGACAGCAGCGGCAAGAATTTTGTGGCGCGGATTGGCAGTTCCGGCGTTATTATCCGGCCCAATGAAACATTGGCGCAGTCGGATGTCATCGATGGCGAGATTTTGGAAATCTCCACGGTGGCTGGCGGCGGGGTGGACTTTGACGCCACCATGCTCGACATCGAACGGCCGAAATTCGGCGGTCAGCCCCATCTCAAATCTTTAGACAGCGAAGAACTGTTCCTCTGCCGGGGCAAATCGGTGCTGGTAGGGCGTTCGCCGGAGTGCCCGATCAATCTCTCACGGATGCCGCGGGCGGATGTGGTTTCGCGCCGCCATGCCAATATCATCCGCCGCGCCGATGGCTTCTGGCTGACGGACGAACACAGCTCCAACGGCACGTTTGTGGATGGTTTTGCTTTAGAGGCGGGGGCCAGCGTGCGCCTGCGTGAAGGCAGCCAGGTTCAATTTGGCAAGGGCGGGCCGATGTTTGTCTTCTATGCCGGTGTGGATCAGTCGGATTTGTAAAGGTGCAGACGAGAAGTTTAACTTCTTTAAGAAGTTGAACTTCTGGTAGTTACGGCGTGACGCGCAAGCAGCCTCGTTCTGAACGCGCCAGCGCCCGGGAGCCATTTTCGTGCATATGGACGACTTCCCAGTGGTAATCATAGGCGGTGTTTTGGAAGAAGGTGGCGGCGTTGATGGGCATACGCCAGTTGTTGCCCTGTTGATGATCCGCCGAGGCGCGGCCGACGCTGCTGAGGTTGGTGGCGCCCTGCGGCCCCACACGCACTTCCAGGTATTCACCGCCGCGTAACGCGCCATCCCAAGACCATTCAAAGAAAAGGGTGTCGTTCCGGTTTCGTTCACTGATTGCGGCGCAGGTATAGTTCAAAATGACGGGGCGTGGCAAAAACCGGGGGACAAAGGTGGCGGTGGGTGTGGGGCTGGGCGTAGCCGTTGGTTCAGCCGTTGGTTCAGCCGTTGGTGATGGGGCAGTGGTGGGCGGATTCATTTCAGGGACAACGGCCGTTTCCTCTATCAATGCCGGTTCGCTGGTGGCAGTCGTCGCAGGGGGTGGGGTGGCGGTAGGGGTACTCACCAGGGGAGCAAAGATGTAGTTCTCATGATGGGCAGGCTGTGGGGGGATGAAACGGCCGTTATCGCCGATGCCAGTCCCTTCACCACCTACCAAAGGCTGCGCCTCCAGGTCTTCGGCCACACAACTGCCGCTGAAACAATCCACGTCAAACAAAAAGGGCGTTTCCTGGTAGCCGACGCCCATGACGCCGTTCTCCAGCCGGGCCAGGCTGTTCAGCGGGGTACGCACTACCAGGGTGTTTTCAGTCGAGGCGGCTAGACGGCCGTTTTCCAACAAAATCTGCGCCGTCCCCCCTTCTTCTGGCGGCAGGAAAGTGATGGCCGAGCCGGCCGCCGCCATCAAGGCGACATCTTGAGGCAGACGCATGGAAATTGGCGCGCCGCCCACGGCTAAATGGAGCGCCTGCCCATCTTCAGGCAGTGGCAGGCGACCATCCGCCGGGATGGTTATTCCCTCGCCGTCTGCCAGGAGAACCATATCGGCCGCCGGGTCTGAGAAGTGGATGACGCCAGTGGTTGACGTCGTTCGCGGCGGCGCGTCTGCAATCGTTTCAACCGGGCTGGCTGGCTGGCTGCTGCGCCACCAAAGTAGCGCTGCCGCCAGCAGCGCCACTGCCATCACACCACCCACAAGAGCGATATGCCACCCTTTTACCTTTCGCGTTTTAACGGCCGTTGTCGTGCCCCCCGCCCCGGAAATTAAATTGTCGCCCAGCTGATTGGCGTTGGCGATAAACGTCATGCCAGGGTCAAAGGCCGGTTCTGGCGTCTGGCTTTTGGCCGCCGCCGGAAAAGTGGACGGGCGAGGGTCTACCACAAATGTCTCCCCCGGATTAGCCGGGTAGTGCGGCTCAGATTGGGCATTGGCGAAGCCCGGTTCCACCATAACGGTGGCGTCTGCCTGGGCGGGGGAAAGGGGCGGGACGGGCGTGATGAATGTTTCATCCACTTCTGGCTGCGGTTTGACAATGAAGGTAGCGTCGGCGGTAAATGGCTCATCAACTTCTTCCACAAAAAGAGGCGAGGACGCCAGGGCGACGAAGGTGGCGTCGGGATCAACCTGTTCAGGCGCGGCCGCCACCGCGGGCATCGTTTCCTGTAAGGCGGTGATGAATGCGGAAACGGTGGCAAAGCGGTCTGCCGGTTGTTTGGCTAAGGCGCGATGGAAAACGGCCGTTTGGGCGGGCGTCAGATTTGCAGTGGGCGGCGGTTCGTGCACATGTTTGTACATCAACTGCGCCATATTGCCGCTGAAGGGGGGCGCGCCAGTGAGGGCTTCATAGGCGATCACCGCCAGGCTGTATTGGTCGCTGTATGGGCCAGTGGGGGCGTCGGTGAACTGCTCGGGACTCATGTAGGTTAAGGTTCCGGGCAACCCCAGGGCGTGCATGGTCATGTCCATGATTTGGATGAGGCCAAAGTCCATGACATAGGCCGCGCCCTGTTCATCAAAGAGGATGTTGGCCGGTTTTATATCTTTATGCACAATGCTGATGGCGTGGGCGGCGTCCAGCGCCGATGCCACCTGGCTCAAGGCGGGGAGCAGGGCGGCCGGATTTTCCGGGTTGTGGACCAGCTTTTCTTTCAAGGTCCCGCCGCTAAAGTAAGGCAGCGCCAGGTACGTTTTGCCCTCGGCCATGTCGATCTCGTAAATGGGGGCGATATGGGGGTGGTTTAAGCGGGTAACGGCCGTTGTGATCTCTTTGAGCCGGGCCAGGTATGCTTCTCGTTGGTTGTAAGGGGCAAACAAAATTTTCAGGGCGAGGGAACGGCCGTTTTCCCGGTCTCGCGCCTGATGAACTGTGCCCATGCTGCCCTTGCCGATCAAGGAAAGGAGGTCGTAGTGGGCGATTGTTTGGGGGTAGGGTGTTTTGTCTACCATAAAATAGGGATTAGAAAGTAGAGATTGGAGACAGGTAATCTCCAATTTCTACTTTCGTAAATTCACCTGTCTAAAAACGAAAACCAACTGTTTGCGCGGAGTGAGCGGCCGGTCGGCACGGTTTGCGCCGGGAAGCCTGTACCCACCATGCGCCGGAATTCTTGACCAATTTGCTGTAATTCGAGCCGGTGTTCTGGCTTTTTTGCCAGGCAGCCATCAATGATCAACTGATCCAGATAGGGGGATACTTCTGGTGAAAGCTGCTGCAAGGAACGTGGGCGGGCCTGCATAATCTGGCTGGTTAGGCTGTCGGCGCGTTTGTCGTCAAAGGGCAGGACGCCGCCCAACAGCCGGTACATCAGGACGCCCAGGCCCCATACGTCGATTTTCTGGGGGTCTGTTTTCACCAGTTCGGGAGCCATTTGCAAACTACCTTCGGCGACCTGTTCCGGCGACATGATGTAGAGTGTGCCGGCCACCGGCGGCGTGACGCGGGTGGCGACGCCAAAGTCAACCAGCACCGGCTGGTATTTTTGCCCCTTCACCACCGGCTGGCGGAAGAGGACGTTTTCCAGTTTCAAGTCGTTGTGTGCGTATCCTTTCTGATGGATGTGGTGCAGCGCTCGCGCCACTTCCAGGCCAATCGACACCGCTTCATCGGGGGGCAGCAATCCCACTTGCGCCATAAAACGGTGCAAAGAACCGCCGTTCATACATTCCATGACAAAGAAGACGGGATTGTAGGGCAGCTCTACGGCGTGGGCGGTGATAGCGCCGGTTTTACCGGGCCGGGGAATCAAGTGCAGGCGCACGATGTTTTCATGGTCGAAGCGGTGGATTAATTCCGCCTCTCGCATGACGGATTTGGCAAAGAGCGGATCGTCATGCCGGGCGCAAATTTTGATGGCGACAGCTTCGGCACGGCCGTTTTCCTGCGCCCGGAATACAGTGGCAAAGCCGCCCGAACCAATGGCGTCCACCAGGGTGTAACGGCCGTTGTATAAGTGCGCCCCTTTCAAAAGCTGTCTCCTGAATCGGGTGGCGACGGCCGTTTCACCACCCGCGTCCCGTGAGTTTCGTCAAAATTTGGCTTCACCCCGATCATCGTCTGGTCGGCGGCGGCCGGCTGCACTGTTTGGAATTGCAGCTTCACGCCGCCCCGTTCCACCCGCGCCAACTCAATTTCATCGCCATCATACAAACTGCGGGGAATCATTGGTTGGAGCCGGACGCCATTCAAATAGGTGCCGTTGGCGCTGTCTTCATCTCGAATCTGGAAATGATCTTCCTCGTCCAGGATGGTGCAGTGGCGGCGACTGATGGGACTGTTGGCATCATTCAGTTGGAACAGCAGTTCCGCATCTTGTTTGTCGCGGCCAATGGTGGTGGCCCCGAAGATTTCCAGATGTTTGCCCACACTGGTATCCCCTTCCTGCACGATGAGGTACGCCTTCGGTTCCGATTGGGCGCTGTAACGCTGTGTCATACGCTCTACGCCCCGCATAATTGTCTCGCGCACAGCCTGCACCGGCGGCGTCCCCTTGTTCTTCAAAATGATCAGTACCAGCACAATCGCCACGATGATGACCAAGACCAGGAGCAGGGTCACAATGAGTTCAAACAGCCCCATGCCGCTGCTTGGCGACGCCGTTTCTTCGGCGGGAATCGACGGAGTGGCCTCGGGCGCCAGGGTGGGAGCTACCGCTTCGGCAGGGGGCGCAGCAATGACCACTTGCGGCTGCACCGACGCCGGTGGTGAAGTTAAGCCCAGTTCATCGATCACCTCAATGGCAAAGGTCACGTCATCCAGTCCGGCCATCTCGGACCAGGGCAGATCAAACTCAAAACGCTCTGCTTCCGGATTTTCCAGGGTAGCCACCGGACGGCCGTTCAAAAGCAAGGTAGCCACAACCAGTTTTCGCTGAAAATCATCGGGGAAGGTGACGCGGGCGGTGATGGTTTGCGGAGAATCATCTGCTCCTTCAACCAGGCGGTCCGTGGCATTCGGCGATTCTATGATGACGCGGGGTTCGGCGATTTCGACGGTGTAGGAGGCCTGGGCGCCGCTTTCTTCATGGGTGACTGCGGCCACTTTAATCTGGCGGACGCCGGCATTGCCCGAGTCGGCGCGGTAAGAAATCTCATACTGAGGGCGCAAGGTATCGGCAATCTGGCGGTAAAGGGAGTTGACGCTCTCTTCATTGTCATAGAGGAGGTAGCCGCCGCCGGTGGCCTGCGCCAGATCAACCAGCACATTATCCGCGCCACTGCCATCCATAATCACGGTGTAGACCGGTATTTGCAAGGCATTGGCTTTTGCCGCCAGCGCTGCCACCGACGGCCCGGTGATCACATCGTCGATGGCTCCGGTAAAGATGAGCATAAAACGGGGGGCATTGCCGGTATCTTGCCAGGGATTGAGGTCGAGAAAATTATCGAGCGCTTCCAGCGGAGCAGAACAGACGCCATCCCGGCAGGGGGGCGTGGGGGTGTAGCGGCTGAGGCTGTCGTCCAGGCCGTCGCCATCCAGGGTAAAGGGTAGACGGGTGATCACTTCCCGGCCTTCGATGCTGCCCAGGGCCAGGCGGTCACCGGGGGCAAACCAGGTGGGCGTTTCTACGTAATTTTGCATGGCGCTGCGGGCTTGATCCAGGCGGTTGCCTTGCATCATGCGGATGCCGGCGTTGTTAATGAGGTAGCCCCACAATTCGCCATCAACGGGCTGTGGATTGGAGAGTGAGGTGACGACACGGCCGTCTTCGCTAACAATCAAATCAGCCAGGGTCAGGCCGCCCACCGGGAAGCCGTTTTCATCCAGGGCACGCAGCCGCAGGGACACTTCCGGGTAGTTGTCGCTGAGGACCTGGGTGATGATGATGTCGTGAACGGCCGTTTGCGCCTGCACCCTGGTAAAACAGCCAAAAACAACAAGAAAAACACCAATAAGAATGACTGAAATGATTTTGCGACGCATCTTACCTCTGTTCTATTAACTGGCTCAATAGGCTACACCTTATCATTTATCTGGCTCCCGGCTGCTCAATTAACTGGCTCAAGCGGGCGCTGGCTTCTTGATATTGCAAATACGTCTGCCGCAGCGTTTCCTGTTCTGGCGCCTGCTTTTGTAACTTGCTATGGGCACGATAACGATCCACCAACAGCCGGTCAAATAAGGCCACCGTCTCCGGCAAGGGTAGTATATGCAGTTCTTCCCAAAGTATCTGGGCGCATAAATGAAACTGCCGGGCGGCCTCCGAAAACGAGCCTAAATTGACATGACAAAGCATGAGCGCCCGGTGAACTTCTTCACGCAAGGGGTCTAACTTTAAAATCGTTTCCCCGTAACAAAGCGCCTCTTCATAGGCCTGGCGAACCAACGCATTCCCCATCAACTGCCCTAAAATCTTCAAATACAACCGTGACAAACGTTCACGCTCAATGACGCACCAATCTGAGAAAATATCCTCACAAAAATCGCCTTTGTATAGAGCCATCGCTTTCCCCAGAATCGTTTCCTCTGTTTCAGAATCGGGGGCAGATGCGGCCAAATTCAGCAGCATTTTAAACTGTTCAAAATCTATAACCACGCTTTCGCCCGGCAAAAAGCTGATGAAATCTCGGTTTGTTTGCAGAATTTCATCCGCTGGCACAGCCAACTCTCTTAACAAAGTGCGCAGCCGCCATAATTCTGTATTGAGGCAGCCTCGCCCCTGGCTTTCAGAGGCATCCGGCCATAACAGGGCAATAATCTTTAATCGTGTATGTTTTAAGTAGGGATTCAAGAGCAAGAAAACAAATAGCTCTTTCGCATGTTGGGTAGGGAAATGCGATACAGTCGCCTTCTGACTGCGTAACTGTAAGGCTCCAAACGTGTCTACCCAGAGAGAGGTCACAATGAAATCCTCACAAAAATGTTGGCCGACGGCACAACACATCATCTGGCAGCGATGTAATCTTGATGCAGGAAAAACAAAATTGAACTAAGTGGCTGGGATGTAAAACAGGATGAATAACGGAGAACGAATGATGTTGTCTGCCGCAAAAGTGTTAATTGGGCAGGACAATAAACATTATATACTATATTTAGATAAGGCATGGGGATCAATAGAACAAATTTTTTGTAAACAATGATACAGAGGGCTTGGGGGCAACCGGCTGGCGGACAGAGAAGTTCAACTTCTCCCAGAAGTTGAACTTCTAAAACACATTAACGCCACTTTAATTTGTAGTTGGTATAGGCAGGTTTGTGATGGTTGATCAAGGCTTCCACCAGGGCGGTATTGACCTCTGATTTTTTCAGGGGGATTTGCACGGTGAAGGTGAAGGGTTCCAGGGCGTCGTCGGCGTCATCAATGGTGGGGGTTTGGCCGGTGTAGATTTCCAGGATACGGCTCAGAGCTTTTTTTGTGCCGCGACGGGCGTAAATATCGTGGGCCTCGGTTAATAGGGTGCGCCGTTGATCATCACGCCAGCTTTGATCCAATGTCAACTCAAACCAGCCGGCCAGCCAGGGCAAGAAACCAGCCGGCGCTGTTTGCGGATGCAGGTA
>CAZXVH010000059.1:0-31005 GCA_964643965.1 uncultured Ardenticatenaceae bacterium
CAGTGGACAGTTTTCAGTAACTGCTCACCGATTACAGTTTTGTCAAAATGTCCACGCCCTGTCTTGTCACCGCAATCGTATGTTCAAACTGCACCGAAAGAGAGCCATCGGCCGTGATCACCGTCCAGCCGTCAGGCAGCAAAATCCACTCGTGCCGGCCCTGGTTGATCATCGGCTCAATAGTAAACACCATGCCAGGGCGCAGCTTTGGGCCGCGAGAAGGTTGGCGAATATGGGAGACAGAAGGGGATTCATGCAAGTTACGGCCGATGCCATGCCCGCCCCATTCCCGCACCACCGAGACGCCTTTACTGTCGGCATAGGCGTGAATGGCCTGACCGATGTCGCCCAGATAGCCGCCCGGTTTGACGGCGGCAATGCCCACGTTCAGCGCCTCCTTGCCAATTGTCAGCATCCGCTCAGTGGCCGGGGAGACATGGCCAACGGGAAAAGTGACACAGGCGTCGCCACAATACCCTTTGTATTTGAGGCCAATATCGATGCCGATGCAATCCCCTTCTTTGAGGATACGATCATCGGGCAGGCCATGACAAATTTCATGGTTCACAGAAGCGCATATGACGCCGGGAAAGGGCGGATGGTCAGCTGAACTGCCCTGATACCCTTTGTATAACGGTTCCGCTCCCTGGCTCCGAATATATGATTCTACCAGGTGGTCTAATTCTTTTAAGCTGACGCCCGGTTTGATGTTTTCTCCTAAGAGAGCAAAACATTCGGCCACCATGTGGCCGGAGACGCGCATTTTTTCGATTTCACGGTTGTTTTTAAGAGTGCCACGCATGGGTTAATCCTTTGGTCTTGTCGTCGAGTAGTCAAGTAGTCGAATAGTCGAATAGTCGAATGGTCTTTTAGTCGATTTGTCTGGGGCTGGGGTGCAGCCGCAGACGGAGGGGAGTATAACACAGCTAAGTTGTCTGGCTAAACCTGGATTCTATACCCTTTTTATACCCACGCCCATCTGGTCATGGTATCATGGGCGGGGGGTAAGCATTCATTGTCGGCGCATTCGAGCGCAGCGCAAGGTGAGGATGAGAGATGAGCAAACAAGAACGTGATGACGTGGAAATAAGCGAGATGGATGAGGAGGAAACGGCCGTTTCTGCCCCCATGCCCCTTTCCACCCCTTTTGAAATTCCCTGGGCCGTGCGGCCGCAGCCCGTGCCGGAAAACGCCAGCCTCAAGCACCCTTCCCTCTACTTTAACCAGGAACTCGCCTGGATTGATTTCAACTGGCGCGTCCTCTACCTGGCGACGGACGAGCGCACCCCCCTGCTGGAACGGGCTAAATTCATCGCCATCACCGTCAACAACCTGGATGAATTCGTGCAAAAACGGGTAGGTGGGCTGAAACAGCAAGAAGCCGCCGGCGTACGCAAACTCACCCCCGACGGCCGCACCCCGCGCCAACAGTTGGATGTGCTGCGCCAGGCGATTTTGCTCATGCACCGAACTTGCGCCCATATTTGGCAATATACCATCCGCCCTTTGCTGGAAACAGAAGCAGACATTTTCATCTGTCACTACGCGGAGCTGTCGCCCAACCAACAGCAGCAGCTCTCTGACCATTTTTACAGCCAAATCTACCCTATCCTGACGCCGCTCACCGTGGACCCCGGCCATCCTTTCCCTTTCATCTCTAACTTGAGCCTGTCGCTGGCCTTTAGCATTAACCATCCCGGAAGCGATACGGTTTACTTTGCCCGGCTCAAAGTACCACAGCCGCGCTGGATTCCTGTGCCTCCTGATGCTTCCGCAGCCGCCCCTGCCGGGGCGCTGCGCTTTATCCCCGTCGAGCAGTTGATTGCCCATCACGCCCAAGACCTGTTTGAAGGCATGGAGATCAAGGGCGTCTACCCCTTTCGCATCACGCGCAATGCGGATATGAACCGCAATGAGGAAGTGGCGGAAGATTTGCTGCATATGATCTCCGCCGAGCTGCGGGAACGCCGATTTGCCCCGGTGGTACGCCTGGAAGTGGACCCCCATATGCCGGAAAATGAACGTAATTTCCTCATGCGCGAGATGGAATTATACCCCGAGGATGTGTATGAAGTGGAAGGCTTGATGGACTTGACCGCCTGTTTTGCCATTGCCGATTTAAAACGGCCGTTACTCAAAGACAAGCCCTGGGAACCGGTGACGCCGCCGCCCCTGATGCAGGAAGGACGCAGCAAAGATACCCAAGACATCTTCGCCATCATGCGCCAGGGGGACATCCTCGTCCACCATCCCTACGAATCCTTCAGCGCCAGCATCCAGCGCCTCATCGAAGAAGCGGCCGTTGATCCCCATGTGCTGGCCATTAAATTGACTCTGTACCGCACCTCGGCCGATTCGCCCATTGTGGCTGCCTTGAAACAAGCCGCCGAACGAGGCAAACAGGTAGCGGTGTTGGTGGAAGTGACCGCTCGCTTCGACGAAGCCAATAACATCGAATGGGCTAGAGAACTGGAACGAGTGGGGGTGCATGTGGCTTACGGCATGGTTGGCCTGAAAACCCATACCAAAGCCACCCTCATCGTGCGCCAGGAAAAACAAGGTCCGCGCACCTACTGTCACATCGGCACCGGCAACTACCACCCCAAAACAGCCAAACTCTATACAGATCTCGGCCTGCTCACCTGCGACCCGGAATTGGGGCGGGATTTGGTGAACCTGTTCCACTTTCTCACCGGCTACGCCCCCGGCCAACAGTACAGTAAGGTGCTGGTAGCGCCCAGCAACATGCGCCGCCGCTTTGAGGAGTTGATTCAACAGGAAATTGATCATCAGGCGGCGCACGGCAACGGCCGTTTTATCGTCAAGATGAACGCCATCGACGACTTGTCTATGATTCGGGAACTGTATCGGGCCTCGCAAGCGGGCGTCCAGATCGACCTGATCATTCGTGGTCACAGCCGTCTGCGCCCCGGCCTGCCCGGTTACAGCGACAATATCCGCATCATCAGCATCCTGGGCCAATTTTTGGAGCATGACCGCATCTTCTACTTCTACAACAACGGCCGTCCGCTCATCTTTATCGGCAGCGCCGACTGGCGCGGTCGCAATCTAAACGAGCGGGTGGAACTCATTACGCCCATCGAAGAGCCGGATTTACAGCAGCGCCTCATTGATCTTCTGGAACTGGCTCTCTCAGATAACCGGTTGGCCTGGGATTTGCACAGCGACGGCCGTTATGTATTGCGTCAGCCCCCGGCAGATGGAGCCTCCATCAATTTCCAAAAAACGTTGATGAAACAAGCCCGGAAAACAGCGAAGAAAATCCGCAAAAACGTAAGAAGTTAGCTGGGTACTTTTTAGGTCAATCGTTCCGCTATGCTTACCCCCCTATTTTGTTTGTGAAAATATGCACGAAACAAGGCATTCTGTCACCCTAATCCCATGACATGTGTCACTGTATGCGCTTGACAATATCCCGTATTGTTAAGCATGGAGGTAATGTATCATGGCACTCAATTCATTAATGGCGCTTGGAGCTATCCTTTGTGCATTCCAGGCGATACGAACAAAACAATTGCTATCGGCCGCTTTGTGGCTGGCCTGTACCAGCGCCTTGACGGCCTGTTTGCTCTACCATTTGGGCGCGGCCGAAGTGGCTGTGATCGAACTCAGCGTGGGCGCCGGCCTGGTCACAGTGCTTTTTGTGTTTGGCATCAGCATTGCTGGCGAAGACGCCATGAATTTACCCTCGTTGGTTCCCTGGGCGATGGCCGGCGGGCTGGCGCTGGCGGCTATGGGCCTGGTGGCCTGGTTTACTTTGCCCGGCGCTGCCCCGGCAACGGCCGTTTCTGAGCCAACCTTCTCCGTGATGTTATGGGAACAACGGGGGCTGGATGTGCTGGTGCAAATTGGCCTCATTTTCTCCGGCGTACTGGCTATTTTAGGCATACTGGCGGAACGGGAAACGGCCGTTGAAGCTGCCATCGCCGCCAAACGAAAAGCAAACACCCCTCCACCGCTGCCCCAACCCGTCATCATCGAAAACGCGCCTGACAAGCATATGCAGGAGGTACATGCATGAGTACAGAGATAACGATTGTGGCCGCTGGCGTCCTCGGACTGATTGGCGTCGGGCTTTATGGACTGCTCACAGTACGCAATTTATTCCAAATCATCATCGCTCTGCAGCTGCTGGTTAAAGGGGCGATTATAGCCCTGGTGGTGGCAGGAAAAATGAGCGGGCAAATGATGCTGGGCCAAAGTTTAGCCATGACCGTCATTGTCGCCGATACCATCGTGGCCGTCATTGGCCTGGCGCTGGCGGTGCAAGCCAAACGGTATATGGGCACGTTGGACGTCAAAGCCATGTCCACCCTGCGGAGGTAAACCATGGTTGCCTGGTTGATTATTTTAACGATAGGTCTCACCTGGGTTGGCGCGCTCGCCGTCTGGCTGGCAGGCGACAAACACCCGGCGCGGCAACATGCCTTGGCCGTCATCTTCTCGACGGCCGCCGCCGCCGCGGCCCTGGCCTTGATCCCCCATACCACTGACGAAGTGGTCTTGAGTATTAACGTCGGTCCTGCTTTTGGCATGTTCACCTTTATCCCCAACAGTTTAGGCGTCTTTTTGGCGGTGGTGGCTACGGTCATCGGCAGCCTGGCGATTATTTTCTCCATCGACTATATGCGCGGCGAAGCGCAGTTGGGCCGTTATTATATTTTTATTTTACTCTTCATCGGGGCGATGGCTGGACTGGTCTTGAGCGGCAGCCTGTTCCTGCTTTTCCTCTTTTGGGAAGTGACGGCGCTCTGCTCTTATGCCCTCATCTCCTTCTTCAACGATGATCCCAAGGCGGTGGCCGGCGGCATCAAAGCGCTGATCGTGACGCAAATTGGCGGCATTGGCCTGCTGGTGGGAGCACTGGCGGCCTATACTTACCTGGGCAGCTACCAGATCAACATCTTGCTGGCTGAAGCGGAAACGTTACCGGCCAACGCCCTGGCTTTTATTGCCTTTGCCTTTTTAATTGCGGCCATGGCCAAATCGGCCCAGGTTCCTTTCCACACCTGGCTGCCCGACGCTATGGAAGCGCCTACCCCGGTGAGCGCCCTCATCCACGCTGCCACCATGGTGAACGCGGGCGTCTATTTGCTGGCCCGCTTTTACCCCGCTTTTGCAGGAGTAGCTGGCTGGAAAACGGCCGTTATCTTCATCGGCGTGGTGACGGCATTGTTGGCGGCCGGGATGGCGCTGGTCGCCACTGATTTGAAGCGCGTCCTGGCTTATTCTACCGTGAGCCAGTTGGGTTACATGGTGTACGCGGTGGGCGTGGGTGGCATCTTAGCCAGCCAGTTCCATCTGATGAGCCATGCTGTCTTTAAGGCGCTGCTGTTTTTGAGCGCCGGCGCCGTAATCCATGCGGTGGGAACCCGAGATATGCGCCAGATGGGTGGGTTGCGCCAAAAAATGCCGGTAACGGCCGTTGTCTTCATGATTGGGGCGGCGGCATTGGCCGGACTACCCATTTTCAACGGCTTCTGGAGCAAGGAATTGATTTTGGAAGGGGGCCTGATTGCCGGACCACTGTGGGCGTACCTGGGCATGTTGTTGGGCGCGGGCATTACTGCTTTCTACACCTTCCGGATGGTGAGCATGGTGTTCTGGGGAGAAACGGCCGTTACCCGTCCACAGGAACCTATCCATGTCCACGACGCCGGCGCCGCCATGAAAACCGCGCTCATCCCCCTGGCGTTTGCCACCTGTACCACCTGGCTGCTCGTTGGCCCCTTCAGCCAATGGCTCCAGGCCACTCTGCCCAGCCAACACATCCACACCGCCTCCACTCTGACATTCGTGCTGGAAATTTTAGCAGCGCCCGCCACTTACCTGGCGCTGGCGGTGGTGGCGTTGGGCCTGGCAGCCTGGTGGCAGCGTGACAGGTTAACCGGCGTGGGCAGCGCTCTATCTGGTCTGGGCCGGGCGGCAGGCAATGGCTTTGGCTTTGAAAGCGTCAACCGGGGCATTGTCAGCCTCACCCAGCGCTCGGCCGCCGCTTTACAGCACACCCAAACCGGCCAGTTAAACTGGAATATCGTGGGCATTGTCGCCGGCCTGACGGCCGTGCTGCTCATCATATTTTTCATCCAGTAACCATTGCTCACTGAACACTGTTTACTGATTACCGATAACCGTTTCAGGATTACAAAATGGCATCATTTAACTTAGAAAACATTCCCTTATTCGTCTGGCTCATCTGGCTGCCGCTGCTCTGGGCGCCGTTGGTCTATCTGGTGGGGCGCATCACCCACCAGCGGGTCTCGCAGGAGGCAGCGGTGGCCCGTTGGCTGGCGCTGCTGGCCATAGCGACGGTGTGGCTGCCCCTGCTGGGCGTCTGGCAGCAGTTTCGGGCTGAAGGGGTGCTGCATTGGACGTATGGGGCGATTACGTTACAGGTGGATGGCTTGAGTATGCTGCTGGCAACGGCCGTTTTAAGCCTCAGCACCCTCGTCATCCTCTACTCCACCCCGTATATGCGCGGCGAACTGGGCGAATCTAAATATTACGCCACGCTGCTGGCCATCACCGGCGTCATGATCGGCCTGGGCTGCACGGGCGACCTGTTTAATCTGTGGCTCTGGTTTGAAGCCATGGCCGTCACCTCTTATCTACTGGTCGCCTTTTACCGGGATCAACCGGCTTCGTTGGAAGCGGGCATTAAATACCTGGTGCAAAGCGCGGTCGGCTCCGTCTTTGTGCTGTTGGGCGTAGCCCTGACGCTGGCGCAAACTGGCAGCCTGGACATGCAGACGGTATCTGCTTACGCCGCCGCCAACCCCACCTCTTACCTCTTGTTGACGGCGGGCGCGTTGTTTATCATCGGTTACGGCATCAAAGTGGCCATTGTGCCGCTGCACACCTGGCTGCCCGACGCCCATTCGCAAGCGCCCAGCGGCATCAGCGCCCTGTTGTCCGGCATCGTCATTGAAGCCGGCCTCATCGCCATGCTGCGGGCGATCTCCCCGTTAACCGGCTCCGCGGCCTCTTTTGGCGTACTGCTGCTGCTCTTCGGCGTCTTGAACATGGTGGTGGGCAATTTATTGGCGCTGCGCCAGGAGCAGGTGAAACGGCTGCTGGCATACTCCAGCTTAACCCATGTGGGTTATATGCTGGTGGGTTTGGGTATTGCCATTTATTTTGGCAGCATGGCAGGGGCGAACGGCAGTTTCTTCCATCTGCTCAGTCATGGCCTGATGAAGGGGCTGGCTTTTCTCTCCGCCGGGGTGCTGCTTTATGCCCTGCATACCGCTCACGGCAGCCACAATCCGCTGCTGATCAAAGACCTGGCGGGCGCTTCGCAAAAATATCCGCTGGTAGCTCTGGCGTTGAGCCTGGCTTTGCTCGGTTTGGGCGGCCTGCCGCCGTTGGTTGGCTTCATGTCCAAGTGGCAAATCTTTGTGGCCGGCTTTGAAACGAAAAACCTGGTTATTTTCGGCGTCGTTATTTTTGCGGCGCTGAACAGTGTGCTGTCGTTGGCTTATTATGCCCCCTTGATCAACGCCGTATACCGGAAGCAGCCCTCAACGGCCGTGATACAAGGCGAGTCGGCGCCGGTATTGATGATGATTCCGCTGCTGCTGCTGGGGGTGGCGGTGGTGGTGTTGGGCGTCTGGCCCAGCCTGATCAGCCCGCTGGTGGAACCGGCGGCGGCCGCCTTGATGACTATGTTTGGAGGCTAATTTAATGAGTATCTTGCTAATTCCACCTATTGCCTTTGTTTTATATATCGTCCTCGTCGGGGCGTTATCTGGGCTGGGCAAACTCATTGCCGAACCCCACCGCCCCAACGCCGCCAAAACCAGCGCCTACACCGGCGGCGAAACGCTGCCCTTGAAATCAGGCGTACCCGGCTATCGGCCGTTTTTTGTGGTGGCCCTCTTTTTTGCCGTACTGCACCTGGGCGTCCTCATGTTGGGCAGCGCCGTGGCCTCGCCTATCGCCATTCTCTACCTGGCGGGCCTGATTTTGGCGCTGTTGGCTTTGATTTTGGGGTAAAGAATAATTAAAGATTAGAGATTAAAAAGTCGATGAATCCCCCATCCTCATGGGTATAGGAAACAACGATGAACCTGACACAAGAATGGAATGCGGTATTAAACAAAGTGAAGACCTGGGCGCGGGTCAATTCCCCCTGGCTCATTCACTATAACAGCGGTTCCTGCAATGGCTGTGATATTGAAATCCTGGCCACGCTCACACCGCGCTATGATGCGGAACGGCTGGGCGTGAAACTCCAGGGCAGCCCGCGCCATGCGGATATACTCATCTGCACCGGACCAGTGACCATGCAATCCCGCGACCGGCTGCTGCGCATCTATGAGCAAATGCCGGATCCCAAGTTTGTGGTGGCCGTTGGTTCCTGCGCTATTTCCGGCGGGGTGTTCCAGGGCTGTTACAACGTCATCGGCCACATTGACGAGGTGATTCCGGTGGACGCCTATATCCCTGGCTGTCCCCCCCGCCCGGAAGCGATCATTGATGGCCTGGTTAAACTTTTAACGGGGTTAAAAGCCGGGCAGCCGGCTGAAATGGAGAAACCTGAGGAGATATTGGATGTCGCCTGATTCTAAAATAGTCCCGGCACAAGAAGTGCAAATGGCAGAAATAATTCTGGCGCCCTGGCTCAACCCGGAGGAGCCAATTGATTACACGGCGGGGCGGATTAAGTTAACGGGAAACGGCCGTTTCGATTCTCTGGAGCTAACTATATCAGCAGATGAACTACTCACCGTCGTAGCCGCGATTATGGATAACAACTGGGGCTACCTGGGAACCATTACCGGCGTTGATCTGGGACCAGAAGCGGGTGAGATGGAAATACTCTACCACTTTTGTCGGGGAACGGCCGTTATCACCCTCTATGTCACCGTTCCCCGAGAGAATGCGGTACTGCCCAGCGTTTGCGGCCTCATTCCTTCCGCCAGCTTCTTCGAGCGCGAACTCCGCGAAATGTTGGGCGTTACCATCACCAATACCCCCAACACCGACCACCTGTTCCTGCCCGACAACTGGCCTGATGGCGTCTATCCCTTGCGCAAAGATTTCCAAATGGCTGCCAGGTAAAGCAGGTTGAGGAGCTAAACCCATTATGATGCTTGATCTGATTCAAAAAGAAGAAAAATTTATCATCCCCATCGGTCCGCAACACCCGGCGCTTAAAGAGCCGGGACATTTTGAATTTGCCGTCGATGGCGAAGTCGTCACCGACGCCACCGTGCGCCTGGGCTACGTGCATCGCGGCATCGAGAAAGGGACCGAATCACGCAACTGGAACCAGAATCTCTACCTGGTGGAACGTATTTGCGGCATCTGCTCCCATATCCACGCCTTCACCTACGCTCGGGGTGTGGAGCGGCTGGCCGAGGTAGAGGTCCCGCCTCGCGCCCAGGCCATTCGCGTCCTGGTGGCCGAGTTAGAGCGCATCCACAGCCATATGCTCTGGTTTGGCGTCGCCGCTCACGAAGCCGGCTTCGATACCCTCTTCATGTTCTCCTGGCGTGACCGTGAAACCATCATGGATGTCCTGGAAGCTCTCACCGGCAACCGCGTCAACTATTCCGCCAATGTCCTGGGCGGTGTTAAATTCGACGTACCGGATGAACAACGTAAAACTATTTTAGAAGCAGTGAACTTCTTGGAAGAAAGAACGCGGCATTATCTGGAGGTGGTGACTACCGACGCGATGTTCTTGCAGCGCACCCGCGGCATTGGCGTGGCCAATCTACAAGAGGCGGAACGATTGGGCATTTTAGGTCCCACCGCCCGCGCCTCCGGCATTCGCCGGGATGTGCGCGTCGATGCGCCCTATTCCGCCTACAACACTTTTCCCATCAACATGGTCGTGGAAACGGCCGGTGATTTGGAAGCGCGGTTTGTCGTTCGTCTGAAAGAGCTGTTTGAAAGCTTCCGCCTCATCCGCGAAATCCTACACAATCTGCCAGAAGGGGATTTACAAACGAAACGGTTCCCTCGCCGCATTAAAGCCGGTGAAGTCATTAGCCAGGTGGAAGCGCCGCGTGGCGAACTGTTTTACTATATTCGCAGCAATGGCGGCGAAATGCCGGAACGCCTGAAAGTGCGCACCCCCACCATTATGAACATGGCCTCTGTGCTGGCCATGGCCGTCGGGCATCAACTGGCCGACATGCCCATGCTGCTGGTAGGCATTGACCCCTGCTTCTCCTGCAACGACCGCGGCGTCGTGGTATGCGAATCAGGCGGGCAGCATGATCAATGGACATGGGAACGTTTACGCCAATATGGCATTGAGTATTACGCGCAAAAGGCTTAATTATGGAAGCAATCGGAAACATCGTCTCATTACTCTTCTTCCCGGGCGGCTTGTTTGTGATCGTCGCCGGGCTGGTATATGAATGGCTGGATCGAAAAATCATCGCCCGTTCGCAAAATCGGCTGGGGCCGCGCTGGTTCCAACCATTCGCCGATGCCATCAAGCTGCTGACCAAAGAAGAAATCGTACCGGATGGCGTTAACCCCGTTTTGTTTGCCGGGCTGCCGTTGGTGGCTCTGGCTGGCGCTTTAACGGCCGCTTTGTATGTGCCCATGGCCGGACTGAAACCCAGCTACAGCTTTCCCGGCGACCTGATCGTGACGATCTATCTGCTCAGTTTGTTAACATTATGCCTCGGGTTGGCGGGAGCAAATGCCAAAGGTCGCTTCTCCCTGGTCGGCTCCACCCGCGCCCTCACGCAGCTGTTTGCGTATGAAGCGCCGCTTTTACTGGCGCTGCTCGGCCCGGCGATTGCCGCCAAAAGCTGGCAAATCAGCGAGATCGTGGCCTATACCGAAACCCACGTCTGGATGATGATCGTGCAGCCCATCGGCTTTGTGGTGGCGCTTATCGGCTTGATGGGTAAATTGGAACTGCCGCCCTTTGACTCCCCGGAAGCAGAGACGGAAATTGTGGCTGGCGCTTTAACAGAATACAGCGGACGCGGTCTGGCTATTTTCCATTTAGGCAGGGGGGCAGAACTGGTCATTGGGCTGACGTTGATCACCTCTTTTTACCTGGGCGGCGTTTCCAATCCGTTGTGGTTCGTGCTGAAAACAGGGGGGCTGTTGGCGGTTTTGGCCGTTTTCCAATCGCTTATGACGCGCCTGCGCATCGATCAAACGGTGGGACTGTGGTGGCGGTATGGGGCGCTGTTGGTGCTGCTGCAATGGCTGGTTATTATGCTCATTCAGTTGGTTTAATCTTTGTGAACAGTGAGCAGTGGGTAAGCGAGTAAAATTATGAAGATTGGCACAATGCTCGGTGACGTATGGCGAGCGCTCTGGCAAAAGCCAGTGACACAAAAGTATCCGTTTGAACGCATAGAAGCGCCAAAACGGCTGCGCGGCAAGCTCGTGTGGGACCCGGAAAAATGCACGGGCTGCAATTTGTGCAGCAAGGATTGTCCGGCGGACGCCATCGAAATGATTACCATTGATAAGAAGGCAAAACGTTTTGTGATGCGGTATCACCTGGATCGCTGTACTTACTGCGCGCAATGTGTGACAAGCTGCCGTTTCAACTGCATTAATATGTCGGATGAGCAGTGGGAGTTGGCCGCCACCAGCAAAACGCCGTTTGAAGTTAATTATGGGCGAGATGAAGACCTGGCCGAAGCGTTGGCAAAATTCGCTGGCGCAGACGCTGTCTCAACTGATTGAGGACGCCGCCAGGCAGCCTATACGGGTGGCCCTGATGGGGATTGGCCATGAACTGCGCGGCGATGATGCGGCCGGCGTGGCGGTCATTCGCAGCCTGGCGCATCTCTTATCACCGACCCCCCTCGAAAATGTGCTGCTGGTGGAGGCAGCCCACGCCCCTGAAAATCATACCGGTCCTATCCGTAAATTTTCCCCCGATCTCGTGATTCTTATTGATATGGCGCAGATGAATGAAGCGCCCGGCGCAATACGCTGGCTGCCCTGGCAAGAAACAACGGGTATCAGCGCCTCGACCCACACCATGCCGCCTTATATGCTGGCTCGCTATTTAACGGCCGTTACTGCCACAAAAGTGGCGCTCATCGGGCTGCAACCCCGGCAAACGGATTGGGACACGGAGATGTCGGCTGAAATGAAAACGGCCGTTCATGAAGTGACCGACACCCTGACCGAAATTCTAAAAAATCTCCCCTGATTTTTTAACAAGAATCGTAACCTTTCCCCAGTACTATAGTACCAGAGTCGAAAAGGACGCCAATCGGGCGCCGTTGAAACAAACTATACTGGAGGAAGCTACGATGGATATTGAAACCTTAGTGGCGCTTATTATGTTTTTCTCAATCATCGGGGGGATTTTTTGTTTGCGACCCCACAAGTCCAAAGCGCCCAAGCGAAACATTACCAGTCATCGGAACGGGTACGGACGTGATTTTGGCAAGTAACAAATAATTTCCAAGCAGATTTTGACAGGCAACAAAAAAAGGCCAGGGATCGGCATTCCCCGGCCTTTTTTATTTTTATATAAAAGTGATACGAAGCGAACGGCCGTTACATAACTCAAAACTTCGTAACTTCTCCAATCCTCTAACGAGAGCCGCTTCTACACATCCTTATTTCAAAGAGTCGCGCAAAGCACTCAACTGGCCTGCGACACTATCATCCACAACCTGATCACCCACCCGCACAATCAGACCACCTAAAATATTAGGATCAACCTTATACGTAACAGAGGAGGCTTTCAAGGCCGAGGTTACTTTCGTCTGTTCTTCAGGCGTTAAAGGCAGCGCACTGATCACTTCAGCTTTGTCGCCTGACAACGAAGCCACACTCGCGGGAACCTTGGCGAAGAAATCAGCAATAATCGCTCGCTGACGTTTTTCATCCAACGATTCACCCACCAGCTTATTAGCGGCAGCCATAGCAATACCGGCCACCTGTCCGCGCAAATCAGCCAAAATATGATCTCGTTCCGCTTTGGCGTCTTCTTGGGCAACTTCCACCACCACCTTGGCATCCGCCTCCGCCTTTCTGATGATACCCTTCGCCGTTTCTTCAGCCTGGATAGCAGCATCAGAACGGATCTTGGCGGCTTCAGAACGCGCCGCATCCAAAATCTTTTTGGCCTCGGCGTCTGCATTGTCACGGGCAATCGCTGCCTGCCGGGCGTCTTCTAATCCTTTGGCAATCCGCTGCTTCCGTTCATCCAGCACACGCAAAATCGGGCCAAATGCCAATCCCTTCAGCAGCATAAGCAGTACCGCAATGCCTAAAATCTGCATAATAAGATATCCGGGATTTATACCTAGAGCTTCCATTCCATTCTCCTTATTTACCTAACCGACGACACTGAGCGCAGGTTTGTATCCACTTAAACCACGAACAGAATGATCAACGCCACAACAAGTGCGTAAATAGCGACGGCTTCGGCAAAGGCAATACCCAAAATCATATTCGTTTGAATATTACCGCTGGCGTCTGGATTACGGGCAATCCCTTGCACCGCTCCATTCACCAAGATACCAATACCGGCGCCAGCGCCAATAGCGCCAGACATAGCCAACCCAGCGCCAATTGCCCTTAACCCAATTGCCAAAGCGATAGCAGCTGCTTCATCCATAATATAAAATCCTCCAACTAAATATTGTTTTTCAAAATTGGTTAAAAATTAGTGGTGATCTTCATCACCATGATGTTCTGTCGCGCTCATCATAAAAATGAGCATCAAAAGCGCAAAAACCAACGCTTGAATCAGACCTACGAAAAACTCAAGACCAAAGAAAGCCACATTTACCACCGGCAACAGAAATGCCATCACAAACAGCAGCACCATACCGGCAAAAATATTACCCAAAAGACGGAAGGCAAACGATATAATTTTTGAAATCTCGCTGATCAGCTCCAAAATACCCACGGCCGGATCAATGGCTTTAATGGGATTTTTAGCCAGCTGCTGCGCCCACCCCTTGCCCAAAAACGGGAAAAACTTAGAGAGATAGGCACGGCCGCCCAAGAACTTGAAGCCATAATATTGCACCATAAACATCGCCACCAGGGCAAACGCCAATGTATAGTTCAAGTCAGTAGCCCCAGGTCTAAAGAACGGCACAATCGCCCAGTCAGCTGCTTCTGGATTTTTGCCAATTTTATGCCCCGCCCGATCTTCAATAATGGGCGCGTCTATTTGCGCATTGGCATCGGCGCGGATGAGGGTCATATGGGGCAGAACGTCAAGGAGTGGTTGTACGCGCAAATCACCGACATTTTGCGCATCAAAAAACTCAGTTTGTTGATGGATAAACTCTTCCACCTCAGCAGGGGATAATGGCAAGCCAAGTTGCTCCGCTCGCTGCTCCAGGACTTTCGCTTCTTTTTCCGCCAAAAAATGGGGCTTGTACTCCCACATACCAATACTATCCCAACCTGGAATAAGGCCCATCCAATTTGTCACTAAAATATACAAAATAAAGGTCATAAACCAGGGGAAGAAGGTTTTGACTTTCGGACCGGTAATACCTTCGGCGAAATTGTAGGCCATCTCCACAATCATCTCAAAGAAATTATAAAAGCCGGTCGGCACTTCATCTGCGGTGCGTGAACGCGCTTTTAAAGCCAGAACCATAACGAGTATCACTATCCAGGCCACCAATGAGGACATAAAGGTATTTGTCAATCCGCCAAAAAGAGGGCCAAAAATAGGCCAATGCTGTGATCCGGGGTAAATCTCACCTGGCAATTGAATATAGGGCAGAACAGGTTTGGTGTAATTTACAAAAGACCCGAGCAGGATCATCAAAAAGACACAAATCAAAATCCAGTATCGTTTTTTCATCTATGTGCTTCCTCTTTTTCAATGGTTTCAGTTTTGCTGTTGGTTCCAGCTTCGCTGTTGGTTCCAGCTTCGCTGTCGGTTTGATCTTCGATTTGCTGCAATCCGTTTATCTGGTTTTGCGCTTTGGCTACCATGTACAGACTAATTTTCACCATGGCAAACAAAGTAATGGGAAAACTAATCAGCAGCAATGTTACAGTAAAGACGCCCCTCACATCCAGATAATTGTCCAAGAACCTACCTACGGCAAAAGAAATACCAATGATAATCAAAGCAATTATTCCAGTCATGCAGCCAACTTGACCGACTAAGTTGACGACTCTTGCTGTGTGATTGATATTAGAATTCTGGGACACAATTATTTATTAATGCGCGGTTTGCGCATTATATCACAATTCAAGGGAGCGACAATTTGAATCATTATTACCCCACCCTAACCGATAAATGGGAAGAAGGCGTTAGCGGCCGCTCGCGTCCAATCGTAGGCCGGCCCGGCATACACGCCCAGCAATATAATCACAAATACTGAAAAGCCGAGGCCAATCTGGGCTGCTCGTGAAACAGGAATAGCGATTGCTTCATCTTCAGAACGGTAAAGATACATGTACTTAATAATAGAAAGATAGTAATACAGGGCGATAAAGGCATTCAAGATGCCCAAAAAGGCTAACCACCAGTAACCGGCGTCAATGGCCGCTCTAAATATGAAAAACTTGCCCAAAAAACCGGCCGTGGGCGGTATACCGCCCAATGACAACAAAGCGAAGAGCATGACCAAAGCTAAATAAGGCGACCGCCGGTTTAAGCCGTATAAACCCTTCAAATCAGCGTCACCGCCGGAGGCATTATTGATCATAATCAACACGCCAAAAGCAGCAATATTAGTGAACAGATACATTAACAAGTAAAACATGGTGGCGCCGGAACCATCAGGGGTGAAGATGACCAGGCCAATCATGGCATACCCGGCCTGGGCAATGCTGGAATAAGCCAGTAATCGTTTAAGATTTTTCTGGAAGATAGCGGCCAAATTACCTAATGTCATGGAAACGACACAGATAGCCACCAACATCGCCCACCAGAAGCTGCTCTCGCCCGGCATGCCCAAGACTCCGGCGTCAAAGACGCGCAAGAAAACGGCGAACCCGGCCGCTTTTGAGGCTGTGGAGACGAAGGCTGTGAAACTTGTCGGCGATCCATGGTAGATATCTGGCGTCCAGAAGTGCAAAGGTACCGCCGAAATCTTGAAGCCAAAGCCAATAATAATTAAGATAGCGGCCAGCAACAATACGCTATTTTCTTCTGGCGGGATAGCGCCATTCCGCGCTATAAATTCGGAAATACGGCCGCCAATGGCGTAAATATTGGTTTCACCAAATACCCCGAATAAAAAGCTCATGCCATATAGCATCATCGCTGTAGCAAACGCGCCATAGACGAAGTATTTAATACCAGCCTCAGTGGATAAATCATCTTCTGTCATATAACCGGCCAGCAGATAAGAGGAGATGCTGGCTAATTCCAGAGCCACATAAATCATAATCAAATCGGCGGAAGCGCCCATTAAGCTAAAGCCAATTGTAGCCGCGATTAAGAGGGCAAAAAATTCACCTCTTTGCAGCCGTTTTGTATCAATGGTGATCAGGCTGACCAGGATAAGCGCCGACAGGAACATCACCCGGAATATCAAGGTGATGAGATCATTGCGAATCATGCCGCCCCAATAAAGCGATTGGGGTAATGAGGCAGAAAGGGAAGGCAAATCAAAGAAGAGCCATAAGGCCAGGGTCAGCAACAGAATCACAAAACCACCCCAGGCAACTAACAGGCCGAGATTGCGGCGATTTTGCGGATTTAAACCTCGATCATAAAGCAAGACGGCCGCTAACAGAACCACTAATGAAATTTCTGGTAGCAGGGTCAAGAACCAATCAAGCGTTACGGTAGCATTCACTTATGCACCTCCCAGCCAGTACAGAAAATTGGTGGCGGCAACATGGACAGTGTCGATGACTGTGGCGGCATGCTGGGCATCTTGTACTCGGGCAACGACAGGCATCATGCCCGCTTCAACAATTGGCGCAATGACTGCGGGAATAACGCCAATGACAATGAGAATCACGCAAAACATGACGAGGGTTAATTTGTCTATGGGCAGAATGGGACGCATGTCGTGCCATTTTTCACCCTCGTATTCGCCCCAAAATACTTTATGAATCGCTCGTAAAATGTAAGCGGCGGTGATGATGATGGATAAGACGGCCAGCAGCGCAATGATTTGGTAATAATTGGCCGGGTTCAAACCAAAGGCGGTATTGGCCAAAGAAAGCGTACCGCCCGCCCATACCCCCATGAAGATGGGGAATTCGGCGATGAAGCCGGAAAGGCCGGGCATGCCCATGGAGACCAGACCAGCAATGATAAAGGGGATTACCAGCCAGGGTAAGGCTTGACGCATCCCACTCAAGTCGTCCATACTGCGGGTGTGCGCCCGGTCATAGACCATGCCGACAACCGCGAAGAAGAGGGCTGTCATGATGCCATGGCTCACCATTTGGATGCCGGCGCCGGTGAAGCTGTAGAGCGACATGGCGGCGAAGCCCATGGTGACAAGGCCCATATGGCTGACGCTGGAGTAGCCAATCAGGTATTTCAGGTCTCTCTGGCGCATAGCAATAAAGGCGCCATAAAGCACGTTAATCAAAGTCAAGAGGATGATGAAGGGCATCCAGTAGACAGTGCCTTCTGGCAGGATTTGGATGCCGACGCGCATGGAAGCATAGGCCCCTAATTTCATCAACACACCGGCATGAATCATGGAAACGGCCGTTGGTGCTGCCACATGCCCATCAGGGGACCAGTTATGGAAGGGGAACATGCCCGCCAACACGGCAAAGCCCACAAACAGAGGCATAAACCAGATTTGCTGCACGGCAAAGGGGAATTGGGCTTCTGACCAATAACGCAAATCAAAGGTAGAAATCGCGGAATCTAACGGGGGTAAACCGGCCGGCAAATTTGCCGGTAAATAATTGGGCAGTTGGACATAGAGAACCAGAAAGGCGATAAATGAAAAGAAGCTGCCTATCAACAAATACAGCGTCAATTTCATGGCGGCGTATTCGCGGCGCTCTTTCCAGCCCCAAATAACAATCATGACGTACATGGGCAGCACGGCCAGCTCATAAAAGAAGAAGAGCAAAAAGCCATCTACGGCCACAAATACGCCCTGTACCCCGGCGACCAACAGCATGAAGAAGGCATAGAACTCACGCGGACGATCTTCAATGCTCCAGGAAATCAACACCCCACCCAGTCCGACAACGGCCGTTAGCAAAACCAGGGTGGCGCTCAGGCCATCGACGCCCAGAATATAGCTGATGCCTACAGACGGGATCCAGGCGACCTCTTCGGTAAACTGAAGGGTCTCAGCCCAGGGCGTACCCGGCGCGGGCAGATTGTTGTAATAAGCAATATATACATACAGCGATAAAAACAGGGTCGTCACCATGGCCGCCAATGCCAGCATACGAGAGTTTTCGCCCCGCTCTTTAGGCATTAGCAAAATGATAACGGCCGTTGCTATCGGCAGTAATGTGATAATTGATAGAAATGGGAATTCCATAAACCCTCTTCCTAACTAAAAATCTTGGTAACAGTGTCGTTAATAATCGCCAACAACCACATCGGCCACACCCCTAATGACAACATCAAGGCCATCAGCGGCCAGATAACGGCATGTTCGCGGAAGGTCATATCCTTCAAACCACGCCATTCATCTTTAATGGGACCGTGCAGCGTCTGACCGATGGCTTTAAAGATATACGCGCCGGTCATCAGCAAACCCAACATAGAAAGCGCTACCATGAGAGAAAAAACGCCCCATGAACCGCGCACGATCAAAAATTCACCCACAAAACCATTCAACCCGGGCAGCCCCAATGACGCCATACTGGTAAAAATCAATATGCCGCCATAAAAAGGCATGAGCGCCCAGATACCACCAAGCCGCTTCAAATCTCGGGTATGCGTCCGCTCATAGATGACGCCAACAATAAAGAACATGCCGGCCGACGACAAACCGTGATTAAACATTTGCAAAACAGCCCCGTTTGTGGCCATAATCGCATCCAGGCGAAGGGCAGAATTCAAATCCACATTTGTACGGCCGTAAGCGAAGGCCATCACCGCCAGTCCCAACACCACAAAACCCATATGGTTGACGGAAGAATAGGCGACCAATCGCTTGAAATCCCACTGCCCAAAGGCGGCATACCCACCGAGAACAATGCTCAACATGCCCAGGGCAGCCAGGATAACGGCCGTTACATTTGCCTGCTCCGGGAACAAGGGGATCACCAAACGGATATAGCCATACGCCCCCAACTTCAACAGCACACCGGCCAAAAGCATGGAACCGGCCGTTGGCGCCTGCGTATGGGCATCGGGCAGCCAGGTGTGGAACGGCCAGATGGGAATCTTAATGGCAAAGGCGATGAAAAAAGCCACATACGCCACCGTCTTCACCACATCCGTTGGCAAATTCACATGAGGCAGCGTCGCCGGCGCATAATTCACCCACACATTATAGAGTTCCACAATATCGAAGGTGCCCATGGAGACGCCAATAATTTGGATAGACAACAAGAGACCCAAACTGCCCGCCATCGTATAAATAATAAACTTAAACGAGGCGTAATTACGGTCTGCGCCACCCCAAATCTTGATGAGGAAATACATGGGAACCAGGCCAAATTCCCAAAATACAAAAAAGACGAGCAAATCCAGCGAGGCAAACAAGCCCAACATCGCCGATTCCATAATTAGAAAAAGCGCCATGAAAATTCGCGGATTCTTATCTTCATTAAATGAGGCCAGAATCGCCAGCGGCGTCAGAATGGTGGTGAGCAAGAACATCGCCAGGCTAATGCCATCTAAAGCCACATGATAATTTGAGCCAATCGCCGGGAACCAGGGGGCAAGCTGTTCATATTGAAAGCCAGCGTCCACCCGGTCATAATTGAACCAGAGCATCAACGTCAACGCCAACGGAACCAAACTAAAAATGAGCGCCGTCCAGCGAATGGTCTTTTTAGCATCTCCCGGCATCAAAAAAATAATCAGTGACGCCGCTAATGGAAAAAAGATAACGATTGTCAGGAGGTTGTCTTGAATAAAATCCATCGATTTCCCTAATTAATAGTCAGAAGCTGTAAGAATTGTGAGAGCATCTGGAAATTCATCAACAAGATAACAATAGCCAGCACCGCAATAATCAGCGCCGACACCATGACATACTCTTGAATCTTGCCCGTCTCCAACTCTCGCGTGTAATCCGCCCCTTTCAAGAACACATCTTTGGTCCAATCCACAAAATCGCCAAAGACCAACTCTTCCAGCCGCTTCATGTAACGGCCAAAGGCATAAAAAGCGCGGGCAACGCCATGCAAAATGCCATCAATAAGATTCTTATCTACAATTTCATAAACGAAGACTTCAGCAATCCAAATCGTCGGCCGGTAAAACAGCACATGATACAACTCATCCCAATACCATTTGTTGTTCAGGAAGAGATGTAAAGGACCAAGCGGTTTGACCAACGGATCTTCTTGCCCTTTTTGCAGCGGCTTGCGCACATAAATCAACCAGCCCACAAACAAACCACCCAACGCTACAAGCAGCGAAGTAGAGAGCGGCACGTAAGAGAATGGCAAGGTCTGCAACCCACGAGACACCAAATTGAGAGCTTCAAGCTCGTGCATCGTCTCATGAATAGTGGCGCCCACAAAATGATGGAAAAAGTTATTGTTAACCATTGGGCCGATAATGGGGAAATTCTCAGGGATACCACCCCAGCCCACCACCACGGCAAATACAGACAGCAAAACCAGCGGGATGGTCATGAATTTGTTGCTTTCATGGGCATTTTCGGCCAGGGGGCTGCGCGGTCGCCCCAAGAAGGTGAGGCCAATCTGACGCATGGTGTAAAAGGCTGTCAGGAAAGCGGCCGCAGCCAACATTATCAACACAAACAACCCAAGCGGCTCACCCAATTCAAAGGCGTGCCACGCTTCAGCAAAAATCTCATCTTTTGACCAGAAACCGGCCGTTACCAACGGCAGCCCCGATAAAGCCATGCCGCCAATCAGAAAAGTCCAAAAGGTGACGGGCATCTTGTGACGCAAGCCACCCATATATTTCATGTTTTGCGGATCGGTATGATGGTCATGCACCTCATGAGCGCCATACTCCATGCCATGAATGACGGAGCCAGAAGCCAGGAAGAGCAGCGCCTTGAAAAAGCCGTGCGTAAATAAATGGAAGGCGCCGGCCACATACCCACCAACACCAATGGCCGCCACCATAAAGCCAAGCTGAGAAATGGTGGAATACGCCAGCACCCCTTTCACGTCATACTGCGCCACAGCAATGGTGGCCGCCATGAAAGCGGTAAAGGCGCCAATGCCGGTGATAATCCAACTGACGTTCGGCAACCCCTGGGGGCCGCTGCCCACTTCCAAAAGTGGGTAAATACGCAGCAGCATGTAAACGCCGGCCGAAACCATCGCCGCCGCATGGATAACTGCACTAACCGGCGTGGGGCCTTCCATAGCGTCGGGCAGCCAGACGTGTAAGGGCCACTGCGCCGATTTACCCACCGTGCCGGTGAAGAGAAGTAAAGACATCACACCAAGCGCTGCCGCTCCTACTTTGAGGACAGCTGCTTCCAAACCATGTGCAGATAACGCCTCGCTAAAGTTCAAAGTGCCAAATACCAGATAAAACCAAACTATGCCCAACAGCATGACCACATCGGCCACACGAGTGGTCATAAAAGCTTTGACGCCAGCCAGCCGTGGGGAGATATGGGGGATATCGTCTGGTCCCAAGTGATAATCACGCGCGTACCAAAAGCCGACAAGTGAATAAGAGCAAAAGCCCATGATTTCCCAACCAATGAACAAAAGCAGTAAATTGTCAGCCACTACCAGCAGCAGCATACCACCCGCAAACAGGCTCATATAGGCAAAGAAACGAGAGAGCAGCGGTTCCTCTTGCAGGTGATTGGGTACGCCTAAAATCTTGCCCAGTGGCGCTCCCCAATTATGATAACCGACACTGTAGACAAAGATCATGGCGACAGTAAACGTCACCATGATGAGCATAACGGCCGTTAACGGATCCACCGCCACGCCCATCTTCAACCAGGTACCCTCAAAGAAATCACCCAAAGGCAGCCAATCGATGGCAGAAGCGATGATGGTGGGATGTTCTTCTAAGTGATGGACATCCTGAGCCATCGCATACAGGGCCACCGTCCACCCCAAAATCAAAGAGGAAAAAACGCCCAACCAGGCCACCACCCAACTAAGCGTCCGATGACGATTTGTAAACAATATAATGGCAAAAAACGCCAATAGTGGGCCAACCGGGATAAGCCAGGTAAATAAGGTTAGTAGTTCTTGTTCACTCATAAGGATTCACTCAAGCGATGAAATACCTAATTTTTCAAACTATCCAGTTCTTCCGCAACCACAGAATCCCGGCTGCGATAAACAGAAATAATCAACGCCAACCCCACAGCGGCTTCAGCCGCCGCTACTGCCAAAACAAAGACAGCCCATACCAACCCAGTGGCATTGCCTACAAAGCGAAACCGCCAAAAAGCCACCAGGTTGATATTCACCGCATTCAACATCAACTCCAAAGCCATCAACATAGCGATGGCATTTCGGCGGGCCATCAAACCAAACATACCAATGGCAAACAACAGCGCGGAAACAATTAAATACCAGGAAAGCGGAATCATGATCAGTCAACCTCCGCCTTGGGCCAGGCCACAATAACCGCGCCAACCAGGGCAGCCAATAGCAGCACCGAGGCGATTTCAAACGGCAAGACATAACCATTGGGGTCTACAAATGCCTGCCCCATGGCTACCACAGAGTTATCCACATAACCAGTGATTTCCACGCCAACCGGTTTTGTATTTGTAAAAGCACTGGAATAGAACAAGACCCAAATAACGACGAAGAAACCGAGAACGGCCGTTATCAAAGACATGCCCACCTGTCCATTAAACGCCGGTTCAGTGACGCTCATCAAGCGGCGCGTCATCATAATGGCAAAAATCAAGAGGATGGAAATAGCGCCGATATAAACCAACAACTGCGCGGCCGCCAAAAAACCAGCATCCAGCGTCACATACAAACCGGCTACACCCAAAAAACTCGCCATCAACGCCAGCGCCGTATGAAATAAATTGCGCAGTGTCACCACCAGCAGCGCCGTGCCCAAAACAAAGACACTTATAATAATAAATATAATTTGATCAGTGGTCATTTACCGAACACTCCCTGAATAATTTGCCATATCAATGCGCCGCCACAACTTCTTGATGAGCGGCAGTGTGGGCATCATGAGGGGCCGCCTCAACAACCAGCCCGCCAGACTGAGAGGCATCCTTCTGTCGCTTGCGTCGCGCCACCACCCGCATGATCTCAATGGTAATCATAGCCAGGGCGATATTACTCACCAACAAAATCAGCGCTCGCACATATTCATTGGTCGTCGCTGGAATCACCTTATCCAGCACCGCCACCATCAAAATGAGAGCCAGCGATAGTGGCACCAAAAACTTCCAGTTAAAATTGAGGATCTGATCTACCCGCACCCGCGGCCATGTTCCTCGAATCCAGATAAACACAAAATAAATGAGGAACATCTTCACGAAGAAAACAACCAGGCCAATTAAGCTCCCCACTGCCCAGCCATCACCAATGACCAAATTCTCCAGGCCAAAGAAACGGTATCCACCCAAAAATATCGTGGTGAAAAAGCCAGACATAAACAGCGTACTGACAAACTCTGCCAGGAAAAACATACCAAACTTCATGCCGCCATATTCCACATGAAAACCGGCCACGATCTCCGATTCCGCTTCCAAAAGGTCAAAAGGCGTCCGTCCCGTTTCCGCCAGCGCAGAGATAAAGAAAATAAACGCTGCCAGGGGAACGACAAACAAATAGGGCACCGTTTGCGCTTCCACAATATCGACGGTAGACATGGAACGAGCCAGGAGAATGGGAACCAGCAAAGCCAGAATCATGGGCACTTCATAACTGACCAATTGGGCCACCGAACGAAAAGCGCCCAAGAGCGCATATTTATTATTTGAACCCCAACCAGCCAGTAGCAAAGCCACCACTGAAGCAGAACTGATGGCCAGCACATAAAAAACCCCGATATCAAGGTCAACGCCGATGACGCCAGGGGCAAAAGGCATTACCGCCCAAATAAGCAGGGCAGCCATAACTGTGAGAAAGGGGGCTAAAAGATATGCCAGTTTGTCAGCGCCAGTTGGAGTGATATCTTCTTTGATCAACAGCTTGATCACATCTGCCACCGTTTGCAGCAAGCCATAACGGCCGCCTACCCGGTTTGGCCCAATCCGATCCTGTATCCGGGCAATCACTTTTCGCTCCAACCAGATCAAGAAAATAACGATCAGAAGGCAGAATGTAGAAATGATGATCACGCCCAGCACATCAGCTGCGAAATCCATCCATGGCTCATTTCCAAACAGTGACTTCAGATAATCACTGACATTCAGACTAACCAAACTTTTCAGAAAATCTATAATGTTGAAACTCATGTGCATACTCCAAACCGGCAACCCGGCTTTAGGAAGTGTTTTATGGGGTCTACCCTAAAAGTTATTTACAGACAGGGTAAAAAAACAAATTAAAGTTAAATCCATTCAAGGGCGCCCCTGCCCCAAGCGTAAACCAGGCCCATTGTCAACAATACCACAAACAGGACCGTTTCAATGATGGCAAATAAGCCTAGCTGATCAAAAGCAACAGCAATAGGGAAGAGAAATACAGCTTCAATGTCGAAAATAACAAACACCAAAGCATAGATATAATATTGAACCTTAAACTGCACCCACGAGCTGCCCACAGTTTCGATACCACATTCGTACGTTTGCTGCTTTATTAGGTTTGGCTTTTTAGGACCAAGCAGGTGGTTAAGGATGACAGGCGCCGCCGGGAAGATAGGCGACAGCACAATAAAAATAGCGATAAATTGCCATTCCTGTGACACGTATGATCCTCCTGTACTCTCTGTTAAAATGGGAGATTGTGAAATCTGTCCCATTTATAACACATGCTTTTGACATGGGCAAAGCAAACCTTTATCTTGTGGGGTAATTCACAAACAAACAGCCATCCTTAAGAAAATAAACGAATTGGCTGGCAAAATTTCAGGAAAATCGTAACGCATTTTTCTCAATTTTGAGATGCATTTGTAATGTATGGGGTATTTGACGATAATCGATATACTTTCCTAAAATCCGTATTATCATCTTATTGACTTTACTTGCACACTTTTTCAGGCAATCCCACTTTTGGGTCTGAGGCTATTTATGCTGAATGAACCAGTTACAACCAAGAAAATTTTAGCAGTCGATGACAATACGTTTACCTTGCGCATCGTGCAACATACATTGGAGCAAGCTGGCTATCAGGTGACAACGGCCGTTTCCGCCAAAGATGCGCTCAAAAATATCAACCGGCACGGCATCCCCCACCTGGCAATCGTAGACTTGCATATGCCTGTCATGAGCGGCTTTGAATTTTGTCGTGAAGTGCGTGAATTTAGCGACTTGCCCATCATCTTGCTAACGGCCGTCAACAACGAAGAAACCATCATCGAAGGATTGGAACAATACGCCGAAGATTACATCCTCAAACCCTTTAATCCCAGCGAACTCGTGGCCCGCGTAAATCGGGTTCTCAGGCGCATGGGCGATTATACTTACACCCTCGACTCCAGCACACAGATTGACGATCATCTGCTCATCAACTTCCCCAACCGGGAAGCAGTTGTAGATGAGCAGACCGTTTCCCTGACACCCATTGAGACCAAGCTGCTTTACATTCTGGTACGCAATGCCGGCCGCATCGTCACCACAGAATTTTTACTCAACCGAATCTGGCCCCTGCAAGACGCCCAAGAAGACCGGCTTCACGTTCACATCCACCGGTTGCGCCGCAAAATAGAGGTGAACCCCAATGAGCCAGCCTACATTGTGGCCGAACGGGGTATAGGCTATCGATTTAACGCCGAACTGACATAAAAAAAACGCCAGCAGCGCTGCTGGCGTTTTGTGATAAAACCCTTTCCTGGCAGGCGCATCAATGCGCCATAACCATCCCCAATTTCAATGCCAACGCAGAATCAGGCGGCTCCACAAAAATGGCGCCATCCGTAAACACCACCGTGGGCACTATCCGATGCCCATGATTCACCCGCTTCACAAACGCCAGCCCTGCTTCATCTTCATCTACATCAATTTCTGTATAATCGATCCCATTTTCATCGAAAAAGAACTTGGTTCGATGACAATCTGGACACCAACTGGTACTATAAACGATTATCTTTTTATCTTCATCCATCGTTATGTCACCTCATTTTTAATCATTAAGAAAACGGTCTATGGCATTTATCATAAGGTATCAGCCCAAGTTAACAAAATCGATAACGGTATGATTCACCAACGATTCACTTTGCTCTTTCAAGCGGTCTCAGATTACAATATCCATGCAGCAAGAGAGAGAACATACCTGATAAACGCCTGAACATTTTACTTCCGACAAACAACGATCAGGGGAAAACGAGTGGTAAAACGCACAAATGAACAGTGGCTCAACGAGCTAAGCCAAAGTGGCGCCGTTCGTGAAAACGCCCTCAACGATTTGCACCAAATTCTTCTGTCCGGCTTGCGGCGTGGTTTATTGGGCCAGATCAACACCAACGCCCCAGAGTTTGAAACACAGGCCGAAGATTTTGTGCAAGAGGCCGTGCTAAAAATTCTCGATAAACGGGATACCTTTGCCGGCCGCAGCCAGTTCACCACCTGGGCGCACAAAATCGCCGTCTCCGTGGCGCTCACAGAATTGCGCCGCAAACGATGGCAAGACAAATCATTAGACGGCATTTTGACGACTGATCAGGGCGATTACACGCCCAGTTTCATTGCCGACAGCGCCCCCTCCCCGGAAAAAGCAGCCGAGCAGGCAGAGATGCTGGCGCAGGTGCAACATCTCATCAACGAAGGTCTCACGGATAAACAGAGAAAAGTCATAGAAACGGCCGTTATCCAGGGCAAATCCACCAATGAAGTCGCCCGCATCATGGACATGAAACCAAACGCCGTCTATAAGCTGCTCCACGATGCCCGGCTGCGTCTCAAACAGGAGTTGGCGCAACAGGGATTGACGCCTACCGATGTCTTATCTGTCTTTGAATAAAGCCAGGTAAGAAGGCAAGCAGACAATTCGTCAAAGAAACAAAGCAATGACAACTTTAATTGAGAAACTAAAATCGCTGCTTGAGCGGCGGAAAGAGACAGGACAAGATGAAGGCCAAACAGCGCCAGATAATACCCCCAACCACGACAGGCAAATGATAGACGCCGAGATTCTCAAAAATCTGATGCTCATGCTGGATCATACTCACGAAGACATGTACAGTTGTGAAGAAACCTTTGCCTTGCTGGATGAATACGTGGAACTGATTATGAAAAACAACGAAGAAGCCGCCACCGTGATGCCTTACGTCAAACGTCATTTAGAAAAATGCCCCGGCTGTTATGAGGCATTCGCTGCCTTGCGTCATATCCTGGAATCTGAAGCCACTGCTTAATGAACTGGAGCGCAAACAGCCTGGCAGACAGGTTGTCCGCGCTCCCAAATTTAGAGGAGTGATCGATTTATGAAAAAAGCAATTTGGAATGGCGTCGTCATCGCCGAAAGTGACCATACGGAAATGGTGGAAGGCAATCATTATTTCCCGCCTCACACCATCAAAAAAGAGTACTTCCAGACAAACAATACGGAAACAGTCTGCCCCTGGAAAGGCACAGCCAATTACTATGATGTGGTGGTGGACGGCAAGGTGAATAAAGGCGCTGCCTGGTATTACGCTAACCCCAAACCGGCCGCCGCCAATATTAAAAACCATGTCGCCTTTTGGCGCGGCGTGGTGGTTGATTGGTAAAATAAAACAAAGGATAAATTATGTTACTCGCAGGCGACATTGGAGGCACCAAAACGGCCGTTGCTCTCTTCTCGACCGAATCAGACACACTCCAACCAGAAGTAGAACTCACCTTCCAAAATCGGAATTACGATTCGCTCGAAGCCGTCATTTACGAATTCATGCGGGCGCATCCGAAATCGATCACCAGCGCCAGCTTTGGCGTGGCCGGACCGGTAGTCAAAGGACGGGCCAATATCACCAATCTGCCCTGGGTGATTGATCAAACTGCCATCCAAAAAGCATTTGATTTTCCCCAGGTGCATTTGCTAAATGATTTGGAAGCTATCGCCAGCGCCGTACCCCATTTGACCGATGAAGATATAGAAACGTTAAACCCCGGCGTGGTAGAGCCACAAGGCGCCATCGCCGTCATTGCCCCCGGCACCGGTTTGGGCGAGGCGTTTTTGGTGTGGAATGGCGAACGGTACCAGGCGCACCCTTCTGAGGGCGGCCACGTTTCTTTTGGCCCCACCAACCAGGAACAAGTGGAACTGCTGCTCTACATGCTGAAAAAGTTCGAGCATGTCAGCGTGGAACGAGTCTGTTCCGGCAGCGGCATCCCCAATATTTATGCCTGCATCAAAGAGAACGGCCGTTTCCCAGAACCGGAATGGCTGCAAAAAGAATTGGCCGAAGCCGTTGACGCTACGCCCGTCATCGTCCAGGCTGCTATCAAACATCAAACACCCATCTGCGCCGCCACACTCCATCTGTTTCTCGATATTTTGGCCGACGAAGCCAGTAACCTGGCCCTGAAAGTGCTTTCCACCGGCGGCGTTTATTTGGGCGGCGGCATTCCACCGCGCATTCTATCTGAGCTGCAAAAACCTCGCTTCATGCAAGTATTCAGCAGCAAAGGGCGCTTTTCTGACCTCATGCATCAGATGCCGGTGCATGTTATTCGCAACGCTAAAACAGCGTTGTATGGCGCGGCCCATTTTGCTTTTGAACACGAGTAGGGATTGCGGATTGCGGATTGCGGATTGCGGATTTGTTTTATTAGTGGGTTAAAAATGGTGAGGAATGAGTAAACAAAAGGTTCGAGTTTTTCAGGATTTTGAGGCTTTAACCAGAGCCGCGGCAGAATTATTTGTGGCGACAGCACAGGAGGCAGTGGCAGAAAACGGCCGTTTCCTCACAGCCCTCTCCGGCGGTGGCACACCTCAGGCGCTCTTCCATCTGTTGGCTTCCCCCGCCTATGCCGCCCAAATTGATTGGGCGCGTACCCATGTTTTCTGGGGCGATGAACGGCTGGTTCCGCCAGACGATCCCGGCAGCAACTACAAAATGGCCTATGACGCCCTGCTGGCCCACGTCCCCTTGCCGCCAGAGAATATCCACCGGGCAGAGGGTGAATTGGAGGCAGAAACGGCCGTTACCCGTTACACGCAAGAGCTGGCGCAAATGGCTCCACCTGGGCAAGCTTTCCCGGCATTTGATCTGGCGCTCATGGGACTGGGCAGCGACGGTCACACCGCCTCCCTTTTTCCTGGCCCCATCTCCTCTGCTGAAAGAACCCAACCGGTGATGGCGGTCATGGCGGATTATGACGGCCGTCCCGCCCAACGCCTCACTCTCACCCCGCTCGTCTTCAACGCCGCCCGTCGCCTCGTCTTTCTGGTGACAGGCGCAAAAAAAGCGGCCGCTTTGGCCGCCATCCTCACTCACCAAGACACCCCCGAAACCTGGCCCGCCCAACGCCTCCAGCCCACAAATGGAACTGTCACCTGGCTGGTGGATGAGGCGGCATATGGTGAACAGTGAACAGTTTACAGTGAACGGTGTACAGTTTACTGTTCACTTTCCCCCAATACCTCACCAGCTAACGCCTGCATAACGGCCGTTTCCGCCGCATCCAGGCCAATCGTTTGCCAATAAGTATGGAGCAGTTCCTCCGGCGTTAGCTGCTCCACCGCCAGGGTGTCCCCCAGGCGAGAACGCTTTTCGATTTGGCGGTGCTTTTGAATTTGTATGCTCAACGCCTCCGCAAAATGCGCCTGAATGGCCGGCTCATCCAGCATCGTTTCCCAATCGCGGGGATACGTCAGCTGCACCCGGCACACCGCGCCCGCCACCCGCTCCCGGGTTGGCAGCTGCATCATGATGTCGGCCATAAAAGTGTCAGCGTCGGCCGTGTCTATTTTCATGTCTAAAAAGCGGCGCGTTTTCAGGGGCATAAACTGCCATTCGGTGTGGCCCCGGCTTATCTCCGCCAGGACAAAGCCTTTGCGCTCATTCACCTCGCCAAAATCGATGCGCTCAATGGAGCCGGGATAGACAATGGGGGGATGGGTATCTTTGGCGGAGAGCACCTGGTGTTTGTGGATATGGCCCAGCGCCACATAATCCAACCGTTTATCACGCACGATAGCCCCGCCCAACACCAATTCATTGCCCAGCATCACCGCTCGTTCACTGCCAAAGACCGCCCCCTGCACGCTGGTGTGCGCCGTCAAAATCAGTGGCACATCCCGGTCTGCCTGCTCGATGAGCGTATTAACCCGTTCGCCCACCAGATTTTCCGCCTCTGCAAAAATCGCTTCCCGCGACAAATCTTCGGCCACATCCATGGCCGCCAGACGGCTGTAAGAGACCCAGGGCACGGTAATGATCTGCACCGGCACACCCAACTCCGCCGCCCCAAAAAACCGGATGGCGTCGGCCACGTGGATATGAGGCACGGCCAATGTTTTGAACTCTTGTAGGGTATGCGCCCGGCCGGTCGCCGGGGAGACATCATGGTTGCCCACCAGCAGCAAGGTGGGAATGCCCGCCTGGGAGAGGCGCATCATGCGCTTGCCCCATTCGCGCTGGAAGGTGGGCTGGGGATTGCGGTCTTTGTAAGCATCCCCGGCAAACAAGACGAGATCCACTTTTTCAGAAACGGCCGTTTCCACAATCTGGTCCAGCGCCTTCAAAAAATCCATCACCCGCACCGGCAGCAAACTATCCGGGTCGTGACGGCCGTAATTGGCAATATCAATATGCGCATCCGCAAAATGCAAAACCCGCACAGGCTTATTCAACATTCAATACCTCGCTTTCATGATACGTGAACCATAACCGCTCACTGTCCACTGTCCACTGTCCACTGT
>CAZXVH010000060.1:0-10454 GCA_964643965.1 uncultured Ardenticatenaceae bacterium
CACTGTTCACTGTCCACTGTGAAAAGGCAAGCATACCTGTACCGTTGTCCCTTGTCCAGGGGTGGATTGCAGTGTGACGGCGCCGCCTAAGGCAGCGATGCGTTCGCGCATACTTTTAAGGCCAATACCATCACTGGAAACGGCCGTTTCTGCCACATCAAACCCCCGCCCATCATCCCGGATCTCCATCTCCACCTGCTGTTCAGTGGCGAGCAGGCGCACACTCACCTTGCTGGCGCGGGCGTGCTTGAGCGCATTGTTTAACGCCTCCTGGCTGATATGGTAAAGCGCTTCCTCCAGGTTTGGCGGCAAGGCCAAATCACCTTGAACGATCAAGTCGTGGTCAATGCCACTGCGTCCTTCCACCGCTTTCAGTCGCTGCTGCAAGGCGCGAACCAGCCCCTCCTCTTGCAAAACGGCCGGCCGTAATTTGTGGATAAATAAACGCATCTCTTTCAACGCCTGTTGGCTGGTATCATTGACACGATTCAAATAGATGGTGGCCTGTTCCATTTGACCGGCCTCCAGCTTGCGGCGGCCGGCTTCCGCAAACAAGACCACACTGTATAAAGACTGCGTGACCGAATCGTGTAAGTCACGGGCCAGCCGATTACGCTCTTGCAGCACCAGCAGGTGGCTTTCCTGCTGGCGCAGCCGGGCCGACTCAATGGCGTTGCCAATTTGTTGACCCACAGCCAGCAGCAGATCGACCTCTTCATCGCCAAATTGGGCCACATCTCGCCCGATTAGACTGAGAACCCCGACAACCTTTTCACCAGAGATTAGGGGGACGCCGGTATAGGCATGTAAGTGTGGCGGAATCTGAGCCAGATGGCTGACGCGCCTGTCAGCACGAATGTCGGGAATCGTCAAAACAATATGATGCGCCATTATCCAACTGAAGGCTGTCGTCTCCAATTCAAGAACCATGGCCGACATCGCATTTACGGTAGCGGGCGGCAGCCCTTCATATGTCGCTAAATGAATATGGTTATGATCATCCAGCACATGAATGTAGCCTATCTCACTCTGGGTCGCGGTCAGCATTCGTTGCACGGCCTGGTTGAGCAAGCGTGTGAGATCAAGCGTCTTGTTGGTCAGACGCAAGACATCATTGAGGACAGACAATTTGCGCGTCCGGTCGGCCACGCGCTGTTCCAATTCCTGACGAATGACGATTTGGCCGGTGTTGTCGGTGATAAACCCTTCCAGGGCTTGCAACGAGCCATCGGCGGCCAGAACGGCTTCCCCTTGTTCCCACACCCAGCGTTCACGGCCGCCAGCGGTGAAGATGCGGTAGGTACATTGATACGGCCGTCCTGTTTGCGCGCCCCGTTCTATCTCTGCAAACGCTGCCTCTCGGTCATCAGGGTGGATTAAATTTGCATAATGAATGGCGCCTCCCGCCAACAGCACCTCTCGCGTGTAACCAGTCAGGGTAAAACAGCCCTCGCTGACAAAGGTAAAGATATGAAAATCATCCGGGCGGCGGCGATAAGCCATTCCCGGCAAATTGCTCATTAAAATGATGCCGTCTCTTTTGGTTTGCTGCTGGGGGGCGGGATGGGCGTTGGCGCTGAACGAGTCGGCTAGACGGCCGGCTATGAGCCAACCGAGGATGAGGAATAAGACGGTGAGACTGCCAGCGATGAGAAGGAGATGCTGTTGAAAATTCTGGATGGCGGCGAAGCGTAGGCCTGTTTCCAAATTAGGGGGCGCGGCCTGAAAGGTCAGGAGGGTAAAAAGGATGACCAGCAAAATTGTCAGGCCGCCAAAGGCCAGGGCAATTTGCGCCCGCAAACTGTAACATGGGTTCAGGGGACGTAGGACGCGGTAAAAACGAGCATTTTTCGGCATTTGGTTTCAAAACGGCCGTTAAACGTACCTTTTATGCAATCAGAGCCAAAATGGCTCAAAAATGAAAATAGGCATCATTCAAATTCACAGTAGGGCAATACTGTGGGCAAATGAAGGAAGCTATTATGCCCTGCATGAAACCCCAATACAAGGCTTCGTATTCTATCAGCAAACAGTATCCAGTTTTCAATGTACAGCTACCAGCGGTAACGCGGACTGAAAACTAAACGCTAACTGTCTTTGCGTTCATACTGATAAAATATGTACGGTAATTCTGGGGCGAAAAATAAACTTCGCCATGGCGGTTTCCCATACCGTTATCGGTTTCCCCTGCGCTTGTGAGAGTTTTGTGAGACGCCTGATTACAATGCCAGGTGCGGCAACTATAGCGGTTTCGCCACTGGATTAAGTGATGACCGATGAACAAAACCAATTGATCATGTCCAGGTTTGAAAAGGAAGGCCACTCCTTCCTCATCCGTCTCTGGAAAGAAAATCGAGACAATCCAATGCAGGCCGACGTTTGGCGCGGCTGGGTGCAGCACGTGCAGTCCAATCAAAAAAGACATTTCAATTCCACTGATGACATCCCCCACATCATCAACGGCTATCTGGATGACGAACCGTTTTTTGACCAGGTGTTTGAATCCGTGGAGGATGAACAGCGATGAAGTCTGCGGTTGGCGTCATCGATTTGCCTGCTTTTAGCGACGACCGGGGTCATCTGCTGGCGGCGCTGGCGGTGGTTGATGTGCGTATTCGTTGGGCGGTGCTGCGGGCGCGGGAAAATGGCCTGGATCCGCATGATGAATTTCGCGGCCTTTACATCGCCGATGATTTTGTGGATCAACTGCTCGGTTATGAGATGGGGCAGCATATCTGGTCCCAAAACGGGCATCATCCCGAGCCGTTTTATCAAAGCTGGCAGGAGTTGATCGCCCGGGCCTATGATTCCTGGCAGACGCAAACGGCCGTTTCCACCCAAAACGGCCGTTCCTTCCGCCTCTCCCATTTAATCCATACATTCTCACTTTCCCAGCAGGAAGTCGAAGCCTTTTTGCTCATCGCCGCCCCGGAAATTGATCCCCGCTACGCCCAAATTTATGCCTACCTGCACGATGATGTCACCCAAAAACGGCCGTCTGTCAGCCTGCTGCTCAATTTACTCACTGATGATTTCCAAGAGAAGTTGGCCCTGCGTCGCCTATTTGGCGGAAACGGCCGTTTGCTCTCAACCGGCCTCATAGAACTGGATGGCGAACGAGAAGGCCACAGCCTGCTCCGGCAGACAGTCCGCCCCACCCCTCATGTGCTTGAATTCCTGCTGGATGATGACTTGTTAGATCAAAATTTGGGGAGCGCCGTACAGCTTTTGCCATTAAACCAGATCGACGCCCCCCGGCGCGTAGCCCCGGCGCTGCTGGCAAAACTGAGCCAGTTGAGCCAATCCACCCCCCCACCCCTCTTCGCCTTTTCCGGCAGCTACGGCACGGGCCGTTTAGAAGCAGCTCAACACCTGGCCGCCCAGGCGGAACGGCCGTTACTGAAGGTAGATTGCGCCCTGTTAACCAGCGGCCGCCTCGCTCTGCCCGACGCCTTCCGCGCCCTGCTGCGCGACGGCCGTTTACTGGGCGCGGTTCTGTTCTTGGAGCAGTGGGACACTTTATTGCTGGATAATCAGCCGCCCGGGCAAATCTTCAACGACTTGTTGGCTTATCCTCATATCGTCATTCTGGCCAGCACCGTTTCCTGGCAGCCGGCCAGTCGGCAGTCGCCGCGCCCGCTGTTTGCCATCTCCTTCCCTGCCCCGGACTTTAACGGCCGTTTAGCCATTTGGCGGCGGCAGATGGCTGACCGAGATGACCTGGATGTAACGGCCGTTGCCAACCATTTCCGCTTCACCCCCGGCCAGATTGAAGACGCTGCCGCCACCGCCCGTGATTTGGCCTTGTGGCGCGGCGGGCCGCTTTCCACCGACGATTTATTCGCCGCCAGCCGCGCCCATTCCAACCAGAATTTGACCCGGCTGGCGACCAAAATTCAGCCCCGCTACACCTGGGAAGATATTGTCCTGCCGGCCGATACCTTCACCCAACTGCGTGAAATGGTCAATACCGTCAAAAACCGACCCACCGTCTACGACAACTGGGGCTTCGACCAGAAATTAGCCCTGGGCAAAGGCTTGAGCGCCCTCTTTGCCGGGGAATCAGGAACCGGCAAAACGATGTCGGCCGACATCATGGCCGGCGAGTTGGGTTTAGACCTTTACAAAGTGGATCTCTCCACCGTCGTCAGCAAATACATCGGCGAGACGGAGAAGAATCTGGACCGCATCTTTACGGAAGCAGCCACCAGCAACGCCATCCTCTTTTTTGACGAGGCGGACGCCATCTTTGGCAAGCGCTCCGAAGTCAAAGACAGCCACGACCGCTACGCCAACATCGAGATCAGCTATCTCTTGCAGCGCATGGAAATGTATGACGGCGTGGTCATCCTGGCGACGAATTTACGCGCCAACCTGGATGACGCCTTCACCCGCCGCCTCCATTTTGTGGTGGAGTTCCCCTTCCCGGAAGCCAGCGACCGGGAGCGCATCTGGCAGGTGAATTTCCCCAAAGAGACGCCGCTGCTGCCCGATGTGGATTTCAAAGTGCTGGCGGAGCGCTTCCGTATTCCTGGCGGCAATATCCGCAATATCATCCTGGCCGCCGCCTTTTTAGCGGCAGAAGACGGCCAGGCGGTGGGCATGACCCATCTGCTGCGCGGGGCGCAGCGAGAATATCAGAAACTTGGCCGCTTGATTGATGAAAGGCTGTTTAGAGTGGTGGAACGTGAGGAAAAAACCGATGGAACATTCATTTGATGAAAAAGGAAAGATAACGCCGAAGCCGCAGGTGGAAGAGGCTGAACCGCAAAAAGAGGCTGGCCCTGTATCAATGGGTAAATTACAGAACCAGTTAAACCCGGCCACGCTGACGCAAATGCAGCAAACGCTGGGCAATGCCTCTGTGCAACGTTTTTTGGCCCAGCGCAGCGGCAGTGGTCCCACGGAAATTGATGAGGAAACGGCCGTTTCCATCCAAAGCGCCCGCAGCAGCGGCCAAAGCCTGGACGATGGCATCGCCGCCAAAGCGGGCCAGACGATGGGACAGGATTTCAGCGGCGTCACCGTGCATACCGACGCCCAGTCAGACCAGTTGTCGCAGCAGTTGGGGGCTAAAGCGTTCACCACCGGCAATGACATCTTCTTCCGCGAAGGGGAATACAGCCCGGGCAGCGACGCCGGCCAACGCCTCATCGCCCACGAACTGACTCATGTGGTGCAGCAGGGCGCTGCTATGCCTTCCGTGCAGGGCAAAATGTCGGTCAACGATCCCAACGACCAGTATGAAGCGGAAGCCGATCAGGTCGCCGACAAGGTAATGGCTCAACCAGACAAGGCGCAGCTGCACGAAGAAGAAGGCATCCAGCGGCAAGAGGAGGAGGAAGAACTTCAGTTGCAAGAGGAAGAGGAGGAAACGCTTCAGTTACAGGAAGAAGAAGAGGAAATGCTGCAAGCGCAAGAAGAAGAGGAAGAGTTGGCGTTGGAGTAAGTCATGTTTTCAGACCTGGATGAGTCGATCAAAAATCTACTGGTGGCGGAAGTGCCCATCAAAAATGGACAGGTGGATGTCAAGTTTGAGCAGCCGGTGCGTGAATGGAGCACCCGGCTGGTGAAACCGACCGTCAATTTTTACCTGTATGACGTGCGCGAAAATGTGGTGCTGCGCCAGCATCAATGGGAACAGCAGCGGCGGCAGGGAAACGGCCGTCTCGACGTCACCAGCATGAAACGCACGCCTTACCGGGTGGACTGCTGCTACATGCTCACCACCTGGGCTTCTGAACCGGATGACGAACATTTGCTGCTGGCCCGCTGCCTGTTGGCGCTTTTCCGCAATCCCACCCTTCCGGCGGAATACCTGGTGGGCGATATGCAAAACCAGGAATTTGAAATTCAGGCCAAAGTGGCCGCCAACGACAAGCTCACCAATCCGGCCGAGGTGTGGAGCGCCCTGGATAATGAGATGCGGCCCAGCGTCTCCTTTGTGGTCACGGTGGCTATGGATCCGTGGTCGGAAGTGACTGGCCCGCCGGTACGCACCCTCACTTTACGCGCCGGCCTGAGCGACGACCCGCGCACCGAAACTTTGAACCCGGAAACGGCCGTTCTCCAGAAATCTTATATTGGCGGCTACGTTACCCAAAAAGGAGAGCCGCAGATTGGCCTCGACGTGGCCCTTAAAGGCACTGGTTATATGACGACGACGGATGAAAACGGCCGTTTCCGTCTGGGCAGCATTCAACATGGCGAATACACCCTCATCGCCTGGCCGCCCAAAGGCAAACCCAAAGAAACGAAAGTCACCATCCCAGGTGAAAACTACGACATTACCCTTTAAAAATCTGTGGCGCTGTCTTCCACACCGCGCCGCTGGAGCAAACGCATGAAAATTTACCAACACATCAGAAACCGCGCCCCGCCGCTCTCTAATTTCTAATTTCTAATTTCTAATTTCTACTCTCTAAACTTTATCCATCATTCGTTCTGGCTGGTCATCAAAATCCTTGATCACCAGCCCCTAAAAAGGAGATAAAAATGGCTGTAACCTATGCCTCTCCAGGCGTCTATGTTGAAGAAGTGGATCGCGGTACCAAGCCCATCGAAGTCGCCGGCGTCTCCATCGCCGCCTTCGTCGGCGTCACCGCCGAAGCCAGCGTCAAGCGCTTCAACCCGGAAACGGGCGAACGCGAAGCGGTGGACTCCGTTCTCAACAAAGCCACCCTGGTAACCAATTGGACCCAGTTTCAAGACGTGTTTGGGGGCTTCATGGAAGACGCCTATTTACCAGACGCCGTCTACGGTTATTTCGCCAACGGCGGCGGCGCCTGTTACATCACCAGCCTGCGCGCCTTAGATGAAATGCCAGACGCGCCCAAACGACGCTCAACCGCATCCCGCACCAAGAAAACCACCAGCAGCAGCAAAGCGGATGACAGCAAGCCGGAAGGGCCAGAACCGGCCGCCGCTCCTGTGCCGCCCGTCGGCCCCTTGACCGCCGCTGATTTCATCGGCGACGCCGCCAAACGCACCGGCATCAATGGCCTGGAAGCGCGGGATGATGTCAGCCTGATTCTTTGCCCGGACTTGATGGCCGGCTACGACGGTTCCAAAGCGGCCAAAGACCTGGTGAAACAGGTGCAAACGGCGATGATCGCCCACTGCGAAAACATGCAGTACCGTTTTGCCGTCCTGGACACCCCGCCCGGCTTAAATGCCCAGCAGGCCAAAGAATGGCGCGACTTCGTGAACTTCGACACCTCTTTCGCCGCCATGTACTATCCCTGGATTGAAGTCGCCGACCTCAGCGATAGCCCCAATACCAGCAAAAAAGTGCCGCCCAGCGGCCACCTCGTTGGTATTTTCAACCGCACCGATGCCGAACGTGGCGTCCACAAAGCCCCCGCCAATGAAGTGATTTTAGGCGCCACAAACGTAGAAGCAGATATCACCCGCGGCGAACAAGACACCCTCAATCCTATCGGCGTCAACTGCATTCGTTCCTTCCCCGGTCGTGGTATCCGGGTATGGGGCGCTCGCACCTTGAGCAGCGATGGTTCCTGGCGCTACATCAATGTGCGTCGCCTGTTTAGCCAGGTCGGTCAATCTTTGGACACCGGGCTGCAATGGGTGGTATTCGAGCCAAACGACCATACCCTGTGGGCCAAAGTACGCCGGGATATCACCGCTTTCTTGCGCGTCATCTGGCGCAGCGGGGCGCTCTTTGGCGTGACCCCGGAACAAGCCTTTTACGTGAAGTGTGACGCGGAACTCAATCCACCGGAAATCCGGGATTTAGGCCAGCTCATTATTGAAGTGGGCATGGCCCCGGTGAAACCGGCCGAATTCGTCATCTTGCGCCTGAGCCAATGGGCCGGCGCAGACGCAGAAGCGTAGTAGAGAGGCTACCAGTGCTGCGGTCAATCTCAAGACTGTACCGCACCCGGTATAAATAAGGAGAGTTTAAAATGGCAGAACGTGAAGATCCACTTGTTGGTTTTCATTTTGGTATAGAAGTGCAAGGCGTCATCAGCGGTTTTTTCACGGAATGTTCCGGCATTGGTTCGGAACAAGAAGTGATTGAACACAAAGTCATTTCGGAAAGTGGTCAAGAAATGGTGATGAAGCTGCCCGGCCGCCTGAAGTGGGAAAACATCACTCTGAAGCGAGGCATCACCAGCAACATGGACATCTGGAACTGGCGTAAGCAAGTGGAAGATGGGGATGTGGATTCCGCCCGGCACAATGGCTCGATTATGATGTATGACCAGCACCTTAACCCGGTCGCGCGTTGGAACTTTGAGAACGCCTGGCCGGTGAAAGTAACAGGCCCTCAGCCAAAGTCAGATAGCAATGACATTGGCGTGGAGGAATTAACCATTGCTCACGAATATATTGTGAGGGTGCAGTAACCTGCGGCTGCCAGGATGCAGCGGGTTTGCGCCTTCTGCATCCTGGCAGGTTGAGAAAAGATGATGCAAACGGAGTATGAGTTTACCCTACCCAGAGGCTATATCGATGAAACAGGCCAGGTTTACCAAAACGGCCGGATGCGCCTGGCGCTGTCTATCGATGAGGTGCAAACGATGAATGACGCCCGGGTGCAGGCGAATGAAGCGTATCTGCCGATTTTGCTCTTGAGCCGGGTGATCACGCAGTTGGGGTCGATAACGGCCGTTACTCCCCACATGCTGGAGCGGATGTTTGCCTCTGATATGGCCTATCTGCAAGCGTTATACATGCAGCTCAACAGCGGTGAAAAGCTGCTGATCGGCGCTCAATGCCCCTCATGCAGCCAGCGCTTTCAAGTGCAGGTTTCGCCGTTGGGATAGAGGGACGCCATGCCAGAATCCACCCCCCTCTCATCCACGCCAGCGGCGGGCAGCAAAAAAAAGCCACCCGCTAAACTGGTGCGTGAAGTGACCGACAAGGTATACGCCTTGTGGCTCAGAGACCTGGCGCTGGAAAAAGAAAGAAAACGATTCTCGTAAAGGTGATTGAAACCGATGAGTAGAGAAAAAATTCGTGAAACAACCAACCCCGCGTTTCGCTTTATCGTCGAAATTGGTGGGGCCACGCTGGGGGCGTTTACCGAATGCACCGTGCCTGCTATTGAATGGGAGATTGAGCAGGTTAAAGAAGGGGGGCTGAACACCTTCACCCATCAACTGCCCGGCCGCCGCAAAGGGGGAAAAATCACCCTGAAAAACGGCGTGGGCAGCAGCAGCCTGTTCGATTGGTATCAGAAAACCATGAGCGAGACCTTTGAACGCAAAAAAATCACCGTTTCTCTGCTCGACTCGAAATTAGAGACGGTGATGAGTTGGGATTTAGAGGGGGCCTATCCCTCAAAATGGACGGGGCCGCAGCTGCAATCAGACAGCAAAAGCGTGGCTGTGCAATCGCTGGAGTTTGCCTGCGGTGAGGTGACGGTATCAACCTGATGAAACAGTTAACGGGCAGTGGCCGAAGAAACCCGATGGTGCAGCGTTTGCAGCGGTATACCGCCATGCCAGCTATTTTCCGCGCCGTAGACACGCCGGTTATGCCGGCCGCTGTGCCTGACGGATCGTTGGAGCCGGTAGTGAAAACGTTTATCCTGCCGCCTCATACATTTGCCGCGCCGCCAGCCGAGTTGGTTTCTGCGCCAGAAACGGCCGTTTCCCCTGAAGCAGCCGTGCAAACAGCGGACGCGCCACAACAGTTCCCCGTTCCCACAGACCAGCCAACGCCACCGCCAATACAACGCGCAGCGCAGCCAACACCCACCCCGCCCACGGCCGTTCCTACCTCGCCTCCTGTCCCGACCAGCAAACCGACCGAACAAAGCGCCTGGTCACGTCTGAAAGCGGCAGCAAAACAGGTGCAAAGAGCGGTGACAGGTGAACCGTCCTCGCCGCCCCCTGCACCCACACCGGCGGAGATGAAAACGGCCGTTTCTCAACCCGCCGCCGCCATTCCCCAGCCGCCCACTTCGCCGCCTGCATGGGCTGCTTCCCCGGCGGATTCCGCCCCATTGATGGAGGCGGCTGCCGGCGTACAGCGAGAACCGGCGTCGCCCGGAGCGGCCGCCCCGCCGCCATTGACCTTGATCCCGATTGAAACGGATGCGCCCCCTGCCCAACCAGGCGCCGCCCCTGACAGACCCCACACGCCCGCAGAGAGGCAAGATTTTGCGTCTCCATCCCCACAGCCTGCGCCGCCCGCCGCCGGAGCAGACGCCGACCCCATTTCCCGTCGCCTGGATCAGATCATGCGCAAGCACCGCGAGGCGGGCACGATTGAAACGCCGCCGGAGATGGCCGCCCGTTCCCAAACAACGGCCGTACCCCCCACCCCGCCGCCCGCCGTAGAAACGCCCGCAGAGACGCACAATCTGGCGTCCCCATCTCCACAACCCACGCCGCCCGCCGCCGGGGCGGACGCCGACCCCATTTCCCGCCGCCTGGATCAGATCATGCGCAAGCACCGCGAGGCGGGCACGATTGAAACGCCGC
>CAZXVH010000060.1:10554-30789 GCA_964643965.1 uncultured Ardenticatenaceae bacterium
CGCCTGGATCAGATCATGCGCAAGCACCGCGAGGCGGGCACGATTGAAACGCCGCCGGAGATGGCCGCCCGTTCCCAAACAACGGCCGTACCCCCCACCCCGCCGCCAACTGTAGAAACGCCCGCAGAGAGACAAGATTTTGCCTCTCCATCTCCACAGCCTGCGCCGCCTGCGCCTGCGCCAATCATGCGTGAGCCGCAGGAAGTGGATGGCCTGGAAACGCCATCGGAAACGGCAGCGATGCAGCCAGAAACGGCCGTTTCCCACTCGCCACTCTCCAATCCCCAACCGGCTGGCCCCCCACTGCAAGCCGCCTGGCCGGTGCAAATCGTCGAGACGCCAGGGCCGCTGCCGCCGCCGTTTACGCCGTCGTCTGGCCCCCTCATGCGCCAGACTGCGCCGGCCGAAACCGCCAAAGTGCGCCAACAGCTAGATGGCATCCCGCCCGGCCAGCCTTCCGATTCATCCGTACAATTTATCCGGCCGCGCAAACCCCGCCCCCAACCGGCCGCCCCGAAAACAGAGGCCATCCAGCGCCAGGAGAGCCTTGTACCGGACGGCGCCGAAGTGGCCGTTCCGCCATCACCCTCACCGGCCACCCCGCCGCCGCCCGCTAAAGTGGCTACGGAAATCGGTGAACTGCCTGGCGATTTGTGGCGTTTGATTGGGCAAGAACCACCAAAAACGGCCGGTTCAGGAACGGCCGTGACCAACACAGCCCCGCCGACCACCCTTATGCAGCCAGATGCGCCGCCGTCCGCCACGATTCAGCGGGCAGAAGCGGAACCAGCTCCGGCTGAAGAGCTGGCCCCGGCGCCCGAAGCGCCGCCCGCTTCCCCTCGTGAAGGGGGCGAAACAGGCCAGGCCGCAGAGGTGGATGTCGATGAACTGGCCCGCCAGGTTTACGGAGAACTCAAAGAGCGCATGAGCATTGAATGGGAACGCACCAGAGGACGCTTTTAACCATGAGCAATACACGCGGTAACTTAGTCCCAGCCAAAATTTACGAAGCAGACGAAACGGGCGAATCGGTCGGCGGCGTAGAAGTCGCCTGCATGTTTAACCCATTTGAATACACCGTCTCCAAACAAAACCAATACAAAGAAGAGGCCAACAACCGCAGCGATGCCCCCCATATGACCTTCAAAAAAGCGGGCGCCCAAACCCTCAAGTTGACCCTCTTCTTCGACACCTACGAAACTGGCGAAGACGTCAGCAAAACCACCAACAAACTATGGAAGTTCATGCAGCCTAAAGAGCCGCGCGATGGCGGCGACAAGCAGGAACCGCCGGGCTGCGCCTTTCAATGGGGCGTTTTCCGCTTTGCCGCCGTCATGACCAGCATGACCCAAAAATTCACCCTCTTTAAAAATGATGGCACCCCCGTTCGCGCCAGCGTGGACGCCACCTTCACCCAATACAACGACATCAACGATTATCCGGCGCAAAACCCCACCTCTGGCGGCGACGCCGTGCTGCGCGCCTGGCAAGTGGTGCGCGGCGACCGCCTGGACTTGATCGCCGCCAATGTCTATGGCAGCGCCACCAAATGGCGGCGCATTGCCGAATATAACGGCATCGACAACCCGGAAGCGCTCAAACCAGGCCAGACGATTATGATTCCTGATGAGGCTTGATAGCCAGAAGTTCAACTTCTCTAAGAAGTTGAACTTCTAAACTGATAACCATTATGCCTGACAGACCGACCTTATCCACCGAACTAATTATCAAAATCGACGGGAGTAAAATCCAGGACGCCGTGCGCGCCAAAGTGGTGGAAGCCACCATCGATCAACACGTTCTCATGCCGGATATGTTTACCCTGCGTATGCAGGATGAGGATTTGAAAATTTTGGATGAGGGGCCTTTTGATTTAACCAAAGAGATCGAAATCCTGGCCGGCGATTCCGCCAACGAACGGACCGTGCTCATCAAAGGAGAAATTTCGGCGCTGGAACCTTATTTTGGCGAAGGCATGACGCCGGAACTGGTGGTACGCGGTTATGATAAATCGCATCGCCTTTTCCGCGAAACCAAAAGCCGCGCCTTTTTAAATAAGAAGGACAGCCAGCTTGCCGAAGAAATCGCGGCGGAAATCGGCTTGTCGCCCCAAGTGGAAGCCACCAGCACAGTGTACGATCATATTTTCCAATCCAACCAGTCTGACCTCGCTTTTTTGATGGAACGCGCCTGGCGCATTGGTTATGAATGTTTTGTGGATGACGGCAAGCTCTATTTTCGCCAGCCGCCAGACAATCCGGCCGCCGTCACCCTGCGTTGGGGCGACGATCTCGTTTCCTTCCGGCCGCGCATGACATTGGCCGAGCAGGTGGATGAGGTGATGGTCAAGGGCTGGGATATCGACCAGCAAAAAGCGATTGTGGGTAAATCTGAAGAGGGCAAGCTGTATCCCCAGATCGATGAATCGAAGAATGGCGCAGCCTGGGCCAACAGCTTTGGGCAGGGCAAGCTCATTATTGTGGATCAACCGGTGGTGAGCCAGGCCGAAGCAGATGCACTGGCGGCCGCCCGTATGAATGAGATGAGCGGGGCGTTTGTGCAGGCGGAAGGCATCGCCTTTCGTCATCCTGATATCAAAGCGGGCAAGATGGTGGAACTGAAATTATTGGGCAAGCGGCTCAGCGGCAAATACCTGGTGACGAGCGCCACCCATGTTTACAGCCCGGAAGGGTTCCGCACTTCGTTTGCGGTACGCGGTTCGCGCAGTGGATCGCTGGCGGAGCGGGTGCGTGACAAGAAGCCGTTGACCAGGTGGCCGGGGGTGGTAACGGCCGTTGTCACCAACAGTGAAGACCCCAACAACTGGGGCCGGGTAAAGGTCAAGTTCCCCTGGCTCACCGACGACGCCGAAAGCGACTGGGCGCGGGTGATCGGGGCTGGCGCCGGGCCGGAAGCCGGTTTCTGCAACACGCCGGATGTAGACGACGAGGTGTTGGTGGCCTTTGAACATGGCGACTTTTCCCGCCCCTTTGTCCTGGGCGGCATGTGGAACGGCAAACACGATGTCCCTTCAATGGTGAACGGGGCAGCGCAGAATGAACGGCCGTTGGTACGCACCTGGCATTCCCGCACCGGCCACGCCATCACCCTATATGACAACAGCGACAACAAAATTGAAATCAAAACGGCCGGCGGCCACACCTTCACTATCGACGACGCCGGTAATACCATTGCCATCAAAAGCAGCAGCGGCTTGAGCCTCACCATGGATGGCGGCGGCAGCAAAATCGTCATCGACAGCGGCGGCGATGTAGAAATCAAAGCGTCGGCCAATATAAAGCTGGAATCCGGCGCCAATATGAATATTAAAGCGGGTGGGATGCTCACCCTGGAAGCCTCCGGCACGGCCACTTTGAAAGGCGCCACGGTGAACTTGAATTAGGAAAGGATTTACAAATGGCAACACTCGTTACCAACAACGCCACAATTAAATGCAGCTTTGGCACGACGCCGGGGCAACTTTTGATTACCCCTGAAGGACGCACCAGCGGCGTCAATATGCCGGCCGCCACCATCTTGGACAATATCCCTCTGAAAAATATCATGCCCTTTGGCATGTGTACCACCCTCTCTAACCCGCAGGTGGCGGCGGCCACCTCGGCGGCGCAGGGCGTTTTGACGCCGCAGCCTTGTATGCCCGTCACCACTGCGCCCTGGACGCCGGGTTCGGCCACGGTGTTGATTGGCAATAAACCAGCCCTGAACAATACCTGTACCCTCATGTGTACCTGGGGCGGCGTCATTTCCGTGCAAAGCGCCGGGCAACAGACGGTGAATGTTCCATAGTTTAGAAGTTCAACTTCTCGGAGAAGTTGAACTTCTGGAAAGAGCAAAACATGAAACAAGACATTATTGGCACTGGCTGGGCGTTTCCGCCCGGCATCGATCAACAAGGCGGCATGGCCCTGACCAGCGGCCGTTCTGAAATCGAGCAGGCCATTCAAATCATCCTGCTCACCACACCCGGTCAGCGTTTGATGCGCCCCACCTTTGGCTCCCGTTTATCAGACCTGGTCTTCGCGCCCAACAACAACCAAACGGCCGTTCTCGCGCAGCGTTACGTCCAAGAAGCCCTGGGCATGTGGGAACCGCGCATCAACGTCCTGGATGTCACCGCTTATCCGGACGCCGACCGCCATCATTGTCTGGTCATCGACATTCAGTATGAAATTAAATCGACCCAGGACAAACGCAGCCTGGTCTTTCCCTTTTATTTAATCCCAGGAGAGTAACATGTCCTTAGCTGCCCCTAAACTGGATGACAGAAACTTCCAACAACTGGTGGATGAAGCCAAAAAGCGCATCCCCCATTACATCAAAGAGTGGACCGACCACAATGTCAGCGATCCCGGCGTGACCCTCATTGAACTGTTCGCCTGGATGACGGAGACGATGCTCTACCGGATGAACCGCGTGCCGGAGTTGCATTATGTCAAATTCATGGAGATGTTTGGCGTCAGCCTCAAGCCGCCCGTGCCGGCCAAGACGCCGGTCACCTTTTGGCTCTCAGCGCCTAAAGAAAACGACATTGTGATCCCGGCCGGTACGGAAGTTGCCAGCACGCAAACGGAAACGGAACCGTCCATTGTCTTTACCACCGATGAGGCGTTTACCGTGCGCCCGCCCTTGTTAGCGGCCGTCCTCTCCGCCGTCGCCACCGCCGACGGCAAATCCAAACGCTTCACCGATTCGCAAAACTTGCGCCGTTTGAGTTCCGGCTTCGATGGCTTTGAGGTCTTTTCGTCACCGCCGCAGGTGGGCGACGCCCTTTATTTTGGCTTTACCACCAATTTGAGCCGCCATATTTTACGCCTGGACATGGAATGGGATGCGGCCGGCGGCGCGGGCATCGACCCCACCCTGCCCCCCATCGTGTGGGAAGGGGCCACCGGCGACAATGAAAAACGGTGGCGGCCCTGTGAGGTGGAATTTGATACCACGAAAGGGATGAATGGCAACGGCCGTTTTCAACTCCACCTCCCGGCCCTGGGCAAATACAAAGTCAAAGAGAAAAATCTCTACTGGGTGCGGGTGCGCATCAAAGAAATCTCCGACGCCGAAAAGCGGGACGGCATGAGACCCTATCAAGTGTCGCCGCGTTTGCGCAAACTGCTCGCCACCACCTGGGGCGGCGCCGTGCCCGCCACCCACGCCCAAAGCCGGACCAACGAATTCCTGGGGCAAAGCGACGGTTCCACCGGCCAACGCTTCACCCTGCAAGCCACGCCCCTCCTGGCCCGCGACCCGGCCGAACATCTCCTGGTCAAAGTAGAAGGGGAAGGCGCTCAGGATTGGATGGAAGTCAAAGATTTCGCCGACGCCGACAGCCACAGCCGGGTTTACACCCTGGACAGCGTCACCGGCGAACTACGTTTTGGCCCGGCCGTGCGTCAACCGGACGGGGCTATCAAATTGTACGGCGCTATTCCTCCTCGGGGGGCCAACCTCGTCTTTAAGCAGTACCGCTGCGGCGGCGGCGATGAAGGCAACGTAGAAAGCGGCGTCCTCAACACCCTCATGACCTCCATCCCCTACGTGGCCCGCATCAGCAACCGCGAACCGGCCTGGGGCGGCCTGGACGCCGAAACATTGGCCGACGCCATGGTGCGCGCCCCCAAGATGCTGCGTCACCGGGAACGCGCCGTCACCGCTTTCGATTTTGAAGATTTAGCCCTGGAAACCCCGGCCGTCAGCATCGGCCGGGTCAAATGTTTGCAGCCCTTGCCCTCAGAAACGGGGCGGGTCGCCCCAGGGCAGGTGTATGTGCTGGTCATTCCCCGTGTGCGTCGCCCGGAAGGTTACCTGGAGCCGGATTCATTGGAACCGGCCGAAGCAGACATTGAACGGCTCACCAGCTACCTGGACGAGCGCCGCCTGCTCACCACCCGCCTCTACATTCGCGCCCCGGCCTACTATTGGGTGGCGGCCAAAGTACAGCTTCGCGCCCAGCCGGACGTAGACCAGGCCACCGTGGAAAGCGAGGTACTCAACCGGCTCTACAAATTCCTCAATCCGCTCACCGGCGGCCCAGAGGGTAAAGGCTGGCCTTTTGGCCGGGAGTTGTTCCTCTCCGACGTCTATCAATGTTTGCAAGGGCTGCCCAACGTGCAGTTTATCCGCAGCGTGGAACTGTTTGTGGCTGAACCGGGCGGCGGGCCAAAGGGGGACGCCGAAGAAACCATTGAGATGGTGGCGCACGGCGTCATCGCCTCCGGCGTCCATGAAGTGGCATTTGTGTGATAGAACTGTAGATAACAGCCGGTTTGCTTGTTGCGTCATTGATAAACAGGCCGCGGATCAAGAGGTAATGCATGACAACAAAGCACACAGCACATAAAGATAACCAGAATGAGGGGGCAAAACAGGTGCGCCGCCAGCAGGATCAGGCGCAAACCAGCCAGGGGCCGATAACGAATGAATCGATGATGTTGCAACAGGCGGCTCCTGGCTTGCCCCCCCATCAAACCAATCTCGGTTTGCGTCAGGGGTCTATCTTACAGATGCAGAAGGCTCGGGGCAATGCATATGTGCAGCAGCAGTTGTCATCTCCCAGAAATCGGCGTTATCAGAGTAAATCAAATCAACGGCCGTTAAGTAAAACAAACACATCTCATCATGGTCTGATTCAGCGAGATCCCTCCTTTGCCGAGCTTATGGCGCAATTTGGCGCTGTGGGGGAGTGGACTGCTCCAGATATGGTAGAAACCAATTGGGCGCAAGCTGGAATGATGACCGGGTTTTTAATGGATGTGCCACAAAACCCATCGACAGTGCAAATGGCGATCTCTGGTAATGCGCCGGCCGCTCCATTTGGCACCACCCGACGTGGAGCGCAGCAGCCTGGTTCAGGCTTTGATTGTGAAACAGGGCGCTGCCATCCCAGCCATCACCAATCCCCAGACCGCTTTGATTGGGATAGATTTGATGATATGCAATTAATGATGGATCGCCGCACCGCCTGGCAAGCGATTAGCCAAAAGGTTAATAGTGTGCAAACAGGCTGGAACAGATTGGTACCCATGATTACCGATTTTAATAATGCCGAAGGTGACGCCACATTGCAAAATCCTGAAATGGGGATGCAGGCTTTTGGCAGCGGAGAGAGTGGGAACTTAGAGCAGTTAGCCGAGCAGCAAAATGTTCCCCGCACTGGAGGTTCCGGTGTAACTTTAGGCTCTTTATTTAGCAGTGAAAACAACACTGAATTAAATCTTAATCAGAGCGATAACAGGGCCATTGACCGCGCTTCTCGGGATCCTCAGGTGGAACAGGCTGTTTTAGCGGCTCAGGAAGCTGACGCCAATGTACGCACGGCCGTTACCAATGTTACGGCAAAGGTTAGAGGCGTTGAGCAAGCCTTAAGCGGCGTGACGACAGCGGTGAGCAATTTACGTCTGGCCCAGGCTGAAAACGAACAGGAGTCGGCTCAACGAAGATATGATGCAGCGGTTAGCGCCCGAGATGGTATGAAATCTGATGTGAAAGATTTGCTAGATTTGACAAAGGGACTGGTTACTGTAGCTGGGGGTGACGCCACGGCGTTGTGGGATATCGCCGGGTTGGCCGCTAATAGGATTGTAGACGAAGCTTATGCCAGCCGGATTAGCAGCGCGAAAGGACGCCTGGATGCTGCTATTTCTCGGGTTCAAGGCGCCCGGATTGACGCTGGTGAAGATGCTTTGAGAGAGGCGCACACGGCCGTTAATACCGCAATGGCTGAATTGACTGTTGCTCGTGAAGCTGTTAAAGCGCCGCTAATAGCCCGACGCAGCGCTTATAATACCTTAGCGGCCACAGCCAGCCGGCGCAGCGGCGGTGGCGCCCAAACGCGCAGCCGCATTGCCGGCGCTATTGCTGCTATTCCTCCCACAGAAGTGGTGGTGCAGCGGATATCGTCCCTCACCAGCGCCGCTTCTTCTGCTCTTAGCGCAGCCAGTTATTCGCGTGATTCCGGCATTGGGTACACCATGGCCCAGCAAAATGGTCAAGACCAAACCTTATCTACCTTTGTGACGCATTATGGGCTATTACATGCGGTCAGTATGGCGATGAATGGTAAGAAAACCACTTGGGATGCCCGGCTCCGGAGTCTACGATCTGTTGTAACGCAGCTGGGTGGTTTAGGTGGAGAAACAGCAGGTCAATAAATATCTGATTAGCCTTGAAACAATCAAGGGCAACAGATTCCATAGGTTCCATAGGGCATGACGGATGAGTAAAGAAAAAGAGCAAAAAAAAGCGAAAAACCACAGACCAAAACGGCCGTTATCCCCCCCTGCCTCTCTCCAAAAAAAACCAGCGCCGGCTGAGTTTGTGCCCATGGGCATTGCGTACAGAGAGACGGCCGGTGGGGGTGGCATGCGCGGGCTGCGGCAAACGGCCGTTTTAGACCTGCAACGCACCCTGGGCAACGCCGCCACGCAACAGCAAGTTCAGGCAGGCGGCCCGGAAGGCATGGTGCAGCGGGTGGTCATCAACAATGCCCCTACTTCCGAAACCTTGCACAATACCCAAACCCCGGCCGGCGACTACAGTTCAAATGATTACACCGTCGGCTCCTGGTCTGATAGAGGCGCTTCCGGCAACATCCAATACGACATGAGCCGTACCGGCGGCGGCGTCACCGTCAACGTGCGCATCAAATTTGTGGCCACGCTGGGCAACGCCACCACCGAAGCCACCGCCCTGCCCGCCGGTCAGCCGCGCACCTTTGCCACCAACATGTGCCGCCAGTTGGTGCAGTTTTACAACAACCGCTTTGTATTGGTCGGTCACGCCCGCACACCACGAGATGGCGGCCTGCCCGGCGGCGTTCCCGACGCCGGCGCCCCGACTACGGGCAGCGCAGCCCCGGCGCCGCCGGAAATACGTCTACCCCTCACCTTCCGCGCCACCCCTGTTTTTGATGTGGCGGCGGATTCACACAGCACCGTTCATCTTAATACCACGGCCGTGGCCGCTGGCGGCGCTGGCGGCGCCATCAACGCCCAAGAATGGTTCATGAACAAAAACAACGCCGTCTACCCCGCTTCGTTTCAATCGATCTACGCCCACGAATACGGCCATCTCATTGGCCTGCCGGACGAATATTCACTCAGCAATCCCAATATGCACGCCCTCTTCCACAACATCTCGCCCACCTCGGAAACGCAGATGAACAATCAACTGGACAAAGCGGGCATCCGCGAGATGGTGCTGGCCGCCATCCGGCCGCGCATGTTGGCCCAAATTCAAACTATCGGCAGCGATGTGGCCCTGGCGTTGGAAGGACAGCAGGCCGCCATCGCTCGCTCTCTGGCCACCGGGCTGCGTCAGGCGTGGCGCCGCGGCGGCGTCATCGGCAATGTGGGCAGCCAGATTCGGGCGCAGTTAGAAGCGGCCGGGCAGACGCGGGCGTTGGGCATGGTGAACCAGGCGCTGCGCTTTGAAGCCACACGCAATTTGAGCAATGTCACCATCGCCAAAGATGTGACCGAGGCGGAACTGCTTCCCGGCCAGATTCAGCGCATCCTCAACAGCACTTTCAACCAGGCGGCCAACAGCGCCCAGCAAGGCACGATCACCATTCCTTACCAGGAGGAAGGGGGCGGCAGCCAGTCAACCACTGTGTCGATTGACGTGGCGCCGGTGGTAAGCAGCGCCACGTCCCCTTTGAATGCGGCGGCCAACCTGGCGGCCACGGCTGCGGTGGGCCAACCGGCGCCCGCCCCGCCCGGCGGCCGTCGCCGTCTGCCGCTTTATCCCTCGGAGACGCTCATCGGCCGCTTGACGCAAATGCCCGGACAGTGGCAAAATGTATCGGCGTTGATGGATTCGGAAGTGTCGCAGATGGGGGATCGCCTGGAAACGGCCGTTATGGGGGCGTTGGCGGCGTCAGACATCAGCGGCAATGTCAACGACAGTGTGCGTCAGCTTTACCGCGCCTTGTATGACCTGGTGAACAATGTCTCGGCGTCCGTCACGCAGGAAACCTTACGCGCCTTTTTGTCCGGCCAAATCAGCCCCCTGATGGAACGGCAGGTAAATGATTTGATGAGTTTGGTCGAAGCGGAAGTGGACAGACACCAGACGGCAAGCGGCACCGGCACAAACGCCGCCCCCAACGCCCCCGCCGATCCGCAGTTGGCGGCGGCCGTGACGCAAATGGAAGCCCGCGCCCGGCAAATGCTTAATCCACCGGCGCCGGCGGCCGGCGGCACACCCAATGTGCCGGTGCGCTTTACCACCGAAAGTTTGATGGGTGACAATGCGGCCGGAACCGGTTTGCGTCTGGACCAAATGTCGCAGATTGCCGCCAATTTTAACGCCAATGTGCCCGATTTGCGGCGCAATAATGAAGAGGAGTTTAGGGTGAACCGCACGAGTTAACAGTGGACAGTGAACAGTGGACAGTGAACAGTGGACAGTGGACAGTGGACAGTGGACTGTAATCGGTAATCGATGGTAGAGACCCGCCACTCGCTACCTGCCACTTGCCACGCGCCACGCGCCACTTTACGACTTGCCACCCAAATGAGAAATTATGCCTACTACAAGCCCCATTTTAACGGTAACGACAGCCGCCAATGCGCCGATGATGGTGTGGGAAGAGCTGCGGGTGTATGCAAACGGCCGTTCCACCCTCCACATCCTGGCCGCCGCCGATCCCCAACGACGGGACCAGGCGGGAACCTACCAGACCACGCTGGAAGAAGGCCGCCTGGCGCAGGTGCAGCAGGTGGTGGATAGCCTGCTGGCTCTGCCGCCGCCAGGCGGAGATCGCTTTCCCGGCGGCATAAAAAGCATTATCACGGTGTCCGCCGGTGAACGCAGCCAATCCCATTTGCTGCCGGCGCAGCTTGTGGCCCCGGCGTCTCCGCCGCTGGCGCAGGCGGCGGCCGTCGTCGGTGAGATAGTGGCAGCGACCTTTGCCCGGCCGTTGGCCGCGCTGCGTTTGAGCGCCGCCGTTAAAGCCACCGCCCCTGCCGCTTCTTTGCTGATCACCTGTACCAGCCTTGGCCTGGAAGCGGTCAGCTTTTTATTTCGGCCGGAATCGTTTACCATATGGCAAGAAACGGCAGACAGCGCACAACCCGTCTGGCAAAACAGCGCGGGCAAAAGCGTCGGGTTAATAGATGGCGCGGGCAAGCTGGTAGATGGCATGTATACCGCCGCCGATATGCCGCCTAACAGCACAGCAACGGCCGTTTACACCCAAATTCTGCCCACCATGCCGCCCACCATGCGCCTGGAAGCGGCTGGCTGGCTGACACTGCTGGGACGAGATGGCGAAACGCCTGTGCTGAGCAGCGCCGAAGCAGCCGTTTCTCCCCAAGATGCGTTTGGCGTAACGGCCGTTATCAACCGTTGATCTGCCCACGCTCAGGGCTGCATAAGGACAAAACAAGCGCTATGAAAGACTTAATCGGACAACAACTCGACAACTACCGCATCGAATCCCTGCTCGGCGAAGGAGGCATGGGCGATGTCTACAAAGCCCGCGACATGAACCTCAACCGCGTTGTCGCGATCAAGGTGATGGACGAACGCCTGGCGAAGCAACCCCAATTCCAACAGCGCTTTCAACAAGAAGCGCAGGCCGCCGCCCGGCTCAAACACCCTTCTATCGTGCAAATCTACCACTTCGACAATTTTCAAGGCATCCTCTACATGGCCATGACCTACGTACCCGGCCAAACCCTGGGCAAATATTTGCACCAGATGGTCAAAAGCCAGCAGGTGGTGCTGCTCAAGGAGAGCCTCAGTTTAGTGGCGCAGGTGGCTGACGCCCTCGGTTATGCCCACCGGCAAGGCGTGGTTCACCGGGACATCAAGCCGGACAACGTGCTGCTGGAAGCGCTGGACGCCCCAGATCGGGAAGGGGAGCCGCCGGTGCGAGCGGTGGTCACGGATTTTGGTCTGGCGAAGCTGCTGGAAGGCGGCATTCAAACGCAGACTGGTACCTTTTTGGGAACCATGCCCTATATGTCGCCGGAACAGTGTCGAGGCATGAACATAGACGGCCGTTCCGACCTCTACTCTCTGGGTGTGCTGCTCTACCAGTTGACGACGGGGCGACTGCCCTTTGAAAATATCCGCACCCCGGCCGAAGCCGCTGAAAAACATATCCGCATCGCCCCGCCCAAACCGCAAGACATCCGGCCTGGCCTGCCGCCCCAGGTGGAAGCCATCATCCTCAAAGCCATCGCCAAGAAGCCGGAAGATCGCTTCCAGACTGGCGCGGAGATGGCCGCCGCCCTGCGCCGCGCCGCCGCCGGTATTTCCGACGATGTGCAGACGCAAATTGCCGAAGCGACATCGGTCGTCAGCCTGATGACGCAGATTATGCCGGCCGTAGACGAGTTGACGCCGCCCAGCATTGGCCCATCTCTCATTGCGCCCACCAGCGCCGACTACCTGATCATCCAACGCCAGGGCGAAGCCAACCAGACCTTCTCCTTAGACAAAGCCACCACCATCATCGGCCGTGCCCCGGATTGCGACCTGCGGCTGGATGCGGCCGGCGTCTCCCGCCGTCATGCTCGTTTGGAGCGCTCTACGACGGGCTGGCAGATCATCGACATGGGCAGCAGCAATGGTACGTTTGTCAAAGATCGCAAACTCCTGCCCAATATCCCCGAGCCGTGGGACGCGGGGCAGGTGGCCCGCCTTGGCCCCTATCATATTCGTTGGCAGGCCGGGCAGAAAACGGCCGTTCGCCATGCTTCTCGTTATGATTCTATGCCCCCCGCCCCTTCCGGGGCCACCCAGTTACTCACCAACAACGGTCAGTTGGGCGTCATCGTCAATCCTACCAATGTGGAGGTGGTTCCGGGCAAGAGCGCCGAGGTGCAGGTAGACCTGTTTAACCAGGGCGCCATGGTGGATCATTTTAGCCTGCGTGTAGAAGGTCTGCCCCCGGAATGGGTGACGATTCCGCCGACGCCGGTGCAGTTGATGCCCCAGGCGACTGTCTCGCTGCCCTACAGCCTCCATCCGCCGCGCAACAGCAGCGCCCGGGCCGGCCGCCACAGTTACCGCCTGGTCATCTCCTCGCAAAGCGAACAGCGTGACATCACCAGCGTAGAGGGCGGTGTGCTGGTGGCGCCATTTACGCAGTTCTCCATAGACGCCCAGCCGACTCGTCTGACCAATGCCGGCAAGTGCCGCGTGGCCATCGCCAACGACGGCAATACGCCCACCGCCTTTGACATCAACGCCCAAGATGACGCCGAAGGCATTCAGTTTAGCGGCAAACGGGCCGGCCTCACCATCCAACCGGGTATGCGCGAAGAGATTATCATAGACGTGCAGCCGAAGGAACGGCCGTTAACCGGCCCTAAACAATCCCTGCCCTTCCAAATAAAAGTGGGGGCCGCCGACGGCGCCATCCAATCCAGGCCCGGCCTGCTGGAGGTGAAACCCCGTTTCCCCACCTGGATGATGGCCCTCATTCCCATTTTGGCGATTTTGTGCTGTGTCGGCGGGGTTCTGGGCGGGCAAGCGTGGCTCGGTTATAACGACCAGATCGCCCAGACGGCTACCGCCCTGGTGACGCAAACGGCGCTGGCCCAAACCACTTTAGACGCCGGCGTGGATAGCGATCTGGATGGCCTTTCCAATGCCCAAGAACAGGCGTTAGGCACGGACCCCAACAATCCGGACAGCGATAACGATGGCCTGAATGACGGCGAAGAGGTCAATATCTTTTTCACCAATCCCAAGAACCCGGACAGCGACAATGACGGCTTGAAAGATGGGGACGAAATTAAACTGGGCACTTTTGTCAATGTGCCGGATTCGGACGGCGACGGGCAACTGGATGGCATTGACGCCGCCCCCTTAGCCACCTCTACCCCGGCCCCGGATACGGGGGCGACGGCGGCGGTGCAAACGGCGGTGGCGGGCAATGCCACGGCCACGGCGCTGGCGGCCGCAGCCGCCAATGGCAGCACAGCCACCGCCCTGGCACAGGCCCAGCAAACGGTCGCCGCCCAGCAGACGCAAGCGGCCGGCCATGCCCAGGAAACGGCCGCTGCCCAACAAACGATAGACGCCGGGAATGCCGCCGCTGCTGCTCAGACCGCTGCCGCCCAAACGGCCGTGGCTCAGACGGCTATGGCGCAAACGGCCGTTGCCGCTGAAAACACCACCGCCACCAGCGTGGCCGCCACGGCCACCGCCCAGGCGCAGTTGGTGGCCCATTACCCGCTGGAGAGCGATGGCAAAGATATTACCGGCAAACAGGACGACATGACCCTGGAAAATGCCCCGTTTACCGATGGCGGCGTTTATTGCAACGGCGTTTATACCGGCAGCGGTGGCGCCAATCCCTGTAAGATTTCTACGCCTAATTTAAACGGTTTCGACTTCAATTCATTCTCCATCTCCATGGAGTTTAAGACAGACCAACTCAAGCGGATGCCTGTTTTTGTCGGTGGACGCTCATACCGTTGGCTCGGCTTTGAGCTGCAAGAAGATGGCACGATCAGCCTGCTGTACAACAATAGTAACCGGCAGGCGTGTACCCTGAATTATGAACTGAATACCTGGCATTCGGCTTTGATCACATATGATGGCGCGGAAGCCAAGTTGTATCTGGACAATCAATTGGGCTGCACGGTTTCGTTCACCCTGGAACAAAACGACGACCGGGATGTCGGCGTTACCAACTATTCAAATGGCAATGTTTTCCAGGGCACGGTGCGCAATTTGCGCATTTATAATGAACCGATCACGCCGCTTTTGATCCTATTCCCGCCCATTTTTGTTATCACGCCAGTGTTTTCGCCTTAGGGGTTGGAGCAGGCAAAATGAAAAGAGTGCTGCAGAGGAAAAGAAAAAAGCAAAAAAGGCGAGAGGAACTTAGCCACTCGGGACAGGTTGTGGTTAAACAGCCCCAACCCAAACTCCTCTCAGATAATTTGCCCGCACACCATACCACCCGACCACTACAACAAAAGCACATGCTGCAGTTGCAAACGCAACAGGGTAACAAATACGTCCAGGGTAAACTGCGCCAGGATCAGGAAACGGCCGTTACCCAATCCACAAATAACCAGGCCACAAACACGCTTCAACGTGCCTTATCTGAAGGAGACAAGCTAGAAAATTTGTCTTCCGCTCGTTTTGCGGGTGACGCTCGCCTGGAATCCGCCAATGACAATGCCCCGCCTATGAAGAAGGGAGACCCTAATCACGATGCCGTGGCCAAGGTACAACAAGCTTTTATTGATCTCGGTTTTCCTATGCCTGTCTCTACTAAAAAATCTGGTGGACCAGACGGGATTTTTGGCAGTGAAACCTGGAACGTTGTTTGGAAATTCCAGGGTAAATACAATCTAAGCAAAGATGGGGTGATTGGTCGGGAAACAATGGGCAAATTAGATATCCTGTTTTCCAAAGAAAACCCCATGCCAGGATCGATTGTTATCACCGATAAAATGTTACAGGAAATCCTGGATAAATTCGCCCAATTACCCAAAAGCAGTGCTGAACTAATCAAGCAATTAGAGATCATTGCCCAGCAGTTAGCCATTGATCCGGCGGTCAACATCCATTTTTTGAGCCTCTTTGAAAAGATGCGTCTTCAAGCCGCAGAAAAAGAAGCCTCCCCTCAATTAATTGAGGCGATAGACACTTGTATTCGCCAGCTCACTGTTCATATTGGCATCAGCGAGAGCAAAGAAGCGTTAAAGAATGCCACGACCACCTTAACAGATGAAGAAAGGAAGGCGGCAGAAAAAGCGATGAAACCACCGGTTAAAGGCGGCGGCAAACAACCAGATTTCAAATCTGTGCTGGCAAGCGGCGAAATTTATAAAGAACGGATGCACAAATACCTGGAAACAACGATGGAGAAGGCGCACAAAAAGCTGGCTGAAGGCAAAGGTCCTGCCGAGCGCACATCTGCTAATCTTCATCCGTGGCAGCGCCTTGAAGAAATTGGCAATGCGGCAAAAGTAGAGGTTGATACTGTTTTTGGTAATTATGCCAAAGCGCCGCCCTTAAAGGCGAACGTAAATCTCTTTGACCAATGGGAACAAGAAGAAAAACAGAATAAAAAACTTTCTGCTGCCCAAAAGACAAAAAAGGCAGATAACTTATTAAAATATTTCGTCAACGCCGGCGGTAAAAAATTACGCAAGATCAATGATGAACATGGGGCCGATATTAATCGGCAAACGATCTCACCGGGAGAATCAAAATCTGAATTTGAGATTTTGAAAGAGATTCGGGCTGAGATGCTTCAGGTTGCCGGTACAGAAACAAAGCTGTTAGAGATAGACCGGGGTTGGCCGGCAACGCAAGGCGGCGGCGCTATTAATCTACAACGCTGGAAGCAAGATACAGATGATGATACTCGAAAATTCTTCTGGGATATGTTCCAGGTGATGATCCACGAGTATTTACATATGCTCACCCATCCAAAATATGAAGTGTATGCGGATAAATATGGTTATGGCAGCTCCCAGTATAATACATTGATCGAGGGCATGGATTCTGTATTCACAGAAACGGTTTGGGAAAATACGGAGTCTAAAGTTTCGTCTGCTGCCCTGCGCCTCAAGGTAGAGGGGGCCGAATTTGCCGGCCAACCATTCGATGACAAACTGATTCCTGACATATCTGACCGGCGTTATCCCTCGTATAATGAGGCGATGAATTTAGCCAGCACGGTGGGTATGAAAAACGCATTGGCTGCCTATTTCTTGGGCGTCATGAAGGGCTGGCCTGTACCAAAGAAGCCGTAGGGGATGAAGATGAACAGATGGCAAGAAACGGTTGATCAATTTGTGCAGCGTGACTTCCGGGCGTGGCGAGGATTGCCCGCTGATGGTTCGCTGGAAGATATCCGCCGCTATTTTCCAGCAGCCGACCAGGGGATTGGACAGGCTACTTTAGGCCAGGAAAAACGTAATTTTCTTGTGCTGCCAGTAGCGGGTTACGATGGGCCGGTCCGCGCCTGGTTTATACCTGACTCAGAGGAGGTGCTTTTGTTGGATGGCGCTTACCCGGAGTTGGCGCCTGACTTGGCTGCTTTATTGGCGAGTTTAGGCGAACCTGCTTTGAAACTTGACTCTTATTGGGGTACGCTGGCTGTACCGCAAGGGGAATGGGTCTACCCTGACCGAGGTTTAACTTTGTTTCTATCAGATGAGGGCCATGCTGTTTACCATCTGGCGGTTTTTACACCTGTTTCGGCGGCTGATTACCAAGAAAATTTGCGTCTGTCCCTGCGCAAACGACGTCTGCCAAGAGGCTTTTAACTGTTTGATATGAAGAAAGAACAAAGTAAAACGGCCGTTATCCAGTCAAAGCAAAAACCGGATAATCATATTTCCCGTGATCCTCTGGCGCAAGTTGAGCCGGCGCCAATGGCAGCTGGTGGCGTTAACCCCTTGCAGGTATTGGATTTACCCAGCCATTCCACATCACAGGCAATACGACAAACGGCCGTTTTGCAATTACAGCGGCAGAATGGCAATGCCCACATCCAACGTATGTTACAGCAGCAGGGCGATAGGACGATGCCGCGTTATCGAAGTCCCTCAACGCTGTATCAAAAAGCCCGGCCCCGTTTGACCGCCCCCCATTCTTCTTTCATCCAAAAATTTGATCCCCGTTACCATCGACAATCTTTGGTGGAAGGGATGATAGAAACCGGTTTTTCTGCTGAGGAGATCGGCCAAATGTACGCCGCCAATTGGGAGCGCGACTTTTCTCAAGCGCATCCTGCTTTAGGGGCTATCGTGCTGGCCTGGAAGCGTGTCAAGATGGCGGCCAGTCAATCTCGCCTCACAGAGAGAGAAATCAACGCCTTTGAAGGCTCCGTTAACAACCTCATCGGTATGATTCCCTCTCGAGTGGACGAACTATTAAACAGTGAAGCTTACGGCGGCTATCGCTATTTTGAGCATATGGACAATCCAACCGCTGATATGAGTGGGGAAGCGAAAAGCGCCATGCTGCGCGTCCCTGAAGGGGAAGTGATTCCTCAGTATATGGTCGATTCACGCGAATACATCAAAGCTCAGCTTTTCCGGGCGGCACAAAGCTATCGGGGCGATATGGACGAACAAGGGGCCGCCGGCCAGACCTCTGCTGCTTTTAACCGGCGGGCGCAAGAACTTGCCGGACAAATTCCGCCGGGGCAGGTGGCGCCAGGTAGTGTACCCGCCGCGGTGGTGGCTGAAGAGACAGGCCAACAAGTACGGCAAACTCCTGTTACGCATGTTACCTTCCCTGATGATCAGATTACTGTACCAGCGCCTAATGGCGCCCATGAAGGTGGCCGTCAGGCGGCCTTATCCACAAGTGGGCCGGCGTTTAATGCGGAAGTAGACCGTCGTTTTTGGGAAAAAACACAATACAAAGTGGGGCAAAGGCTCGATCCAAACTTAGAAGAAGATAAACCATATGTGCAAATCTGGCTGCAAATTAGAAACAAGGTACGCGATGAAAGACAGCAAGCGCCGGTGATACAAATGCCGCCAGAGAATGTTTCAGGAAAACGGCCGTTAAACCCGGCCGGCCGTTGGAACCAAAACGTAGCGGATGCTATGGGCAGAGCTTCACACGCCCTTGAAGACTTCTTCGCCCATTCTAACTTTGTAGAAATCGCCATTGGCGAAGTTAACCCCAGCACCGCCTTAGCCACAGGCACATTTGACGCCGTTGACAAGAAACATGCACTCGCGCATAAAATCCGATCTGTCGCCGACGAAATTGAGGCAGAAATGCCCTTGGTGAATCGAGTAGCCGGTCGTACGAATCAAAACCCCGATCCTTCTCAAGTAAACGTAGGCAATACAACGCCACCCGTTGAAGAACATGATGAACCGCACTCTTGGCTAGAGGCGTTAGGAGGAACAGGTTTACGCGCCATCAAAACAGTTTTGGGTCACACCGCCGCCGGGGCAGCAGGTGGCGGGCTGTTAGGCGGATTAGGCGGCGCAACGTTAGGCAGCTTGTTGGGACCGGGCGGCGCTGTTCTTGGGGGAATTGCCGGTGGCTTAGGCGGCCTTATTTTGGGCGGGATCGGAGGGCTGCGTTCCGGCATCAAATCTGCTGTACGCAATGTATTGGCAACGCCGGCTGGCGTACAAATGCTGCGGCGCGTTTCTGAAATGCTCGAAGAGCAATCCCGTGAAGAGGCACGCCCAGGGTCTCATACCGCATTGGCAAAAGATCAGCCAGGGCATGAAGATAATGCTTTCGGCCGTTTACGGACAATCAAGTTCCAACTGGCCCAAGAACTGGCGGCAGCCGCAGATCGCACTATATTAGGGGCAATGCGCCAGGTATTTGACATTGGTTCACCAGAGTCGGCCGATGCCTCTTTGCAAGATATTTACAAGACACTCGATCAACTCATCGCTCCCCCTGCCAGCGGCCACCCCTTAGCAGCAATGGTAGATCGACGGCGGCAAGAAGCAGAAAGAGCCTTACAGGAATCTCAAGATTCACAGTGACCCTATACTGTGTGACGGTTTGCTGTGGTGAACGCTAAGAGGATTAGATTATGATACAGCATCAACTACAAATTGTGGGGCCAACTGGAGAACGGACGGTGGATCTGGCAGCGGAAACGGCCGTTGCCGGGCGGCAGGCTGGCGTTGATTTACTGCTAGAAGATAAACTCGTCTCACGCCGCCATGCCGCTTTCACCTGCACCGAAACAGATTGCACCCTCACCGACCTGGAGAGTTCCAACGGCGTCAAAGTCAATGACGCCAGGCTGACGCCCAACCAGCCCTATCCCCTGGATGATGGCGATATCATTGAGATTGGTCCCTTCAAGTTAACTTATACGCGCCGCCTCATCGCCGCAGAACCGCTTGAAATGGCCGGGCCGGAACCAGCAGAAATTCCCGCAACGCCTGAAGAACCCGCCGAAAAGCCGGCCACGCCTGAACCAGAACCGGCCGTCAGCGCCCCGCCCGAAATGGAAGCAGAGCCGAAACCCTCGCCGGACTCGCCGCCGGACTCGCCGCCCCCTGCTCCGGCGGAAATTCCCGCGCCCCCTGAAGAACCGCCGCCCCCCGTTAGCCGGGAAAGCGATGCGTCGCCGCCTTATACACCGCCGCCCGGTCTGGCGCTGGATCGCAGCGAATACCTCAAATATCTGCCTGATATTTACCACACCGATTTCATGGCCCGTTTTTTGGCGATGTTTGAATCCATCGCTGTCCCTGCCCGCTGGAATATCGACAACTTCGATATGTACCTGCA
>CAZXVH010000061.1:0-8027 GCA_964643965.1 uncultured Ardenticatenaceae bacterium
TGCCCCATAATATCGGCAAAGTCAGCGGCATAGGACGCCTCTTCCGTAAACGTCTCTTCCAAATCCAACACAAAGGGCGCAATGGGGCGCAGCCCGGTGAGATGGCCTACCAACTGCGCCAGGTTCGCCACCGGAATCACTTCCACGTCAGGCAGCAGCGCCGCTTCACCGGCATCTTCGGCCGGCACAAACACACGTACAAAACCCAAACGACGGGCCAGCGCCGTCATCGACAAAATGCCTTTGGTGTGCCGCGCTGCGCCATCCAACGATAGTTCGCCAATAAACAAGGCTCCTTCCAGCTTTTCCGGCCATACTTGCTGAGAGGCCGCCAACACGCCCACGGCAATGGGTAAATCATAAGCCGGCCCCTCTTTACGCAAATCGGCCGGCGCCAGATTGACGGTGATGCGCTTGTTGGTGGGAAAGGTGAAGCCGCTGTTCTTAATGGCTGAATGCACCCGATCTCGGCTTTCGCGCACGGCCGCATCGGGCAGGCCGACCAAATTAAACGCCGGGCCACCGCGGATGATGTCTACTTCGACATCGACCGTCTCCGCATCTAAGCCCACAATGGCGCAGCTCATCACTTTAGCTAACATAGCAGCTACTCCGCGGCCTCGCTTTGACGGCCAGCCAGCCATATGGCGCCCAAAAAGAGCAGGGAGAAACCCACAAAAAAGCCCGTCATAACGCCTACGCCCACCCACACAGCGGGCCAAACTGTCTGATAAAAGAGGAAAGAAGCGGCCAGCGCCACCAGCCCCACAAACCCGAGCGCTCCGGTTATGAGCAGCATACAACCGGGCAAGTGGGCTTCGTCTTCCTCACCACGTCGGCGGCGGGACAAAAAATAGTCAACGACCGCGCCTAAAACGGCGGATACCAGGCCGATACCCACGCCTATTAGAAGAAGTTGCATGTTTTCATTTAGCAAAACAGCCTCCATGAAGAACCAAATCACTCAATTGATGCGCCGTCTTTTTCCGCTGCTATCTCACCAAAACGCAACGCATTGGAAACGGCCGTTGCCACCGCCGCCGCCAAAGATAAAGCCTTTTCCACATCCTGGTCATCAAAATCACTGTTCTGTTTATTCAATAACTGCATCGCCCCCACCACCTTCCCGCCAAAAAGCAACGGCACACAAAGCAGCGATTGCGTCTTAAACCCGGTGCGAAAGTCCACATCACGATAATGCAAGGGGTGCGATGGCGCATCATTGGTATAAACCCAGCGGCCGGTTTGCGCCACATGGCCCACAAAACCTTCCCCCAGGGGCACTTCCACCCGGTTCAATATTTCCAAAGGCGTCCCCACATTGGCCAACACCCGCAAGATGTCTTTGGCCTCATCTAACCACCACAATGAAGCCGCTTCAATATTCCAGCTAGAATGCACATATCCAATCGTTAGCCGCACCACTTCATCCAAATCCAGGGTAGAAGTGACTGTTTGGGTGATGTCGATAAGGGTATTCAACTCCTTGATGCGTACCGCCAACGCTCTATCGGCCGCCTGGAAAACACGGGCATTTTCCAAAGCAATCGCGGCATAATCCCCCAAAAAAGAGAGCAAAAACTCATCCCGCTTGCTAAACGCCCGAAACGTCACCCGATTACTAACGCCCAAGACGCCCAATGTCACCCCACGCAATTTGAGCGGCACATACAGGATAGACTGCGCCAAATAATCTGTTTTAACCTTCACCCCTTTACTGGAAAACTCCGACAGGCGCACCGGTTGACCTAAAGACATCACCTTGCCTAAATGGGTTTCGGCGTCCAAAGCAATCCATTGAGGACACGCCACAGAAAGGCTCTGTTGATCATACACTTGCAGCTCCGTACCGGCTTCATTGGCTAACCAAATGTGGCTTTCTTCCGCATTCGTCAGGTAAGTGGCCGCTTCTAATACACGCCCCAGCACATCGTCTACGCTTAACAGAGAGGTGATGGCCTTGCCAATATTAAACAAGGTATTCATCTCATGCGTTTGACGGCTCATTTCTACTTTGACGCGCCGCAAATTCTCTGCTAACTCCGCTTTATCATGCAGCAGTCGCGTTTCTACCAGCGCCCGGTCAATGGTATCAATTACTTCATCCACCGTAAATGGCTTTATCAAATAATCCTTAGCGCCTAAACGAAACGCCTCAATGGCGCTTAACTCAGAGCCATACCCCGTCATTAAAATGACAGGCGTACTGATAGATTCTTTCGCCATTTGCTGGAGGACATCAATCCCTGTCATTTCAGGCAAATGAAAGTCTAACATAACCAGGTCTGGCTTCTTTTCACGAATATATGCCAGCCCCGTTTGCCCATCGAAGGCGTGCAGGGTGTTATAGCCAAAGGTGGGCAGCACATATTCCGTGAGATGTTTGACAATTTCTCGACTGTCATCAATGATCAGAATACGTTCACTACTCATTTGCTTTTTCTCTGCTGCTGAATAAAAGGCACATAAGGCGCTGGTGTCACTGCGAATCGTGGCTTTCTGTTTTGTTCAATACAGTTAAATAAGTGACCAACCTTCATAAATTCTGCCTGTCATACTTATCTTTGGGGCTTACCATAACGGATTATAACATAGGCTGGCACATCTTGACACGCCGGAGGCAGAGAATATAATCCACCTATGACACGAATAATCCATTCCCCCACTGGTCTCGAACTGCATTGTAAAGGCTGGCTGCAAGAAGCAGCTTATCGTATGATCCAAAATAACCTGGACCCCGAAGTCGCCGGCGATCCAGAAAACCTCATCGTCTATGGCGGCCGGGGCAAGGCCGCCCGGAACTGGGAAGCGTATGATGCTATTTTGAGCAGCTTGCGCGACCTGGAAAATGACGAGACGCTGATGATACAAAGCGGCAAGCCGGTGGCGGTTTTCCGGACTCACGCTGACGCCCCTCGCGTTTTAATTGCCAATTCCAATATTGTGCCGCATTGGGCCACCCAGGAAAATTTTGACAAGTGGGAAGCTGAAGGGCTGATCATGTACGGGCAAATGACGGCCGGTAGTTGGATTTATATTGGCACCCAGGGCATTTTGCAAGGCACGTTTGAAACGTTCGCCGAGGCCGCCAAACAAGCGGGCTGGCCTTCCCTTAAAGGCAAATGGGTGCTCACCGCCGGTTTGGGCGAGATGGGCGGCGCCCAACCGTTGGCTGTCACCATGAATGGCGGCGTGGGCCTGGTGGTGGAGGTGGATGAATGGCGGGCAAAGCGCCGTCTCAGCCACCATTACATTGATGAGGTGGCGGAAACATTAGACGAAGCGCTGGAGCGGGTGCAGCATTTTGTGCAGCGGGGCGAAGCCCGCTCTATTGGCCTGATCGATAATGCAGCGGCCGTTTTCCCTGAGTTGTTAAAGCGGGGCCTGATTCCCGATATTGTCACCGACCAGACCTCGGCGCATGATTATTTGGCTTATTTTCCCCACCACCTGAGTTTTGAAAACGGCCGTTCCTTGCGTGAAGCAGACCCGGCTGAATTCACTCGTCTATCCACTCAGTCGATGGCCCAACAATGCGCCGCCATGGTCGAATTTCAAAAGCGCGGAGCTATCGTCTTTGATTACGGCAATAATTTACGCCAACGCGCTTACGACGCCGGCGTCGAAGACGCTTTCAGTTATCCCGGCTTTGTACCCGCCTACATTCGTCCCCAATTTTGTGAAGGCAAAGGCCCCTTCCGCTGGGTCGCTCTGAGCGGTGACCCCGAAGATATTTACGCCACAGATCGCGCCATCCTGGAACTATTCCCCCAAAACAAATCGCTCCATCGGTGGATTAACATGGCTCAAGAACAGGTGCAGTTCCAAGGTTTACCGGCGCGAATTTGCTGGCTGGGGTACGGAGAACGGGCCAAAGCGGGCCTCAAATTTAATGAGATGGTGGCCAAGGGTGAAGTCAAAGCCCCTCTGGTTATCGGCCGTGACCACCTGGACGCTGGCTCTGTGGCCAGCCCCAACCGGGAAACTGAAAATATGCTTGACGGCTCCGACGCCATTGCTGATTGGCCGATCCTCAACGCCTTGATCAACACCGCCAACGGCGCTACCTGGGTCAGCTTCCATCACGGCGGCGGCGTCGGCATTGGCTATAGCCTGCACGCCGGCATTGTCATTGTAGCGGATGGCTCCCCGGAAGCGGCCGTCCGCCTGCAACGGGTGCTGACCTCAGACCCGGGCATGGGCGTGGTCCGTCATGTAGACGCCGGTTATCCGCGAGCCATTGCAGTGGCCAAAGAACGCGGCGTCAAAATACCCATGATGAAATAATTAGAAGACCAACTTCACTCAATTCCCCTCTTCCTCTTCACCGATTAAGCGCTGCTTCATTTGGGACGCCTGGAACTGTACCGAATAATTGAGCATGTACCAGACCCCCTTCCAGGTATCAGGGTCCAGCCAATCTTCTCGACTTGCTCCCTCAAAATTCGCCATCAAATCTTTGGCAATATCCGGGGCAAACTTATCCACATTTGCCTTCATAAACTTCAGCATGGTATCGGGTTGCAACCGGGCGGGCAGACTTTCATGCACCTTCTCTCGCGCCTGCCCGGCCTGGAATCGAGCCGAATAGCTGAGCATATAGGCCATACCTTTCCACGTTTCCAGGTCCATGGCGTCTTCCACCGTCATGCCTTCAAAGCTTTCCAATATGCCTAACTGTACATCCGGGGTGAGGCGGTCCACCATATCACGCATCAAAGTCAACATGCGCAGCGGATAATCCGATATGGAAGAATCTCTGGGCTTCTCTACCACCAGGGTGCTTTTCAAATCGGCCACCAATCCATCCAATTCTCCCACCAATTCTCCCAACCGATCCATAGAGTCTGCATCCGCCTTAACAGTGGTTTTTACCAATTTCTGGTGGAGATGGCAATAGGCTGAATCCGGCCTGGCATAATTTTTACACTGGCGGCCTGATTTTGTCACAGCCATACATTGAACCATAATATCCTTGTCCATAACCAACAACCTCCCTTCAAATCTTATTAAGAATATTTATCAAACCGAGATAAGCGGCTTTCAACAAGCGGCGTCTCCCGGCTATGTTTTGAGCAGCGCGATTATTATACCCTAAACAATGCTATCCAGAACCCGGCCGACAAATGAGCGCTATTTGAGAAACAAGCGAACCCCTTCCCCCTCTGGTTGATTGGGTATTGACACTCATGACGCACTGTGTTATATTCCTTTTATGATGCACTGCGTCATAAAAATAATCAATAAGCGCGAAGGCGCTCATAACAGTTAAATATTTGGAGGTTTAACATGGCAAAGCAAGCAACAGTTGAAGTGGCATTAGAAGAAAATGGCAATGGTTTACAGACGGTCGTCGTAGACAACGTACACAAACTCTTTTTGGTTGGTCTGGGCGCAGCGGCAATGGCTCAAGATGAATTGGTTAACCTGCTTGATAAATTTGTGGAGCAAGGCGAAAACACAGAAAAGAAAGCACGTGAATCTTTGAGCAAACTGGTGGAAAATCGCAAAAAAGATGTAGAAGACGCCAATAAACGCGCTGAAGATGAAGTAACGGCGCGCATGGAAAGCGCTTTGAACCGTTTCAACATCCCCAGCCGCACTGAAGTTAAAGACCTGGACAGCAAAATCACCAAATTGTCCAAGAAAGTCGACGAATTGAACAAAAAGGTCGTCGCTTAAAAGTCGTCGCTTAAAAATCGTCGCTTAAAAATCGTCGCTTAAAAATCGTCGCCTAATTAAATTGGTAAGCAGTTACTCATTCAAGAACTGACAGGTTTTTTAGAAACCTGTCAGCTCTTAAAAAAGAAGGTGAAACATGGCCGAAATCGAGATTATTGAAGAAGAAAAAGTGGAAAGCGAATCCAATACCCTTTTAGAAGCGGTACGCCGGGTATTGATGGCGAGCGTGGGCGCTGTAGTGCTGGCCCAAGAAGAGATTGAAGAGTTTGTCAACAAACTGATAGACCGCGGCGAAATTGCGGAACGTGATGGTCGCAAGCTCATCAATGATGTGGTTGAAAACCGTAAGAACAAAGCACAAGAGACGAAACAAACCACTCAGGAAGAATTTGACAAACGTCTGGAAGGTATTTTGGAACGCCTCAATATTCCCACCAGAAGCGATATTGAAATGCTCAATGAGAAAGTTACAGAGTTAACAACGAAGGTAGAAGCGCTGAAGAAAAACTTGGCGTAAGTCTGCGCTTCAGTGGCGCTCTAGTAATAACTGCGTACTTCTTTGCTTTGAAGGTACGCCTGACACATCACTATACTCTGGGGACCAAGAGCTCAGGAGAAGGAAACGGCCGTTTCCTTCTCCTGTTTCTTTTTGCATCCAGGCCAATCCCGCCTATAATCTCTTAATATTGCACTCGCCGACACAGGAGCTGGTTATGCCCTTAATCAAACGATACCCAAACCGCAAACTCTATGACACAGAAGCTAAAAAATATATCACGCTGGAAGGTATCTCCGAGTTGATCCGCAACGGTGAAGAAGTGCAGGTGATCGATCACACCACAGAAGAGGATTTAACGGCCGTTACCCTCACCCAGATCATTTTCGAGCAAGAGAAGAAAAAAAGCGGCTTCCTCCCCACCTCCGTCCTCACCGGCCTGGTTCGCTCCGGGGGCGAAACCCTCAACTCCCTGCGCCGCAGCCTCACCTCCCCGCTGGAATTGTTCACCCATGTAGACGTGGAAATAGATACCCGCCTGCGCGGGCTGGTAGAACGAGGCGAAATGGCAAAAGAAGACGCCAGCAAGCTTCGCGCCAAACTCCTGAGCGACGCCTTTCGCCTCTCGCCCAGTAAAAACGAAACTGGCAAAGAAGCCGCTGATGAAATAGACCTGGGAGCAATCGAACAGGCGGTGCGCGCTCGTGGCATTCCCACCAAAGAAGATGTCAATACCCTGGTAGACCAGCTTGACGCTCTCACTCAGAAAATCGACGCCCTCAGCCAGGAGATAAAACCGCCGGCCCCATAGCCACTACCAAACGGATGAATTGGCGGCAAGCAAAACAAAGCACACATGAACGAACTAATCCCTGAAATCGACGCCTGGTTAGCCGCCGGCCAAAGCGCCATCGCCCTGGCCACTGTCATTCAAACATGGGGGTCCGCGCCGCGCAAAGCCGGCGCCAAAATGGCCTTCACGGCCGACGACGCCATCAGCGGTTCCGTCAGCGGCGGCTGCGTGGAAGGAGCCGTCATCGAAGCAGGGCGGGAAGTGCTGGCCAACGGTGCGCCGCAGCTGCTGCATTTCGGCGTCGCCGACGAAACGGCCTGGGAAGTGGGCCTGGCTTGTGGTGGCACGATTGAGGTGTTTGTGGAACGGTTGGACCTGGACGCCTATGCCCTGCTGCGCGAACTGGCCTTACAAGACCAGGCCGGATTTTGCCTGACGGTGCTGCGCGGACCAGCGGCATGGCTGGGAGGCAAATGGATTGAGGCGCGTAACGGCCGTTCTCTCAATCAACTATCCCCCGCCCTCCGCCGCCAACTCACCGACCTGCCCGCCACCAGCCAGCGCCTTCACTTAAGCGACGAAGTAGAACTTTTTGTGGAACGGTTCCAGCCCGCCCCCACCCTCATCATGGTCGGCGGCGTCCATATTGCCGTGGCGCTCACCCGCATGGCAAAAACGGTGGGCTACCGTACCATCGTCATCGACCCGCGCCGCGCCTTTGGCAGCGCCGAGCGCTTCCCCCACGCCGACCAACTGCTCCCCCTTTGGCCGCAAAAAGCATTTGCTGAACTAGAGATCACCCCGGAAACGGCCGTTGCCCTGCTCACCCACGATCCCAAAATCGACGACCCCGCCCTGGAAATTGTGCTGCCCAGTCCTGCTTTCTACATCGGCGCTTTGGGCAGCCGCAAAACCCACGCCAAACGGTTGGAACGCTTACAACAAAAAGGCATAGACCCGGCTCAACTCGGCCGCATCCACGCCCCTATCGGTCTCAATCTCAACGCCCAAACCCCCGCGGAAATCGCCCTCTCCGTCCTCGCCGAAGTGGTACAC
>CAZXVH010000061.1:8127-15426 GCA_964643965.1 uncultured Ardenticatenaceae bacterium
CCTGAGCCGTTCCCTGAGCCGTTCCCTGAGCCTGTCGAAGGGATAGTCAGAACCTGCCCCACTTCCACATGGTTGACATTGATGATGCCATTGGCCTGGGCCAGAACGGCCGTTTGCAGACCATAATTGGTGGCAATGCGGAAGAGCGTATCGCCAGGCTGCACCACGTAACTGGTTGAGCCACCATTGACCGACGCCTCGGCCACGCCAGGAATAACCAACGCCTGCCCCACTTCAATATGATCATAGTTCCAAATGCCATTGCTCTCAGCGATGGCCTGCATGGTGACGCCATGCTGTACGGCAATCTTGTAAAGGGTGTCACCCGGCTGCACCACATACACGTTGTCGGCCAAAACGGCCGGCGCAAAAGCCAGAGAAAGCGCCAACACTACCAGAATCAGGAAAGGGAGAAAACGAGTTTTCATGCTGCACCTTTAGGGACAGGGGATATGATTATGTCTACAAAGCAGTTGCCGGTATGATAACATGATTTGTCAAGATGGGAAAGACAGAGGGCGCACAGAAACATACGGAGAGGGTAAAGAGAAAATATAACAATGCAGCTATTTGTCGCAATCTGTGTGCAGCGGCGGCTGAGTCTTTCGACAAGTTCAAGAACCGCCTTTACTCTGCCAAAACGAGGAAGCCATCTTTATCCAGAAAACCCAACTGGCCGGTGAAATACCAGCCATGTTCGCCGTCCGGCCCCACGCGCAACTTGTCAACGGCCGTTTCTGGCTGTCGCCAATACGTTTGCATAACTTGTGGCCCCTTGACGATAACCTCGCCGATTTCGCCGGGAGGCAGTTCTTCCGTACCCAGGCCGGCGTCAGCAATCATGACCTGCGTGTCTGGCAGGGGCAGCCCCAGGGTATTGGCCCGTCGATTTTGCAATGGATTCATAGTGGCGATGGCGCAGGTTTCCGGTTGACCAAACGTTTCGATGAGGCGAATATCCCGGTAAGCGGCCAGTTCTCTTTGCGTTTCCGGGGGCAGAAGGCCGGAACTGATGATTTGTTGCAATGATTTCAACGCGCCCGGATATTTATAGGCGCAGGCAGCCAGATGGGTGAGCATGGCCGGGGTGGCCGGCAGCACGTTGATACGGTATTGGTGGATGGCCTGGATAATTTGCTCAGGTTGCAGCAGATTGTGCAGGATAATGAGGGTACTACCAGCAAAGATGCCGGCATTCAAGGCCACCGTCAGGCCAAAAGCGTGGGAAAAGGGCACCACCGCCAGCCGCCGGTCGCTGCTATGATTGGTTTGGCACCAGGCGTTAACGGCCGTTGCGTTTGCCGCCAAATTACGATGGGTAAGCTGCACCCCGGCCGGCCGGTTGGCCCGAAAATGGCTGTAGAGCAAAACGGCCGTATCCATGGTTGACACTTCAATTAGTTTGAGGGTGGCAATATTTTTATAGGAAACCTTGTCAAAGGGGATGGTAGATAAGCTTTCTTGAGGGCGAAAAAGTTGGGTGAGGGGTGACGTACCCAGAGAGACGCGCCGGGTCTGCCAGGGAAGATAAGCTTCAATGTCGGTGTAAATTAGGCGCTCCAGGGGTAACGGCCGTTGCTGGGCGGCCAAACGCTCCTGTACTTTCTCCGTGGTAATGATGGTTTTGCTGCCGGAATCTAACAGAATCTCTTCCAGGTGACGGCTGGCATAACGCCCTTCCGCGCAGACGGCAATGGCGCCCAAGCGCCACACCGCGTTGATGGCGATGATAAATTGGGGGCAGTTGGGCAGCATAATCGCCACCCGGTCTCCCTTTTTCAGACCGAGGCGCTGCAAACCGGCGGCAAACTGGTAGACTGCCATGTTGAGCTCTTTGTAACTGTATTTTGCCGCCGCCAAAGCACGACCACCGGCCGCAGCAAAGATAACGGCCGTTTCTTTGGCATACTTGTGCGCCGTGTGTACCAATAAATGGTCAACCGGCGAAACCGGGTAACTTAACGAGGAGGGGATACCGTTGTCGTAATAGGTGGACCAAGTTTTTGTCATCATAGCCTACCTCATAATAAAGGAATAGGGCGCGATAATTAAGGGATGGCAGCAAAGATTCCTTTTCTATTGGAAAATAGGTAATTTGTACTATGTATGATCCTATTATAGACAGAAGAGGGGGGCGTCGTAAAGACACATTGTGTGGATAGGTGTGTGTAAGCTTTATTGATAAGCCGAGTTTGCACGCCCACGTGCAAAAGGGCGCGTGGGCGTGGGGGCACAAAAAGCGGCGCCCCGCTCTGCGTCAACAAAATCTAGGGGCGCTGCAACCATTGGCTTCCCACAAGGCGTACAAAGCCTCACGCTTCATAACCATTCGGGTTTTGCAACTGCCAGCGCCAGGCGTCGACGCACATGTCGTCCAGGCTCAACTGCGCCCGCCAATCCAACTCGGCCGCCGCCTTGTGCGGATCAGCATAGGCAGCCACCACGTCGCCGGGACGACGATCAGACAGCACATACGGGATTTTCTGGCCGGTGGCCTGCTCAAACGCCTGGATCACCTCCAGCACGGTGGAGCCTTTGCCGGTTCCCAGGTTATAGGCCACAGCGCCCGGCTTGTCGGCCAGCTTATCCAGCGCTTTGAGATGTCCCCGCGCCAGGTCTACCACATGGATGTAATCTCGAATGCAGGTGCCATCCCGGGTGGGATAATCGGCGCCAAAGACGCGCAGCTGCGGCAGTTTACCTACCGCCACCTGCGTGATAAAAGGTACCAGGTTGTTGGGGATGCCGTTGGGGTCTTCGCCGATGCGTCCACTGGGATGAGCGCCCACTGGATTGAAATAACGCAGCAAGATGATGTTCCACTCGTGGTCAGCAGCGTATACATCCTGGAGCATCATCTCAATCATCCATTTGGTGCGCCCATATGGACTGTACGCCATGGTGGGAAAATCTTCGGTGATGGGGGTGCGCTCCGGTTCGCCATAGACCGTACACGAGGAGCTAAACACGATGTCCTTGACGCCATGCCGGGCCATGACTTTGCCTAAAACGGCCGTTCCCGCCAAATTGTTTTCGTAATAGAGCAGCGGCTTTTCCACCGATTCACCCACCGCCTTCAGCCCGGCAAAATGAATCACAGCGTCAATGGCATGGCTGCGGAAAATATCATCTAACCCGGCTTCATCCAGCAAATCTGTTTTGTAAAAGGTAACGGTTTTGCCCGCCAATGCTTCCACCCGCCGCAGCGCTTCTTCTTTGCTGTTCGACAGGTTGTCTACCACCACCACCTCATGCCCGGCGGCCAATAATTCCACGACGGTATGGCTGCCGATGTAACCCGCGCCGCCTGTGACTAAAATGTTCATAAGTACCTTCTTGTTTTTGTATTTTTCATGATGTGTGAAGCGTAATACGCAAGGTTTTCACGCATCACGCACCACGCCTCAACTTTTCATTTGTCTACGAACTGTACTTCACGCCAACCGCGCACGGCGTTGATTAAAAAGATAGCATCGGCCTGTAACAAATCCTCTTTCGACAGCACTTTTTCCCGCAAACGGCCGTTTGCCAACAATTCTTCGCGGTAAGTGCCAGCCAGCAAGCCGCATGATAGCGGCGGCGTCACCATCTCGCCCGCTATTTGGGCCACGATATTGGCGCTGCTGGCCTCCGTTACCTCGCCGCGCTCATTCCACAAAATCACCTCGTCGCAGTCCGGGCGCGTAGCTTTAGCCTGGGTGTACACGTCCCGCTGCGTCGTCTTGTGGTACAAAAAGAGAGTATCTGTCTGAACCGGCGCCACCGCCAGCCCCGCCCGCACTGGCGCCGGTATCTGCCCAGCCGCCAATGGCGCACTCTCCACCGTCCACTGCCCACTGTCCACTGATAGCAGCAGGCGCACCTTACTCGGCTCCGTCAACGAGTGCGCCGCCCTCAACAAGGTCTCGCTAACGGCCGATTCCTCCACCTCCAGCCCAAAATAAACCGCCGACCGCCGCAGCCGCTCTACGTGCCGCTGTAATAAAAAGTAACCGTCATCCGGCGTCCATAACAGCGTTTCCAGCAGGGCAAACGGCGCTTGTTTTGGGGCCAATATCTGCGCTTTGAGCAGGCATTCCTCATATTCCGCCTCGGCGTCTGAATCCCACACCACGCCAGAGCCAATGTGGTAAACGGCCGTTTCCTTTTGCCGATCCAGCGTCACCGTGCGAATCGCCACATTAAACTGCGCCTGGCGCTCCGGCGTGATAAAGCCAATGGCCCCCGTGTAAACGCCGCGAGCCGCCGGTTCCAGTTCCTTGATAATTTCCATGGTGCGCATTTTGGGCGCGCCGGTGATAGAGGCGCAGGGAAACATCGCCTGGAAAATCTCGGTCAGCGACGCCCCGGTTCGCGCCGTCACCGTCGAGGTCATTTGCAGCACGGTAGGATAGCGGGCCACGTCAAACAAGCTGGGCACGGCCACGCTGCCGGTTTCGGCCACCCGCCCCATGTCGTTGCGGATCATGTCTACAATCATCACATTTTCCGCCCGATTTTTCTCTGACTGGTGCAGCCAGGCCATGTTGGCCTCATCTTCGGCCAGGGTCAGCCCACGAACGGCCGTTCCCTTCATAGGTTTTGAGGTCAGCAGATCGCCATCCAGGGTGAAAAACAGTTCGGGCGAAGCGGAGCAAAGCACATGCCGCCCGGTATCGACATAGGCGGCATAACCTCCCGGTTGGGCCGAGGCCAACTCCGCAAACAGCGCCCAGGGATCGCCCCGAAAGGACGTTTTCAGCGGAAACGTGTAGTTAACCTGGTAAGTATAACCGGCTGCGATCTGCACTTTGATGCGTTCTATATTCGCGGCGTACACATCTGGCCCCACCGCCCCCTGCCACTGCCCCAACCGGTAGCCAACTGACAGGCGGTTGGCCAAGGCGGGAGTCTGTATGGGCTGCTCATACAAGCCAAACCAGAGCAGCGGCGGCGCGTCATCCGGCGCGGGATGTACGGCCAGGCCAAAGGCGGCGGAAGCTTCGTAGCTGAGGAAACCGGCGGCGTAGAGATTTTGGGTGAAAACGGCCGTTTCCACCTCCCGCAGCGCCGCCATCACCTCATCTGGTTCTCGTACACACACAACCCGCACCGGCTCCTCAAATATGAGCCACTGCGAGCCATCTTGAATAACAACCATATCGATTGACGAGTTACGATTGATGATTGAGATTCACTGCAAATCGTTAATCAAAAATCAACAATCCAAAATCCTTACAAATCCGGTTTATGCTCTTGCCCCTGCCCCAAGGCGATGGAGCGCTGGTAGGCCGCCCAAATGCCCCGCGAAATGACGGTGCGCAGCCCGCCTTTTTCCATGTGGTAGAGCGCCTCGGCCGTGGTGCCGCCGGGCGATGTCACCTGGTTGCGCAGCTCCGCCACATGTTTGTTAGAGCGTTTGGCAAATTCCACCGAGCCTAACATGGTCTGCGTGACCAACTGCTGGGCCACATGGCGCGAAAAACCCATGTGGACGCCGGCGTCGATCATCGCTTCCATCATCATAAACACGTAACCGGGGCCGGAGCCGCTGAGAGCGGTGGCCATGTCCAGGTAGCGCTCATCGCTCATGAATATCTCTTCGCCCAACGAGCCTAAAATGGCCTGCGCCTGCTGTTTGTGCAGGTCGCTAATCTCCGGCGTACCGGTCCACACGGTGATGCCCTGCCCGATTTGGGCGGGCGTATTGGGCATAGCCCGCACCACAGAAGCGTGGGCCACCCCATTTGCCAGTTTGTGAATAGGAACCCCCGCCACGATGGAGAGCAGTAAATCCTGCCGCCGCAAATGGCCGCGTATGCCTGGCATGACGGCCTCCAGGTTTTGTGGCTTAAACGAGAAGACGATAATTTGTCCCTCTTCGGCCGCGCTGGCGTTGTCGGACATGGTGAGAACGCCGTGCCGTTCGTGTAAATATTTGAGGCGGGCCTGCCACGGATCAGAGGCGATGATTTGATTGGGAATGACGATGTTCTGGTCGAGCAAGCCGCGGATCATGGCTTCTGCCATGGTGCCGCTGCCGATGAAGGCGATTTTTTTATCGGTAAACATAGCTGCCTTGTTGATTGACGATTGTGGATTGACGATTGTGGATTAACGATTGACGATTGTCATGCGGCCAATCGTCAATCCAAAATCTTAAATCGTAAATACTTTCTGTTGTTGGGTAACGGCCGTTACCCGTTCCTCATCTACTTCAATACCCAGGCCAGGGCCGGTGGGAACCGTAATGGTACTGTCTTCGGCATTTAATGTAAAGCGGGTGGCGATGTCATGGTGGTAATACCGTTCGGTGGCAGAGATGTCACCGGGCAGCGAAAAGCCAGGCAGCGAAGCCAGCGCCAGTTGCGCCGCCCGCCCCACCCCCGTTTCCAACATGCCGCCCACCCACAAGCCAATGCCTTGAGCGCGGGCCAGATCATGAATCCGGCGGGCTTCCGTCCAGCCAGAAACCCGCGCCGGTTTGACGTTGATGATGTCGCAGGCGCCCACGGCCAGAGCATAACGAGCGTGATCCAGCGAGGTGATGCTTTCATCCAGGCACAGCGGCGTTTTGATGAGCGGGCGCAGTTGGCTGTGGTCGTAGATGTCTTCATGGCCTAAGGGCTGCTCAATCATGAGCAAGTTGAGCTCATCCATGGCCTGGAACAGGGGGGCGTCGTCCAGGCGGTAAGCGGAGTTGGCGTCCAGCATAATCAAGGTATTGGGGAAATGCTGGCGGGCGGCGCGGGCCAATTCCAGATCGTGGCCGGGTTTGATTTTGAGCTTGATCCGGCCGTAACCTTTGGCCAAATTCTCGGCGATCACGTCCATGGTGGCGGCGATGGTGGGTTGTGTGCCAATGCTGATGCCCACTTTGACGCGCTCTTTGGGCGCTTCAGCATAAGGCTCCGCCAGTTTTTGCGCCAATGATAATTTATCTCGTTGGGCGGTGATGTCCCAGGCGGCCTGATCCAGCGCCGCTTTTGCCAAGGGATGGCCGCGCACGGAGCGCAGCCAACCGGTCACATCTTCTGGCTCCTGCAGCGCTTTGCCCAACACCAGGGGGATGAGATAGTCGCTTAAGATGTGCCAGGCGGTCTGGGTGGTTTCGTAGCTGTAGCCGGGCGCGGCCGAAGCCACGCATTCGCCCCAGCCCACCAGCCCCTCGGCGTACAGCTTGAGGATGAGGCATTCCCGGTCATACGCCATGCCAAAGCTGGTGCCAAAGGGGCTAACGAGGGGCATGGCGATGTGGAAGAGGTCGATACGTTCAAGTTTCATAGGTAGTCCTGTATGTAGTCGGGTAGTCGAGTAGTC
>CAZXVH010000061.1:15526-30726 GCA_964643965.1 uncultured Ardenticatenaceae bacterium
GTCCTGTATGTAGTCGGGTAGTCGAGTAGTCGAGTAGTCAGATAGTCGAGTAGTCAGATAGTCGAGTAGTCGAGTAGTCAGATAGTCGAATAGTCGGGTAGTCACTGTTCACTGTCCACTAGTCACTGGTCACTAAATAAAAGGCGCGAGAACGGCCGTTTTCATCCTCATCATAGACAAAATCGGTGACGGTGTAGTCTTGGGCGAAGGCGGTTTCAAAGAGGGTGCGGCTGTGGCTGCGCCAGGCAGCGGCCAGCGCCGGGTTTTGCTGCTTGAGGCAGCGGAAGTCGGTGGGGATTTCCACGAGGAAGGCGGGAGCCGCCCCTATCTCCTGGCTGTCGAGCGGGTTGAGGATGGGGATGTTTTGGCGGCGTAACGTGGCGAGGGATAACGGCCGTTTCTCCCCCCTCAGCCGCGCCTTAACCGGTTCACTCTCCAGCCACCAGGCCACGTTAAAGCGGTCTGTGGGCAACCCGGCGTTGATGCCGCCCATGTCGCCATGAAAATGGCGCTGATAACGGCGGCAGACTGCGCCCAGTTTGCCAATGTTCAGGTGCGCATTGGCGCTTTCCAAGGGATCATACATCCAGGTAATCAAGCGATAACCCTGGCGCAACGCTTCCTCTCGTTGAGCCAGTTTAAGCTGGCAACCAATGCCCTGTCCCTGGTAATCGGGGTGGACGCCAGCCATGTAAGAATAGAGTTTCACGCGGGCCGCCAGGGTCAAAGAAGCATCGTCGATCAGGGCGGGGATGCCCAAAACAAAGCCGACCAATTCCTCAGCCGCATACGCGCCGATGAGGATGCCGCCGTTGCAGACCAGGGCGTGGAGCGAATGAGTACAGGTCACTTCCAGATCAGAAATACCCCACACACACTTTTCTAACTGCTCCACCGCCGCCATCTGGTCGCGGTCTGTGATGAGATGAATATCAATCATAAGTCGTTTTAACCATACCACCAGGCAATGACGGCGCTGCCCCACATGAGCATGATCATGGCCGCCAGCGCCAGGTATTGGCCGTAAGGCAAATAGGTTCCCCGCTTGACCAGGCGGGAGAGCAGTAACAAGGCGCTGATCAGCCCGCCCAACACAATGCCCAAGACGATGGCCGCCACGATGTCGGGCACACCCAACATGGCGCCCATCATCATGGCTAACTTCACATCCCCCTGTCCAATGGCGCCGGGGCCAAAGGTGACTTTAGCCAGCCCGTATATGCCCAGGAAGATGAGGAAACCCAATACCGCCCCCACCAGCGCCGACCAGATATTGATATTGGGCAAAAAGAAGCTGAAGAACAGCGCCAAAATCGTGCCGGGGATGGTGACAATATCGAGGATGAGGCGGTTCTCCAGGTCGATGACGATGACCAGAATCAAAACGGCCATGTAGAAGGTGGTGACGACGAGGGTGAGCGGATCGGTGAAGAAGAGGGGCATGGCGGCAAAGAGAACGGCCGTTCCCACCTCCACCAGCGCCACCCTTTTCCGCACCCGTTTGCCACACTGCGGACACTGCCCTCCGCGGAGCCCACCGCGGAGCCCACCGCGGAGCCCACCGCGGAGCCCACCGCGGAGCCAACGGCTGAGGCCCAGCCAGCGGCCTGGGCGGTACGGATAGCCGCATTGGGCGCAGTGCGGCCGGGAGAGCGTGGTGCGCTGCGGCCAATCATCGGCCATCACATTGATCAAGCCGCCTGTCAGTAAACCGATGAGGGCAAAAAGTAGATAAACCATGCCGGGATTATACCCTGTGGCAGGCATGGGGTGTAATAGTAGGGGTGGGATAGGCGGGCAAGGCGTCGGCCACGAAGAACACCGCTTACTCCCGCCTATCTCACCCCCTGAAGCAATGATACGATCACCTCAGCGGGCGAGGCGGCTCCCGCCCATCCGTATCGTTACAAACAATTGACAATTATCAATTAACCATTCAAAATAGCCGCACCCTACAGATGGCAACACCACGCCACACATTCCATCAAACAAGGAGATTTTCCTCATGAACCGCTTGCTCCGTATTGGTCTCATCTTACTTGGCCTCCTGCTCGTCGTGCTGCTCATCAGCCTGGGCGGCAGTTACGCCTTCACCCGCCGCGCCCACCCCACCACCGACGGCGCCCTCACCCTCGCCGGGCTGCAAGAGGAAGTACACGTCTACCGCGACGACTTCGGTGTGCCCCACATCTACGCCAATAACCAACATGATCTTTTCCTGGCGCAGGGGTACATCACCGCCCAAGACCGCTTCTGGCAGATGGAGTTTTGGCGGCATATTGGCATGGGGCGCATCTCTGAGATCGCCGGCGAAGCCACCGTAGGCCAGGACAAGTTCATCCGCACCATGGGCTGGAACCGCATGGCGCAGGATTACATCGACTATTATGAGCGGGAAGCGCCAGAATTTATGACCATCCTGGAGGCTTACAGCGCCGGCGTCAACGCCTACATTGAAGAAAATGAGAACAGCTTACCTCTGCAATTCCAAATCCTCGGCCTCGTCAACGAAGCGTGGGAAATTGAGCCGTGGCAGCCAGTCCACACCATCGCCTGGGGCGTGGTCATGGCCGATAATCTCAGCGGTAATTGGGACAATGAACTGACCCGCGCCCGGCTCTACCAGGAGTTGGGCCAGGAAACAGTCGATACCCTGATTCCCGGCTACCCTTACCACAACCGACCCGTGATTGCGCCCACCTCTGAGCAGGTGAATAAGGTGGCGCAAACGCCTGGCCGCCCGGCCGCTGCCGTTGAGTGGGGGCGCGTAAATACCAGCTTTATTGGTGAACGGCCGTTACTGGCATTAACGGCCGTTTTCGATCCCAACATCGGCAGCAACAACTGGGTCATCAGCGGCGAACACACCACCACCGGCCTGCCCTTGTTGGCAAACGATCCCCACCTGGGCGTACAAATGCCCCCCATCTGGTACGAAGTGGGCCTACACGCCCCCGATTACAACGTGCGCGGTTTCGCCTTCGCCAGCGTGCCCGGCGTCATCGTGGGCCACAACGAACATATCGCCTGGGGCGTCACCAACGTTGGCCCCGACACCCAAGACCTCTACATCGAAAAGCTCAATCCCGACAACCCCAACCAATACGAATACATGGGCAGTTGGGAAGAGATGGAAATCATCACCGAAGTCATCAAAGTCAACGGCGGCGAAGACGTGATCCTGCCCGTGCGCCTCACCCGGCATGGCCCCCTCATCAACGACATCGAAGACGATCTCACCGATCCCCTGGCCATACGCTGGACCGCCCAAGAGCCATCCCGCATTTTGCAATCCGTCATCCTGCTCAACCAGGCGCAAAATTTTGACGAATTCCGCGAAGCGCTGCGCTACTGGGACACCCCCTCCCAAAACGTGGTCTACGCCGACACCGAAGGCAACATCGGCTACCAGGCGCCCAGCCGCATCCCCATCCGCGCCAACGGCAGTGGCCTGGTTCCCGTGCCCGGCTGGACAGATGAATACGAATGGACGGGCTACATCCCTTATGACGAACTGCCCACCCTCTACAATCCGGCGCAAGGTTTCATCGTCACCGCCAACCATGCCGTCGTCGATGAAGATTATCCCTACTTCATCAACCACGATTGGGCCGATGGCGACCGGGGGCTGCGCATTGAAACGATGATCCGGGAGAAACTGGCCGGCGGTGGTAAAATCAGCGCCGCCGACATCGCCGCCATCCAGTTCGACAGCAAATCGCTGCCGGCCGCCGCCTGGGTTCCCCTGCTCACCAGCCTCAGCAGCGACGACCCGCAAATACAGGCGGCGCTGGAGCAGCTGCGCGGCTGGGATTACCAGGAGTGGCCGGACAGTGTGCCCGCCTCGCTATTTGAACTGTTTTACCTGCATCTCTTTACCAACGTTTTGGCCGACGAGGTGGGCGCGGACAATGTAGACACGTTTGCCGGCCGGGACATCTTCATGTATACCCTGGCCGAAAATCTCGAAGCGACCTGGTGGGACAATATCAACACGCCGGAAACGGAAACGGCCGAACAAATTATGCTGCAATCCCTGGCCGACGGCGTGGCCTGGCTGGCCGCTAATATGGATGGCGACATGAGCGCCTGGCAGTGGGGCAAACTGCACACCATCACCCTGGCCGATGGCGTATTAGGGGCCAGCGGCGTAGCCCCCATCGAAGCCATCTTCAACCGGGGGCCATACCCGGCGGCCGGCGGCGCTGACCTGGTGAACGCCGCCAGTTGGCGACGCAGCGCCCCGGCGTTGGTGCGAGCCTATCCTTCCATGCGCATGATCGTCGATATGGCGGATTTTGACGCCAGCCGCTCGGTGCTTCCCGGCGGGCAAAGCGGCCACCCCACCCACCCCCATTACAATGATCAGATGCCGCTCTGGCTCAACGGCGAAACCCATGCCATGCTTTGGAGCCAGGAAGCGGTAACGGCCGGCGCCACCGACCATCTCATCTTGCAGCCTGGAAAATAAATGGGAAGCGGTCTCGTGACGACGGCCGTTGCCTCTGATAAACTAGTGAACAGTGAACGGTAGACAGTTTTCAGTAATTTGGAGAAACTCATGACACAAATCCGCGTTGTACGTTCCTTTATCGCCGGGCCAGCCCTGGCAGAAATCATCAACGAAGCTTACGACCTGGGCGGCCCGGCCGATGCCCGCCTCTTCAGCAAAATGCTGCGCACCCAGGACAACGACCATTACAAAATCCTCGTCGGCGACCAGGTGTATGTCGCCCGCATTTACCAATTGGGTGATCATTTGCACCGTCAAGAATCTGATTACGCTTATGAACTCGACTGGCTCCACTTCCTCACAGAGCGGGGACTGCCCGTCTCCAACCCCATCCAACGCAAAGATGGCGGCTTTTTGGGCAGCATCGAAGCGCCAGAAGGCAAGCGCTATTACGCCCTGTTTAGCTTCGCTGAAGGCAAACCGATGGACATCTTCAACAGCGAACAGTTGTTCACGATGGGGGCCATGATGGCTAAAATCCACGTGGCCTCCAACGAGTATGAGGCCCCGTATGAACGGCAGGCGATGAACCTCGATTTTCTGGTAGACCGCCCCATCGCCCGGCTCACCCGCATCTTGAGCAATCGTCCCCGCCGCGCCAACGAGTTGGAACTGCTCATCCGCTCCGCCAAAGAAGCCAAAGCCGAGATTCTAGATATCATCAACAACGCCCAATCCACGCCAGACGGCTGGGGCCCAATCGGCGGCGATTTCCACAGCGCCAATACCTTCTACGCAGACGACGATTCGCCCACCTTCTTCAATTTTGACCTGTGCGGCCCCGGCTGGCGAGCTTACGACATCGCCGCCTTCCTACAAAACACCGACCTGATCAACACTTCAGAAGATTTGACGGAAGCCTTTTTTGCCGGGTACTATTCGGAACGGCCGTTATCCCCCAACGAACACAACGCCATCTCCCCCTTCCTCACCATCCGCCGCATCTGGCTCACGGGAACCTTCACCCGCGACGATATGCCGGTGGGCTATTCGTTTATCGCCCCGGCATGATTTCCGCCATTCTTATTGCCAACCGGGGTGAAATTGCCTGCCGTATCAGCCGCACCTGTCGCAGTTTGGGCATCCGGGCCATCGCCGTCTACTCCGACGCCGACGCCCACGCCCGCCATCTGTTAGAGGCAGATGAAGCGGTGCGCCTCGGCCCCGCCCCGGCTGCGGATTCCTATTTGAATGTGGCTGCCATCCTGGCCGCCGCCCGCCTCACCGAAGCCGACGCCATCCATCCCGGCTTTGGCTTCCTGGCAGAAAACGCCGCCTTCGCCCAGGCGTGCGCCGACGCCGGTTTCATCTTCATCGGCCCCACGCCGGCCGCCATGGCGGCCATGGGCAACAAACGGGCGGCGAAAACGTTGGTGGAGGCGGCCGGTGTGCCCACCATTCCCGGTTACAGCGGCGCCGATCAATCAGATAAACGGTTGCAGGCAGAGGCAGAGTGCATCGGCTTTCCGCTCATGATCAAGGCGGCGGCGGGCGGCGGCGGCAAAGGGATGCGCGTGGTGGCGGAACCGGCGCAGGTGGTCGAGGCGTTGGCCTCAGCCCGGCGGGAGGCGCAGCAAGCCTTTGGCTCCGATGAGTTGATATTGGAACGGGCGCTTTTGCGGCCGCGCCATGTGGAAATTCAGGTGATGGGGGATACGCACGGCCATCTCATCCATCTGGGCGAACGGGAATGTTCTATTCAACGCCGCCACCAAAAGATCATCGAAGAGACGCCTTCCCCCGCTTTGACGCCAGAAATGAGAGTCAGCATGGGAGAAACGGCCGTTCGCGCCGCCCAGGCCATCCAATACACCAACGCCGGCACGGTGGAGTTTCTGCTCGATGAAAACGGCAGCTTCTACTTTCTGGAAATGAACACCCGCCTGCAAGTGGAGCATCCCGTCACCGAAATGGTCACAGGCGCCGACCTGGTGGCCTGGCAAATCGCCATCGCCGAGGGTAAAGCGCTGCCGCTGACGCAGGCGCAGGTGAGGCTGCACGGCCACGCCATTGAAGCCCGCCTCTATGCCGAGAATCCGGCCAATGATTTCCTGCCCGTCACGGGCGACATCTTGTTGTGGCAGGAACCGACCGGCGCGGGCATCCGCGTGGAGAGCGGCGTCTTGCCGCAAGACACCGTTTCCATCCACTACGACCCCATGTTGGCGAAGATTGTGGCGTGGGGAGAGGATCGGGAAACGGCCGTGCGCCGTCTGCGCCGCGCTTTAGAAACGGCCATCTTGCACGGGCTGGTCTCGAACTTGCCCTTTCTGGCCGACATCCTGCGCCAGCCCGCCTTCCTGTCTGGCGCACTCAGCACCGGGTTCATCGCGCAGCACATGGCAGGGTGGCAGCCCCCGGCCGGCGACGTAAACCTGGCGCTGCTGGCGGCGTCCGTGGCTCAATTCAGCCAACATCCCCGCCCGGCCGCCAGCATCGGCTACTGGCGCAGCGCGGTCCACACGCCCCAGGTCTACCGCTACACTCACAACGGCGAGCCAGCAGAGGTGCATCTCAGCCCGCTCCCCCACCAGGAAAACGCCTTCCACGCCGCCATTCATCACCGGGAACAAATAACCAGTTACCAGTTACCATTTTCCGTTTACCATTTACCTCGCCTCACGCTCACCGTCAACGGCCGTCGCCAAACCGTCACCCTTAGTTTGACTGAGAGCCACGCCTGGGTACAAACGGCCGGCGGGCTGGTGGTTTTGCAGATCACGCCCCGGCTGCCGCAGCCACAACCTTCGGCGGAAGCGGGTGGCTCACTGCGGGCGCCGATGCCCGGCTCGGTGCTGGCGGTGCTGGTAGTGGTGGGCGAGCAGGTGAGCGAGGGGCAGGCGTTGATGAAGCTGGAAGCGATGAAGATGGAGCATACCATCCGCACGGCGGCGGCCGGCGTGGTGGAAGCGATTTATTACCAGGCGGGGGATACGGTGGAGGCGGAGGCGCAGTTGTTGCAGATTGGAGAGGGGGAGTAACGGCCGTTTCCCATTTCTTGATCGGCTGCGTTTGAAACGATTTCCTTCAATTTTTGCTATAATACCTCATGAGAATGATTCTATGCGGAGGCAAACATGCACGTAACCGTGAACATATCCTCAACATTATATGAACGCGCCCGCAAACTTGCCGAACAACGGCAGCAAGATGTCAACGAGGTGTTGTCAGCGGCTTTGGATGAAGGTTTAGAGACGATCCAAAAGCCATCTGATGCAGGCGTGGCCAGGGAAAAAGCCGCCTATCAGCGGTTGTTTCCGGCATTGGCTGCTCAATATGCCGGGCAACATGTAGCGATATATGGTGGGGAACTGGTCGATCACGATGAAGACGGCATTGCTTTAAGCCAGCGAATTTACAACCAGTATCCCCATGAGTTCGTCTGGATTACAAAAGTTACAAACCAACCCATCCCCGAATTTCGCTCTCGTTCTTTTCGCTGGACCAATGATTGACAGTTACCACTACGACACAAGTTTTAGCCCGGCCATGCCAGTTGTGACTGTGCGACTGCGCTCCCTTTACCCTGACAGCCCTGAATTACAATCGACAGCCCTGGTAGATTCTGGCTCAGATGGAACAATGGTACCTCTTTCCGTTCTGACTCAAATGAATGCGCGGCAAGCGGGTGAAGGTGTGATTCGGGGCGTGACGGGGCATCGGCAGTCAGTGGCTTTGTATGAAATACTTATCCAAATTGGCCCGTTTGATTTAGGCAAATTTCAAGTGGTGGCGCTGGAAGATGGGGATGACTTGATTCTGGGTCGAGATGTATTAAATCAACTGATTCTTACCCTGAACGGACTGGCTCATGTCGTAGAGATTTCTGACTGATGATTTGTGATTGGTAACGGCCGTTATCCGTGATGCCCTTATCGAATCAAACCAAGCGTCACTAGAGAGACAGATTTACGGCATAGTAGAACCGTAACTCGTAAGCACCAAATACAGAAAAAGTATTCGATGTAGGGTGACTTCTAAAATTAAGAAACTACAAGATCGATATCAACGGGCGGTCATCTTACCCCACCGACCGGGGGGAGGCAGGGTCAGGTGTACCACTTGTTTTTGCGGTACCAGCCGCAAGTGATACATCTGGATGACCGCCCGTTTTTTATCTACAAAAAAACCGATAATTGTCTCAAAGTATATGTTATTTTTGCGTGACAGCCTTCTTGCACACAATTTGATATGTGTAAATAGGTGCATTAAATTGAGAAGGCTAACCTTGGGCAAAACGTATTTTCGTTTCTGTGACGACAACAAATTGAGAATACTTGATGATCTTGCTCTTTTAGCCAGTGAGCAACTGCCGGTCCAGTACACTCATCAACTAGAAAACGCATTTAGGCCATCTCCGGCACTAACGGCATGAAATCTGTGTTTTCAAGGGAACGAGAAGCAAAAAGGAGGCAGGCAAGAATATCCTCTCGTGTGAGTCCTTTGTATTCATCTAATATCTCAGAAATTGATGCGCCATGGGCCAGCAGATTCAGAATGAATTCCACAGTTAAGCGTGTGTTCTTGATGACAGGTTTGCCTACCATTACCTTTGGATTTGTTGTAATTCTCATAAGCAGTTGTTGATCTGTCATTTTTCGTATCCTTTTGTCTGTTGTTGTGTTTATATTTTGCGCTATACCAACTCGATTTTCAGCTTCTTGTCTACTGCCAAAGCGGCGCGTTCCTACTCACGGCAAATGGTTATGCCGGCGGAGTCCCAGACGAGAACGCGACGGCAAAGCCGGTGAGAAGTATGACCACGATCCCCAGGACAATGTTGATGAACAGCAGCCCTACGCTCAGTTTCTCCTGAGATGGCGTGGACGGCCCGCTGCGGCGGCCCAACACCAGACTGCGAATCAGAGCCACGGCGACCATAGCCAACACCAGAATGTGCTTAAGGGTCAACACGGTCGAATAGGGATTGCCAAAGCTGAACAACCCCTGGAACGCCGGGTTGCGATTGGCCTGGAGCATACCGGTCACCGCCAACACCACGATGCTGACGTAAACCAGCACGCTCAGGCGCTTCTGGATGGCGTCCATCAACTGTTTGGTCTGCGGGCCGGCGCCCAGCACCTTGCGGGACGACGGCAGGACGATGATACCCAGTGTGATCAGCCCCCCGATCCAGACGGCGGTGAACAGGTCGTGCAAGAACGTCACGAGCGCAAATACAATCTGTTGGACAGCCATAACATCTTCTCCTTACTTTGTTTTTTATCCGCAAAAAATCCGGGTAATTGCCTCAAAGTATATATTATTTTTGCGTGATTGCTCGATTGTACACAATTACCCCACCCAATTTTCTACTTTTAAGGATTCAATACGCCTGAATTCATACTCATTATTTGTCACCAATACCAGGTCTCGGCTTAACGCATGAGCCGCAATCAATAAATCCAGTGGTCCGATAACCAGCCCTCCTCTTTCTAATGTGGCCCGAATTTCACCGCAATAAACTGCTGCGATTTCATCATAGGGCAAAATCTCAAAAGGAATGAGAAATTCATCTAACCGCTGTTGATTCTCTTTTTGGCGTATACTTTTTGAAACACCATATTGCAGTTCAGAAACTGTAATGGACGAGATACCAACCTCGCCCACTTCCATACCCCTGAACCTCTGAATAACCTCAGTCGGGTGATTATTCATGATATAAATGCAGATATTGGTATCAATCAAAAAGTTCATCCAGGCCATCTCTATCTTGCTGGGTTTCAGGTTGATTTCTGTCTGTTATAAAAGGCGTTTCATATTTGTTTAGGTTCCTTTCCCAGACATCCCAAATTGAATTGTCCTTGGGCATTAAGAGGACGCCTTCTGCTGTTTTTTTGATGTAGACCTCTGTCCCTTCAAAACGATAAGCCTTGGGCAAGCGTATCGCCTGGCTGCGGCCGTTGATAAATATTTTAGCGGTATCCATTTCAACCTCCTTATCAATACAAATAAGCTATATCATTTAGTATATACCGATATAATGTTTTGTCAATATCGACATCAACTGGCATATATCCGCTAAAAACCGTGCGCACAAATTAGTCACTCCCTGGTAGTCCGCTATCCCCCAAAATAGAAACAGCCACATCATGCATACTCTGGCCGGTATTGCGGGCCTCCTGCTGAATGCGACGGTACGCTTCTTCCTCTGTCAGGCCCTCTGCCATGAGCTTGCCTTTGGCCCGATCCACAATTTTGCGCATTTCCAACGTCTGGCGCAGCTTGACGGCATGTTGCGCCAATGCCCGCTGTTCCGCAAAGCGCTTGTGGGCCACGTTAATCGCCGCCGACAGTTCGGCCGGCTCCACCGGTTTGATCAAATATGCCTGAATCGGTAAGTCAGACGCCTTTTCGATGAGGTCCTGGTCGCCAAACGCAGTGAGCAGGATGATGGGCAGGGGGCTGGTACGGGCGATGGTTTTGGCGGCTTGCAAGCCATCCGTAAAAGGCATTTTGATGTCCAGCACCGCCAGGTCAAATGTGTGATGACGGAACATTTGCAGCGCCTCCCGGCCGTTTCCCACCGCCGTCACCTCATGCCCCATCCTCTCCAACATCGACTTCAAGCCCAGGCGAATGATCGACTCGTCATCCGCAATTAAAATTTTCATAGTCCCACTCACCGTTCACTGCCCACTGTTCACTGTCCACTGTTTACTGCCCACTGTTCACTGTTTACCATTCACCACTCGCGGCAGCCGCACACTAATCTCCGTGCCCCCACCTTCTCGACTGTTAAACTTTAGCTGACCATGCAAATCTTCGGCCACCAGCATCAGCGCCAATTCCAGCCCCAACCCATGCTCCAACTCAGGCGATAGCCCCACGCCATCATCTTTGACCAACACAATGATTTGATCCGGCGAGGTGCCCAGCGAAACCTCTACCCGGCCGGCTTCCCGACCCACAAAGGCATGTTCCAGAGCATTTTGCACCAGTTCATTGACCACCAGCGTTAAAGCAGTCGCCTGCCGACTGGGCAAATTGAGCGCCTCGCCATACACAACCAGGCGAATATCCTGCTCAGGGGCCACCATGCTGCTCGCTGTCGTTTGCATGATGCGCTCCAACACATCCTTGACATCGACCAGGCGAAAGCCATGTTCGGACAAGGTTTCATGCACAGAAGCGATGCTGCGAATGCGGTGAATATTGGCTTCCAAGACCTGCCGTGTGTCGAGGCGGTCGGCGTCGGGGATTTGCAGCTGCATGAGCATGGCCACCGTTTGCAGATTGTTTTTGATGCGATGGTGCATCTCGCGCACCACGGCCGCATTTGTCACCAGGCGGGCATTTTCAATGGCCAGGGCGGTCTGGTTGGCCAGGGTGGCAAAGAGGGCGATTTGCTCATCACTGAAGACGACGCGCTGCGTGGTATAACAGTTGAGGACGCCGATAGTGCGGTCGCGCACACTCAAAGGCACAGCCAACAGCGAGACCAACCCCTCTTCCCGCGCCAGATCACTGCCCAGATAACGGCCGTCTTCCCGCACATCCGCCACATAAGCCATCCGCCCCGTCTGGAGCACCTGCCCCATTACGCCCTCGCCTACCTTAAGCGGCGGCCGGGGTTGGTAAGGACTGGTGGTACGCATGGCAGAGCGCATTTCTAAATAGCGCCCCGTTTCATCCAGCAAAAAGAGTGAGCAAACATCCGCTTCCATCGCTTTGGCCGCCATTTCTGTGACCACATTTAAAATATCATCCAAATATTGGGGAGAAGTGATAACCTCGCTGATTTGGGCCAGTGCTCGCAGCTCTTCAATCTGGCGGCGCTGGGCGTCATAGAGTTGCGCTTTGGCTAAAGCCCCCGCCGCCAAATCCGCCACCAGGGACAACATCTCGATTTCCGCTTCGGTAAATACATGGACGGCCAAAGTCTGCACATTAAACGCCCCGATGGGCCGATCTTCAATCACCAGAGGCACGGCCAGCAGCGAATGGAAGGGTGACTCTTCCGCCTCTTGTATTTGTTTAAAATGGGGATCGTCCGGGGCGTGGGCAGCGTAGATAGGCCGGTTTTGGGCCACCGCGAAACCGGTCATACCTTCGCCGACTTTGAGGGTGGCCCGACCCAGCGCCCGGCGCGAGAGGCCGGTGGAAGCTTGCAGGCGCAGCATATCGCTGCCCGGATCCAACAAATAAATGGTGCAAGAATCGACGTGCATCACTTCCGTGGTTTTGCGGGCGATCAAATCCAGGGTGGTATCTAAATCCCAGGCGGCATTGATGGCGCGGGCAATTTCACGCAGCGCCGAGACGGCTTGGGGTCGGGTGGATGAAACGGAAGAGGTCATGGTTTGCAATTCTATGGCAAATGCTTTTCTTGACAATCAGCAATCTGGCGATCAAAATGGGGGCGTCTTTTCTAGGAGCGCCATCTTCCAGCTGGCAAAGGGCCGATAAAATATCGGCGCTCCTTTTTGCGAGGAATACATATGGCACAATTTACAGACAGCCGCCTGGCAAATATGGCGGGGAACGCAATTCATAAAGCGTTTGTGGGGCATCAGGCAGAGTTTCAAGCATATACCCATCAGGGGCGCGTTTTATTTGAGCAGCGTGACTGGGCCGGGGCGCAGGAAAATGCGCGGGCGCGTCTGGATTTGTACCGGCGGGTGATTGACCGCATAGAAGCGACGATCCGAGAAATATTGGAGGATCGGGTGCAAAGTCGCCTGGTTTGGGCCAGCGCCAAAGCCGTTTATTCTGGCCTGATTGTGCATCAGGAGGCGTGGGAGCAGGCGGAAACGTTTTTCAATTCTGTGACCCGGCGTATTTTTACAACGGTGGGGGTGGATGAACAAATAGAATTTGTGGCCACCGACTTTGCCACACCACCCACGCCCTCTAAACAACCCGTTTACCGTATATTTGAACAGCAGCCGGACACCGTGACTTTGTTTGCCGAGATTTTGGAAACGTATGCCTTTGCTACGCCTTACCGGGATGTCGCCGCTGACAGCCAAAAGATTGCGCAAGTAGTGGAAGAACGGCTGCGGGAGATTGGGGCGCTGCGTTTTGTCAGCCGGGTGGAGGTGGTGCGCTCACTGTTCTTCAGGGGCAAGGGGGCGTACCTGGTGGGGCGCATGTTCAGCGGCTCGCATCTGATGCCGTTGACGCTGGCCCTGTTGAACGGGGAGGATGGCGTCTATGTGGATGCCGTGCTGCTGCATGAGAATGATGTCAGTATTTTATTTAGTTTTACGCGGTCGTACTTTTTTGTGGAGGTGGAACGGCCGTTTGACCTGGTGCGTTTTCTCAAATCCATCATCCCACGTAAACGGGACGCTGAGCTGTATATTTCTATCGGCTACAACAAGCATGGCAAAACGGAGTTGTACCGCGACCTGCTGCATCACCTGGCGGTCTCTAGCGACAAGTTTGAGATTGCGCGGGGGGAAAAGGGCATGGTGATGACGGTATTTGCCATGCCCGCTTATGATGTGGTCTTTAAGATCATCAAAGACCACTTTGCCTATCCCAAGAAAAATACGCGGCAGGATGTGATGGACAAGTATCGCCTGGTATTCCGGCATGATCGGGCCGGCCGCCTGGTAGACGCCCAGGAATTTGAGTTTTTACAGTTTGACCGGGAACGGTTTGATGCGGAACTGCTGGCGGAACTGCTGGAAGTAGCGTCCAGCACCGTCATCGTGGAAGGGGAATCGGTGATCATCACGCATTGTTATGTAGAACGGGCCATCATCCCCTTGAACATTTACCTGACGGAAGCGACGATGGCGGCGGCCGAGGCGGCGACGATTGATTACGGCAATGCCATCAAGGATATGGCGATCACCAATATTTTCCCCGGCGATATGCTGTTGAAGAATTTTGGCGTCACCCGGCACGGCCGTGTCATTTTCTACGATTATGATGAATTATGTCTGCTAGAAACGTGTCATTTCCGCCAGATTCCGCAGGCAGCTTATTACGAGGATGAGTTTGCAGCGGAGCCGTGGTTCCCGGTGGCGGAGAATGATTATTTCCCGGAGGAGTTTGAGCGGTTTATGGGGCTGAACGGCCGTTTACGTGACGTTTTCCGTGAACACCATGGCGATCTCTTTGACGCCGCCTATTGGCAGTCGATCCAAAAGCGGCTCCAGGCCGGCGAGGTGATTGATGTGTACCCGTATGCCAAAAATCGACGCCTTTCTCATTAGCGATCACCCTTAATAAACGCATTGAGCCACAAAAAACTTACCGCAAAATATAGGTCGCCATGCGAATGCTTCGGTAGTAATAGAACAAATGTAGTATAATTGTTTCCACTATCTTATCTCGAGAAAAATCTTGGTGTACAGGATATCGAATTGCATTCTAATGGGACTATTCCTGGAATCACGCACACCGATGAACAAACAAGCCGTCTCACTTCTTTCGATATCGTTGTATCAAAAGGAAACAAACATGTGGCTATTGAAGTTAGTTTTCAGGTCACCACAAATAGTGTTATTGAGCGAAAAGCAGGGCAAGCACAAGCCCGGTACAAACAGATAGAAGATTCTGGTTACAAAATTGCTTATGTTCTTGATGGTGCAGGTAATTTTCAACGCAAAACCGCCCTACAAACCATTTGTTCTTACAGTCATTGTACTATTGCCTTTTCGAGTTCAGAATTGAAGGTGCTTTGCCAGTTTATTGAGGAATATTTGAAATGACTCATTTGTCAGAAGATGGG
>CAZXVH010000062.1:0-30305 GCA_964643965.1 uncultured Ardenticatenaceae bacterium
TCCACTGTCCACTGTCCACTGTCCACTGTCCACTGTCCACTATCCACTGTCCACTGTCCACTGTCCACTGTCCACTGTCCACTGTCCACTGTCCACTGTTTACTGTCCACTATCCACCGTCCACCGTTCACTGTGTTTGCACAATCCCCGTGGTCACTTCTTCACCCGCTTCCAGACCCGAGATGATTTCAGCGAAGGAGAAATCCATAATGCCTACTTCCACCATCCTCAATTTCGGTTCGCCATTTTCCATGACAAACAGCGCATATTCACCCGGCGACAGTTCACGCAAGGCTTCAACTGGCACGATGATGGCATTTTTTGCCTGACCACCAATCACTTCAACGGTGGCATTCATGCCTACGGGGAAGGTTTGAGGTTTGTTGAAATGGATGAGTTGTGCAAGGGCGCGAACGGCCGTTACATTACTTTCAGTCGTCAACTGCGGATCAATTTGCACCACCACGCCTTCAAACGTCTGATCTGGCAGCGCATCAAAGACAACCTCCACCGCATAGTTCAGCCCGACCATATTCATATCAGATTCATCGAGATACAGTTCCAATAGCGGCGTTTCCAGATCGGCGAGGGTGATAAACTCCGCCGTACTTACCGTTTCGCCCACGTTCGCCGCCACCGACATAATCGTGCCCGCCATGGGCGCAGTCAGTACCGTATCAGCCAACGTTTGTTCGGCCGCTGCCAAAGTTAATTGAGCCTGTGCCAAACTCAGGGCGTCAGTCTGCTGGTTGATAAGCGCTTGTTGCAAGCTCAACGCTGCCTGCTGCACATTGATTTCAGCGGCTTCGATTTCTTCATCGGTGGGGCCAGTTTGGGCAGCGGTCAACGCCAGTTCGGCGCTTAACACATTGCTGCGAGCATTCGCGCTGCCGCTGTAATTCACCCCAGAAGACGCCGAATTCAAATTGGTTTGCGCAATCATCAAGTTCTCTTGTGCCTTGATGAGATTGCGATCTGCGGCTTCCCGTTCATTCTCCAAAGCGGTCGCTTTTTGCGGGACGCCAAACTCCCACTCCCGGCCAACATCATAGGCGGTGTTGTACGCCGCCTGGGCATCTACCAGACTACGCTGCGCCTGATCCAGGTTGATCTGTTGAATGGTCACATTATTGCTGTTGGCCGATTCCGAACCCGCCGCCGCCGAAAAACTGGCTTGGGCAGATACTAAATTCGCTTCAGCCTGGGCAATCTCGTTTGCGTCTGGCTCCCAGTTGAGCAAATTAGCTAACGCAGATTGCGCCACGTTGAGATTGATACGCGCCTGCTCAACGGTAATATCGCTCAAGCTGACACCCGCTTCGGTTGCCGTAGGGTCTGTAGAAAATGCGGTTTGTTGGAGTTGTAACTGCGCGTAGGCAACGGCTTGTTGCGCATCCGTATCCCGCAATCGTGCCAACACATCCCCCTCAGCCACCTCAGAACCCACACTCACGTTCAATTCTTCAAGCACACCTGCGCTGGGGAATGTCAGCGAGATCTCGCTGGCAGGAATCACTGTCCCCGCCCCTGTTGCTGAAATTGTAATATCACCACGCGAGGAAACGGCCGTTTGCAATGGCGCTTCTTGCGCTTCAACTTCTGTCGGTTGGTAAAACCGGCTATAAGCAAAATAGCCGCCTGCTGCCAGCAGCGCCACAACCAGCAACCCAATCCAAAATCCTTTCTTCTTCAAAACCATGTCATCCGACTCCTGAATGGAATTCAACGCAGAGACGCGAAAAATACGCCTGAGGCTAATTATTTTTGATAACATGGAGTATAGGGGGTGAATCAGAAGAACTTTTGAAGGAATTGTGTAGATATTGTTAAGACGTCAATACCTGAACAGAGTCAGATCCCAAGATATGTTTACGGATTTTGCCATTTCCATTTCGTGCGTCAAATTTTCCCGAATTGACATATCGTACTATTTTTGATAAGTACCCGGTGAATTTTGAGAGAGCCAAACCTGCTAATAGCCGGTTTCCCGGTCAATGAGATTGAGCAGGGGTTTACCCTGAAGGTAACGGCGTAGATTTTCGGCAAAAAGGTCGGTGGCGCGTTCGTCGTAGTGGGGGGTGAAACCGCTGGTGTGCGGCGTGAGAATCACGTTCTCTAACTGCCAGAGCGGGCTGTCAGCGGGCAGCGGCTCCTCTTCAAAAACATCGAGGCCCGCGCCCGCTATCCACCCTTTTTTGAGGGCGCGGATGAGATCTTTCTCGGCAACTGTGCCGCCGCGCCCGATGTTGATGAAAAAGGCGGTCGGTTTCATGGCGCGGAACAAGCTTTCGTTGAAGAGGTGGTGGGTTTTTTCGGTGTCGGGCAAGGTGTTGACGATGTAATCGCATTTGGCCACCATGGAGCGGACTGCTTCACCCGGATAAATGCGGTCGGGCAAGATGCCCTGGGGGTCGCCGACGCCGGGCAGGATGTATCCCTGGTCTTCAATATGACGGGCGTCTCGTTTGGTGGTTAAAATGGTCATGCCAAAGGGAGTGGCGAGGCGGGCCAGTTCGCGGCCAATGCTGCCATAGCCTACGATGCCCAGGGTTTGGCCGCGCAGTTCTGTGGGCAGGTATTTTTCCCACCGTTTTTCAGGCCATTGGCCTTCGTTTTTGACTTTGAACCAGGTGGGCAGGCGGTGCGCCCAGGCCAAAATTTGGGTCAGGGCGTATTGGGCCATGTTGGGGGCGTGGATGCCGCTGGCGTTGGTGATGAGGATGTCGCTTTGCCAAAAGGGCTGGTCGGTGATGTGGTTGATGCCGGCGGAGTGCAGCTGCGCCCAGCGCAGGTTGGGCGCGATTTCAGGGCGGGGTAAGCCGCCAAAGGTGTAGATGATTTCAGCGTTAGTGGGGCGGTCTTCAGGATAACGGCCGTTTGGCCCCACATATTGCTCCAGTTTTATCTCAGATGAAACGGCTTGCAGCTTGTTGAGCAAAGGTTCGGCAAATGGCGCGGTGACAAGAACAGCTATCATATTTTTTCCTTAAACTTTTGGCTGAGGCCATGGCGGGGGAAATAAAAGACAGCGATGCCAAAGATGATGGTGACCAGGGCAGCGATGATGAGCCACAGGCTTTCTTTTAAAGAGTCGCTTTCCTGGCCGCGGCTGGTGGCGCTGTTGTTGTTTGTGGTCGCTGTTGTTTGTTCATCCAGCTGAAGGTCGGCTATATTCGTGATGGGGGGATTGGCGGCAACCTGGACGCTGGTAGCGGTGGGGTCTAATGAAGAGGTGGGGCTGGGAACGGCCGTTTCCGAGGTCGGTAGGGAGGTGGGTGGCAGTTTTGTCACGAAGCCGGGAGAAACAGGTTCATCTTCTGCGCTGGCGTCGTTGTATTTGCCATCTCCTGCGCCAAACATAACGGCCCAATAAATGCGCCCACTTTGTTCGCCAGTAGCCATGGCCACGCCAAACTCCACATAATCTTCGCTGGTGAGCAGCCCGTAATGTAAATCGTTTTCAATCCACCATTTCCAGGCGGCGTCTGCGCCACCCAGTCCACCGTAAATGATTTCAGTGACATGGGCGGTATAACCAGCGCGTTCTGCTCGCTGCTGGGGGTTGGCTCCGGTATCGTCATAATGGCTGATGAACTCGTTGGCGGCCATGGTCTCGGCAATCCATTGGGCGCCCTGGCGTAAAGAATCGTCCATGAAAAAAGCGGGTAGGTCCAGTTCTTGACGATGGTTATTGATACGGGTTGCCATGAGAACGGCCGTTTCTGTCGTCGCAGTAGGTTTTGAGTCTTGAGGCGAATTGCGCTCCTGACTTAACGCAAAAGTTTGCCTTGATGGGGCTAAAAACAGCGGCAGCAAAGCAAACAGCAGTAACAGATATTTTTGTTTCATATAAGTGAGTTTAGCACATTTGATGGGTTGGTACAGATCTACAAGAATTATTTTATGAGAATTTTTGGCATGGTTCAGGTTCGCTTTACACTTTTTACAATACTGACAAAGAAGCGATCATTTCACAAAAAAGCGTCCAGCTAATTTTATGGACATTTGAACCATACCGGATTTTTCCCATGCAAATGGCACAATTTGCTACTATTTTTCTATCCGCTACGTATTGAGGACGTAAGATAAAAAACCAAAATTACCCACTGAATATGTGTGAAGAGGAGGTATAAGTTATGGAGAAACGCGGCTCAATTGTAGGAGGGGTGATTCTCATTTGTCTGGGTGTTTTCTTCCTGTTATTACAATTTTTCCCCGGTTTGGCCGAGATTGTTAATCTGAGCCAGCAGTGGCCTCTGATTATTCTATTTGCTGGAGTCCTGTTTTTATTGACCGCTTTATTTGGCAATCCCCCCTTAGCGATTCCTGGCATGGTGATCGGCGGCACCGGCTTGATTTTGTATTATCAAACTGCCACCGGCAACTGGGCAAGCTGGTCGTATATTTGGGCGCTGTATCCGGGCTTTGTGGGGCTGGGCATTATTTTGATGCACGGTTTGCAAGGCAATTGGCGGCAGGGCTTGCGTGAAGGGGGTGGGCTGCTGCTCATCAGTGCTGCCTTATTTGTGGTATTTGGTGCATTTTTTAATGGGTTGGGCGGTCTATCTAAGTTTTGGCCTGTTCTCATCATTTTTGGTGGGCTTTGGCTGCTCTGGAAAAATCGGCGGGGGGCAGAGAAAGGCAAGAAGTTGGATTGATGGGGCGTTGGATGGGCGCAACCTTTTGCCCGTGACCCCGTATTGATGGTGTAAACAAAACGAATAACTTGTGGAGGTAAACAAGATGAAAAATAAACAATTAGTGCGTAAGCAAAATGATAGGATGGTATTTGGGGTAGCAGCCGGTTTGGCTGATTATATCGGCGTTGATCCGGTGATTATCCGCCTGCTGTTTGTCCTGCTCACGCTGGCGGGCGCTCATGGCATTCTCATTTACTTGATTCTGTTGATTATTATGCCGGAAGAAGATGCGCCTGTAGCCAAAGCACAGCCTTTTGATGAAGAAGAAATAGTGATCAAAGGTATGTAGCCCTAAAGGGCTGCCCTAAAGGGCTGCCCTAAAGGGCTGCCTTCTAAATAGCTGTCATCTCTGGCACAGGCATCCTGATGCCTGCCTCAATCTCCTGACGCCGGAGTTGCAGAAACGGCCGTTTCTCCCTGAATGTGGGTGAGAACGGCCGTTTTTTTTATCCCCCTTTGTTTCGAGTATAATCCCGGCATGGCATCCTTATTAAGCAAATTGAGAACCTTGTTCCGCGCTTCTTTGCATGAAGCCGCTGATAAAGCGCTGCAAAAAAGCGATCTTTCTGTTTATGATGAATATATTCGGGAAGCGGAAGCGGAAATCGCTGAATTTAAACGCGCCATGGAGCCGATGTTCGCCCAGGTGAAAACGTCTAACCGCCGTCGAGAAGCGTTAGCCACCGAAGCGGTCAAACAAGATTTGCTGGTAGACCATTACCTGAAAAAGGGCGAGAAAACGGAAGCGATGGTCACGCAAAAGCAGTTTAGCTCCACCATGCAGTTGATCCGCACCTATGACGAATCTTTGGCAAAACAGGTATCGGCCGCTGAAACATTAAAAGATGTACAGGTAAAACTTGAAGGGCGGCTGGCCATCGCCAAACAGGAACGAGAGGAACTTTCATTTTTGCTTAAAATGGCAAAGGCCAAAGAAATCTCCACACAGGCTATGAAGTCATTGGATGATTTAATGGTCAATGAAGATACAGAAGTGGCTCAGGCAGCTGAAAACATTCGCCGTCGCCTGGATCATGCCGACGCCGCCTGGGAAATTCAGGCCGGCAGCCTGGACAATCAGCTAAACGATGCCATGCAAAGTCTAGAAGTGGAGGCAGAATTGGCCGCCCGTATGGAACGCCTGGGGTTAAATGGATGATTGACGATTTAAGGTTGACGATGAACGATTGGCAGAAATCGTCAATCCGAAATCCGAAATTCAAAATCCAAAATCGTCAATCATTATGAACATGGCACTTATACATGACTGGATGAATCAGATTGGAGGCGCTGAAGATGTATTGGAAGCGTTGGTGGCGTTATATCCTCACCGGCCCATCTATACCTCCATGTATTCCCCCAAGGCGATGCCCACTCACTGGCGGGATTGGGACATTCGCACCTCTTTTATTGATCGGCTGCCATTTGCTTACAACCGGCAGCAGCTTTATTTTCCACTGTATCCTTACGCCTTTGAACAGTTTGATTTTCGTGAGTATGATCTGGTTATCAGCAATAAAAGTGGCTTTTGTCATGGCGTTATTACCGGGCCGGAGACGCTGCATATTTGTTATTGCCTGACGCCTACCCGCTATGTGTGGCGCTATCATCAATACGCAGAGCAGGAAAATCTGGGGCGCTTTTCCCGCAAAGTTTTACCGCCCTACCTGACGATTTTGCGCTTATGGGATCGGTTGGCGGCGGATAGGGTGGATTATTTCATTGCTATATCAGAAGAAGTCCGTCGGCGAATCGCCAAGATATACCACCGAGACTCCGTTATCATTCACCCGCCAGTGGAAACCAGCCGCTTTCAGCCCGCCAGCCGGGTTGAGGATTATTATTTGTTTGTGGGTCGGTTGGTTCCCTATCGCCGCCTGGATGTATTGATTGAGGCGTTTAACATCTTAGATCGCCCTTTGCATATTGCGGGCAGCGGCCGAGATCGGGAACGGTTGGCAGCGCTGGCCGGGCCAAATGTGACCTTTCTGGGCTATGTGCCGGATGAGGATTTGCCGGATTTGATCTCGCGCTGCCGGGCGTTTATGTTCCCGGGCGAGGAAGATTTTGGCATTGCCCCTATTCAAGCGATGGCCGCCGGCCGTCCGGTAATTGCGTATGCGGGCGGCGGCGCGTTAGAGACGGTGCGGCACGGGCAGACCGGTTGGTTGTTTACGGAGCAGTCGGCGTCGGCGATTGTGGAAGCGGTGGAATCGTTTGATGCGCGAGCGGTGGATGTGGCGTTTATCAGCGCCCATGCGGCTCAATATGATGTGGCTATTTTCAAGCAGAAGATGGCGCAGTTTGTGGAAGAGAAGCTGGCTAAGGAAAAACGGCCGTTTCTAACCGACTAAAAAGAACGATTAAAGATACGAAGGGACAAAGAAAGACAAAACCCTTTTAGAACAATTATGGAACTTAGACGGTATTGGCACATTTTTAAACGGCGTTGGCTGCTCATCGTGATCCCGGTGGCGATTGTGGCTTTGTTTACCGTGGCGACTTACCAAAAGCCGCCCCCGTTTTACAACGTGGGCATGCATTATCTGGTCAGCCAGCCGCCCTCCAGCCTGGCCGCCGACGCCGATGAGCAGCGTTACTACAATTGGCTCACCTCAGAATACATCGTCAATGGGTTGACGGATTGGGTGAAAGGCGGCAAATTTGCAACGGCCGTTTCCACCGAATTAGCAGAGAGTGGTATCAACATCCCGGCCGGCGTCATTCAAGGCAGTTTGGCGGCGGACAATGTGCGCAGCAAGTTGGAAATCTCGCTCAACAACCCGGACCCGGAGGCGCTGTTGGCGATGATCAATGCCGTGACAATGGTGGTGCAGGAGCAGAATGCGGCCGCTTTACCACAACTGGGGGGAGAAACGGCCGTTGTCATCCCTCTCAGCCAACCTGTTATCAACCAAATTTCGCCTGGCATTCGCAGCCAACTGGATTTGCCCTTGCGTATCCTGGTAGCCTTATTCGCCGGGGTAGGGCTGGCCCTGCTGGTGGAATATGTAGACCCAACTATCCGTGAATCCCGCCAGATAGAAGCAATAGGCTTAAATATTTTAGGCGAGATACCTAAGAAATAATCGAAAGATAAAAAATCCACAGATGGCGCAAATTTTCTTTGCTTTTTTTCCGCGCTCTCCGCGCCCTCTGCGGTTTATTTTTTGAAGGAGTTTTTATGGAACTGAGTGACTATTTACGCATTTTGAAGCAGCGCGGCTGGATTATTATTTTGATGGCCTTGTTAACGGCCGTTGCCGCTTTTGGCTTCAGCAAAATGCAAACAGAGCTGTTCGAGTCAAACTTGAGGTTGCTGGTATTCCCTTCCCGCACTGATTTTGGACAGGCTCAGGCGGCCAAAGAGCTGCTGGGCAGTTATGAACAATGGCTCCTCAGCAGCTACCGCGCTCAAGATGTTATTGATGAATTGGGCCTGGACATGACCGCTCCCGCTTTATTAGCCGATGTCAAGGTGGCTTCCGACATCTCCAGCTATGTCATTCGCATGACGGTGGAAAATTCTAACCCGGATGTCGCCAATAACATTGCCACTGCCTGGGGTAACTTGCTCATCCAGAGTCAAAACGAAAGAAATGACAAACTACGTAAAGAAGATCGCATCTCCATCGAATTCCTGGATGATGCCCGCGCCGGTTTAGCCAGTCCCAAAACAAAAATCAACACGGCCGCCGGCTTTGTCTTTGGCGCGTTATTGGGCGTTCTGGTGGTATTTGGCCTGGAATGGTATGAATCAGGCATTATCAAACGCACGGAAGACGTAGACCGGTATTTAGATGTGCCGGTCATTGGCAGTATTCCGAATCAGTAGGGAGAGTGGGCAGTGGACAGTGAGCCTGCTGAAAAAAATTTATGCAAAAGTGTAAATACGCAGCATTGATCGAGAGAAAAATCTGCGAACTCTGCGGAAAACAATCTTTTTCGATACAGTTAACAGTGGACGATAATTATGAACTTAATTACTTTGACAGACCCCCAATCGCCGGTGAGCGAGGCGTATCGCACCTTACGCACCAATCTTTCATTTTATAGTTTAGACAAACCTTTAAAAACATTGGTGGTGACATCTCCGGCTGGCGGCGCAGAAAAGGGTGAATCAGTTGCCAATTTGGCAGTGACGATGGCTCAGAGCGGCCGCAAAACATTGCTGATAGATTGTGATTTACGTCGCCCGGCGTTGCATGAATTCTTTGGCTTGAGTAATGAGGATGGCCTGACCACTATCATTCTAAATGACGTCGAGCAGCCGCCTTTGCAGGCAACCGGCGTAGAAAACCTCTCTTTCTTAGCCAGCGGACCTAAACCCCCGAATCCGGCCGATATGCTTGGTTCTAAAAAAACGGATCAACTGATTGCCAGGATGACAGAGCAGTTTGATTTTATCCTGTTCAATGCGCCGCCGGTGGTGGCGGTAACGGACGCCACGATTTTAGGGGCCAAGGTTGATGGCGTTCTACTGGTGATTACCGCCGGCAAAACCAGGCGTGATCACGCCGAAAAAGCGAAAGAAATGTTGGAAAAGGCGCATGTTCGTCTCATCGGGGTGGCGCTCACCAATGCCCCGAAAGATAATTCTCTGGGTGATTATTACATCTGAGCGACTGATGGGGAATGAGCGCCACGCCCGCATCTCTAAACCAGAATGGGTGACTGTGTTGGTGGTGACGTTGGTGATGGTGGGGATAACGGCCGTTCCCTACCTCCTCGCCACTATCACCGCCCAACCCGGTTCCGTCTTCATGGGCGCTCTGATGAACCCGGAAGACAGCCAGACCTACTTCGCCAAAATGCTGCAAGGATATGACGGCGCCTGGCTCTATACCATCACCTTCACCGCTGAAGCGCACGAACCTGCCTTTTTAGGCGGGTTCTACTTTTTACTGGGCCATAGCGCCCGCTGGACGGGTTTGAGCCTGGAAACGGTGTGGCAGGCGGCGCGCACACTTTCCCTGGTCATCTTGATGGTCGCAACATATGGCTTCATCGCCTATTTCACGGCTGAGCGCCGCTTGCGCCTGACCGCCTACCTGCTGGCGGTTTTTAGCGCCGGCTTGGGCTGGTTGCTCTTTGTGGCCGGCCAACTGTATTGGCTCGACGCCTTCCCCATCGACTTCAAAATGCCGGAAGCGCATCTTTTTTTCACCAGCCTCACCTTTCCCCATATCATCCTCAGCACCGCTTTTTTACTGGGCAGCTTTATCTGTGTGCTGCAAGCCTATGCCCATAAAAACCAGGCAAAGGGGTGGATATATGCGGCGGCTGCCAGCTTCATCAACCTGATTTTAGCCATTCTCCATCCGCTGTTGATTTACGTGATAGTGTTAACCGGCAGCCTCTACTGGCTGGCATTGGCGTGGCGGGCCAGAAAGATTTTGTGGGTTGAGGGCTTTGTGCTGGTGATGGCATATGTTCTGCCTGGCTTGCTCTATCTTTATTACGGCTACAGCTTACTGACCAATGACATTCTGCGCGGCTGGGACGCCAACCGCAGCGGCACGGTTTCCCCGCCCTGGCCGCACTTTCTGGTCGCCTTTGGCCCCTATTTGCTGCTGGCCGGGGTTCACGCCTGGCGCCAGCGGCGGCAGGGGCAAAAGATGACGGCGAACTGGCTCTTTTTATGGACCTGGGTCTTGGCCACGGCGCTGCTGATTTATGCCCCGCTCAACTCTCAGCGCCGTTTTATCCAGGGCGTTCACGTTCCGCTTTCCATTTTGGCGGCGGCCGGATTTGTGGCGGTGGTGGTTCCCTGGTTCCTTTCTACCCGGTTTGTCCGTAGATTGCTGACGAATCCCCGGTATACCGCTGTGAAATTGAGCCGCTTTATCACGGCCGTTTTCCTGCTCATCATGTCCCTCTCCAACTTGTACCTGTGGGCCAGCGTCTCCACCTCGGCCGTCATTCAACAGCCAGACCCGCTTTTTCGCCCGGCCGATGAGCTGGCCGCCGCCGCCTGGCTGCGGGCGGAAAATGGGACGGTGGCTTCAGAAACGGCCGTCCTCCTGGGCGACTATCAAACGGGTAATCTGGTAGCGGCGCGGGCCGGCAGCCGGGTGCTGGTGGGTCATTGGGCTGAAACTATCAACTATGAGGCCAAAGTGGCGCAGGTGGCTCAATTTTATAGCAGCAGCGCCTCTGACGAATGGCGACAAAGCCTGCTGGCGCAATATGGCATACAATACGTGTGGTATGGTCCGCGAGAGCAGGCATTAGGCGAGTTTCAACCGGAAACGGCCGTTTACCTGCATCCGGTCTACCAAAACGAGACCATTACCATTTATGCCGTCAACCAGTGACGGGTTAGATTACAAAAGTCTGCTAGACTTTTGTAATCTCGGGGGCAGCAGCCATTTTGTTTGTAAAACGGGCGTCTTCCCCTAAAATCAGCGGGCAGTAAATTCACAACAATAAAAACGGATGGGAGCGCGGACAAGCTGTCCGCGCTCCCGCCACGAGGAGAACGCATGAAAGGCTTAATATTAAGCGGCGGTAAAGGGTCGCGCTTATACCCGTTGACCTACACCAACGCCAAACAACTCATTCCAGTGGCAAACAAACCGGTGCTGGTGCGCGTCATTGAAACCATTCGGGATGCCGGCATCACCGACATCGGCATTGTGGTGGGCGATACCGCCCCTCAAATTAAAGAAGCCATTGGCCGGGGTAGTGACTGGGGCGTCAACGTCACTTATATTCCCCAAGACGCCCCCCTGGGATTGGCCCATGCCGTAAAAATTGCTAAAGATTTTATTGGCGATGACCGTTTTGTCATGTTCTTGGGTGATAATGTCATTGAAGGCGGCATCAGCCCGCTCATCTCCCAATTTGCGGACAGTGCATGGAACAGCCAGATTGTGCTGACGCGCATCGACCATCCCGAACAATACGGCGTGGCCGAATTGGGCGACGATAACCGCATTATCCGCCTGGTGGAAAAACCGAAAAACCCGCCCAGTAATCTGGCGCTGGTGGGCATTTATATGTTTGATCGCCACATCTTTGAAGCCGTTAACAACATCAAACCTTCCTGGCGCGGGGAGCTGGAAATCACCGATGCTATTCAATGGCTGGTTGATAACCAATATTCCGTTCATCCTTATATTCATCGCGGATGGTGGATCGATACCGGCCGGCCGGATGACATGTTGGAAGCCAATGATGTGGTGTTGGAAGAGATCGATTATGTGATAGAAGGGTATGTAGACCGGGACAGCCAGGTAGGGCGGCGGGTGTCGGTGCAGCGCGGCGCGGAAATTATCAACAGTGTGGTGCGTGGCCCGGCCATTATTGGCGAAAACACGCGCATTGTAAACAGTTATATTGGCCCATTCACCAGCATTGGCCCCAACGTCTTGGTGGAAAACAGCGAGATCGAGCATTCCATGGTGCTGGAAAACTCCCATATCTCCGACATTGAATCCCGTATTCAAGACAGCTTGATCGGCCGTAACGTCACCATCCAGCGTTCGCCCATCAAACCCAAAGCGCTCAAACTAACTTTAGCCGACCACAGTAACGTCGGTATACTTTAGTCGAGTAGTCTTGTAGTCATGTAGTCTTGTAGTCGAGTAGTCGGGTAGTCACAGCGGCTCGACTATCCGACTATCCGACTATCCGACTATCCGACTACCCGACTATCCGACTATCCGACTATTCGACCAGGAGACTAACATGGCTGACTTTGAGCCGTTTGCCAGCCGGATGCAGGCTGACCGCCAACCGAAAGTATTTATTGAGACCTTTGCTTATTATTATGAGCGGCTTGTGGCCGGGGATACTGGTATGATCCCTGAGGCAGACATTCGCCCGGTGGCTTCGCTGCCAGACCTGGAAGCGTTCCCCCCCAAACAGGCATTGTTAGGCAGACGGGCGATGGGGAAAACGGCCGTTATCAAACTCAATGGCGGCCTGGGAACCAGCATGGGATTGGAACGAGCCAAATCATTGCTGCCCCTTAAAGATAATCTCACCTTTCTGGATGTCATCGCACGCCAAAACATGAAAGCCAATGTGCCCCTGGTTCTCATGAACAGCTTCGCCACCGAGCAAGACTCCTTACGCGCCCTGCAAAATTACAACGATCTCAACCGGCGCACCGTGCCTTTGAGCTTTGTGCAGCACCGCCAGCCAAAAATAACGCAAGCTGATTTCAGCCCGGCGTTTTGGCCTGAAAATCCTGAATTAGAATGGTGTCCACCGGGGCACGGCGACATTTACGCCGCCTTGATAACACGAGGTACATTGTCCGCTTTAACCTCACAAGGCTACGAATATATCTTTGTCTCCAACGCCGACAATTTAGGCGCCGTCTTAGAACCGGCCATTTTGGGCTACATAGTAAAGCACAAGATACCCTTCCTCATGGAAGTGGCAGATCGCACCGATATGGACAGGAAAGGGGGTCATCTGGCTCAAATGCCTGATGGTCAGTTGGTGCTGCGGGAATCGGCCCAATGCCCTGAAGAAGATTTAGACGCATTCCAGGATGTCGAGCGGTATAAATATTTCAACACCAACAATTTGTGGATTCATTTGCCCACTTTACGCCACCTGATGGAAACGCGAGGCAATAAGTTGGAACTGCCCATGATTCGTAACAGCAAAACCGTGGATCCGCGAGACCCAGACTCCACGCCCGTTTACCAGTTGGAGACCGCCATGGGTTCCGCCATCGCCATCTTCAGGGATTCGCAGGCAGTGCGTGTGCCGCGCAGCCGTTTCGCTCCGGTCAAAAAGACCGACGATCTGCTGGCGGTGCGCTCCGATTTTTACGACTTGACGCCGGCCTTCCACATTGTGCCTTCTCCTGAGCGGCGCTACAGCGACCTGCTGGTTGAGCTGGACGCCGACTATTTCAAATTCGTCAATGATCTGGACGAACGCTTTCCTTTTGGCCCGCCCTCTCTGGTGAACGCCCGTAGTTTCACCGTGCTGGGCGATTTCCGCTTTGGCCGCAATGTGGTGTGTAAAGGGGATGTGCGCCTGATCAACAAAAGCGGCGAGCGCAAACTCATCCCGGATTACACGGTTCTGACAGGGGATGTGAAATATTAACGGCCGTTGTGTTAAAATTGCGCCATGACAAAACAGCTAATAATTATTGGTGGTGGTTTGGCAGGCACAGAAGCAGCCTGGCAGGCGGCCGAACTGGGTCTGGAAGTTCAGTTATGGGAAATGCGCCCTCAACGGGAAACGCCAGCCCACGTCACCGGCGATTTGGCGGAATTGGTGTGCAGCAATTCATTGGGATCTAATCTGCCGCATAAAGCGCCCGGTTTACTCAAAGCGGAACTGCGCGGTCTTGGCTCCCTGATTTTGGAGTGCGCTCAGGCAACGGCCGTTCCCGCCGGCTCCTCTTTAGCTGTGGATAGAGAAGGCTTCGCCGCCCTCGTCACCGAGAAAATCGAAAGCCATCCTCGCATAGAATTGATGCGGCAAGAAGCAACGGCCGTTCCCCCCACTCCCGCCATTATCGCCTCCGGCCCCCTCACCTCTCCAGCCCTGGCGGCGGACATCGCCCGGCTCACCGGCCAGGAATACCTCTACTTCTACGACGCCCTCTCGCCTATCGTCAGCCACGACAGCATCAACCTGGACATTGCCTTCCGCCAATCTCGCTACGACGATGGCGAAGAACTGGATGGCGACTACCTCAACTGCCCGCTCACCCGCGCCGAATACGATGTTTTTTACCAGGCATTGCTCACCGCTGAAACCATCACCTTGAAGCAGTTTGAGCAAGAAGACCCCCATTTTTTTGAAGGCTGTATGCCCATTGAGGCCATGGCCCGGCGCGGCGAAAAATCGCTGGCCTTTGGTCCCATGCGGCCGGTGGGATTGGTGGATCCGCGGGATGGGAAACGGCCGTTTGCCGTGGTGCAATTGCGTCAAGACAATCTCATTGGTTCCCTCTACAATATCGTCGGCTTCCAGACCAACCTGCGTTGGGGTGAACAAAAGCGGGTGCTGCGGCTCATCCCCGGCCTGGAAAACGCCGAATTTTTACGTTACGGCATGATGCACCGCAATACCTACATCAACGCCCCGCAAATGTTGCACCCCACCATGCAGTTCCGCGCCCGCGCTGACCTCTTTTTTGCCGGGCAGATCACCGGCGTAGAAGGGTACGTGGGCAACGCCGCCACCGGCTTGCTGGCCGGGGTCAACGCCGCCCGCCTGCTGCTGGGGCGGCATCCCGTCATCCCGCCGCCGCACACCATGCTGGGGGCGCTGTGCCACTATATCACCCACGCTGAGGCGAAAACCTTCCAGCCCATGAAGGCGAACTTTGGTTTGTTTGACCAACCGCCGCAAAAGACAGGCAAAAAGGATCGCTACCAATGGTACAGTGAGCGGGCGCTGACCGCCCTGCGCCGCTTCGCCCGCGCCAACGATCTCCGTTATGATCGAGAACGGGCGGAAGCAGATTTATCATCCGTTTAGAAGAGGTTGGAGATGAGAAATTGGAGACCCGACTAATCTCCAATTTCTCATCTCTAATTTTTAGCAGGCAAGATTCAAGGATTACGTTTTGGCTAAAGATTTAAACAACTGGTTGCAAAAACATGCGTTGGGCTTAACCAAAGCGGTACTCTACCGTGCGCCCAACATGCTGCCGGACGCCGAAGACATCACCGCCTTTATCTTGCTCCTGGCAGAACAGGTGGGGCGGACGCGAGAAAGTCAGGTAACGGCCGTTCAATCTTGGGCGCTGACCACCATCGGTTTTGACGCCCATGCTGCCGGTGATTGGTTAACCGTGCTGCACGTCCTCAAAGAAGCCATCGCCAAACGAGTGCAGCAAGAAATTCCGCTGGAAGAAGCCTTATCCACCTGGCTCTCCATAGACGACTTCTTTACCTATGCCCTGATCGAAGCATCCCACTTAGCCAGTGATATTGATCACGCCGCCCTGTTAGAGCATGCCCAAAGTCTGCGGGCGCAGATGGCCGAGTTTGAAAAAAGTAAATCAAACTTTGTGGCGGTGGCGGCCCATGAACTGAAAACGCCGCTCACCTTGCTCGAGGGTTATGCCAACATGATCCGCTACGAATCGGCGCCTGACTCCCGCTTGATGTTGTATGTGGAGGGCTTGAGCAACGGTTTTCGGCGCATGTATGAGATTATCAACGATATGATCGACGTTTCCTTAATCGATCTGAAAGGCGTTGAACTCAATTACACCCAGTTTTACCTGGAGCGCATCATCCTGGGGGTCGCCGATAATTTAGACAAATATTTCTTTGAACGGCAGGTTGATCTGGTGATTATGCCTTTAGGTGAAGAACTGCGCATTTACGGTGACCAGGAGAAACTGGTGAACGCCTTTACCAAAGTTCTCCTGAATGCGTTAAAATTCACGCCCAATGGCGGCAAGGTAACGGTTTCTTCGGCCGTAACCCGTCAGGAAGAGGCCCTGGATAACCTGATGGGATACATTCAGGTAAAAGTGACAGATACCGGTATTGGCATTAATCCCGAAAACCTGGAAATGATATTCGACAAATTCACCAGCACCATGGATGTCAACTTGCATTCATCCAGTAAAACAAACTATAAAGGGGGCGGCCCTGGTTTGGGATTGGCAATTGGGCGCGGCATTATTCAGGCGCATGGCGGCCGTATTTGGGCCGAAAGCGAAAAATGTGACGAAGCAAATTGCCCCGGAGCCACCTTTTATATTGAGCTTCCCATCTGGCAAAAGGCGCCAATTATTCAACGAAGATAGCTGAAGGCTGAGCTTGCCGAAGCCTGAGCCATTACCACAAATATATCGGAGGCAGTTATTTCCACAAAGCGAGAACCTATTGAGACAACCACCCCTACAGAGCGGGCTTATCTGGTCGGCGCAGAAATTAAAGGGGTGCGTTCGCTCACATCTATTTCTGAAAGTTTGGCAGAATTAAGCCGCCTGGCTGATACGGCCGGACTGGAAGTGGTGGGCCAAACGTACCAAAACCTGAACAAACCATACACTGCCACCTATATTGGCCCTGGCAAAATCGAAGAGATTAAAATTCTGGTAGAAGAGTTAGAGGTGAACGTCGTCATTTTTGATGATGAGTTGACCCCCCGCCATCAACGTGAATTGGAAAAGATTTTTGGCGAAGATGTCAAAGTGATTGATCGCACGGCCTTGATTTTGGATATTTTCGCCCTGCACGCCCACACCAGCGAAGGCAAGCTCCAGGTGGAACTGGCACAGCTTGAGTACCGCGTCCCGCGTCTGACGCGGCTGTGGACGCATCTGGCGCGGCAAGCCGGCGGTCGGGCGGGTGGCTCCACCGGTGGGGTGGGGGTGCGCGGCCCTGGCGAAACCCAGTTGGAGACAGACCGTCGCGAAATCGGGCGACGTATTGCTGCCATTAAAAAACAGTTGGAAAGCGTCCGCGCTCATCGGGAGCGGCATCGCGCCAAGCGGCAGCAAACGGAGCTGCAAGTGGTGGCCATTGTGGGTTATACCAACGCCGGTAAATCCACCCTGCTCAATGCTTTGACGGATGCGGATGTACTGTCGGCCGATATGTTGTTTGCCACCTTAGACCCCACCACGCGCAAGGTGAAGATGCCGGGAGGCCGGGAGGTATTGTTCACCGATACGGTGGGCTTTATCCAAAAACTGCCCACTGAGATAGTGGCCGCTTTTCGAGCCACTTTAGAAGAGATTACGGAAGCTGACATTTTGCTGCATGTGGTGGACGCCACCCATGCCAATGCCATCGCCCAAATTGATGCGGTGGAGGATACGCTGGCGGAGTTGGAAGTGGACCATCTGCCGTTGGTGACGGCCTTTAACAAGGCAGACTTGCTGCCGCCCGGTCGTGATCCGCTGCGGGAATTGGATGTGGCCGGGCCGGCCGTGGTGGTATCGGCGGCCACCGGGCTGGGGCTGAATGCCTTGTTGGCGGCGATTGAAGGGGTGATGGTGGGCACGATGCAGCCGGTACAGGTGCAGCTGCCATATCAGCGCGGTGATTTGTTATCACTGTTTTACGAACGGGGTCAGGTGGATGAGGAGATACATGCAGAAGGGGGGATTGGGCTAAACGGCCGTTTACCCCCTCGCCTTGTCCCCTATTTTAAGCCATATCTGGTGGAAGAAGAGATAGAGAGATGAAAATTCGCAATGCGATTTGCCCAATCGCCCGACATGTACGAGGAGCGCCTGAATGAACGAACTGGTTGAACGACTGAACGATTTTTTTGCAGAACGGCCGGGCATCTTGCCCCTGGCCGGCGTGGGTCTGGTGGTTTTGAACCTCTTGCTGCAAATCTACCCTGGCCCCGGCAGCGGTTGGTTTGTGGATAGTAATCTCTTGCTCCATATTGGCGTCGTTATGAGCGTGATTGGCTTGCTCCTGGTTCGTGCTCTGACTTAAAAAGTGGCAAGGTGGCAAAGTGGCTCGTTACCCTGCCACCCTTAAATCCTTATGATCCCCATTGAAACGATTGCCCAAGATCAACAGGTTCAGGCAGCGTTGCGCTCTTTTCAGCAGCAGCGGAAAGCGCAGCTTGATTTGATCGTGCGTATCCAGCAAATCCCGGCGCCGACGTTTGCCGAAGGGCAACGGGCGCAGTTTGTGCAGGCGCAGATGCAGTCGTTGGGCCTGGCGGATGTGCATCAGGACGAATTGGCAAACGTCTATGGCCGGCTGTCGGGCATGGATGGCGACCCACCGCTGGTGGTGTCGGCGCACCTGGATACGGTTTTCCCCTTGGAAACAGACCTGAGTTTGCAGCGAAACGGCCGTTTCCTTTGTGCGCCTGGCATTGGGGATAATTCCACCGGGGTGGCCGGGCTGCTGCTGCTGGCAGAGGCGCTTCTGGCGCATGATCTGCCTTTGAAGCGAGATCTGTGGCTGGTGGCAAACGTGTGCGAAGAGGGGCTGGGCGACCTGCGTGGGATGCGGGCCGTTGTTGATAAATTTGGCGATAAAGCCACCTACATTGTGGTAGAAGGGGGCTTGTTTGGCCAGATTTCCCATGAAGCCATTGGCGTCAGCCGCCACCGCATCACCGTCAACGCCCCTGGCGGGCACTCCTGGGGCAGCTTTGGCAAAGCCAGCGCCATCCACGTCTTAGCCAAAATCATCACCGGCATCGACGCTATGAAACTACCGGTCACGCCGCGGACGACCTACAATGTGGGCACGATTCAGGGCGGCACCTCTATCAACACCATCGCCCAAACGGCCAGCCTGGAGCTGGATTTGCGCTCGGAAGACGTAGCGGCATTGGCGGCGCTGGTCAACCAGGTGCGGTTGTTGGTGGCGGAAACGGCGCAGCTGTACGCCGCGCAGGAAGTGACGAGTGAGATGGCGACTATTGGGCAGCGGCCGGCCGGCAGCATCCCTCGCCAGACGGATTTGGTGCAGGCGGCGGTGGCGGCGCTCCATTATGTGGGCTGCGATGACATCACTTTCATGAAGGGCAGCACCGATGCCAATATACCTTTGAGCCGGGGCATAACGGCCGTTTGTATCGGCCTCACCAAATCCGCCAACGCCCACCGCCTGGATGAATATATCGATCCCCTGCACCTGCCGCATGGCTTGAGCCAACTTTTGCTGCTCATTCTGGCGGCGGGGGGCAGTGGATAGTGGACAGTGGACAGTGAACAGTAAACAGTCAACAGTAAACAGTGGGCAGTGGGCGACCTGCCACTTGCCACCTGCCACCAGCCACCTTTCCAAGGAGACACAACAATGAATTTTGAACTAACCGAAGAGCAACGCGAGTTTAAACATGTGGTACATGAGTTTGTGGCCAAAGAGGTCAAACCTCTGGCGCGGCATACGGATGAGACGGGAGAGTTTAACTGGACGGCCGTTAAGAAGATGGGTCCGCTGGGGCTACTGGGGCTGGAAGTGCCGGAAATGTATGGCGGGGCGGAGGTAGACGCTATCAGCGCCGCCATTGCTATCGAGGAGTTGGGCTGGGGCTGCGGCTCGACGGCGCTGGCCGTGTCGGCGCATAACGGGCTGGCGCTGGGGCCGGTGGTGCGCTTTGGCACAGAGGCTCAAAAGCAAACCTGGCTGCCGCCGTTGGCGACCGGACAGGGTAAATTGGCCTGCCTCTCTCTCACTGAACCGGGGGCTGGCTCTGATTTGCAAGGGGGGGTGCGCACAACGGCCGTTGCCGAAGGCGATTCCTGGATCATCGATGGCAGCAAAATGTGGATGACCAATGCTTCTATTTCCGATTTGATGGTCGTCCTTTGCCGCACGGATCCGGCCGGGGGCAGCCGCAGTTTGAGCCATATTTTAGTGCCAAGCCACACGCCCGGCGTCACCATTGCCCCCGCCGAAAAGAAAATGGGGCTGAAAGGTTCGCCCACCCATGCCGTCACCTTTGATGAAGTGCGTGTGCCCCGAGAGAACTTGTTGGGCGAAGAAGGGCGCGGTTTGCAGCAAACCCTGGCTACGCTAGATGGCGGGCGCATCGCCATTGGCGCCCTGGCGGTGGGGCTGGCGCAGGCGGCGTATGAAGCGGCGCTGCGATACGCCCACGAGCGCAAAACTTTCGGCAAGCCGATTGCCCATCATCAAGCGGTGCAATGGCTGTTGGCGGACGCGGCTACGGAGATTCAGGCCGCGCGACTGATGGTATTGTGGGCCGCCTGGTTGAAGGGAGGAGGCCGTTCCTACACCAAAGAGGCGGCTATGGCGAAATTATTTGCCACCGAAATGAGTGAGCGCGTCTGCCGCAACGCTATCCAGGTGCATGGCGGTTATGGTTACAGCGCCGAGTTCGAGGTAGAGCGCATGTACCGCGACACCCGCCTGATGACCATCGGCGAAGGCACCAGCGAAATTCAACGGCTGGTGATCGCCCGCCATATTTTGAATTTGTGAGTAGTCAAGAAGTTCAACTTCTCAAAGAAGTTGAACTTCTACTCACTTAAAATGACAAATGTTCTTGGTTCGCTGCTCAGGAGCGGCGTTTCTGAGCGGATGGTTTCGAGCTTGACCAGCAGCTGGATTTCACCGCCGCTGTCTGTGAGGGCATTAACGGCCGTTTGCCACCGATAGCCCATCCCCAAATTAGCCTCTACCAACCGACCTACAGGCACATCCCCCGTTTCATCGCGCAGATAGACGCCAAAATATTGATCTTCGGCCAGCGGTTCTGACCAGGTCCAGTACAACGTGAGGCTATCGTCTGCCAGGAGGCGGCTGTCGGCCGGCGGACCGAGCAGGGTGATGGTGGCTGTGGGCGGGAAGACGGGCAGGGGAATGGCGGTGGCGGTGGGAGGAGTAGTTTGCGTGGGCAGAACGGCCGTTTCCTCTGTTTGAATGGGGGCCAGAGCAGCGGGGGTGGGAACGGCCGTTTCCGCTTTTGGCGTAAAAGTGGGGGGTGGCGCGGCCGGTTTTGGTCGTGGCAGTGAGTTAAGCAGCCCCAGACAAAGCAGCAAGAGCAGCAGCGGCGTTATGATAGTGAAAATGCGGCGACGTTTGTTGGGTCGTACTAAATGGGGTTCGGCCACTTTACTCCTATCCTGCCTTTGCTCCAGTATGCGCTGATTTTAACACAGAAGTCGGGGCCAGGGCAGAGGAGGGGGCGCTAAATCACTGTTTTTTCTCACGGGAGATTACAAAAATCTGCCACTTTTGTAATCTGGCATGGGGAGAAAGTGAGGGGAAACTTAATTTTTAGGGTGCGCGGCGTTTTTGTTGACGTAGTATCATTGCTAAACGAGGAGTGAGCTTGTCGAAGTCCGGACTTCGACAAGCTCACTCCTCGTCTCCATCAACCAAAGTTACGCGCACCCTGATTTTTATCATTATTTTGCAAAGAATATGTTTTATGCTATACTGCTTTTGGCTCCCCCCCCAGAGATGTTCCTGTAAGCGCCTGCTTACAGGACATCTCATTTTTTTTGCCAAAACGCCAGCCGCCACCCTTACGCCACCGGCACACTGGCCGGAGCCGTAGATTGCCGCATGGTCCCCGCACCATTTTGGGCAGTCGGGGATATCCTGGCGGCCGAAGCGGGAGTATCCACAAAGTAATTAAAACAGGCTTCATCAATGAGCGCCGGCGTCAGGCGTGGGGGGCTGCCTTCATACTCACACAGCGCCACCACAATTCTCACAATGTCTCGCGGATGCACCGCTTGCAACACCCGACCCGTTTCTCGATACCATTTTTGCAGCAAATGAATAAACGATTGTTTATCGAACTGTATCTGATTCTGCTTGCACACCACCATAAAAATTTGAAAGAACAATTTTTCGTCAGGACTGCCGACGTGGACTTTCATTTGAATCCGGCGCAGAAAAGCATCGTCAACCAGATCGTTGGGGTCCAGATTGGTGGAAAAAACGATGAGCTGTTGGAAAGGCACTTCTAACGTTTGCCCGGATTGCAGGCGTAAAAAGTCGATGCTGCTCTCCAGGGGGACAATCCACCGGTTAAGCAGTTCTTGAGGGCGCATTTGCTGGCGACCAAAGTCGTCGATGAGGAACATGCCGCCATTGGCTTTCATTTGCAGGGGCGCTTCATACACTTTTGACACCGGTTCAAACCGCAAATCCAGGGATTCCATGACCAGCTCGCCGCCAACCATGACTGACGGCCGTTGAAATAGGCGCCATCGTTTATCCAACCTGATTTTTTCACCTTTACCAAAGGGGTCGATGTGTAATTTCGTTTCTTCATCGTCTAAAACATGGTGGACTAGTGGGTCAAAAATGCGAATGATTTGCCCGCCAACGGCTACCGTCTCTGGCAGCCAGATGGGATCGTCTTTAGCCAGCACTTTGGCGATGGCTTCGGCGATGGTCGTTTTGCCGTTACCCGGAGGGCCGTAGAGGAAAAGAGAGGAGCCGGAGTTGACGGCCGGACCTATACGCCGGTGAAATTTATCTGGCAGAATAAGGTGGCTTAACGCCTCTTGAATTTGCTTTTGGGTCACTTGCCGGTTCCCTTGTGTTTGAGCCAGGATAGCTCTTTTATAAGCATCCAGAGAGACGGGGGCCAGACCGATGTACTGGCTGCGTTCAAAGGCATCCCGTGCCCGGTTGGCGCCGGCGTCTGTGGGATTGTAGATAAAACCGAGGCTGCTTATGCCCTCAGCCTTTTTGATTTCGACCAGATGTTCCTGCTTCATATGGCTCAGCAGGTTATCAATGATGGTGGCGTGGATGCCGAGTTTGATGGAGATTTGAGCAGCGCTGGCTTCCCCTTCATTGAAAAGCAGGCGGAAGATGATATCTTGGATCAGGCCGAGAGGAACCCCCAGTTCTTCGATGGTCATCACCTGGGACATGATGGCTTTCATTTCTTTTGATAGCATACTTTATTTCACCTGTGTTCTCGTTTTCTTCCTTCAAAATCTGCAAAAATCAAGTTCCTGGCAATGATGGCTTTGTTTCAGACTGGTATGTTGCTTAGAAAACCTGCTGAACCTTGCGTTTGGTGGGAACATAGACGATTGTGGGAGAAAATAATCATCCTTTGTAGTTGTGATGCTCATAGTATAGGTTGTGTTCGGTGCAAGGCACATAGGAAAATAGGGCGAGGAAAGTATAAAAAAGCCCGCTGAGGTTAGGGTGAAGCGCTCAACGGGCTTATGAATTACGTGTTATGGAGCTTAGATGGCTTCGGGGGGGTGTTCAAGGGAAACGGCCGTTTCTCCTCCTTCCCCATTTTCCTCAGACAGCGTTACATCACCGTTCTCGCTTCCTTCTTTGCCCACTCGAGCCAGCTTGCCTTCGCGCATCACCGCCACCGAAGCCACCAGATCCCCTTTACGCAAATCCATCACGCGCACTCCCTGCGTAATGCGCCCTTGCTGCGAAATCACATTGGCGGCTGTGCGTAAAATGATGCCCTTAGACGAGATGCAGGTCACTTCATCCTCTTTGGCAATGACGCGGGCACTGATGATCTTGCCGGTGCGTTCTGGCGTGAGCGTCATGGCGCGGACGCCCTGCCCGTACCGGTTTTGCTGGCGGTAATCATCCAGCGAGGTCCGTTTACCATAGCCCTTCTCGGTGATAATGAGCAGGTCTTCGCCGGTTTCCACCACGCCGGCCCCGGCCACATGATCCCAGGTGTTGAGGCGAATACCGTATACGCCGGCGGCGGTACGACCCATGGGGCGTACATCTTCTTCATTGAAGCGAATGCCCCGCCCTTGCTCGCTGACGATGATGATGTCATTGTCGCCGTGCGTCATCTTCACCCATCCCAGGCTATCTCCCTCATCCAGGCTGATGGCAATGAGGCCGCTGGGGCGCACACTGTCGAAGTGCTGGATTTCCGTGCGTTTAATACGGCCGTTTCGCGTCACCATCACCAGGTATTCAGCGTCTTCAAAAGAGTGGACGGGGAGAACGGCCGTTATCTTCTCTTCCGGCATCAACGGCAAAATATTCATCAAATTGCTGCCCTTTGCCGTGCGGTCTAATTCCGGGATTTCATACGCTTTGTTGGCATACACCTTGCCATGATTAGAAAAGAAAAGAATCGTATTGAGCGAACCGGCCGCAAAAAGATGTTCCAACTGGTCGGCGTCACGGGTTGTCATGCCGATGAGGCCCTTACCTCCGCGACCCTGTGTGCGGTATGCCGAAACCGGGGTGCGTTTCACATAACCGCGCTGCGTAATGGAGATAAACACATCCTCATCCTTGATGAGGTCTTCCATGTTGATGTCTTCGGCCAGGCCAAAGGCGATCTGTGTGCGTCGTTCATCGCCGTATTTTTCGCGGAGGTCTAATAAATCTTCCTTGATCAGCGCCAGGATTTTCTTCTTATCTGCCAGCAAGCTGCGCAAATAGTCGATGTGGGCGGTAATCTCCCGGTGCTCATCCTCAATCTTTTGCCGTTCCAACGCTGCCAGACGACGCAGCTGCATATCCAAAATCGCCGTCGCTTGTGGTTCGGTGAGGCCGAAGCGCATCATCAACTGGACGCGAGCCTCATCCGCATCTGGCGAACGACGAATGGTTTCGATCACCTCGTCCAGATTGTCCAGGGCAATGAGCAGCCCTGCCAGAATGTGCTGCCGTTTGAGCGCCTTATCCAGATCAAACTGGGTGCGCCGGGTGATCACCTCCAGGCGGTGGTCGATATGGATTTGCAGGGCGCGTTTGAGGGAAAGCAGGCGCGGCTGTTTGTCTACCAGGGCCAGCATTTGCACACCAAACGTCGTTTGCAGCGAGGTATGTTTGTAGAGTTGGTTCAGCACTTTGAGCGGCTGTGTGCCTCGCTTCAGTTCCACAATCACCGAGATGCCCCGCCGGTCTGAAGAATCCCGCAAATCAGAAATGTCCGGGATGACGCCCTGGTTCACCAGATCCGCCATGCGTTCAATAAGCATCGCTTTGTTAACCTGGTAAGGCAGTTCCGTGATGTTGATGCGCTGCCGGTCTGGTTTGCCGGGCATATCTTCAATGTTCGCCACGCCGCGCACCACAATACGGCCGCGGCCGGTGGCAAAGGCATTGCGAGCGCCCTCGTTACCCAAAATGATGCCACCGGTGGGGAAATCTGGTCCTTTGACGAACTGCATCAACTCTTCCAACGTCACCTCATCGACATCATCCTGCCGATCAATCAGGTAAATGATGGCGTCGCAGATTTCAGTTAGATTATGAGGCGGGATATTGGTAGCCATGCCCACAGCAATGCCAGAGGAGCCATTGAGCAGCAGATTAGGCAGACGAGCTGGTAAGAGGCTAGGTTCTTCAAGGGAGTCGTCGAAGTTGGGGTCAAAATCGACCGTGTTTTTGTCAATATCTTCCAACAGTTCGTGGGAAATACGAGCCATACGGGCTTCCGTATAGCGCATGGCAGCGGCCGAATCGCCGTCAATGCTGCCAAAGTTGCCCTGACCATCCACCAGCATATAGCGCATGGAGAATTCTTGGGCCATACGCACCATGGCGTCATAGACGGATTGGTCACCATGTGGATGGTATTTACCCAATACTTCACCGACGATACGAGCGCTCTTTCGATGCGGGCTGTTGGCCCGTATACCCATGTCGTGCATGGCGTAGAGGATGCGCCGGTGGACCGGTTTTAGGCCGTCTCGAGCATCGGGTAGGGCACGCGCCACAATCACGCTCATGGCATAATCGAGGTAGGAGTTGCGCATCTCCTGGTTGATGTCAATTGAATTGATGGTGCCGATTTCCAAAGGTTATGCCTCCACGGGTTAGAAAATTACAGGGGACTGCGCCAGGACCTCACAGAGAGACCCATAGAGTGGTTTTGAGCCTACCGATCTATGGGTTTTTTGTGGGAGGTGTATGACGCCGTTTTATGCAGATTTTCAGTAAACATGCCACGTCTTTTACAGGTGGCAAACGACCCGAAATTTACTTGAATTTAGTCTGAAAATTATACCTGATTTGGCCTGGTTAAACGAATTTTTATGAGCCGAAGATGAGGGTGCATCCTCTAAAACGAATGCCCTTTTGTTTGGGGCGGTGAGGTCGCACCCCAGGGTAGTTCTCTTTCTGATGAAGTTCTGATATAGGACTATTGGCTTATTCCATTTGGCCCCTAAAATACTTTTGGCCTATTGAGAATTCGCCTGATGGCGCTGATACTATTCCTATAGGCATTATTGATAATAGTAGAGGGCAAAGGAAGTTACCTGTATGTCTGAAAATGAAGTAAAAAAGATAAAGAAAATCCCGGTTGTGCCCTTGCGGGGTGGGGCTGTTTTTCCGGGCATCACCACCACTATTTCTGTCGGTCGTCAATCCTCACTTCTGGCTGCGCAAACGGCCGTTGTGCAGGGCGGTGATATTCTTATTCTGGTGCAATACAACGCCGACATCGAAAATCCCCAAAGCAAAGACCTGGCGACAATTGGTGTTTTGGCTTCTGTGCGTGATATTTTACGGTCGCCCCATATGGGCGTACAAATGCTGCTGGAACTGCGCCATCGGGTGCGCTTCCATAAGCTGGAAGCCACCGAGCCTTATCTGGAGGGCGTTTACTCAGAGCTAACCGATACCAGTGATTCGGCTGATCCGGAATTGCTCAATCAAGCCATCGCTTATTTGGAGCAATACGCCGAAGCCATCGGCGAAGCCAATCATCAAGTGATGGCTGTCACCCGCAGCAAAACAACGGTGGGCGAGTTGGCTGATTATATTGCCGGGCTGCTCAACCTGCCCTTCGAGGTCGAGTTGAACGTATTGACCTCGCTCAACGGCGTGGATCGGCTGGCGCTGGTTATCGAATATTTGCAACAAGAGCTGAAAATCACAGAAATCCGCCACAAAATTCAGCAAGACGCCCGCGCCAATACCGACAAAGCGCAGCGCGAATATTTGCTGCGCGAACAAATGCGAGCCATTCGCAAAGAATTGGGCGAAGAAGGGGAAAACTTAAGCGAAACCCTGCGCCAAAAAATCGAAGCGGCCGGCATGCCCCCGGAAACGGAAGCCCGTGCGCTCAAAGAGTTGGACCGCCTGGAATATCAGGGCCAGCAGTCGGCCGAATCCAGCGTCATTCGCTCTTATCTGGAATGGTTGGTGGAACTGCCCTGGCAGACAACCACGGAAGACAATCTGGATGTGGCCCATGTGCGCCAGATTTTAGATGAGGATCATTTTGGCCTGGAAGACGTCAAAGAGCGCATCGTGGAATATGTGGCAGTGCGTAAACTGGCCGGGACGCAAATGCGTGGGGCCATCATCAACTTAAACGGCCCGCCCGGTGTGGGCAAAACGTCCATTGCCACTTCAGTGGCGCGGGCGATGGGGCGGGAGATGGTGCGTATCAGCCTGGGCGGGGTGCGCGACGAAGCGGAAATCAGAGGCCATCGGCGCACCTATATCGGCGCCATTCCCGGGCGGATTATCCGGGGGCTGCGGGACGCCAAAACGCGCAATCCGGTCATTGTGCTGGACGAAATTGATAAAGTGGGCGCCGATTGGCGCGGCGATCCCTCATCGGCGCTGTTGGAAGTGTTAGACCCAGAGCAGAATCACAGCTTCACCGACCATTACCTGGAAGTGCCGTTTGACTTGAGTCAGGTTATTTTTATCACCACGTCCAATCAGTTAAACACCATTCCGTTACCCTTGTTAGACCGTATGGAAACCATCACCATGCCCGGCTATATTGAAGATGAAAAAGCGGCCATTGCCAGCGGTTATTTGCTCAAAAAGCAGATGAGGGGACATGGGCTTCAAGATGTCGATGTCACATTTTCTGAGGAAGCGCTGCGAAAACTCATCCGGCATCATACGCGAGAGGCGGGTGTGCGCCAGTTGGAGCGGAAAATAGGGGCGGTGGTGCGTAAGCTGGCGGTCAAGATCGCTGGCGGTGAGAGCGGCCCGTTTGTGGTAACGGCCGAGGATGTGGCGCTTTTCCTGGGGCCAGACAAATTTAGTTTTGGCATGGCCGAAGAGCAGGATGAGATTGGCGTGGTCACGGGGTTGGCAGTCAACGGGCATGGTGGAGACACACTGGCTATTGAGGTCAGCCTCAGCGAAGGCTCTGGCCGCATCACCATCACCGGTTCTTTGGGTGACGTGATGCGGGAATCGGTGCAGGCGGCGCTGACCTATGCCCGGGCCAATGCGCGGCGGTTGGGCCTGGAGCCGTCTATTTTTGACAAGGTAAATGTGCATGTGCATGTGCCGGAAGGGGCGGTGCCCAAAGATGGCCCCAGCGCCGGCATTGGCATGGCCACGGCGATTATCTCCGCTTTTACGCGCCGGCCGGTGCGCCGGGAGGTGGCCATGACGGGTGAGGTGACGCTGCGGGGCAAGGTGCTGGCGATTGGCGGCCTCAAGGCCAAGACCATTGCCGCCCATCGCGCCGGTATTACCACGGTGCTGCTGCCTAAAGACAATGCCAAAGACATCCCGGAACTACCGGAACGGATTCGCCAGGATTTGACGTTGATACCGGTGGGCCACCTGGATCAGGTGTTGGAGATTGCTCTGATTGATGGGGGGAAACGGCCGTTTACCGTGGAAAATAGTTCAACTGAATTAGAAAAAATGCCTATGCCGCCTCTTAATGGCGGCGCTCAGGGGGAGAAGCCGGTACATGCCGCTAACTGCTAAATAAAGAGAGTAGAGAGTAGCGGTTCGCCCACTCTCCACTCTCCAATTCCTATTCTCGACCTTCCCGACTGTATTTATAAAGCCACAAATCATGGAATTGGTGGCTTTCTTTTTGGGTGTAGTGCCCGTTTAGCCAGGCGAGTTGGGGCTGGATTTTCCCCGCTTCTTCGTATTCATCCAGGGCTGGCTGGAAGATGACAAACCAGACGACGGGGGCCTGAGAAACGGCCGTTTCCAAATCCACCTCCGCATACAAGCCCAATGCCTTTTGGGTGGGCAGGGCCAGCGTATCGGCCGGGCTGCCCGGCGCATCGGCGATATAGCGCATCGGCAGTTGGCGGTCGTAATAATGGGCCGGGAAGAAGGTGAGTTTGTTGCTGTGGACGATGGCGTCGGTAGTGGGATTGGCTTCCGTTTGCAAAAAGGCGGCCAGCTCCGCAAAGGTAGAACGGGGGAAGTCCACATACGTGTAATGATTCCACAAAGCCAGCAGCATAATCAGCAGGGAGGGCAGGGCTAAGCCCCACTTGATGGGGCGCGGCGTCTGCCGCTGGCTTAAAACGGCCACCACCAGCAGCAAGTAGATAGCAGCCGAGGGCAGCAGCGCTCGCGCAATGTAAACAGGGCGAATCTGCGAGATTAGAAAGGTTAACAAAATCGGCCCGATCACCAGAAATAAGAGCAGCGACAGGGCGTGAGGGAATGTTTCTGAATAGGCGAGCTTGATTCGTTTATGACGCCGCCATTCCAGAACGAGCACGGCCGGGATGAAGAGGCTGAAGGCAAAAGCCAGGGGCAGCAGCCAGCTTGGTAATGCCTGGTTGTCGTAGGCAAAGTGGAAGATGAGCGTCGTTTGCAGCAGTTCAACTACTCCCGGCTGCTGCACCCAGTAAGATTGCTGAATCTTGCCCAACTGCGCCGGTAAGATAGCCAGCCAGGGCGCAAACAGGAGCAGCATGGTGAGATGGGCCAGCAGCAGCCCTTGCCAGTGCAAAGGACGGCGGGCGCGGAGCCACTGCCACAGTACCCATAAATCGAGGGCCGCGATAAACATGGCCCCTAAATTGTGGGCATAGAGGGTGACGGCGCCCAGCACACCCATGAGCAGCCACCATTGCCAACGGCCGTTTAACCAGGCGCGGCAAAAGGCATAAACCAGCGATACCGCCGCCAGCCCCAGCAGGGCATACATGCGCGTTTCCTGGCCGTAATAGACGAGGAAGGGAGAGAACGAGGCCAGCAGGGCGGTGAGCAGTCCCACACGCCGCTCAAAGAGCAGTTTGCCGAGCAGGTACAACATGGCAACGGTCAGCAGGCTGAAAAATACGGAGAGCAGGCGCACCGCTAACAGCGATTGGCCGCCGAGGGCCATCCAACCGTGCAGCAAGCTGTAATAAAAGAGGGGGTGCACGTCGGCGGCCGCGCCTTCGATTTGCGTAATTGTGCCGTAAAGCATGGTGGGGAATGACTTTTCGGCGTAGAGGATGGCAAAGGCTTCATCATACCACAGGGGACGGCCGTTTAGATTGATCAGGCG
>CAZXVH010000063.1:0-29901 GCA_964643965.1 uncultured Ardenticatenaceae bacterium
CAAAATCAAATATGCGGGCGGCGAGGCCACTCTCAACATGAAAACCGTGGTGGCTTTGCATCAATACGCGCATGAACTGGCGCAAAAATATCACTTAGCGTTAGATGGCGTCGTTCTCAGTAATGGCGTTTCTTTTAGCCCTCGCTTGATTCAGTTGTTCAAAGACAGCGGCCTGCGCCTGATGATTTCATTGGATGGGGTGGGCGAGGTGCATGATGCACAACGGCCGTTGCTCAATGGCAAAGGTTCTTTTTCTCGCATCGAACGCACCCTGGACTTTCTTGAAGCGGCGGCTGTCCTGCCAACCATTTCTATCACCATTACCAACCGTAACCTACACAGTTTAGCTGATACGGTGCGTTATGTAATGGCGCGTCACATCCCCTTTAGTTTAAATTTTTATCGAGAGAATGAATGCGCCAGCGGCTTCACCGATCTCGCCTACACAGATAATGAAATTATCGCGGCCATGCACAAAGCGTTTGCGGTTATCGAAGAAGATATTCCCCCGTATAGTTTGTTGGGCGCTATCCTTGACCGTACTCGACTGGACGCTCCCCATGAACGGCCGTGTGGCGTCGGCCAAGACTATCTTGTCATTGATCAAAACGGACAGATAGCTAAATGCCACATGGAAATTGAACAAAGCATCACGGACGTGCAAGCCTTTGATCCCCTGGCTGTTGTTCAGGCTGACGCCAATCATTTGCAGAATCCCAGTGTAGATGACAAAGAAGGATGCCGAGAGTGTCATTGGCGCTACTGGTGTGCGGGCGGCTGCCCCGCCTTAACATACCGGGTGACCGGCCGTTACGATATAAAGTCACCAAACTGCCATATTTATCAGGCGTTGTTTCCGGCTGTTTTACGGCTAGAAGCGCTGCGCTTGCTCCAGTACGCTTCTCCCATGATGCCAGACCCTGCTCCTTGATTTTGATCATCTAAAAACCCCCTTCAAGAAATTCTGTGGGCTGTTGATATAAAATTGTCAGAAAGTAGCATTGATTTTGCTACTTTTTTGTCATGCTCCTGTCAAGCAGACCCTTGTCCGTTTAAGCTATTCTATAGGCAGATGGACAACAACATCCAACATTTCAAAACAAGGTTGTAGTTGAGGCGGTAAGAACACATTTAATTGCCATTTCATATGAAAAAGGCAAAAAGGATGTAAAAAGGTCATGGAAGAAACAACATTTAGCATCACATGGAAACGACGATTCGGTTATGAATACGTGAAAGAGGGCGAAATTGCTGTGACCAAGAAAAATTATAATTATTGTCGAATTTTGACGGCTGGCGAACACAAGCGGTATTGGGGTGAATATGTTTCTCAACGCATCAGCATCCAGCCCCGAGTTGTTAAGAACTCGATTTCACAGGTAAATTCCAGTGATGGTATTCCATTTATCGTGGATTACAGCGCTGTTTTTGGCCTCAATTTGGATTACTTTCGGCCAGGAATTGTGACGCCGAAACGAATTTCCGAACTGGTTATGAATCAAATGTCTGGCTATAAGGCGTTCGTCAGTGCGGTGACAGAAGACGCCATCCGTTTGGTTTTTGGTCAATATCTGGCAATTGAATTATGCAGTGGGCATTACTTTGGTGACCGAAAGGAAAAGGTTCTTAGGGAAGTCAAGCAGCAGCTTAAAGGGCAAAACGTGCTGTGCAATGTGGTTCGGCTGTCGGCAGTGGAACCGCCCTCCTGGTTTGATGCACACCGGCAGCAGATGCGCGGACGCAACGAGTTGGCGACTTTTCTCAACAGCGTCTCAGAGGAACAGGCGTCACGCATGTTTAAAGCGGAATTTTTGCAAGGTTTACAAGGTCTTGGTGGGACCATGAATATTTACACAAACTTTGATGATCATGATCGGCCTATACCGGAACAACCCATCAGAAACGGCCGTTCCCATCAAAATCCATTTTCATCAAATGCCTATTATCGTCAATAAGGAGGAGAAAATATAAGCAGATAATCAAGTCAGAAACCGTTTCCGTCAAATTCATATTACCGTGTACAAGGAGAACAAATATAATTCACGAATCCCTGCTGACTTAACTCCCAATCAAAATAGTGGACTCATGAAGCTGGTTGTTCAACAAAGAGACCAGAAACCACCTAAAATAAATCGATTGTGGTAGCTTAAACAGACACATTCCTGGCTTATGACCTTATGATAGAGTTAAAAAACGACATATTCCCCCTCAACGGAGTTGTTCGCGCAAAGCAAACAACTCCGTTTTTATTTCCTGACTGGACGACTCTAAATACAAGAAAATAATCCGAATCGTCTCATCATAAAAACGCAGGGGTTTTCCGCGCACATGCGCCTTAACCGCCTGTCTCTGCTATAATCCCCCTCACAAACACCAAGCAACACCCGGAGCATCAGCAGCCCATGGCACAACCCGACTTCACCCAAGAAGCCCAAGCTCTCTTCGACTACATGGTAGCCCAACGCCGCGACTTTCACCGCTACCCCGAACTTGGCTTCCAAGAAACCCGCACCGCCGGCATCGTCGCCGACACCCTGGCCGAACTGGGCCTGGAAGTGCAGCGTGGCGTCGGCCAGACCGGCGTCGTGGCCCTACTCGAAGGGCCACGCCCCGGCCCCACCTTACTCGTGCGCTTCGACATGGACGCCCTGCCCATTCAAGAAGAAAATCGCCTCGATTATGCTTCCACCAACCCGGGCGTCATGCACGCTTGCGGCCACGATGGGCATACCACCATGGGCCTGGCGTTGGCCAAGATTTTTACCAAATACCAGGAAAACCTGGCCGGTACCATCAAATTCATGTTTCAACCGGCCGAAGAAGGGCTGGGCGGCGCGTTTGCCATGATCGCTGATGGCGTATTGGACAATCCCCGGCCTGATGCAGCCCTGGCGATGCACTTATGGACGCCGGAGGAATATGGCAAAGTGCGCGTGGTAGAAGGGCCTTGCATGGCCTCGTCCAGCGTGTTTACCATCACCGTGCAAGGACATGGCGGGCATGGCGCCGCGCCACACCTGGCTAATGATCCCATTCTGGCGGCCGCCCAAATTGTGACGGCGCTGCAAAGCATTGTCAGCCGCAATGTCAATCCGCAAGACAGCGTGGTGGTGTCGATTGGTCAGTTCTCTGCCGGCACTACCTTTAACGTGATTCCCGACCGGGCCATGCTCAAAGGCACGGTGCGCAGTTACAACAATGACCTGCATCGCATGATTTACCGGCGTATTCTGGAAATGGCCCACAACATGGCCATCGCCTTTAGCTGCAAAGCGACGATGGAGACGATTGCCATTGTGGCTGCCGTGAATAACAGCCCCGTACCAACGGCCGTTGTGCGTGAAGCTGCCGCCAAAGTGATGGGTGAAGAGAATCTGGTTGAGCATCGTACTATGGCCTCAGAAGACATGGGTTACATCCTGGAAGAAATACCGGGTTGCTACTTTTTTATTGGCGCGCGTAACGAAGAAAAAGGCTACACCTTTGCCCATCACCACCCCCGTTTCAATTTTGATGAACGCGCCATGCTCCACGGCGTGGCTGTTATGGGACAGGCCATTGCCGATTACGTCATGAACAGTTAGATAATGCCTATGAACACACTTTCTGATTTAAACGTGGTCTGTCTGGCCGGCGGCGTGGGCGGCGCTAAATTGGCCGACGGCTTAGCCCAACTGCTGCCCCCCGAAAAGCTGACCATTATCGTCAATACCGGCGATGACTTCACCCATCTCGGCCTCAAAATCTGCCCGGATTTGGATACCGTCTTGTATACGCTGGGTGATGTTGCCAATGCTGAGACGGGCTGGGGGCGGCAGGGCGAATCCTGGCAGGTCTTGGCGGAGCTGGCCCAGTTGGGCGGCCCAGACTGGTTCCACCTGGGTGACAAGGATTTGGCGCTGCATCTGCTGCGCACCCATTTGTTGGCGCAGGGAGAAACGTTAACGGCCGTTACCCGCCACCTCTGTCAACAATTCCACATCCAACCCGCCATCTTGCCCATGAGCGACCAGCCCGCCCCCACCCACATCCAAACCGACGACGCTCTGCTCCCCTTTCAGACCTGGTTCGTGCGCGAAAAATGGCAGCCCCCCGTGCGCCAGGTCGTGCTGCCGGAGGATGTGCGGGCCACGCCGCAGGTGATGAAACGGCTGGAATACGCCGACCTGGTTCTCATCGCCCCCTCCAACCCCTTCGTTAGCGTGGATCCCATCCTCAACGTCTACCCCATTCGCGCCATGATCACGGATTTGCCGCAGGCCGTCATTGCTGTCACCCCCATCATCGGCGAACAGGCGGTGAAAGGGCCGGCGGCTAAAATGATGGCTGAACGGGGCCTGGCGGTATCGGCAACGGCCGTGGCCCACCACTATGGCGAGTTAATCGATGGCTTCGTCTACGACGCCAGCGATACCGTCCCTGTGGCCATGAGCGATTGCCAGACGTTGGGCATCGACACCCTCATGAAAAACCGCGCCGACCGCAAACGAGTGGCGCAGGCCATCTTAACGTTTGCCGGGCAAATCATTTCTGAATGATGAAGGCATAAGAAGCGCGAACGGCAGCTGCTATGACTATGTGGGCCATTATTCCTGTAAAACCCCTTCTGCAAAGCAAAACACGGTTGGCCCACTTGCTTGCGCCTGCAGAACGGGCTGCCTTCACTGCCCATTTACTAGAAAACACCATCCACACCCTGCAACAAGTGACGGCTATCAACCACATTTTGGTCATCAGCCAGGATGAAGCGGTTTTAAACCTGGCCCAGCGCCACCAAGCTGAGCCGCTCCGGGAAAAACCACCATATGGTCTGAAAACGGCCGTTACCCAAGCGGCCAGATATGCTACACTACACAATACAGATAAAATCCTCATCATCCCGGCAGATTTACCTTTTCTACAGGCAAAAGATGTGCAAATCGTTGTAAACCAGGCACACGCTGCCCTCTCTTGTATCATTTGCCCGGATGAAGGACAAACCGGCACCAATGCCCTCATGCTTCCGGCCACCTTGGACTATATCTTCCACTACGGCGTAGGCAGCTTTCACAAACATCGGCAAGAAGCCCAACGCCTCAACTTTATAACCCATACCCTGGTCATACCAGGCATTGCTTTCGACCTGGATACAGAGGCCGATTGGCAAATTTATCAACAAACGTTAGGAGTCCGAGCCTAACTGGATCCGTTCAGATTAAGAAATGACACGATCCAAAGCAGCCACCTTCTAACCCATACCCACCTGATAGGAGGTTCCCATGTCAAAAGACCGCGTCGCTTTATATTTGCAAGATGCCCATTCCTTACAAGAAGGCATAAAATTGGTGCAATACGCCGAGGAAAAAGGCTTTGAAGCCGTGTGGCAGGCCGAAAGCCGCCTGGTGCGTGACGCCATCGTGCCTATGGCCGCCTTTGCCGCCACCACCAGCACAATCAAAGTTGCCAGTGGCGTCACCAATAACTGGACCCGCAACATTGGCCTGCTGGCCGCCACCTTCCTCACTCTGGACGACCTGGCCCAAGACCGCATCATTTGCGGCATCGGCGCCTGGTGGGATCCCCTCGCCAGCAAAGTGGGCATCAACCGGCGCAAACCGTTAACCGCCATGCGCGAAACGGTGGAAGTGCTGCGTCGTTTGCTCAATATGGAAACCGTCACCTTTGACGGCGAATTTCATCATGTCGATGGCATCACCCTGGACGTGGTACACGGCCGTCGCGAACCCCGTAACGTACCCATCTACATTGGCGCTACTGGCATGAAAATGATGGAAATGACCGGCGAAATCGCCGACGGCGTTTGCCTCAATTACCTGGTCCATCCTAGTTATAATTTACGGGCAGTAGAAGCGTTGGAAAAAGGCGCCAAGAAATCCGGTCGGTCCATCGAAGACATCGACCGGCCGCAGTTGATGATCTGCTCCGTGGATCATGACCGCAAAGCAGCCCTGGATAAAGCCCGCAAAATGATGGTGCAATATTTGGGTCAGCAGCCGCATCTGATGAAAGCCAGCGGCGTCAGCCAGGAACTCCTGGATGAAATTCATGCCGTGCTGCAATGGCCGGCCACCGACGAGGAAATCGAAGCCGCCATGCATCTTGTGCCGGATGATGTGGTGCAAATGTGTACTGCCAGTGGTTCTCCAGAAGAGGTGAAAGCCAAAGTGCGTGAATACATTGACAACGGCTGCACCTGCCCCATCCTCTATCCGTTAGGCGATCCCTGGCTCATGATTGATATTTTCAGCGATGGCTACAATTAGCATTCGCTTGCTTTCCCCTGGCGAGATTGCTTCAATCTTGGAGAGTCAGTAGTTTAAAAAACCATTTTTTACCCGCAGATTAACGCAGATTACACAAATTTTTCAGGTCTAATTTGCGTAATCTGCGCAATCTGCGGTTCATTTCTTCTAAGACTTTAAACTACTGAGATTGAAGCAATCTAAAAAATAAGGGTATGGTTCAGAAGCGCAGAAAGCTAACTGGACACTTTGCAAAGAACCCTGAGCCATGCCCCCAATAGCCATTTGCAATACCCTGGCAGAAGTCAGGGTGTTTTTTACTGGCGCTACTGGTACGCTTTTCCCGCTGTATTTGATCGTGATGTTTATTATAATGGCAGCAAGTTTTCACTTCTTTTGTACAAGATACTTCGCTTGGATAGGCTAAACTCATTATTATGGATCAAGAATATCGTCAAGAACTGCGCACAGATTCTACGCAAATCATTTACCCGCTAACTGCGATCCTTGTAGTATTTGGTTCTGTGGCCCTGGCCCTCTCCTATGGGTTTACAGAAGGTTTACATTTTGTGGCATATGCCACCTTAGGCCCTCTCGGCATTTATTTTGCCTGGCAGTTGACGAAAAAAGGCAAACAAGAATGGGGTGCGTGGCTGTTTACAATTGTGAACTTATTATTAGTATCAATTGTTTTTTCAGTCGAACATAGTCGAGGTGTTGTGGGCGTATATCCTTATATTTATGCGCTTTTCATTGTGATCAGCAGTATGATTTTGCCACCAGCGACTGGATTTACCACCTGGTTTTTGTCTATTGTGTTTATGATAATTGGCTTTTCTTTGACGGGGACGCTAAATTTTTTATCTTTTACCGAGTTTTTCCCTCCCATTCTCATCAATTTTTTGATCGCCTTGGTGGCCTTTATAAGCGCCATTGAATGGCAAATTGCCGTGGAATCAACGAGCTACCTGCATTTACGGGTGCAGCAGCGGCGTGATGAGCTGTTCAGTATGCAAGAAGAGCTGCGCCTGACGAACGCCCGTTTGCAGTTTATGAATCAACAACTCGATACTGCCCGCCAGGAAGCTGTCAACGAACGGGATATGCGTACCCGATTTATGAATAATGTGAGCCATGAACTGCGCACCCCCTTGAATTCTATCGTGAATTTCGCCCATATTTTATCACTGGGTGGACGTGGTCCAGTCACCGAGGATCAAAAGGATTATCTGGCGCGCATTGAGAAATCTGGTTGGCATCTTTTGGATGTGTTGAACGATCTGCTGGATATGGCGCAGATAGAATCCGGGGAGTTTAAGCTGCATTTAGAACCGGTGCATCTCTATCATATCTGTGAAGAGGCTATGTCGACGACGCGCGGCTTGTTAATGGGCAAGACGGTGGAATTGTTGCGGGAGTACCCGGATGAATGGCCGATTATTCGCATAGACCAGATACGTTTTAAGCAAGCATTGCTCAATTTATTGGGAAATGCTGCTAAATATACGGAAGAAGGTTACATCAAGTTAAGTGTGAAGCTGAATGGGAATGGCGATACCGTTCTAATTGCCATTGAGGATACCGGCATTGGCATTCCGCTAGAATTCCACCAGGCGATTTTCATAGAGTTCCGCCAGGTAGATAAATCGGCCGCTCGCAAACGCATTGGCACGGGCTTGGGGCTGCCGATTACCAAACATCTGGTGGAGCGGCATGGCGGCTCTATTTTGGTGGATAGTGAATTGGGCAAAGGTAGTACATTTACCATTGCCATGCCTGTTTATGCCCTGGAGACGGGAGAAACGGCCGTTGCCCTTCAATTAGATTCCGTCTGACCCCTTATTGATGAAAACAACGAGTTTTGATACACTCCACCCACTAACCAACCCTATTTCACCCTGGACTTTATCTCATGGTTTCTTTAGCAGACGCCCACATCATCGTAGTTGAAGACGATCCCAACGCCCTTTTAGTGGCCATGGACTTGCTGCGGCTGGGTGGCGCTGAACATTGTTATTCGCGCAAGTCAGCGGACGCCGCCCTGGATTTTGCCGGGAAACTGCCTCAAGTCGATTTGTTCCTGGTAGACATTAATATGCCCAGTAAGAGCGGCTTTGAGCTACTTGAATCTGTCAGGATTCACCCCCATTTGCATTCGGCTAAAGTGATCGCCGTGACGGCCGGTACCTTTGTGGAAGATGTGCAAAAAGCACGGGATGCCGGCTTTGATGGTTTCATCAGCAAGCCGCTAAAAACAACGGTTTTCCCCTCACAGGTGCAGCGTATTTTAGATGGCGAGGCCATTTGGGATTGGCGTTAAGGGTAGCGCACCTGTCTGCCTGACGAGTCTGCTTTGTTGGCCGCCTGATCACCTGGAGTCTGCATGAAACGGCCGTTCCTCTTTCAACGTAATTTAACCACCCCCCCGCCCAGCTTCCTGGCCTTGCTGGGCGTTTTTCTCTTTTTTGTCCTGGGTTGCTCTGTTCTCAATCGAGGCAGCGAACCGCCTCCCGCTGAAGGCGCAGCGTTGGTAGCCGGACAGCAAGCGAGCCTGGTGTGCAGCCAGTCATGCGCAGACCGGGGGCAGTGCGGCTATTTATTGAATAATAGCCAGCCCGTTATTTTAGCTTACTCGGAGGGGCCAGCGCTCGAGAATCCTCAAATGATTTTCCCGGCGGACACAGTCTTGCCCCTATTGGGCGTGAAGGATGTGCTGCTGCAAGTGGCGGCCACGAACGAGCAATTTACCCACCCTTTTTATTTTATACAACGATCCGATGGCGCTGCTGGCTGGATCGCCGGTTGGTGCGTCAATCTACAATAACAACTTATGAGCAATGATAAAAATCCCCACATCCTAAATGCCCTGCAAGCGGCTCAAGCAGCGGGCGAAACGGTGGTATTAGCCACCATTGTCAAGGCGCGCGGCTCCGTACCGCGCCACGCTGGCGCTAAAATGATTGTCTATGAAAACGGCCGTTCCCTGGGCACAATCGGCGGGGGAGAATTAGAAGCCCGCGTACGTGACGTGGCCCAACAAGTGCTGCAAGATGGCCGGCCGCAAACTGTGCCCTACAGCCTGGTAGACGCGGCGCGCGGCGACCCCGGCGTCTGCGGCGGCGAAGTCGAAGTGTATTTAGAACGTTACCAGCCGCCGACCACCCTCTTGATTTTTGGCTGCGGCCACGTGGGGCAGGCGGTCGCCGGTTTAGCCAAATGGCTGGGCTACCGCGTCATTGTAGCCGACGACCGGGCAGAACTGGCCGCGCCCGACGTGATTCCCGAAGCAGATACCCATATTGCTGGTGACATTGCCGATGTTTTAGCGGCCGTTACCATTACCCGCAGCACCTACATTGTCGTCGTCACGCGCAATGTGATGGTAGACCGCGCCATCTTGCCCAAATTGGCGCCTACGCCTGCGCCCTACATTGGCGTTATGGGCAGCCGCCGCCGGTGGGCCGAGACCACCCGTCTGCTCCTGGAAGATGGCCTGCCCGAAACTGATCTGAGCCGCTTCCATTCCCCCATCGGCCTGGAACTCAACGCCGAAGATCCGCCCGAAATTGCCGTGAGCATTATGGCAGAGATCATTATGCGGCGGCGGCAGGGAACGGGGGAACGCCTGAGCAAGGAAATTACTTGACACTTCACCCACTAAAATGAATACTTGAACTATGAACCAACCACATCAAATTTCACGATACGAAACTCCGACAACGATTGACGAAACCTTGACATTATTGGCGCAAAACGGCCGTTTTGCTCGCATCATCGCCGGTGGCACAGACCTGCTCCTGGAAATGGAGCGCGGTCAACGCCACAACTGCCACATGCTCATCGACATTACCCGCATCCCGGACCTCAACCAGATCACCCAGGACGAAAGGGGGCGCATCCACCTGGGACCGCTGGTGACACACAACCAGGTGGTGGCTTCGCCGCTCCTGGTAGCGCAGGCGCTGCCTTTGGCCCAGGCGTGTTGGGAAGTGGCCTCGCCGCAGCTGCGCAACCGGGCCACCGTCGCCGGCAACCTCATCACCGGCAGCCCGGCCAACGACACCATCTCCCCCTTGTGGGCGTTGGACGCGCAGGTGACATTGGCCGCTAAAAGTGGACAACGTACCCTGCCGCTCAACCAGTTTTACAACGGCGTACGCCAAACGGTGATGCGCCCGGACGAAATGATGATCGACATCAGCTTTGATCCCTTGCCTGCTTCTGCTCGCGGCGTCTTTGTCAAGCTGGGCTTGCGCCGGGCGCAGGCCATCTCTGTTGTCCACCTGGCGCTCATTCTCGATTTTGAGGCGGATGGGCAAACGATAAAACGGGCGGTGATCACGCAAGGCAGCGTCGCTCCCACCATTATTCCTTCTCCTGAAGCGGAAGCATACCTGGTGGGTAAACAGTTGACGGAAGCGGTCATGGCCGAAGCGGCGCGACTGGCTGCCGCCGCCGCCACGCCCATTGATGATGTGCGCAGCCCGGCCGTCTATCGAGCGGAGATGGTGCGCGTGTTGAGCCAACGCGCCCTGACCACGCTGCGTGAAGGGGTTGAACGGGCCAATTGGCCGTCTGCACCGGTGATGCTCTGGGGCGAAACGGGGGGCGTTTTCCCCACCGGCGCCGCCTTTGCCGCCAGCCACAAGCCTGATTCAATGATTGAAGCGACGGTGAATGGGAAAAAGATAACGGCCGTTGGCGGTATCCACAAAACACTCCTGCACTGGCTGCGAGATGAAGGATTGCTCACCGGCAGCAAAGAAGGCTGCGCGGAAGGGGAATGCGGCGCTTGCACCGTTTTCCTGGATGGCATGGCCGTTATGTCTTGCCTGGTTCCTGCGCCTCGCGCCCATCAAGCCGAGATCATCACCATTGAAGGGTTGACCGATAACGGAGCGCTCACTCCTTTGCAGCAGACCTTTATCGAGACGGGCGCGGTGCAGTGCGGCTACTGCATTCCTGGTTTTATCATGTCGGGCACAAAACTTTTAGAAGAGAAAGCGTCGCCAGAACTGGCTGATATTCAACAGGCGTTTGCCGGTAACTTATGTCGCTGTACCGGCTATTACAAAATCATTGAAGCCGTAGAAAAGGCAGCCGCTTCTTGAGACAGAGATTAAATTATTTGGTCGCCATGCTTAAACAAACAGTGGAGCGATAACATGAGACTGGAAAAGAAAAGAGACGAAGAAATGGCCGCCCGGAAGGGCATGACCGGCAGAACGATTGTAGGCTTTATCTGGTTGGTCATCTCGGCCGTATTAGCCTACTTTTTGGTAACTTACCTCATCGAAGCAAAATATATCAGCGTTCGCATGTTTTATGAGGCGGGCATTCCCCGTTTTGTGCCTGGCTGGGTATTTATCGCTGGTATCACCATTTTCATCGTTTTGTTGATGCAGTTTTTCTTGATCATGGGGTTTATGATCGCCAGCCCGGAAGGGCGACGGCGCACCGGGGAGCCATCGCTTCATTCCCACACCAAAGAGCCATTTGATGATCATGGTGGTAGAGGGTGAACAGTATTCAGTTTACGGTGAACAGTTTACAGTGAACAGTTTTTAGGGGCCGATGGTCGGTGAATGGTATCAGGGAAGGTTGAGTGAAAATGAAGGATAAAACGTCTATTCCGCGGGTGGATGCGCAAAGTAAAGTAATGGGGGCCGCTCATTATCCTGGGGATATTACGCCAGAAAATTTGCTGCATGGCAAGGTTTTGTTTAGCGGTCAGCCCCATGCCCGCATGGTGGCGATGGATGTGAGCGCGGCCGAGGCTGTGCCTGGTGTGGTCGCTGTTTTTACGGCGAAGGATGTGCCGGTGAATGAATATGGCTTGATTATGCCTGATCAGCCGGTGCTGGTTGGATTGGGCAGCGATAAGCTATTTAGCGACATTAGCCTATGGGAAGGCGATCATGTGGCGGTGGTAGTGGCGGAAACGGCCGAAGCGGCCGCCGCTGCCTGCGCTAAAATTCGGATCGAATGGGAACAACTGCCTATTATCACCGATATGTTTGAGGCGATGAAGGATGAAGTTATCCTCAATCGCGCCGATAACACCAATATTCTCAAAAAGTACCAGATTCGCAAAGGGGATATGGCAGCGGGTTGGGCAGAGGCAGACGTGATTTTGGAGGGCGAGTACCGGCTGCCTTACCAGGAACATGCCTATCTACAGCCGGAAGCGGGCGTGAGTTATATGGATGAAGCCGGCCGTATCACCATCGAAATTGCCGGTCAATGGACGGTGGAAGATCAAGAGCAGGTGGCCCACGCCTTAAACGTACCGCAGGAAAAGGTACGCATCATCTATCCGGCGATTGGGGGGGCGTTTGGCGGCCGGGAAGATATGTCGTTGCAGATCGTGTTGGGCCTGGCCGCCATGCGGTTGCATGAACGGGGCATTGCCCGGCCGGTACGTATGATTTGGTCCCGCGAAGAATCGATTCGCGGCCACCACAAGCGCCACGAGGCAGTGGTGAAAACAAAATGGGGGGCGACGAATGAAGGGAAGATAACGGCCGTTTCCGCCGAACTGTTCATGAACAGCGGGGCCTATGCCTATACCAGCACCAAAGTCTTGGGCAACTTCCACATGATGGTCACCGGACCGTATGAAATTCCCAATGCCCACATCGACAGCTACGCCATCACCACCAATAATGTGCCGGGCGGCGCGTTCCGGGGTTTTGGCGGGCCGCAAGGCGCCTTCGTCGCTGAAAACCAGATGAACAAGCTGGCTGAACTGTTGGGCATCGATCCCGTGGAAATACGGCTGGAGAATGTCCTGAAAGAAGGCAGTCTGCTCACGGTGCAGACGCCGCTGCCCCCAGGCGTCAGTTTGACCGAGGTGATTGAAACGTGTGCGGCGCGGGTCGGTTGGGGTAGTGAACAGTGGACAGTGAACAATGAACAGTGGACAGTGAACAGTGGCCAGTTTTCCAGTGTTCACTCTTTACTCTCTAATCCGCACTCTCTCAAAAGGGGGCGGGGTTTTGCTTGTTCCTTCAAAAATGTGGGTTTTTCTTTTGGCGCGCCGGAGAAGTGTGACGCCATTGTTGAGTTGCATGGCAAAGCGGAAATCGAGAAGGTGATTTTGCGGCATGGGGCGGCGGAAGTGGGACAAGGTTCGCACACCGTGCTCAAACAGATGGCAGCAACGGCCGTTGGCGTGGACGTATCCCTCGTTGAAATTGACATGTCCGACACGGCCAGCAGCGGTAACTCTGGCTCCGTCTCTGCTTCACGCATGACCTTTATGGCCGGCAACTCTATCCGCCAGGCGGCCGAGAAGGCGCTGGAAAAATGGGTGAATGAAGAACGCCCGGCCATCGCCAATGAAACCTATTTCCCGCCAGCCACCGAACCATATGATCCAGAAACGGGCGTTTGTATGCCCAATTTCTCTTATGGTTATGTGGCTGAAGCCGTGGAACTAACCGTTGATGTAGAGACGGGTCACATCCGCATCGACCGGGTGGTATGCGCCAATGATGTGGGCAAGGCCATCAATCCCATGCTGGTGGAAGGGCAAATTGAAGGGGCGGTGGTGCAGGCGCATGGTTATGCTTTGATGGAAAATTTGCAGTTGAAAGATGGCCGTATTCTCAATCCATACCTGAGCCAATACCTGATCCCCGGCATTCGCGACATTCCAGCAAAGGTAGAATCGATCATTATGGAAGTGCCAGACCCCATTGGCCCCTGGGGCGCCCGCGGCATGGCGGAAATGCCCTTCCTGCCCCTGGCGCCGGCCATCGTGGCGGCGCTGCATGACGCCACTGGCGTCTGGTTTGATGAAATTCCGCTTCTGCCTTACAAAGTGGTGGCAAAGCTGAGAGAACACAATTAAGCGACCCATAAAAAGCGTCAGAGCGGACGTACAAAAAAGCCTTGAGATTTTACCATTCTCAAGGCTTTTATTGTGAGACCTATCAGGTTTGGCACAGTTAGACAGCTATCTCTCCAGTCAACTTGACGGGCTTAGCTGAATAGTTACTCCCTTATTTTTGCGACAGACCACTTATTTTGTCTGATCAATCTGGTTTTCGGCCGATATAGACGATGTTGACAGTGAGCAGTTCGTCCTCATCGTAATCGGCTAACTCTTTACGCAGCTCCCCCTTGAGATGTGGGCCGAATACTTCTGGATGCTCATATTGTTCAAGAATTTCGGTATGACCTGGCGCTCTTTCAGAGAACACTTCTCGGTATTGTGCTAACCGCCACTTGTTTAAATAGGAACTTGTGACAACCAAATCTTGGGTAGAAGGGCGTAAATGCGCCCATAATGGTAACGCTTCTCCATGGCCAGTAAACGCTCGAATATCGTGATGTCCATTATTGCAGGTATAAAGATGCAAACTAATATAGAAAATCCCGCCTGGGCGTAATGCACTTAATATATTATCTACGGCCGCTCCCGGGTCTGGCAGATGTTCAAAAACTGCCCAACTCATAACCACATCGAAGGCGTTTTCTTTGGGGACTTCCTTACAAATATCCCCGTAAAGATTGTCAGGAGCAGTCAACTTGTCTGCTCCAATGATAGTGGCCCATGAATTTCTCTCTTTTCGGCCGATAATGAGTTCGCGGCCCAATGATTTTATGACACGGCCGACGCCATTGTTGTTGAGCATTTGTCTATAAGTGGATAAATCAAAGCCTTGAGCGATGACATCTGTATCAAGGGCTGTAACCCGGTTTTTTAGACCAAAATAATATGCTCGCGTCATACCTTGGCCTGGACCGATTTCAAGGATATCCAGATTTTCAATGGGGTGACCATAGACAGCTTTCATTCGCTGCTCTACTTCACAAATCGATTCAAGTAAGCTTGCCATACCTTCTTCTGAGTCGCCCCGTGTTTGCAAAGCGTGACGTAATTGATGATAAGAGCGTTTTAAACCAAATGAAGCGTAACTTGTTTCAAACCCCGATGATTGTGTCATAACATCCTCCTGCTCTATCTCAAGCACATTTGTACCGTTATCAGTGTTTATCGTTCAACTTACAGTTGCGCTTACTAGCTGGCGCTTCAAAATATTAAAGAAGGCGCTTTTCATGCTGTTATTTAGAATTCATGTTTAAGGTTCGCTCGTAAATAATGTTTGCGTGGTGATCAATAGAGATAAACCCTTAATTTGGTATATTGGGTAACACTGTATATATTTATGTCATGTTACTATCAGCCTTTTGTAACAGGAGTATTCTCAGGGTGTGCTGCTATGCTCTTTGCTAATCATCTTATTCTCATTCGTGGCGGCGGTGACATTGCCACCGGTGTAGCTTATCGGCTGCATAAAGCTGGTTTCCCGATTGTGGTGTTGGAGTTGGAACGGCCGTTAGTCATTCGGCGCACAGTGGCAGTGGCAACGGCCGTTTTGCAAGGGTCAGCCCACATCGAAGACCTGCACGCCCAACTCGTTCACTCGCCAGCCGAAGCCATACAATTAGCCCAAACTGGCATGATCCCCGTGTTGGTTGCCCCCCAACTCAACACTGCACCATTCATACTTCACAATTCACAATTCACAATTGTTGACGCCCGCCTCGCCAAACGTAACATAGATACCGCCATCGACCAGGCGTCCCTGGTCATCGCCCTCGGCCCAGGCTTTATGGCCGGCGTAGACTGTCACGCCGTCATCGAAACGATGCGCGGCCACACCTTGGGGCGCGTCATCTGGGATGGCCCGGCGCTGCCCAACACCGGTACGCCCGGCATCATCGGGGGCAAAGGCAAAGAGCGGGTGCTGCGGGCGCCCTGTGAAGGGATTGTGGCCTGGCGGTTGGCGATTGGCGATTTGGTGAACGAGGGTGACTTGATTGGCCAGGTGGCGGGGCGGCCGGTGCTGGCCCCGTTTGATGGGGTGATTCGCGGTTTGATTGCGACGGGAACGGCCGTTCCCCTCAACCTAAAAATCGGGGATGTAGACGCCCGGCAGGATGTGGCCGCCTGTTTCACCATCTCAGACAAAGCGCTTGCCATTGGCGGCGGCGTCTTAGAAGCCATCCTCACCTGGATGAACCGACGCGGGTAGCGGGTAGGCAGATGGTAAGTTGTGCGCCACCATCGGCAAGATGCAACTCGTCACTCGTAACCCGCACCAACTCCCACAACAGGGGGTCACGTGATTCTAAATCTTCAATCTTTAATCTTTTTCCTGGACACAAATTATGCTTAAACACACCCTCCAACAAGCCTTCACCCTGCGAGAAACCAATGAACTCGTCGCCATCGTGGGCGGCGGCGGCAAGACCAGCCTCATGTTTGCCCTGGCGAATTCGCTGCCGGGGCGCATTGTCGTCACCACCACCACGCGCATTTTTGCGGCGCAGATGAAGTTGGCGGCGGCGACCGTGTTTTTTACCGCGGAGAGCGCGGAGAACGCAGAGTTTTTAATGCGTGTGTCAGAAAACTTGGATGAGTTTGGGCAATGTTTGGTGATTGGAGAAGTGGGAGAGCGTCAAGAGAAGGCGTTTGGCGTTCCGCTGACGCTGCCAGGACAGCTATTGGCGCGGCCGGATGTGGATTTTGTGCTGGTGGAGGCGGACGGTTCGCGCATGAGACCGATCAAAGCGCCGGCCGAGCATGAACCGGTTATTCCGCCGGATGCCACGGTGGTGGCGCCAGTGGTGGGCCTGGATGCGTTGGAACGGCCGTTGTCTGAAATCGCCCATCGCCCAGAAAAGATTGAACAATTGTTACTGCCTACTTCTCACTTCTCACTTCTCAATGGAATGCTCACGCCAGAAGCCATCGCGCGGATTTTAACGCATCCATGGGGCGGGTTGAAAAGTGTGCCGGCTGGGGCGCGAGTGATCCCCCTGTTGAACAAAGTAGAGAATGAAGCACGGCTGGCAGCGGCGCGGGAGATTGCACGGCTGACATTGCGAGAACCGCGCATTGAACGAGTGGTTTTGGGCGCCATGCAAAAAAATGAAGCCGTGCGTGAGGTGTGGGGGCGGATAACGGCCGTTGTCCTGGCCGCCGGTGAAAGCAAACGCATGGGCCAAACCAAGCAGCTTTTGCCCTGGGGCGATACCACCGTGCTGGGGCATGTCTTGCAAAATCTCAAAGGCTCAACCGTTTATGACATTTTGGTTGTTTCTGGCCATGAGGCAGAGGGCGTTGAAGCTGTGGCGCTGGCCGAGGATGTGGCTGCGATACACAACCCGCACTATGCTGCTGGAGAAATGATCTCGTCGCTGCAAACGGCCGTTCGCCATCTCCCCGCCAGCACAGAAGCCATCCTCGTCATGCTGGCTGACCAGCCACTCGTCACGGCCGCCATCATCGACCAGCTGCTAATTGCTTATCGCCAGGGCCACGGCGACATCATCGCCCCTGTTTACGCCGGACAGCGTGGCAATCCCGTCCTCATCAGCCGCCGCTTCTTTGGCGATCTCTTGGCGCTGCCGCCTGGCGCCGCCCCCCGTGATTTACTGCGCCAATTCCCAGAAGCCATTCATCTTGTCAAGATTGAAGATGAATCCATCCTCATCGACCTGGATGACTCAGAAACTTACCGATATTGGCAGCCGAAAAGTTAAACCTCTCTAAAAAGCTGAACTTTTACGCGAAACGGCCGTTTCCGCCACCGATGTATCGGCAAACAACGGGAATTGACGCGCCATCTCTTTCACCTCTGCGCAAATAGCCAATAAGAGTGGATCAGCCACACTCTTCGCTTTGAAGGCGCGTAAGAAAGTGGCGCGTTCCTTGCGCTCAGTGGGCAAGGTCTGATCTTTCACGTGATCCACCACCTGCGCCAGCCAGTCCGCAATCTGCACCATTTCCGCTTCGCCCATGCCTCGCGTCGTCACCAGCGGTGTGCCGATGCGCAAACCAGAGGGATAGAACGGGGAGCCAGGTTCATTCGGCGTCGAATTGCGATTGGCATAAATGCCTGCCACGTCCAGGGCAAAAGCCACCTGTGTCCCTAAACTGACGCTGATCGGCGAGAAATCGACCACCATCAGATGATTTTCCGTGCCATCCCCTACCAACTTGAGACCACGCGCCATCAAGGCTGCTGCCAGCGCATCGGCATTGACTCGAATTTGATGGGCGTATCGTGTAAATGCTGGTTCACTGGCCTGCCGAGCCGCCACGGCAATGCCGGCAATCGTTTGCAAATGGGGGCCACCTTGCAAGCCAGGAATAATGGCGGAGTTGATCGCCGCGCCCAACTTTGGCTCGCGTTCTAAACCGCGCTCCGTCACCAAAATCATAGCGCCGCGCGGCCCCCGGAAGGTCTTGTGGGTGGTAGACATAATCACGTCTGCATAAGGCACAGGCGAAGGATGTTCGCCGCCGATAACCAGGCCAGTGATGTGGGAAATATCGGCTACCAGCCAGGCGCCGACGGCATCGGCAATTTCCCGGAATTTGGCAAAATCCAGGGTGAACGGATACGAAGTGGTGCCGGCAATAATCATTTTCGGCTGATGTTCCTGCGCTAAAGCCAGCAGTTTATCAAAGTCGATGCGGGCGTTTTCATCCAGGCCAAACTGCACCGAATTAAAATATTTACCGGAGAAGGTGACGTTGGGATGACCGTGAGTCAGGTGGCCGCCGCCGGCCAGTTCCAGACCCATGAGGGTGTCGCCCGCTTCCAGCAGGGCAAACTGAATGGCGGTGTTGGCTGGAGAGCCGGAGTAGGGCTGCACATTGGCGTATGGCACACCGAAGAGCGCTTTCAAGCGCTCAATGGCCAGCGTTTCAATCTCATCGACAATTTGATTCCCTTCATAATAACGACGACCTGGATAGCCCTCTGCGTATTTGCTAGAGAGACAGGAAGAGAGAACGGCCGTTACCTCCGGCGATATCTGGTTTTCTGAAGGGATCAAGCCGATCTTCTCTCGCTGACGTATTTCTTCTTGTTCAATTAACTCATAAATAATGTCTTGCATGGGAAATCCACCTCACTGTTGATTTTAATTCTCGTACTATACCAGCAAAAAAGTACGGATCATATGAGAGTACAACGTATTTGAGAAAGGAACGAATTTATGGGGAGTACAAGCGAGCGTGGAACGAGAACAGATAGGGGTTTTAGAAACTTTGGTACACAGTAGTCAGCAACTCCGTAACCCCCAAAAACTGTGACACAACTGTAACATAACTGTGACCTGATTGTGACATTGCTATGTTACAGTGCTGACATGGTTTAGCTAACCCAAATGCAAATCAATTTACAAAAGGGGAGATGACATGATGAAAAAAATATTGGATAAGGGCGACCCCAATCGCAAATTGGGATTGCTTTTGCTTGTAATTCTGATTTTATTGTTGGTAACAACGGTTCACGCTTGGGATACTTCTGCTAAATATGGACATGATTTTCAGACAGACTGGAGTGCTGATGATGGGTATCATAGAGGGCAAGTTGAATGGTCAGGTGGTGATCGACGAATTCGAGCTGGAGATGATAATGTTAAGTGGAATTCATACAAATCTGGTGGTTCTGGTCATTTAGCAATGGTTTACCACGCTTTTCAACGGAACACAAATAGTTGCGGTGATATTCGTGTAGGTAATACCTCATGGTCTTGGTCAAACTTACCAGGTGTTAACTTTTCAACGAAGGGGTGTGGACTAGGAACAGATAACGAATGGCGAGCAAATGTATCTGGCACTATAAGCACAACATCAACTTATTATTTCCAGCATCTTTTTGATGATACGCAAGATGACGGAACTGGTGAAATAACAGTCAATAGCTACTGGGTAAACGTATTTGGTGGTCAAGGACCGTATCATGGCAAGTTTTGCATAAATTCAAGTAGTGTTTATGCAGCCTCTCCAGATTGTTAAATATATACTCAACAGAGGCATAAAGTAACATTCCTACCAGAGTACAAAATGTCACTTTGTGGCCGCGCACAGTATAAAAACCCATAGATTTTGGCAAATACATAAAATAAGGAGTTTAAGTCATGAACAATTACAATAAATTTTTTGAACGGAAATCGGTTTTATTGGGGCTAATCATCTTTGTAATCGTTGCTGGATCATTTGTCTATAACCAGAGAGTAACAGCACGGCCACAAGAAGATGGTACGCTTGTTCTTTCGGTAACGGACGAGAATACAGGGGTTTCGTATATGATTGGGATAGATAATCTCAATAACGAAATAAATGGCATGGTTGAATATGATCGGAGCAGTGCAAATGGCATTAAACAATACCGAGAATTCAACAACCAAGAATTAGCCAAAATTCTCCAGAATAATATGGATTCAGTGGCTAGTATTCCCGTAAAAATCACATTCAATAGACCCCTGAATCAAGTGGAATTTACTAAATTCATAAAACAGTATGCGATTGGTGTGAAATATTACACAATTTATATGCTGGAGCCTGATGGGAAAATTGCCACTATCCAAGGCAGTCCCTCAGATACAGAACTTGTACCCATAGAATTTTTCAATACAGCCACTACCAGCATCTCTCAAGAATATAACACTAGTGCGGAATTCTTGGGTTGGGTTGAGGTGGAGGGAACGGTTGAGGTAAACCATATTTCTGAAATAAAAGCTGATCAACGAGTGTTTTTGATAGATATCATGCAACTGTTTTTAGAATCTAAACTGACAGATGAGGCATTAGTACAGGCTGGGGTAGCTACGAGTGCCCGACGGGAACTTCTCAAGGTTGGTTTTACTGAAATTTATCGAGCACCAATAGCGTGGGAGTTATATCATTGGGGTCTAATGGAGTTAGATGAGCAAGAATAAATTCCTAAAGAACAGGGCTGTTGATATTGAGAAAAAGTAAAAGTAAACATCTCCACTTAAGAAGCAATTTACTCGGTTTTTAATAATTACCTATCCAGTAGCAACCTCGATGGAGATTTGTCATCGGGGTTGCTTTTTTATATATCCAGAGTTAGGCATGTTCCTTGCCTTACAAAACGTCGTCTACGTTTATCCGTGACTGTCTCAACACAAGCTATTTTGCGATTATGACAATATTTTTACACACACACAAAAAATTTATGGGTTGTTTTTCAAAAACGGCCGTTATTCAGCATGATGGCGCGTATATTCATCCAAAACCCGCCTAATCATTTTCTGATAAGGAACATGGTTTCTTTTCGCTGCATCTTTGAAAAAATCAATACTTTCTTTGCTTAAGGCAATTGTCACCTTAACTGTTTCCTCTTTGAAAACCAGTTCCGCTGGCGGAGGCAAAAAGTCACGAATAATCTTAACTTCCTCCATTGGGCCATCCGTATCATTAATTTTGTTGTTCATAAATACGTTTTCCTTTGCGCCAGAAACCTGCCCCAAATATTTTGGAATCCCATTCAAAACTTGATTGTCTTGAAGATTTCATATTTACTTTGTATCAAATATATGGCTAAAAAGCAATACTTTCATACATTTCAAGAAACATTTATCAAACTCCCATTCTGACCATACAAAATCAACATGAACGAATGATTAAAGGTGACCTTCTTCACAAAGGAGTGGGGTGTGACATTTGTCCTGCTGGGATTGACATTCAGAACATGATAGCGTTTAATATTTTGGAAATTTTGGTATCTTTGGAAAAATTTGGAAAATTCCATGAAATTAACCCGTAGACAAGAAGAATTTGTCGAAAACCTCGTCGCCTTGACCCGCGAGGTTAATGGCCCTATCCACTACTCTATCCTGGCCGAACGGCTGGGCGTCAGTCCCTTCACTGCCTACGATATGCTGCGCCTGCTGGAAGAAAAAGGCATAGTTACCTCCGAATACCAGGTGGCTGAAGGCAAATCTGGCCCCGGCCGTGCTGAGCGCCTATTCTTCCCCATCTTGTCTGAGAACAATGTGCGTCTCGTAGAAAAGCTGAGCAGCATAGATTTAAGCCAGGAAGAACTGAGACAATTTCTGCTAGAACAAGTCCGTCGCGGTGAATTTCCACAGCGAGAACTGGGCGAAGAACTGCTGGCGCGTGTGCCCCCAGATGGCCCTGAAGAAATCCAGTACTGTGTGGGCATCATGATGGTCATCGCTCTGCGCCTGCGCCATCATGACGACCACAAAAAATTCTTGACCTATCTCTCAGACATTTTGCCGATTGACGGCGCAATTACACCGGCGAACCTCTGTTTATTGGGTGGATTCGCCTTCGGCATTATGTCCCAAAAAGAAACTGAAGACCGCGAATGGTCGCAAATCTTACTTGAACACATTCTGCAATATCAAGAAATCGTGCGCTGCATGGCGCCAGAAGCATGCCAACGGCTGGCGGATGATTTAATGCTGATTTTTAGTTAAAGGACACTATGAGCGAAACAATTTTCAACGTACAAGATGTCGTCAAAATCTATAACACCGGCGCGGGTGGCTTTACAGCGCTTAAGGACGTCTCCTTTGCTGTGCAAAAGGGGGAATTCCTGGGCATCGTCGGTAAATCCGGGGCGGGCAAGACGACTTTGCTCAATATGCTTTCCGGCGTCAGCGAAATTACCTCGGGGAAGGTGCTGTTCACGCCGCAGAACGGCGCTCAAAAAAATGACGCGGACAAGCTGCTTTCCATCGGCGAGTTGAGCCAGGATGAACTCTCTGTGTGGCGCGGCGAAAATATGGGCATTGTCTACCAATCATTTGAACTGCTGCCGCAGTTGGATTTGGTGGACAATATCATGCTGCCTCAGGAATTTGCCGGACGGTATCAGGCGGGGATCAGCCGTGAGCGGGCGCTGGCTTTGCTCGATATTGTGGAGCTAAGTGAACATGCCAACAAATTGCCCGCCCATATTTCTGGCGGGCAGAAACAGCGGGTGGCGATTGCCCGGGCGTTGGTCAATGATCCCGCGGTGATTGTGGCGGATGAACCAACCGGCAGCCTGGATTCAGTGACGGCCGATGTCATTTTCAATATCTTCGCCAAGCTGGTGCAGCAGGGTAAAACCGTGATTATGGTGACGCATGATATGGATTTGGCCGAACGTTTCTCACGCACCCTGTTCATTTCGGATGGGGAGCTGGTTGATGATCTGCATCATGGCCCGGAAGACGACTCCGTTGAAGAGGACGCCGACGTTCCCCTCATTGCCGACAACGGCCATGCCGGCCCCTTGTTGGCAAATCTGGAGACGGGCGCAAATTATGATACCTCGAAAACGGCCGTTTCCCTCAAACAAGTGGTCAAAACCTACGTCAATGCGGCCGGCAGTTTCACCGCCCTCAAAGGGGTAGATTTAGAGATTGAGTATGGACAGTTTGTGGCCATTGTGGGCAAATCGGGCAGCGGCAAATCGACGCTGCTCAACATGCTCACCGGCATTGACCATCCCACTTCTGGCTACGTGGAGATGGGTGGCGAAGATATTTACAGCCTGTCCGAGAGCAAACGGGCTTTGTGGCGAGGTAAGAATGTGGGCATTGTCTTCCAGTTCTTCCAACTGCTGCCCACGTTGACCCTGCTGGAAAACACCATTCTGCCCATGGATTATTGCAACATCTACCCCTACAACGAACGGCCGAAACGAGCCATGCAGCTGCTCAAGATGGTGGGACTTGAAGAGCATATCCACGATTTGCCCGCCAATGTATCGAATGGACAGCAGCAGGCGGCGGCCATTGCCCGGGCCATTGCCACCGATCCCTCTATCATTGTAGCCGATGAACCGACGGGCAACCTGGATTCGCGCTCAGCGGATGTGGTCATTCGCGTGTTCCAGGAGTTGGCCGATTTAGGCAAGACGATTTTGCTGGTGACGCATGATTCCTCACTGACGAGCCGCGTCAACCGCACCGTTATTATTTCTGATGGCGAGATTATTGAGCCGATTGTGGCCAGCACCCTGCCCTCGCTGGATCATCCGCAAATGTTACACGCCACCCATAAAGTGAAAAAGCGGGTTTATGAGCCGGGCGAGATCATTATTCGCCAGGGGGAGGCGGTTGATTACTTTTATATGGTAGGAGAGGGGGCAGTGGAGATTGTAGGGGATGACGAAACGGCCGTTTCCAGCCTCACCACCCATCAATTTTTCGGTGAGGTAGAACTCATGGGTCAGGGAACGGCCGTTGCCACCGTGCGCGCCGGTCATGTTCCCACGGAAGTGGCGCTGCTGCCCAAAGAGGAATTCTTCAAAATCATGGCTGACTCGCCCGACGCCTCCGCCCACATCCTGCAAGTCGCCAAAGAACGACGCGCTGAAAACCAGGCGCGGCGCCAATTGGAGATCGCATGAAACTCACCTTCTTAAAACCGAGTTGGCGCAAAGTAGCCGCTGATTTAGGCGGCAATCTCTCTCGAACGATTCTCGTTGTCGCTTCCATTGCGGTGGGCGTTTTTGCGGTGGGGGCCATCGCTACCATGTATGTCATCTTTGCCGAAGACATTGCCGTCAGCTACGCTTCCGCCCAACCAGCCAATATTGAAATCATCACCGATCCCTTTGACGAAGAACTTGTTAAAGCAGTAGAAAGCATCCCTGGCGTCGCCAACGCCGAAGGCCGCCATATGGTCTCCGTGCGTGTGGGGTTGGATGGCAAAACCTGGAAACCGCTCGATGTGATGACCGCCGATGACTACGCCACCTCTGAGATAAACTTGTTAACGCCCATGAAGGGCGCTATTTATCCCCATGATCGAGAATTGTTGGTACGCGTAGACATTATGAACAACAGTGGCCTCCAGCCCGGTGATGAAGCCCTGGTGCAGTTAGCCGATGGCGTCATCCGCACCATGCCGGTGGTCGGCGCCGTGGGCGACCAGTATGCGGCGGGTGACTTTGCCGCCCCCCCGCGCGGTTACGCCACCCTGAAAACGGCCGAGTGGCTGGGCGGTTATGAGCGATACAACCGTCTCTATGTGCAAGTGGTCGATGGCGAAGATGAAGCCGCCATTGCCGCCGCGCTCAAACTAGTCACAGATAAAATTGAACGGATGGGCGGTACGGTCTACCGCAGTAATTCCAACTTAACCACAGAACATCCCATGGAATCAGTCGCGCTGGCGATGATCGCTGTTTTAGGCGCTTTGGGCATTTTGATTATGCTCCTGAGTAGTTCGCTGATCATCAATACCCTCAATGCCCTGCTCACCCAACATCGCCGCCAAATTGGGGTGATGAAACTGGTGGGGGCGCGCAGCTTTAATATTTCGGTGATGTATATCGCTCTGATTATCGGCTATGGCCTCATCGCCCTGCTCATTGCAGTGCCGTTGGGCACAGCCGCCGGTTATGGCTTGTCTCTGTTTATGGGTAACTTTATGAGCGTCACCATTCAGGGCTTCCGCCTGGTGCCTGTGGCAATTGTGCTGCAAGTGATCCTGGCGTTTGCCGTGCCCTTGATAGCTGGCTATTTCCCCATCACCAAAGGCGCTAAAATGACGGTGCGCCGGGCCATCAGCGAAGAAAACCCGGTGGAGCAAAGCAGTGGGGGCTTGTTGGATAAGTTGGGCATCTGGTTCAAATGGCTGTCACGGCCGTTGTTACTTTCCATCCGCAACACATTCAGGCGGAAGGCCCGTTTAGCGCTGACCTTGTTCACCCTCATCATTGCCGGCGCCATCTTCATTGCCGTCTTTAACGTGAGTTATTCGCTCAACAGTTTTATGGATATGCTCGGGCAGCACTTTATGGCCGATGTCATGGTGACGCTTAGTGAACCTTACCGTACGGAACAAATAGAACAGATCGCTTACCGGATTCCTGGCATTGAATACATCGAAGGCTGGGGCGGCGCCGCTGGTGAACTCGTCGATGAAAAGGATGACCTGCTGTCTAACTTGATCCTCATCGCGCCGCCGGCTGATTCCACCCTGATGGACGTTGACCTGTTAGCGGGGCGTTGGTTGGAGCCGACAGATGAAAAAGCGCTGGTGGTGGCCGATTATATCTACAATATCTACCCGGATTTTCAACCGGGCGATACCGTGCGCATTGATTTGCCCGGTAATCGGGTGGAAGAGTGGGAAGTGGTAGGCATTTTCCGCTTCATCGACATGTTGGGTGATACCCTTGCCTATGCCAACAATGAGACCGTCTCCCGCCTGGTAAATACCAGCGGACAGGCGGCCACCTATCGGGTGGTGGCGGACGCCAATACCCTGGCGCGGCAAACGGAAGTCAGCACGGCGCTGAGTGGGGCGCTGCGGGAACAGGGCATTCGGGTGAGTAATGTGGAAGCGGGCCTGGTCACGCGCCAGCAGCAGGTTCAACCGATCAATATTCTGGTGATATTTTTGCTGACGATGGCGGTGTTAACGGCCGTTGTCGGCTCCATCGGTCTCATGGGCACGATGGGCATGAACGTGCTGGAGCGTACGCGCGAAATCGGGGTGATGCGAGCCATCGGCGCGGTGGATGGTGAAATCATCAAGTCGGTGATCGTCGAAGGCTTGATGATTGGTTTGATCAGCTGGATCGTGGCGGTGGCGCTTTCTTTCCCCATCAGCTTTGCTCTGCTGCGTATGATCAGCAAGGCGATTTTGGATGTGGCTATGCCGCTGAAAATCACCTGGCAAGGCTTTGTCATTTGGCTGGTGGTGGTGGTCCTTTTGTCGGCGATTGCCAGTGTGGTTCCCGCTCGCAGCGCCGCCCGCCTGACGATTCGGGAAGTGTTGGCTTACGAGTAGGGGACGGTGGGCAGTGGATAGTGGATAGTGGATAGTGGACAGTGGATAGTGGACAGTGGATAGTGGACAGTGGGCAGTGGACAGTGGACAGTGGACAGTGAATGGTGGTTGGCGCAGTAATGGCGTCAGCCACTTTCGGCGTTGTGTGGAATGGCTAGAATCTGCCGCGCCTCCGCCACTGAAGCCGGTTCCAGGCCCACCAGTCGCGCCAATTCCACCGCCTTGGCCACCGCTTCCCCATTCGATTTTGCTACCGAGCCATCCGGCAAATAAAGATTATCCTCCAGCCCCACGCGCACATTGCCGCCCATCGACAGCGCCGCCGCCACCCATTTCCATTGCTTCGCCCCAATGCCAATCACCTGCCAAAACGAATTGTCCGGCAACTGATCCACCTGATGCACCAGGTTCTTGGTGCTGGCCGGAATACCGCCCAACACACCCATAATCAGGCTGAACTGATAGGGCGGCTGTAAAACACCCAGGTCAATCAGCGGCTGGGCATTGTGGATATGGCCGGTATCAAAACATTCCATCTCGGGGCGTGTGCCCGCTTCGTTCATCGCTTCCAGGAAAAATTGGATGTCGGTGAACGGATTGGCGAAGACATGGTCGTGGTAAAACGCTTTGGCTTTGCGTGAATAGATGGCGTAGTTCATGGAACCCATGTTGAGCGCCGCCATGTCGGGCTTGAGCGCTGTTACCTGGTGGATGCGCATCTGGCGGTCAATGCCAATGGCCCCTGTGGAATAGTTGATGATGACATCGGGACAGGCGGCTTTAACGGCCGCATCAATCCTGGCGTAACTCTCCACGTCAAAGGCGGGCAGCCCGTTATCTTGCCGGGCATGGATGTGGACGATGGCGGCGCCTGCTTCCACGGCACGACGCGCTTCTTCTGCGATTTCATCGGCCGTGTACGGGATGTAGGGTGACTGTTTGCGGGTGGCGAATACGCCGGTTAGGGCGGCTGAAATGATTACTTTGTCCGGCATGAGCTTGGCTTCCTTTTTACAGAGGATTTTTGACTTCTAGAAATGAAAATTCCGGCATGGTTCAAATGTCCATAAAATTAGTCTGACACTTTTTTGTGAAATGATCTCTTTTTTGTGATGACAACGAATTTTAGAAAGGAGCGAATTCGTTACTTTCTAAAATTCGTTGTCATCATTGTAAACATAGTGTAAAGCTAACTTGAACCATGCCCATTTTTGAGGACATTATAGCAGAGGCATAGCCATCTGTGGTTTTTTTAAGCGTCTAATGGATAGTTGTAATTTTTGATCTTCTTTGCTATCAAACAATTCTTATGCTGAGAACTTGATTTAAAGGTTAATTCTATTATTCCACGATTCCCCCATACCGCCTATCATTGCGGGAATATAGTGAAATTGAGACAATCCTACTGTTCACTGTTCACTGTTCACTAAAAACTGTACACTGCTTACTGAAACCTATGCCAAAAAACACCCAAATCATTCACTGGCGCGTGCGGCGTCAGCAGCGGCGCAAACGCAGCGGCCAAACTATCCTCAAAATTGTGGGGATTTTGGCGTTGGTGGGGTTGATTGGCCTGTTTTTTGCAGGGATTGGGACAGTGGGAGCGGTAACGGCCGTTTACGCCTACTTCACCCAAGACCTGCCCGACTACACCCAGTTGACCGCGCTCGGTCAGCACCAATCCGATACCTTTGAGACCAGCAAAATCTACGCCTGGGGCGATGAGCAGATCGACGGCAACCGCGACCGCGTCCTCATCTACGAAATCATCGATCCGCTGGGCGGCGACCGGCAGTGGGTGACGCTGGATCAGGTGCCGCAAAGTTTCATCGACGCCACTGTGGCCATTGAAGACAAAACCTTCTGGACGAATCAGGGCTTCGACGCCCAGGGTATTGGCCGCGCCTTCTACGAATACGCGCTTAAAGGTGGCAGTGTGCAAGGTGGTTCTTCCATCACCCAGCAAGTCATCAAAAACAATATCATCGAACCGGAACGACGTACTGTCGGCGCAGAAGTAGGTTTCGATGATTACCGGCGTAAAGTCGAGGAACTGCTCCTAGCCCATAGGGCGACCAACACCTATTCCAAGGAGCAAATCCTGGAGTGGTATCTCAACACCAATTTCTACGGCAATCTGGCCTACGGCGTACAAGCGGCAGCGCGGGTTTACTTCAACAAGCCGGTATCTGAGCTGACTTTGCCGGAAGCAGCGATGCTGGCCGCCATCCCCCAATCGCCCGCGCTTAACCCCATCGACAACCCCGACGACGCCAAAAAACGGCAAGAACTGGTGCTGGACAGCATGGCGCGGGAAGGCGTCATCACGCCAGAACAAGCGGCTTCGGCCAAACTTGCGCCGCTGCAAGTTCAAGCTGGCACGGAAGATCGCTTTGACATTATCGCGCCCCATTTTGCGCTGGAAGTGCGGCAGCAGCTTGAGCGGATGTTCGGTCCGGAACTGGTGCTGGGTGGCGGTCTCACCGTCTACACCACGCTGGATTTACTGATGCAGCAGCAGGCAGAGTGTGTGGCGCAGGCGCAGGTGGCGCGGCTCTCCGGCGCTTTAGGTACAGGCTTACCAGCCGATGTGGAAGCAAGCTGCGCGGCGTTGGCGTATTTGCCGCCGCTCAACAACGCCGACGTGGGCGTCGATCATCAGGTCAACAACGCCTCTGTGGTGATGCTCGACCCGCGCACGGCCGAAGTGAAGGCGTTGGTGGGCAGTCTCAACTATTGGGATAAGGGGATTGATGGCTCGTTTAACGTGGCGGTCGATGGCCTGCGCCAACCAGGTTCCGCGTTCAAACCGTTCACCTATTTAACGGCGCTGAGCCAGGGTTACACCCCCGCCACCATGATGCTCGACGTGGAAACCGACTTCGGCACACCTTATAACGGCGTCCCCTATGTGCCGCAAAACTACGACCGCCAGTTTCACGGCCCGGTGCGTTTGCGCGAAGGGTTTGGCAGCAGTTTCAACGTGCCGGCCGTGCAAGCGATGAGTTGGGTGGGCGTAGACAAAGTGCTGCGCACCGCCCACAATTTGGGCATCACCAG
>CAZXVH010000064.1:0-7275 GCA_964643965.1 uncultured Ardenticatenaceae bacterium
GAAACTATCCAAACATCCCCGATTGCCGCAATTCTTTAATTTTGTTCTGCGTATAACCCGCATCTATTAAAACCTCATCCGTATGCTGCCCAACGGCCGTTCCCACCCACCTGTATTCTGCTTCTCCCTCAGAAAACTTAAACGGACTCGCTATCTGCTGCTGAGTACCACCATCCGGCTTCGGCACATTCACAACCATGTTTCGAGCCTGCACCTGCGGGTGCGCCAACATTTCGGGGATAGTCAGTACCGGTTCTACACAGACATCCTTGTCCGCGAAAAGCGCCTGCCAGAAGGATAACGGCCGTTTCCCAATCTCCTTCGCTATCTCCCCCTTCAAACTTTGCTGGTTGGCTGGTGACTGGTCTAAGCCGCGCCCGATGAGGTCGGGGCGGTTGAGGGTCGCGCACAGCCCTTGCCAAAATTTGGGTTCCAGGCTGCCGATGGCGAGATAACGGCCGTCTTCCGTCTCATAAGTGTCATAAAAGCTGCCGCCGTTGAGCGCCCAACTTTCCGGCTCCGGGATGTCGCCGCCAACCAGGTAATTGCTGATGGCGTGCGCCTGCCACGCAATTACCATGTCCAACATGCTGATGTCTACCAGTTGGCCCTGACCGGTGAGGTGGCGTTGGATAACGGCGGCCAGGATGCCGGTAATCGCCCCAAACGAACCACCACCCACATCGGCGATTTGGGCGCCCAGCGGGGGTGGTCCGCCCTCCTTACGTCCTGAATGGCTCATCAGACCGGACAGCGCCAGATAATTGTTGTCGTGCCCGGCGCGTTGCTGGTACGGGCCAGTCTGCCCATATCCGGTGATAGCGCAGTAAATGAGAGCCGGGTTCACGGCGCGTAACGCTTCATAGCCGATGCCCAGTCGAGCCATGACCCCCGGCCGGAACTGTTCCAGCACAATGTCAAAGCCACCGCCCTCAGCGGCCACCAACCGTTTAACCACCTCAACCGCTTCTGGCTGCTTCAAATCCAGGGCAATGGAGCGCTTGTTACGATTCAATACGCCATGCCATGCCGATATGTCGCCGTCAAAAGGCGGCAAAAAGCGCACCATGTCCGGTCGATCTGGCGCTTCCACGCGCACCACATCCGCGCCCAAATCAGCCAGCAGCATGGAAGCAAACGGCCCCGGCAGCAGCGTAGAAAAGTCGAGGATTTTGAGGGAGGAAAGGGGGGAAGACATGGAAGCGTGTAAAAGAAGTGGACAGTGAACAGTTTACAGTTTACAGTTTACTGTCCACTGTCCACTGTCCACTGTCCACTGTTCACTGTTTACTGTCCACTGTTTACTGTTTACTGAAGTTGCCCCGCCGTATACATCTTGCGCAAGGTTTGTTTGCTGAATTTACCCACACTCGTCTTCGGTATTTCTTCGACAAAGACAATAGTTTCCGGTATCCAGAATTTGGCGACGCGGGTTTCCAGGAAGGCTTTGAGTTCCGCTTCAGTGAGAGCATGTCCATCAGGAGTAGGCACAACGGCAGCAAACGGCCGTTCTGACCATCTTTCGTCCGGTATGGCAATCACCGCCGCCTCTACCACCTGCGGATGCGCCATCAGTTCGTTTTCCAGTTCAACCGAGGAAATCCACTCCCCGCCGCTCTTGATCAGGTCTTTGGTGCGGTCGGTAACGGTCATAAAGCCATCTTCGTTGATCGTACACACATCACCCGTGCGGAACCAGCCATCGGCCGTCATGTAATCTTCCGTAATTTCCCGTTTGTAATATTGGCTGATAACCCAAGGGCCGCGCACTTGCAGCTCGCCCATTTGCACCCCGTCCCAGGGTAACTCATTGTCATCCAGATCGACAATGCGCATCTCCACCCCCGGCACGGCATACCCTTGCCTGGCCTTGATGTCCCACTTTTCATCGTCAGACAAATCTTCATGTTTGCCCAGCAGCAGCGAAACCGTGCCCAGCGGCGACAGTTCGGTCATGCCCCAGGCATGAACAACGGGAATGCCCAACTCTTTTTCGTAGGCCATGATGAGAGAGCGCGGCATCGCCGAACCGCCGACAACGGTAGCCCTCATGCTGGAAATATCACGCGGATTTTGTTTGAGTTCCTGGTAGAGCACCGTCCAAATGGAGGGCACACCGGCGGCGATGGTCACTTTTTCGTTGGCGATCAAGTCAGCCAGCGGCTCTGGTTTGAGGTGCGGCCCTGGCATGACCATGCCCGCGCCAGACATAACGCAGGCGTAAGGCAGTCCCCAGGCCATCGCATGGAACTGCGGCACCACCGGCAGCACCACATCTGATTCACGTATGCCCAGCGCCGACGAGGAATTTTCGCCCATGGTATGCAGGAACATGGAGCGATGACTGTACAGCGCCCCTTTGGGACTGCCCGTCGTGCCGCTGGTGTAACACAAGCCCATCGCCATATTTTCATCGGTGGAACGCCAGACAAAATCATCATCTGAACCGGCGATGAGGTCTTCGTAGTAAAGCACATTGCGCAGTTTGGTTTGGGTGTTGGGCGGGGCATTTAGCAGCACGTAATGCTTGACGCAGGTGATTAGGTGGGCGATGCGTTCGTAAAGCGGCAGCAACGTGGCGTCGATAAATACAATCTGGTCTTCGGCATGGTCTACAATGTAAGCCAACTGGTCAGGAAAAAGACGGATGTTGAGCGTATGGCAGACGGCGCCAGCCCCGGGAATGGCGTAATACAGTTCCAAATGCTGATAATTGTTCCAGGCAAAGGTGGCTACGCGGTCGCCCGGCTCGATGCCTAATTTCACCAACGCTTTAGACAAACGCTTTATGCGTTTATACATATCGGCGTAGGTGTAGCGGTGCATGGAACCATTGGGCAGCATGGTGGCAATTTCTTTGCGTGGAAATTGGCGGTTGCCATGCTCCAGGATGCGATCCATCGTTAGTTGGTAGTCCATCATTAAACCTTGCATGTGACACTCTCCTTTTTGATTGACTTGTGTGAGCCACTATTTTAGTGCGTAGTGCGCAATTCGTAGGCATTTACGTCCTATGCACTACGCATTAGGGGAAGCGGTTCACGGATTTATCACCCCACAAAGGGGCGCTTGCCAACTGAGTTGTTCGTGTTCTGCCAAAATAGCGTCGATATTGGCGGCGATGGTGGCTGGAAAAGGGGAAGTGCGCCGTTGGCTGAGATCAACGTGCGCCCCCATGTCTTCCAGGGTGGCGGCGAGTTTGTTTTGGCTGTCGTTGACCATGAAGAGCATGAAGTGAACGCGCTTGGCGGAGCGTCCCAACATGCGTCCGCGAATGGTGAGATGGTCGCCCTGGTGAACTTCGGCGCGGTAGTTGATGAAGTGTTGCAAGGCGAAGGCGCCCCCTTGCCCCGATTCGTAATAGGCTTGATCCATGCCGAAGCCGACGAAGAAATCCCAGGCGGCCTCGTCAAAAAGAGAGAGGTAGTGGCGCACGTTCATATGGCCCATCAAATCCAGGTAATCCGCGGGGACGATGCCCTGGTAGATGATGGGCAGTGATTCGAGTTGGGGGAGAGTGGGAAATTGTAGTTTTGTCATGAAAGGATTGAGCGAGAGCAAGAGCAAGAGGAGTGGTTTTCCTCTCGCTCTTGCTCTTGCCTCTAGCTTGTTGGGTAATAATGCCACACCCCATCCACCGTCTCCTGGCGAATGACGCCCTCTGCCAGGAGCAGGTCGAGGTAGCCGATGAGCATCCAGAGGCCAGCGAAGCGGAATTGGGGCGGGTGATGGGCATACATTTTATCGACGAGTTGGGCAGGTACGAGTGTACCTTCCTGGATGTGGGCCAGGCATTCGGCTTTGCGGCTTTGGATACGGCCGCACTGTTTGTCGATGATGATGTGGTGATCGAGGCCGTATTTTGTGCCAAACGGCCGTCCGTGACCGGGATAAACGGCGGCGATGTCGAGGGCGGCGATTTTGCTCATGGATTGCATGAAGAGGGGCAGGGCTGGGATGCGATCTGGGGAGGATAACGGCCGTTCTACCACAGGCGTCGGCGTTGTTTTCAGCAGTTGATCAGCGGAAATTAGCATTTTGCTTTCCGGCTGGTAAAAGCAAGTCATGGCGCTGTTGTGGCCGGGGGTGTGGATGACTTGCCAGGCCATACCGCCCAGTTGCAAGGCGCCATCGGCCGGAAAAGTACGCAGTCGTGTGGGGTCGATAGCTTCGCTTTGCTGGTCCATGGCGGCCATGCCCACCAGAATCATATTGGCATACGCCTCGTCTATGCCCACCCGGATCAGGAATTCTTGTTTGTAGTAATCGAGGCGTTTTTGCCATATCTCGTGGGTGGTGGTGAGCCAGGGGGCGCCCAGTTCACAAATCCAGATATCGGCGTCGCTGTGAGCCTGAATCATGCCGGCGCCGCCGAAATGGTCCACGTGGGGATGGGTGATGATCACCCGCGACAAATCCATGACGGTGAGATTATGCTCTGCCAGTCCAAATTGCAGCGCTTCCCAGCTTTCTTCGGATTTGATGCCAGCGTCAATCAGCACCGGTTCCGGTTGTGTAAAAAGATAGACGTTGACGCCGCCAACGTCGAGACCTGTGGGGAGTTCTATGCGGATGGGTTCCATTTTAGTTTACAGTGTACAGTGTACAGTGAACAGTTTACAGTGAGCAGTGGGGCGCGTACTTGCTGTTTTACTGTTTACTGTTTACTGGCATCAAGCCATTCTAACATCATGCGAATCTGCTGCTCATGGCCTTTGGTTTGGTAATAGTCGGGAATATCTTGCCAATGCTCGTTGTGTGGTGTGGCTGCGGCAAAGGTGAGATTGATGAGGGCGGCGACATCGGCGTCTTCATTTGGTTTGGCAGATATCCCTTGCGCTAAGGCTTCCCGACAATGGGCTTCTACTTGGTCGAAGTAGGCGATGTTGTCGTGAAGAAGCTGTGCCCCAATTGTAACAGGGGCGTGGCAGTAAAGCACGGTTTGGGCATTAAGATCGGCTAGTTTTGTCAACGATTGACGCATGTGGGGCAGGCCATCGTTGGTGTGAGCAAAAGGAAAGGGGATTTCGGCGGCGTCGGCGGCTAACAAGGCGTTGATTTCGGGGATGTAGATGGAAATGTGATCGGGTGTGTGGCCGGGAGTGGGCAACAGTTCCAGGGTGAGATCGCCGCCGTTGATGGTGAGAGTGTTGTTGAAGGTGATGGTGGGCAGGGTGAGGCGGACATCGTTGAAAATATCTGGCTCTTGTGCCTGCATCCTTTCCAGATACTCTTGAGCTTCTGGGTGACGCAGGATTTCGGCACAGCGGCTGCTGCTGATGATGGGGGCGTTGAAGACCTGGTTGCCCCAGGCATGGTCATAGTCGGCGTGGGTGTTGATGACGAGCAGTTGGCGATTGGTGAGGTGGGTTTGGGCGTGGTTTAGGAGGGCAACGGCCGTTTCCACATTGATCATCGTATCCACCACGACTACATACCGCTCAGTCACCACAATGAAAGTATCGACCAATTCTCCATTACGCAGCACTAAAATGCGCTCATCCCAGCCCTCGTTTTTTACCAGTTCGACGGAGTTTGTGTGGCTCATGTGGAAAATCTTTGAGATTAGAAACGGGAGACGTATACGTGGCGATGAAAAATTAGAGATTGGAGATGGCGTGGGCCTACTCTCCAATCTCTAACGGGCGGAACTATCTACTCAAACTGCTTATTGTTCAGGCTAACGGCATACCCCACAATGACAAATGGCAGGAAGCCGGCAAAACCGGCTACAAATGACTCGCCAAAGATCATCAAGAGAGACCGGCTGATGACGGAACCCATGTAGAGCCACAAGCCCCACTTTTTCCAGCGCCACAAAGCAACAGCGGCGACGATGTCGGCGATGTTGGTGACGAGGATGCCCCACGCCCACCAGGGTATTTGGGCAAAGGTCAGCTCTAGCAGGCGCTTTTCATTGAAGACCCAAAAGGTAAAGAAGAGGCCAGATAATAAAACGAGCAGAATGGCGACAGTGAGATACCATTTACGATGCTTATTGAAGGTTTTTTCATGAACCTGGCCGTAATTCTTTTTATTGCCATGTTCTTTTTTTACATTTTTATCTTTTTCTGCAAATTTTGCTTTACTCATTTCTTCTCCTAAGACAATAGTGTTGGATTGCGCCGCGTATTTTCACACTTTGCATCCATTTCGTCCACTTCTAAAAGGATGAAGGGTGAAGGGTGCAAGATGAAAGCGCTAAGTTGGTGAATATTCACCCTTCATCTTTCCGCTTTTATTTCCCAGCGCCATTCACCATTCAGTTCCCCGGCCCGCTCCATGCCAATTTTTTCCAGGACGCGATGGGAGGGGATGTTGTGCGGGTTGGTGGTGGCAAAAACAGTCATACAGTTTGGTTGGGAAAAGGCCCAGGTAGTTAACGCCTGAGCGGCTTCTGTCATAAAGCCGTTTTCCCGATGGTCAGGCGCCAATCCATACCCTATTTCGACGCTGCCACTTAAATCAGGCTCACCCTTAAACCCGATTGTGCCAATGCCCAGGTTGCTATCCCGGCGCACGATGAGCCAGTGGGTGCACCAATGATGTAGCTTTGGCTCGGCTACCCGCATTTTGCCGATTTTGACGCGCATGGCCTGGCGCACAAGGGGATGGGTGATGTTATTTTCCAGGGGCAGGTTGAGGGAAACGGCCAACAGCGAGGGGTCCTGGTAAAAGCTTTGCAGTTGAGCCAGGGAGAGGGCGATGAGGTGCAGGCGAGCAGTGGTGAGGGTGTGTAACGGCCGTTGCCCTTCCCGCTGCCATATCACCGCTTCTTGTATGACTGCCTGAATAAAATCAGATTTGGCGCTGGTATAAGCGGCCGGATCTTCTCTGTAAGTTTGCGCCAATTCTGCTTTAAGCTGGTTGTAGGCGCGAGCCTTTTTGGTGTGCGTCCACAGATAGTCACGAAACAACAGGTGGTGGGCGATTTCCGGGCGGCCGGTCTGGTAAACGTGGATGTGGTGGCTGTGACGCCCGTCGCTGCCTTTGCGGAAGTAGCGCCGGCCGGCAATGCCATTTTCCCCTTTGTAGATATAACCAACCTGGGCCATCGCCTCAACTATGTTCTCTACCTGCTCAATGTGCCACACGATGGGCAGCATATCGATGATCGGCTTGGCCCTGACGCCAGGAACGGCCGTGCTGCCGATGTGGTGTATGGTGAGGAGATTGTCAGCGAAGATGGGGGTGAGAACGGCCGTTTCCGCCTTGTATTGTTGCGTCCAGTTTGGGTTGTGGGGGGTGAGGGTGATTTGTCGTTTCATGGGTGGC
>CAZXVH010000064.1:7375-18071 GCA_964643965.1 uncultured Ardenticatenaceae bacterium
CTACACAATATATGGCGTACTCGCATTCGTCTTTGCCAACCCGGCCGGATCCAACATCACATTCACACACGCCGGTTTGCCGCTGCCAAAGGCACGCGCCAGGGCTGGCCCAATTTCCTCCGGCGTCTCCACCAGTTCCCCATAGCCGCCCAGCGCTTCCACCACTTTGTCGTAACGGGTTAACGCCAAGGTGGTACCGGCCGCCTGCCCCAGCATCGCCTTTGTCGGATTTTTGATTTGCCCCCACGCCCCATCCATGCCCACAATAGCCACAATAGGTAAGTTGAAGCGAACGGCCGTTTCAAACTCAAAGCCATTAAAGCCAAACGAGCCATCGCCGCTGATCACCAGCACCTTCTTGTCTGGGTTCAGGAATTGGGCCGCCAGGGCAAATGGTACGCCCACCCCCAAGCAGCCCAGCGCCCCCGGGTCTAGCCAGCGACCCGGCTTCGTCACCGCAATCGCCTTGGCGCTGGCGCTGACAATATCGCCGCCATCCCCAATGAGAATGGTATCCTCGTCGATAAACTGGTTGATTTCTGCGCCAAAGCGAAAATGGTTGACGGGCGCATCGTCTAGCGCTTCCCACTCCGCTTGTTTGGCGCGTTTCGCATTTTCCATCTGGGTCACGTCGGCCAGCCACTCGTCGTAGCGGACGCCTTGCAAGCCTTCGGCCAACGCTTCCAACACCAGCCGCGAATCAGCGATCAGGGCCACATCTGCCTGGCGATTATGGTTCAGTTCCGCCGGATCATTCTCGATTTGGATGAGCTTGATGTCCGCATGCCACCCCTGTCCGTAGCGCAGGCGAAAGTCGAGCGGCGTACCGATGACCAACGCCAAATCCGCCTCCTTGAGCGCCTTGCTGCGCGTCAGTTTGAAGCAGTGGGGATGGGACATAGACAGGGCGCCGCGGCCGCCGCCGTTGGTATAGACAGGCATCCCCGTCTGGTCGGTTAACTCGCGCAGGGCGTCGGAGGCGTCATCCCAATAGACCTGGCTGCCAGCGATGAGGATCGGCTTTTTGGCGGCGCGAACCAGTGCAAAGATATGCTGCATGGCGCTCAGTTCCGGCTCGGCTGGCGTGATTTCCACCTTGGGGAAAATGTCGGCTTCTGGCAATGTGCCGTAAAGGATGTCAATCGGCGCTTCGATAAACACGGGGCCAGGACGGCCGTTTAGAGCCATCTGAAACGCTTCATGCAATTTAGCCGGAATATCGGCGGTGTTGTCAATGGTGAAGCTGGCCTTGGTGAAAGTTTGGAACATCTCCGTTTGCGGCATTTCTTGCAGCGCCCCCTGTCCCCGCGTGTGCAACGGCGCCGCGCCTCCGATGAGGATCAGGGGACTGCGAGCGTGGTAGGCATTGGCAACGGCCGTTACCGCATCCGTCACCCCTGGCCCGGCCGTCACCACCGCCACCCCAATATTACGTGTGAGGCGGGCATGGGCGTCGGCGGCGTGACCGGCCGCCTGCTCGTGGCGCACATCAATCAGGGCAATGCCATTGTCGGCGCAGCTGTTAAAAATGGGGGCGATATGGCCGCCGCACAGCCCATAAATCGCCGTCACACCTTGCGCCGCCACCTGCCGCGCAATCAAGTCACCACCATGTAAATATTGCATGAAACACTCCTGTAAAAAGATTATGAATTATGAAGGATGAATGGGAGCGCGGACAGCTTGTCCGCTTTGCATAGTCTGGTAGAAGACGCTTCGTAAACGGCCGTTTCAAACAGCAATCACGCGCTCACGGGTTAGAGCGGAAGCATAACTGATAGCCGCCTGCATATCTTCGGAAGATAAAGAGGGATAGCTGTAGAGAATTTCGCTGATGGTTACGCCAGCGGCCAGATTGTCGAGAATAACAGACACCATGATACGTGTGCCGGTTATGCAAGCCTGTCCGTGATAGATTTCTGGATCAATTGTGATATGTCCTGTCCAATTCATGATTTATCGCTCCATTTTCGGGCAAAGCGTCGCGCCGCGACATTGATGATGTTATTTTGCGTGTCCAATCCGAAATCGTCAATCCGAAATCCGAAATCCATCAAAAGGTTGGGGCGCATTCTCGTGATCTTCAATGAGCCAGGTTTTGCGCCAGAGGGAACCGGCGCCGTCGATTTTGATGGTTTCACCGCTGATGAAGGCGGCGGCCGGCGAGAGCAAGAAAGTAATCGTGGCCGCCACTTCGCTTTCCGTACCCATGCGTTTGGCCGGGGTGTCCTGGATGGTTTGCTCGATGAGGGGGCGCATCGCTTCGGGGTAATTGTCCAGCCCGCTGGAGTTGATGAGGCCAGGGGCGACGGCGTTGAGGCGCACCCCCGACCGCGCCCATTCCACCGCCAGCGTTTTGGTCAGATTCTCAATGCCGGCCCGCGCCGCCGCTGAATGCGCCATGCCCGGAAAGCCCCGTGAATTGTCCATGAGCATGTTGACGATAGCGCCGCCGTGAACATTCATGCCCCGATTATACGCTTCCCGACACATGAGGAAGGTTCCCGTGAGATTGGTCTCAACAACGGCCGTCCATCCCTTCAATGAAATAAACTCAGCCGGACTGGCGAACTGCCCTCCAGCGTTGTTGACGAGACCATCTACTTTGCCAAATCGAGCGATAACCTGGTCGAACAAGGCGGCGACTTCTTCCTCGGATTTGATGTTGGTGGAAACGGCCGTTATCAACCCACCTGCTTCATCAATCTCAGCTTTAACACTTTCCAACTTCTCCAGCTTGCGTCCTGCAATCACCACCTGCGCCCCCAGCGAAGCCAATTCATGCGCCACCGCCCAGCCAATGCCGCTGCCGCCCCCCGTCACAATAATCGTCTGCCCCGCAAATAAAGCTGCCCGAAAAATGGATTGATAGTGCATAAGATCCTCTTGATAACCATAAATTCAGAAAACGAATAAAAAATCCGCTTTTTTCTAAATCTTTTGTTGTCCCGCCACCGCCTGCGCCGCCTGCGCCAACACCGGAATCATAAACTCCATCGCCGCAAAACGGCCGTCTTGCGTTTGCCCGCGTTGATAGCGGATATAAATTTGGGCGATAATCACCGTCAGTCGAAACAGTCCCAGCGCGTGATAAAAATGGATATGATCCACATCCCGGCCGCTTTGCTGCGCGTACCGTGCCACCAACTCCTGCCGCGTCATAAAACCCAGATCGCCAATGGGCATCATGGCCATCGCCTGCAAAGCGGGCGAATCCGTCGGTTCAGACCAATAGCAGAGCAATGCGCCCAAATCGTTGAGCGGGTCGCCCAGGGTACACATATCCCAATCAAACACCGCCACGATTTTGCCCGGATCGGCCGCATCGAGCATCACATTGTCCAGCTTATAATCATTGTGGACGAGGGAGAATTGGGTGGTTTTAGGCTGATTGGCTTTGAGCCAGCGGTAAATTGCATCCATCTCCGGCAAATCATGCGTTTGCGCCTTGCCCCACCGCTTGTACCAGCCTTCGATCTGCCGTTCGATAAAACCAGATGGCTCCCCTAAATCAGCCAGGCCAATCGCCTCGTAATCGACGGCGTGAAACTGAGCCAGGGTATCGACCAAGGCTTCGCTCATGCGCCGGGGCGCGTCGGCCGTACCCGCATATGCCTCAGGAATAGCACGACGCACCACGAGGCCCTGCTGCCGCGCCATCACCAAGAAATTTGTCCCGATAACGGCCGTTTCATCACAGTAAAGCAACGCTTGCGGCGCATACGGGAACACCTCATGCAGCACTGACAACACCTTATACTCCCGCGCCATGTCATGGGCCGATTTGGCGACGGGGCCAAGCGGCGGCCGGCGCAGTACGTATTGATGCGTCTTGTAGTCGAGCAAATAGGTGAGGTTGGCCGCGCCGCCGCCAAACTGGCGCACAGTGAGTGGCTGGCCGCTGCCGGGGAGTTTGCCGCGCAGGTAATCGGCTAATTTGGCTTCGTCAAAATGTTCGTCTGGGCGCACGGCGATGGTATCGAATTGTGGGGGGATGTCAGCCATAACAGCCTCATTCTTATCTTTTACGCTTCGGTTTGCGCGGACGATTCCGGCGTTTTTTTCTGGTATCCTTTTCGACTTCTTGTCTAAACATGGCGTAATGTCTCTTTATTCTTTCGACATACGCTTCATCTGCTAATAGACCTATTGTTGCTTCTAACAATGCTGGCGCTAAAGAGAATTGGGCACTCGTGATATTGAGACCAGGCCCTTGCAGTTCTCGGATAATCTCAGGATCATCTTCACCAAACCATTTAACATAAAAATCTCTGCTTTCCCAGCCAAAGGCCACGACAGCTAAAGGGTTTGGTGATTCGGGAATCTGAATGTTAAACATTACCCGTCTGCAATCGCAGCCCGGTTCATCACAAAACAATTCGAGAAATCCATAATCACCCGGTGGTAAATCGGGGTGATCAAATACAGTGATGGCGCGTGTTTCAGCAACGGCCGTTTTCGGAAACTTGCTATAAAATGGGGCGTAGGGCATAAAATCTACTCCTTTTGCTAATTTTGTCGGTCAATGATGACATTGTGTTAACCAAAATGCAACGCATCTTTTGTCTGGGGGAGGGAAACGGCCGTTTTTCTTTGTCACTATGAATTGTTATAATGTTAAAAAGCAAAGGAATTGAATCTATGCCACAGGTTAGCCGCTTTTTCGGTATCATCATCAGAATGTATTACAATGATCACCAACCGCCTCATTTTCATGCACAATACAACGAGTATTTAGCAGAAATTGCGATTGAGACGTTTGAAATTATCGAAGGTGAATTACCTCGACGAGTTTTGAGTCTTGTTTTAGAGTGGGCTGTTCTCCATCGTGAAGAATTAAGGGAGAATTGAAACCTTGCCCGCAATCATGAAGAAATAGAGAAGATTGAACCTTTGGAGTAAATAATGCACAGAGTTATTTCCGTGGAACCGCTGGCAAATTATCTCGTCAGGCTAACTTTTTCTGATGGAATGTCTAAAGAGGTTGATCTTCAGCCTTACATTGGCAAAGGTATTGCTGCGGCCTTAAAAGACGAAACATATTTTCGTAAGGTTACACTTGAAGAGGGGGGTGGCATTACCTGGCCCAACGGTTATGATTTTTGCCCCAATTTCTTGTATGAAGAAGTCCCTGCCGTTGATTTGACCACAGCCTAAACATCTGACAAGTGCGACGCACCTCGAAGGTGCGTCGCACTTTTACATATACCGCTTCAAAATCCGCCGCGCCACCGAGCGCTTATGTACTTCATCAGGCCCGTCATAAATACGGGCGGCGCGTTCGTGGCGGAACCAGTAAGCGATGGGCGTTTCGTCTGTCATGCCCAGCGCCCCATGCGTTTGCAAGGCGCGATCCAGCACGTTTTGCAGCACCCCCGCCACGTAAAACTTAATCAGCGAAATTTCGTCACGCGCTTCATACTGTCCTTTTTCGTCGATTTTCTGAGCGGCGTCCAATACCATCAGCCGGGCGGCGTTGATTTCGGCGCGAGACTCGGCCACCCAATTCTGGATAGTTTGCTGATCGGCCAAGGCTTGCCCCGGGGCCACTTCGCGGCGCACGGCATACTCACACATCAAATCGAAGGCGCGTTCACAGATGCCAATCCAGCGCATACAGTGATGGATGCGCCCTGGCCCCAAGCGCTGTTGGGCGATCATGAAACCGGCCCCTTCTGGCCCCAGCAAATTGGCCTGCGGCACACGCACCCCATCGTACATGATTTCGCAATGGCTGGCCCAACCGAAACCCCGTTCGCCCATCACCGAGGTGTTGCGCACCAGGCGGAAGCCCGGCGTGTCACACGGCACGATGATCTGGCTGGCGCGTTGGTGCCTGGCGGCGTCCGGGTTGGTGATCGCCATGACGATGGCAAACTGTGCCCCATCAGCGGCCGTGGTGAACCACTTATGCCCGGTGATCACGTACTCATCGCCATCTTTTTCCGCTTTACTGCTCATCCAGGTGGGGTTGGAGCCGGGGTTTTCTGGCTCTGTCATGGAGAAGCAACTGCGGATTTCGCCCGCCAGTAACGGTTTGAGGTAGGTATCCTGCTGCTCTGGCGTACCATGTTCGATGAGGATTTCCATGTTGCCGGCGTCGGGCGCCTGGCAGTTAAAGACGTAATGGCCTAGCAAAGAGCGCCCCAGCACCTCGCTGACGTGGCCATGCTCTACCAGCGACAAGCCCATGCCGCCGTATGCCTCGGGAATCTGTGGCAACCAGAGGCGCAGCGATTTGGCTTTGAGTCGTTTCTGGTGCAGGGCGTCCATGAGTATTTCGTATTCGTGGTTGAGCAGCAGCGGTTCGAGGGGAATAATTTCTTCACGCACAAAGTCGCGCATGGTGTGCAGAATTCGCTGCATTTCAGGGGAAAGATTGAACATGGATTGCTCCTTTGTAGCTGGGAGCGCGGACAGCTTGTCCGCCCAGTGCAGGCGAGACGCCTGCGCTCCCAGGTTTATTTATACGCCAATGGAACTGCCCACCATCTGCCCACCGTCGATGGTGAAGGTGGCGCCGGTGGTGAAGCTGGAGGCGTCGGAGGCGAGGTAGAGGGCGACGCCAGTTAGCTCTTCTGGTTCGGCCATGCGCCCTTGGGGGATGGCTTTGAGGACGGCTTCGTTAATCATGGGGTTCTGCCAAAGGGCGGCGCTGAATTTGGTTTTGACGAAGCCGGGAGCGATGGCGTTGACCTGGATGTTGAACTGAGCCAATTCAGCGGCCAACACTTGCGTGAGCATGAGCACGGCCGCTTTGCTGACGGAGTAGACGCCCATCATCGGTTGTGGTTCCAGGCCGGCGACGGAGGCCATGTTGATGATTTTGCCGCCGCCACGCTCCTTCATACTTTCGGCGCATAGTTTAGCCACGCGGAAGTAACCTTTGACGTTGACATCCAGGATTTTGTCCCAATGGCTGTCTTCGGCGCTGAGGATGTGGCCGAAGTGGGGGTTGGTGGCGGCGTTGTTGACGAGGATGTCGATGCCGCCGTAGGCTTTGGTGGCTTGAGAGATGAGGGCTTGAACGGCCGTTTCATCTCCCGTATGCGCCGCCACCGCCAACGCCTCCCCACCCTGTGCGCGAATGAGTTCAGCCACCGCATCCACCCCTTCTTGTTTGCGACTGGCAAGCACCACTTTGGCTCCTGCGGCCGCGTATGCTTCCGCAATCGCCTGCCCAATACCACGAGATGCCCCCGTGATGAGGGCGACTTTGTTGGTTAAGTTGAGGTTGGGTTGATTGGTCATTTGGTTTCCTATTAGCCAGTAAACTGAACTTACTTCCCCTTGAAATCCGGCTCCCGCTTCTGCATAAACGCCATGACGCCTTCTTGAAAATCCTGGCTGGCGATAGTTTGCTTTTGTAGGCTGGCTTCATATTCGATGGTCGCCAGTAAATCGTTTTGGGCGGCGAAGTGCAGGGCATGTTTGGTGAGGCCGAGGGCCAGGGTGGGACGCCGCGCCAGATGATGTGCCCAGGCCAGGGTATCTTCAAGCAGGCGGTCGACAGCGACGACTTTGTTGACCAGGCCCCAATGGAGACATTGATCGGCGGTGATATGTTGGCCTTCGATTGCCATTTGGTAGGCGCGACTGTAACCGATTTGACGTATGAGGAACCAGGTGGCCCCGGCGTCGGGCACAAAGGCGATGTTGCTGAAGGCCATCATCAGGCTGGCGTTGTGGGCCATCACTTGCAGATCGCAGGCCAGGGCCAGAGCCATGCCGGCCCCGGCGGCCGTGCCGTTGATGGCGGCGATGACCGGCTTTTTGAGCGTGGTGATCAATCCCATAAGCGGCTGGTAGCTGTCGATGATGCGTTGATAGAGATCGTCGGGAGAGGGGATGGTGGCAACGGCCGTTAAATCAGCCCCCGCACAAAACCCCTTCCCCGCACCCGTCAGCACCACAGCGCGGACAGTCTCGTCAGCCTGCGCCTGCTGGAAAGCGGAGAGCAGGTCAGCGTTGAGTTGGGCGTTAAGCGCATTGCGCCTTTCCGGGCGGTTCATGGTGAGGATGGCGACGTTATCTTGTATTTCATAAATGAGGGTTTCGTATACGGACATGATACGCTTCTCCTTTAACGGTAAATAATTGACAATCAATCCGGCGTCCACTCGGCCTGGTGGCGGAAAACGGCCGTTCTCACTACTTCCGGGATGGGATAGGCGCTATTGGTGCTGTAATCATACATGACCTGGATCGTTTTACCGGTGGCTACTAAACGGCCGTCTTCGCCGATAATCTTATACATCAGGTCAAAACTTTTGGTGCCAAAACGGGTCAGGCCCACCCCCACCGTCAATGTTTCACCAAATAGCGCCTGGGATTTATAGCTGCAACTGGCTTCAACCAGGATGATGGGAAGACCCAGCAGATCAAACCGTTTGGGCAAGCTTTGTTCCAGGAATTGGGTGATGTATTGAATGCGAGCCGATTCCAGGTAAGTGAAGAAAACGGCGTTGTTGACATGACCCAAGGCATCCAGATCACGGAAAGAGACGCGGATCTGAGTTTCATACGGGTAATTTGTGATGCTCATTGCTAGTTTACTCCTCAATTAGATCAGTAATGGGGTGACGCTGGCGCCCGCAGAGGGAAAACAAATGTAGACGTTGGGCGACAAACCGGTAGCAGCTTGATAACAGGCAGCCACCGCCTGGGCAAAGGCTTTGGCGTGATAATCACGCACCAGGGCCACGGCGCAACCGCCAAAACCGGCTCCTGTCATCCGCGCTCCAAAAACGGCCGTTGTCCGGCGCAAAGCACAAGCCACAATCTGGTTCAACTCATCACTGGATACCTCAAAATCATCTCGCAAACTGGCATGGCTTTCGTTGATAAGTTTTCCCAGAACACGGGGGTCGTCCTGGAGCATAGCGGCCATGGCATCCAGGGTGCGCTGATTTTCGGTGATGATATGTTTGGCGCGTTTGCGGGTAACAGGGTCAAGCCCTTCAGCTTTGGCGTTGAAGGTGGCGATATCGACATCGCGCAAGGCGGGTACACCAAAGTAGGCAGCGGCCGCTTCACATTGTTGGCGGCGTTCGTTGTAAGCGGAATCGACGAGTCCGCGGCGGGTGGCGGTGTCTAAAATGACAACGGCCGTTTCCTGGGGCAGTGGCGCCGCGCACGTTTCTAAGGTGCGGCAGTCGATCAGCAGGGCATGGCCTTCCTTACCTGCCGCCGAAACCATCTGATCCATAATGCCACTGTTGACGCCCACCCACATGTTCTCACACTTCTGGCCCAACAATGCCATCCGAGCGGCGTCCCAGGGCAAGTCGGAGACAGTGGCAAAAGCACGGGCGACGGCCAATTCCAGGGCAGCAGAAGATGACAAGCCAGCGCCCACAGGGATGTTGCCTGCGGAAACGCCTTGCCAACCAGTTAAGGCAAAGCCAGCCTCTTGCAATGCCCAGGCCATGCCCTTAACGTATTCTACCCAGCCTTCATCTCCTTTCTCGAAATCAGAGAGTGAAAAATTAGCCGGATTTTCAAAATCGAGGGAATGTAATTCGATGCGCTTGTCGCTGCGGGGAGAAAGAGCGATATAAATTTCCCGATCAATGGCCATGGGCAGCACAAAGCCCTCATTGTAGTCGGTATGCTCCCCAATTAAATTTACCCGTCCTGGCGCACGAACGATGTATAACGGCCGTTCACCAAAGCGTTCTATATAGGCTTGTATTACTTCTTCTTGTAAAGACACAGCAATGTTACTCCCTTTGTTGGTCGGTTTATCTCAGCGGAAAGTATACAACAGAATGGGCAATAGGGAATCGGTTTTGATTCATCGTCCATCATTCATCATTTCTCTGGCTGCACAGTTATGATTTTTTTCTTGAACAAGGGCCTGGGTTGTCCATTTATTTATGGAAGTAGGTCGCTCAACTGTTTAATGACGTAAGTGGGCTGAATTTCTGTTTGACGCAGCGCCTCTATACTTGTTGCCCCAGTTAAGGTCAATGCGCCAGACATACCGGCATTGAGACCCATGAGGACATCGGTTTCCAAACGGTCGCCGGTCATGAGGCACACCTCTGGCGGCAGGTTTAGCAGCCTCAGGACAGCCTCCGCCATGTGGCGAGAGGGTTTGCCTACCACGGCTTCGACCTGCTTACCCGTACACGCTTCGATGGCGGCAATCATCGCCGCCGCATCCGGTTCGCCGCCACCAGGAACGGGGCAGTAGCGGTCGGCGTTGGTGGCGAAGAAACGGGCGCCGTTGTTGAGGGCGTCGAAGGCGATTTGCAGTTTGCGGTAGGTAAAGGTGCGGTCAAAACTGGCGATGACGGCATCGACTTCAAGGGCGTTATCTGTGAGTGTAAAGCCCGCCCGTTCCAGTTCCGCACACAACGACTGTTCGCCGACCACAAAAAGGGTGGCGTTTGGCAGGCGGCGTTTCAGGAAATCAGCCATGACGTAGGATGAGTTGATCACGTCATCGTTGGCTGTGGGCAAACCAAGACGGGTGAGCTTGGCGGCATATTCCTGGCGGGTGCGCGTGGGGTTGTTGGAGAGGAAGACGGTGCGTTTGCCCATCTGGCGCAGGCGGGTGATGGCGTCGCCAGCGCCGGGCAGGAGCTTGTCGCCCAGGTAAACGGTGCCGTCGAGGTCGAAGATGTAAGCGGCGTAGAGGTTCATGGTTGGGTAGTCGGATAGTCGGATAGTCGAGTAGTCGGGTAGTCGG
>CAZXVH010000064.1:18171-29809 GCA_964643965.1 uncultured Ardenticatenaceae bacterium
GTAGTCGGGTAGTCGGATGGCCGGATGGTCGATTTGTTGGTGGAGAACGGCCATTGAGGGCATTATACAGACTTGTTACCAAGATTGTCACTCGCTCATGGCAACTACTTTTGTTAAGTGCGTTGAGAAAATGATCGATTGGGTTGGAAGTCATGGCGCAAGCTCCTGTTTTGGGTCTGGCGCAATGGTGCAATTGCAATTGCCGGTTGTCAATTGTAACGGGTGAAGAATGATTTGCTAATTGTGAATTTGAGGGAGTTGGTTACAATGGCGGCATGGAAACGATACGGGCCTTTATTGCGGCGCCACTGCCGCCAATAGCGAAACAAGAATTAGGCGCTGTGGTGGAGAAACTGGCGGAACGGGTTCCATCAGGCAGTGTGCGCTGGGTGAAACCGGAGTTGATGCATCTCACGCTGCGTTTTTTAGGAGAAACGGCCGTTACCAAACTGAGCGCCGTTAAACAAGCAATAGACCGGGCTGCCGCGTCCCAGGCGCCCCTGACGCTGGTTCTAAACGAGACCGGCTGCTTCCCCAACGCCAACCGGCCGCGGGTGATCTGGCTGGGGTTGGCTGGAGAAATAGCGGCGCTGGCCGCCTTGAAAGCCAACCTCGACGAGCGCCTCATCCCATTGGGCTGGCAGAAGGAAGAACGGCCGTTTCAAGCGCATCTCACAGTGGGACGGGTGAAAGAGACAGGCAGTGTGCGTACAGTGGAGTGGCGGGTAATGGTGCAACAGGTGGCGATCCCGGTAACGGCCGTTCACCTCATTGAAAGCCAGTTAACCCCCCAAGGCCCCATCTATACCGTGCGCCACATCAGCCGTTTATAATAGAAGGAGCGCCGTCATCCAGGCGACGAAGAGCGGGCGAGACGCCCGCGCTCCTATTTTTGAGCGGGCAAGACGCCCGCGCTCCTATTTTTGAGACAGAGGAAAACCTTGAGCGAATTTGTCGTCACCAATATGGCTCCGGCCGACCAAAGTAGTACCTTTCGTTGGATTTTAGCGCATTTATCACGGCATACCTTGCTGCTGCTGGTGATGCTTGTCGGCGCGTTTGGCAACGCCGCCCTGGCCGCCCTCATGCCCATCTTGATCGGTATGGCCTTTAATGCAGTGGCAGCGGATCCCATCGACATGCCGTTGGTGGGTTGGGCAGCAGTGGGCATTGTGGTGAGTCAGGCGGTGCGGGCTGTGCTGCAATTTGGGCGCAACTTTTCCAGCGCGGTGGCCGGAGAACGCATGGAACGTGACATGCGTGAGGAGTTATACGTGTCGCTCTTGGGCAAGAGCATGACATTCCACGATATGCAGCCCGTGGGGGATACCATGGCCCGGGCCACCAACGATGTGCATGAATTGAATTTGATGGTTTATCCAGGTCTAAACCTGGTCATTGGCTCACTCAATTTTATGATTATGCCTTTGTTATTGGCCCCTCGGTATGACCTCGCTTTGGTTTTGGCCCCCTTGTTTTTCATTATCACCTACATTCTGGCATTGATACATTATATGCGTACCCTGGATCCCATTACCGATCAGGTGCGAGAGACGTTTGGAGCCTTAAACAGCCGTTTAGCCGAAGCCATCGATGGCATTGAAATGGTAAAAGGATCGGCGCAAGAGTCGGCCGAGATCGACCGTTTTTTACACAATGCCACCGACTTCCGGGAGGCCACTGTGGTGCAAGGGAAAGCTGAGGCCCGTTTCTTACCTTTGCTGCTCTTGGGACTCACGCAGGCCCTCGGCTTCGCCCAGTCGCTTTACCTCTTTCGCCAGGGACGCCTGGATGTGGGCGATGTGGTGGCCTACATGGGCTTGTTGGCCCTGTTTAGCTTCCCCACCTTTATCTCGCTGACGGCCTATTCTCGCATTTCGTTGGGCTTTGCCGGGGCGCGGCGCATTCTGGACCTGCTCAAGCACGAAACCAGCCTGGATGAAAATATGATGGGTAAACAGGGGGAAATAAACGGCCGTTTGCAGTTCAACCATGTCACCTTCGGCTACAATGAAGACGCCCCTGTGCTGCAAGACGTCAGCTTCACCATCACCCCCGGTCAAACTGTGGCCATCACCGGGCAGACCGGTTCCGGCAAAAGCACCATCGCCAAACTAATCAACCGCACCTATGATACCGACAGCGGCCAGGTCTTAGTCGATGGCGTCGATGTGCGCGACTGGAGCCTGGAGGCGCTGCGCCAGCAAATCTCTATCATTGAACAAGATATCTTCCTCTTCTCGCGCACCGTCGCCGAAAATATCGCCTTCGGCTGCCCAGGCGCTACCCAGGAGATGGTGGAAGAGGCGGCTAAAGCTGCCCAGGCCCACGAGTTCATCCTCAACTTCAAGGATGGTTATGAAACAGTGGTCGGAGATCGGGGCGCTACCCTGTCCGGCGGACAGCGGCAGCGGCTGGCGCTGGCCCGGGCTTTCCTCACCAGACCGCGCATCCTCATCCTGGATGACTCCACCAGCGCCGTAGACAGCGCCACCGAAGACCAGATTCAAAGCGCCATTGTCCGCGCCGCCGAAAACCAGACGACGATCTTGATCACCCATCGCCTCTCCCAGATTCGTTGGGCAGATGTGGTGCTGGTGATGCGCAAAGGTCGCCTGGAAGCGATGGGCAATCATGAGGAGCTGATGCAATCGTCGCTCGCCTACCAGCGTATTTTCAAGCAGTATGAAGAGAGCCATTGAGAGGAAAAAGGTGGCGTAAGTTTTGTTGATAAGCCGAGTTTGTACGCCCACTTGCAAACGGGCACGTAGGCGTACCCTGCAACAAAAACGACGCGCGCCCCGAGGAAAACGGCCGTTACCAAAATAGCGAAGCTTAGGTTACAATTTGTAAGAAATTCCGTCTATTGGCTTTTGGAAAAGGTTCTGTGTCAGCTAAATAAATTAAAGTCAAACATAGAAATCGTTCCACGCCGCCAGAAATAAAATCAGAGGAGTGAAATGAAAAAAAATCAGAAGCTTTCCCCCAGAAACTTTACAAAATGGTTTCTATTAGTCGTTTTATTATGGGGCGTCATCGTGGGTGGCGCCGCCGCCCAAGAGGCAACGCCTGACCCTGATTTGCCCATGGTACAGATTATTGAGCAAACGGAAGAACCGGGCGCGGTCAACACAATTGTAAGAATTTTTGCCAGCCAAGATTCATTTGTCTCGAACGCTTTCCCCAATAATAATTACGGAGCATGGTCCACGATGCGCGCCGGAAATGATAGTAGTTTTGGCGTCACGCGCACCTTAGTTCAGTTTGATTTTAACAGCATCCCCAGCAATGCAATTATCAACAGCGCCAGGCTGAATTTGCTTCTGACTGGTTCTGTCCCTATCAATGATGGTGATTTTTTGTACGGCGGCAGATATATGGCAGCCTCCTGGAATCAAAATAGTGTCACCTGGTCCAATCATGCAGCGGATTGGAATGACAATAATATTTTTGGCTCTGCCCAGGTGAATGGTGTGTCTGGGTGGAAATCTTTTGATATTAGAAATCAGGTGAGTACCTGGGTTTCTGGCGCCCGATCCAATTTTGGCATGGCGATACAAAGCAGCAATGAAGCCTTGCCAAACCAATCACGGATATTTGCCACAAATGAAAGCGGCAATCGTCCTTTTGTAGATGTCGATTATACGCAATACGTAGATACCTGCCCGCCATCAGCCTGGTTTACCTCCGCTTTGAACCAGTTTTCTTTAGCTTCTTTCACAGTCAGTTGGGATGGCAGCGACTGCGGTTCAAGTGGCTTACCGCCGAGCGGCATCCGTAATTATGATGTGCAATACAGCACCAATAATTCTAACTGGATCAATTGGCATATGGACACCCAAGGCAGATCTGCCACCTTCAATGGCGTCAACGGGCAGATTTATTTCTTCCGGGTGCGGGCGGCCGATAATGCCCTCAATATCGGCCCCTGGAGTGCGTCCATCAACACCACTGTTGATTCGCAAGCGCCGGGAAATTTGAATTTGACCATTGGCACGATAGGCGCTACCAGCTATGTCTACCCCCATTTCCAGGTAAACTGGTCAGCTACAGACAATTTGTCTGGTATACAAAAATATATTGTGCAATTGAATGACAATACCGGTAGTGACTGGCAGAGCCGAGAATTTTCATCCGCACAAACAAGTGAGTGGATATCTGGCGCGATGGTAGGCAGAACTTACACTTTCCGTATGCAGGCAGTGGATAATGTGGGCAATGTCAGCGAGTTTACCCCCCAGCAAAATGTGGTAGTTGTGAATGATCCCATTTCCTTTATTGTGCCTTTCAACCCCAGTGTCGTGCCTGGCCCCACTTTTAACGTATTTTGGCAGGGATTTACCAGCACCACCATTACCCAGTTCCGGGTGCGTTATCAAGTGGATGGCGGCCCCTGGGCAGAAATACCAGGTTCGCCCTTCTCAGGCACTCAAAGCTTCGCCCTGTTTGACGCCAGCCTATTACCGGGCTGGCCTTTCACCAAAGCGACGATTATTGGCTTTGAGGTAGTCGCTACCGCCAATAACCTGCCGGCCGAAACATTCACTGGTGTGCCGGAAGCGCAGATTATTGTAGACCCCAACGACACTTTGACGAATATTTTGTTTATGCCGGTAATATTTAGAAATTAGGAACGCAGTTTAGATGGGTTCACTCTCCAAGATTGAACCCATCTAAACTGTCATCAAACGGCCGTTTTCATCCCATAATGCGCTGGAAACGGCCGTTTTCTATGCCCCACACCTCATCCATCTGCGCCAGCCCTACCGGGCGGTGGCTTATCAGCAGCAAGGTGCGTTTCTCTGCCAGATGGAGCAGCGTCTCCATCACCTCTTTCTCCGTTTGCATATCCAGATTCGCCGTCGGCTCATCCAGGATGAGGATGGGCGCCTCTTTTAGCGCCGCCTGGGCAATCGTCAGACGGCGCTGCTCGCCGCCGCTCAGTTGGCGGCCCAGGCTGCCCACCTGCGTCTCGTAGCCCTCGGGCAGGCCGCTGACAAATTCGTGCAAGTGGGCGCTTTTGGCTGCTCTGAAGATAGTTTCTCGATCCGCCTGGGGCGCTGCCAGGCGCAAATTGTCGTAGATGGAGGCGTTAAACAGATGCGCCCGCTGCGAGACCACACTAAAGCAAGCGCGGATGGCGTCCGGATCATACTGGCGCACAGAACGGCCGTTCAGCAATATCTCCCCTTCATCCCATTCCCAAAAACGAAGCAGCAAGTTGAGCAGCGTGGATTTGCCCGCCCCGCTTGGCCCCACAATGCCAATTTTCCGCCCTGGTTTGAGGTCGAGATTGATGTGAGAAAGGGCTGGCAAAGCGGCCGTTTCATACCAAAAACCGGTCTCCACAAACTGAAAGTGCAACGTTTCCGGCAAGGGCAAGGGGGCGACAGGTTCAGCAACTTCCGGCCTGGTATCTACCAGGGCGAAAAGACGACGGGCAGCGGCCAACGATTGGTCAAGGAATTGGGCGGCGGCGGGCAAAGGCTGCACCGCTTCAAATACAGCCATGGTGGCTAAAACGGCCGTTGCCAAAAATACTCCGTTCATACCTCCCTGCCCCACCAGCGGGATGGCCGCCGCCAGCGTCGCCCACATGGCGCCAAACATCACCATCTCACTCAAACTGACTTGCCAGCCAGTGATTTTTGCCATCTGGCGCTGCTGCTGCGCCAGCCGGTGGCTTTGTTGATTGATAGCGGTGAAACGGCCGTTCACCGCCTCAAACGCTTCCAAATCTGCCAGCCCTTGCACTGTGTCGACGATGGTTTCTTTAAGGGCGCTGTTGAGCGCCACCCGCGCCTGCCCCGGTCCGCGGCTCAAGCGGCGGATGAGCAGCGGCAGCGCCAGCCCGGCCAGCAGCAAAAAGAGGAGTAAAATGGCGGCGAGTTGAGGTTGGAAAACGGCCGTTAATGCCACCGCTCCGCCGCCCACCACCAATGCCACCAACGGCGGACTGACAGCCCGTATGTAAAAGTTCTCCAGCGTATCAACATCACTGACGATGCGGCTCAACAAGTCGCCGCTGCCAAACTGCTGCAATCGCGCCGGGGCCAATGGCTCCAACGCCTCATAAAACCAGACCCGCAGCCGCGCCAGCACCTTAAAAGTGACGTTGTGGGAGACCAGCCGTTCCAGGTAACGGAATACGCCCCGCGCCAGGCCAAAGAAGCGCACCCCCACAATGGCCACGCTGAGGGCGGAAATATCGGGCTGCTGCGCTGCTCTGGAAATCAAAAATGCGGAGGTCGCCAGCAAAGCAACGCCGCTGCCTACCGCCAACGACCCTAACAACACCGATAGCGCCGCCCATTTTTTGTAGGGCGCCAGGAAGCGGAGCAGACGGGAAACAGTGGGCGGCGGGCGGTGATCCCTGTTCATCAGGGGTCGGTGATCCGTGATCGCCGGCCGGGGATCGGTGGGGGGCGTCTCTTTATGCATTACTCTTTGATCTTGCCGTATCTCTTGGGCGGCTACCAGGGCAGCGTAACGGCCGTTCTCCGCCATCAATGCTTCATGTGAACCCGTTTCTAGCAAACGGCCGTTCTCCAGCACCAAAATCTCATCCGCCTGCTGCACCGTTTCCAGCCGATGGGCGATGATGAGTATCATTTTACCGGCGCGATGCTGTTGGATGGCGGCTTGCAGCGCCGCTTCCGTTTCGCTGTCCAGTTGGGAAGTGGGTTCATCCAGGATGAGGAGGGGCGCATCTTTGAGGAAGGCGCGGGCCAGCGCCAACCGCTGCGCCTGGCCGCCGCTCAAGCGTGCGCCGCGTTCGCCGATGAGCGTCTCGTATCCCTGAGGCAATGTTTGGATGAAGGAGTGCAGCTGCGCCTGTTTGGCGGCGGCCGCCACCTGCGCCTCGCTGGCGTCTGGTTTGCCCAGGCGAATATTGGCAGCGATGCTTTGCGGAAACAGGTAAGGTTGTTGTGGAACCCAGGCGATTTGCTCCCGCCAAACGGCCGTTTCCACCCCATTTAACGCTGCCCCATCCACCAAAACCACGCCGCTGTCTGGGGCCACAAAACGCAGCAGCACATTGGCCACGGTGCTTTTGCCGGCCCCGCTGGCCCCCACCAACGCCGTCATTTTTCCCGGTTCCAGCGTCAGGCTCACCTCATGCAGCGCCGGCCGTTTGCCCCCCTGATACGCCACACTGACCTGCTCAAAACGAATCGGCGCCGGCAGGAAAGCGTCCCCGTCAGCGCCGGAGCGTCCCACACTGCCCACAACCGGAGCAACAGGCGCATCCAATACGCCAAAAATCCGCTCCGCCGCCGCCGTGCCTTCCATGCCCGCATGAAAACGTTGGCCCAACAACCGCAGCGGCAGGTAAAATTCCGGCGCTAAAATCAAAATAAACAGAGCCGTGGTAAACGCCATGTCGCCCACCATCAGCCGCAACCCAATGGCGACGGCGATGACGGCGATGCTCAACATGGAAAGCAGTTCCAGCACCAGCGCGGACAGGAAGGCCACGCGCAGCACCCCCATCGTCGCCTCTCGAAAGCGATCTGTGATACGCTCAATATTTCTGGCTTGCCGCTTGCTTTGCCCCAACAGTTTGAGCGTGGTTAATCCTTGCAGCACATCGAGGAAATGGGCGCTCATGCGGCTCAATAAATCCCACTGCCGCCGGGTCAATTTTTCCGCATACCGGCCGATCAGCGTCATAAACAGGGGCAGCAGCGGCGCGGTCAACAGCAGGATCAAGCCGGAAATCCAATCCAGAGGAAAGACAACCAGCAAAATGAGCAGCGGCGTCAGCAGAGCGATAAATAATTGGGGCAGATATTCGCTAAAGTATTTTTCTAAACGGTCGACGCCTTCGGTGAGAACGGCCGTTAACTCCCCCGTCTGCTCCCCGTAAACGGCCACCGGCCCCCATGCCAGCACCTGCTTCAGCAGCCGCTCCCGTAAAGCCAACTGCACCTCGATGGCGATCTGATTGGCTGCCATCTCACGCCCCCAGCTTAAACAGGCGCGTATCCCCATCACCAACAGCAGACCGATCAACCAGGGCTGCACGTCCATCAACGTATCCTGAGCCAAAAACACGCCATTCACCGTCAGGCTAATCAGATACGCTTGCATAATCGTAGCGGCCGCGCCCAACCCACTTAAACTGATGGTCAGCAGCAGCCAAAAGCGGCTCTTCTGTGCAGTCTGCCACAAGCGTTTGTCAAACATGCGCCATTATAACGTTGATTACTTTTTTAGGGGGAAACAAGACAAAAACCCGTGAGGCGTGATGCACACATTTACGCATCACGCCTCACACATCGTCGTTTAATACTCTAACGCACTTTGTTCCGTGATCCGTCCCCGGAATACCCAGAACGACCAGCCCTGATACGCCAACACAATGGGAACCAGCGTCAGCGCCACAAAGGTCATCACCTTCAAAGTGTATTGAGAGGAGGAGGCATTGTAGATAGTGAGATTGTAGGCCGGATCCAACGAGGAGACCATGACATTTGGATACAAAACCATAAAGGCCGTCACCACCGCAAAGGCAATGGAAATGCCGGTCAGGATAAAAGCCAGCCCCATCTTTTTCTTGCGGATGAAATAACCGGCAACCAACACCGCGCCGGCTCCGATAAGAGGTTCTGCCCCCGGATTAACGCCCAACTTTATCACAATATCAGTCGCCAAATAGGTGCCAATAATGCCAATTGCCACCATCACGATGGCGATTGGCCAGGCAATCCAGGCCGCCTTTTCACTGGCTTCACGCAAAGCGCCCTCTGTTTTCATGCTCAAGAAAACGGCGCCATGCACCACACACAAAGCCACCGCCATCAAGCCAATGAGGAGTGCATACGGATTGAGCAGCGTCCAAAATGTGCCCACATACGTCTTGGTGGCGTCAATGGGGACGCCGCGCAGCAGATTGGCAAAAGTCACCCCCAAGAGCAGCGGCGGAACCAGGCTGCCAATAAAGATGCACCAATCCCACAAGGCTCGCCACCTGGTATTCATATCCTTGCTGCGAAATTCAAAGGCTACGCCGCGCACAATCAGCGTCAGCAGCAGCAGGAAGAACGCCGAATAAAATCCGCTAAACATGGTGGCGTACCACTCCGGGAAAGCGGCAAAGGTAGCGCCGCCGGCCGTGAGCAGCCACACCTCGTTGCCATCCCAATGCGGGCCGATGGTGTTGATCATCATGCGCCGGGTTTTGTCATCCTTGCCTAAAATCGGCAGCAAAATGCCAACGCCAAAGTCAAAGCCTTCCAATACAAAAAAACCGATGTAGAGAACTGCGATTAAAATAAACCAAAGTATATTTAGATCCATGAGTCACCTCTTTGTCAGTAATCGGTAAACCGTCCACTGTTCACTGTCCATTGTCCACTGTTCAATCGCCTACCAGAGAAAGTTCCGGTTCCTCAATAGCTGCGGGTTTAGCCAATTTGGGTTGGTCAGGTTTACGGGCATATTTCGTCAGCAGGTAAACATTTGCCACGATCAAAGCGCCATAGATGAGGGTGAAGCCGATCATGCTCATCCATACCATGGCCGTTGACACGCTAATGGAAACGCCAGATTCAACGAGCATGACATCATAGACAATCCAGGGGAAACGGCCGAATTCTGTGAGCAGCCAGCCGGCCGTATTGGCAATGTAAGGCAGCGGAATGAACCAGATAAACGCCCGTAAAAACTTGGGCTTTTCTTCCAACTGTTCCCCCATGGTCAGCAGCAAGGCATACCCAGCGGCTATCAGCATGACGGTACCGGCGCCCACCATGGCCCGAAAGCTCCAGTAAGTGATGAAAACAGGGGGCATATAATTGCCGGGGCCATGTTCGGCTGCAAATTGGGCGTTCAGTTCGTTCATGCCCTTTACTTCACCGGTTATCTGATCCAGGGCCAACAGGCTGAGCAAATTGGGTATGCGGATGGAGAAAAGTTCTTCTCCTTGTAGATTACCAATGGTGAGCAGCGAGAGGCCGGCCGGGTCTTCCGTTTCCCAGAGCGCTTCAGCAGCGGCTACTTTCATGGGTTGGCTATCGACGAGATGCTGCATCTGGCTGTGCCCGGTCATGGCCACGCCTATTGTGGCCAAAATACCGATGATGGCGGCAATCTGGAAGGAGCGGCGGGCCATATCTTTCGACCCATCTTTTAGCAGATGGTAAGCGGAAATACCTAATACGAAGAAAGCGGCCGTAGCCAGCCCGCTGCTGATGACATGGGGAAACTGCGTCCAGATATTGGGGTTAAAGATGACGGCGAAAAAGTCTACCATTTCGGCACGGCCGTTATTGATTACATAACCCACCGGCTGCTGCATCCAGGAGTTAGCGATGAGAATCCAAAGGGCGGAGAGGTTAGAAGCAAAGGCCACCAGCCAGATGGTGAGCAAGTGCATCCGTTTAGACAACTTCTCCCAGCCAAAAATCCAGATGCCCAGGAAAACTGATTCTAAAAAGAAAGCAGCCAGCGCTTCAATGGCTAACGGCGCCCCAAAAATGTCACCAACAAAGCGGGAAAATTCAGACCAGTTCATGCCAAATTGAAACTCCTGCACGATACCGGTAACAACCCCCATAGCAAAGTTGATGACAAATAATGTACCCCAAAACTTTGTCATACGTTTGTAAACATCTCTGTTTGTGCGCACGTACAACGTTTCCATTAACGCCACAATGATGGATAAACCCAGCGTCAGAGGGACAAAAAAGAAGTGATAAACGGTGGTTATGGCAAATTGTAGCCGTGATAGAAAGACAATATCCATAAAACAGCCTCCTCATATTCTTTTGTTTGGTTGGCGTTTCGGGCAGCTTCCCACAATTCTTGTAAAGTTAGATCACAATATTAAAGGAATTTATTGAGGGCGTGTAGTGAGGGATGTCATACGAACCGGGGCGAAATGTCATATAACAAATCAAACCATTTCTGATAAATCATTCCTGCCAGGAGCAAGCGCGACGCCACGGAAATGAGATCGCCGCCTGCTTTTAACCTGGCGAGATTGGTTCAATTTTGGAGATTGAACCAATCTAAAAAACCGAGGCGTGTAAAAAAGGCCAATGCCCAGTCCTGAAACTGATTACCGGGATCAATTCACGGGATCAAGGTGAACTGTTTGGCTGATGTAACCAGACAGGCGGCATTCTGTCTGCTCACCATTGTTACAGGGGGTGATGGTGATCGTTTGTTCTTTACCGCCCAAAATGGCAGAAACGGTCAGTTCGCCATTTTTAGCGATGTATTTTGCTGCTTCATCTTTATGGCTGTTTAAGCCCAGGGTGCAGATACCTTTAGTGGCGTTGGCGTCTTGATCTGTCAGAATAAGATGAATGTTTAAATCGCCGTTATAGCCTAATATGCTGATTTTACCGGCGATGGAAACCTCATATTCACTTAAAGCATCGACGATACCATCCCCGACCTTGACCCACATGATCTTATGGACTTTGACTTCTTGTTTTTGTCCTGCGTACGCATTTTTTGCAATGTATGGCGGAATTGTTGCCATGTTAAAATCTCCTTCATAAATAGGAGCGCGGACAGCTTGTCCGCACAGTGCGGACAAGCTGTCCGCGCTCCCAGGTTTTCATTCATGGTGGCGCGCCCCGCTCATGGGGAACTCCTCTGTTTTTAATAAAATGTAATGGGCTGA
>CAZXVH010000065.1:0-12038 GCA_964643965.1 uncultured Ardenticatenaceae bacterium
GGTAGTCTGGTAGTCTGGTAGTCTGGTAGTCGGGCGGTTAGAGGGTGATGTTTTCCAGGGAGATGAAGGTGGTAGTGCGGGTGTCGGAACCGGAACGGCCGTTTCCATTTCCCGTACTACAGGCCACACCACAAGAGGCGCCACCGCCATCGGCCGTGCGTTTGCCATCACGGGCTTCGCGCTCGATGCGACAGCCGCCGCCGCACAAGGGCAGGTCGGGGCATTGCCAACACTTTTCCGGCAAGCCCGCCCACACCGGATCATCTTCGCGGTCGCGGAAACTGCGGAATAGTTCGCTGCGCCAAATTTGCGACCACTCATCACGCAAAATATTGCCCGCCGCCACGTAGAACGATTGGCAAGGCAGCACATCCCCGTTTGGCTCAATGCAGATCGAGTATTCCCCCGCATTGCACCGTTTCGCCCCAATTTCCAGCTCCACCGGCGACATACGGCAATATTCCGTGGGCGTATACCACAAGAACTTCATCCCCTTTTCGGCGGCATGGTCGCGCACCCGCACCAGCAACGGAGGCATCTCTTCTTCCGTCAGGGCGTTGGGATCGGCAAAACCGCCGCCGCTGTAGATCATGCCGTTCATGGCAAAGGTGCGGATGCCCAGGTCGTAGAGGAAGTCGATGATCTCTTCCACGTGATCCCTGTTGCGCCGCATCAAGGTGGTATTGGTGATGGTATGGACGCGGCTGGCGACGGCGTTTTCGATGCCGCGCACCGTCTGATGGAAGGAGCGGGCGTTCATCACGGCGTCATGCACCTCGGGCCGATTAGAGCCGAGGGTAATTTGCACATGATTGAGACCAGAGGCCGCCAATTCATCCATAAACGGTTGGTGCGCCATGCGACGGCCGTTTGAATTCAAGCCCACCACATGACCCAGCCCGTCGGCATAACGGATGAGCGCCGGCAAATCGGGGTTGAGGGTGGCCTCGCCACCGGTAAAGATGAGATGGGGCACACCCTGAGCGTGGAGCGTGTCGATCACCCGTTTCCAATCGGCCACCGTTAACGAGGCCATATCGAAGCGGTCGGGTTCGTTGTAACAATGGTTGCAGGCGTTGTTACAGCCGTAGGTAATGGCTAAATCAGCTTTGTAAGGGGCGTTGGCGCGATGGCTGAAGAGGGCGGTCGTTTGGAGGGTGTTGGGCTGTAAATCATTGACGGCGCAGGTGGGGCAGTCCGCTCCCGGTTCACGGAAAGCTTGCACCATGCTATAAATTTGTGCCAGTTCTGTGTGCATTTGGGGACGATCTTGGGGGTGCAGCCGCCGGTTGAGAGCAGACCGCGCCTGGCTTTGCGGCACGTCACAGAGCGCAAAAAAGGCCATCTCAGCGGCCGTGGCATTCAAATGCACCACATCCGTCACATCCACAAACAGCACGCCAGAGCGATCATCCTCCAGCCGAAAATGGATGCGTTTTTGGCCTCCGTTTAACGGCACATCAAAGGTTTGCAATCCGGGCGTAGGGGTGGGTAAGTCTGAAAAAGAAGCGCGGAAGCTGCCTAAATCCTGCCACAAACCATGCCATAGACGTTGGCTTAAGTCTATGCCCAACATGAGAAACCACCTGAGTTTGCAGGGTCGCACTTTTTTATTTTATTTACCATTTTGGTTTCTCCTCAAATTGATAACTGGCGCCGCAATATTCGCAGTTGACAAAAATGGCGCCGGCTTCAACGCTGATGGATTTTTCGCTGAGGGGGGCGTCGCAGTTTTGGCAGCGGATTTGCTCTAAATCCACATCGCCGCTGAGGTCGATTTTCTGCACGACGGTAGTTTGGTGCTGCTGGGGACGCATGCGGGCCATGTAGACAAAGCCACCGGCGGCGATGAGCAAGACAATGCCAAAGCCAATACGGATAAGCTGGCCTTGTGAGCCAACCAGGAAAACAAAGCCAAAAAAAGCGAGGGCGGCTGCAATAAGATAGGAAACGATTTTCATAGAACCTCCTGTTCTAATTCCGGTTGCTTGCAACGTGGGTTATTGTATCATGGGATGAAGAAATGAGGGTATTGGTTTGGGAAACGGTAGCTGTCTACCACACAATTGTTATAATTCGTTATCACTTCCCGTTTTTCGTGGGTGGGGCAGAGAGAAAAAGTAAGCGTTCAATCCCTCTGGGGTCTTTTGAAATTTTGAATATCAAATGACGAGATTCCTAGAGGTAAAAACTTCAAGCGTCTAACTGGTTAGAAGAAGTAGGAGGAGTTATGATTCGGTTAACGATACGTGTTTTAGTGTATGCGCTGGTGCTGGCGATTGCCATCACTTTGTCTCCAGGTATCACCATTTATCCCCTCATACCGGGCGTCGTGGATATTAGCGCCACCTTTCTTTTATTTGGCATCTTGTTTGGCCTGATCAACGCCTTTGTCAGACCCTTGGTGCTGCTTTTTACAGCCAGACTGGTACTGCGTACCATGGGCGTATTTGCCATCATCATCAACGTCAGCTTGCTCGGGCTGATGAGTTGGCTGGCTGGTGATGTTTTAATCATCAGCGAACCCCGGCTTCTCTGGCTTTTGTTTGGCGGCGCTGTTTTAACCATTGTGTTGATGGTATTGGAATCGTTATTTGGCCTGGAAATGCCCGCCTTCCGCAGCCAGATCGAAACCCAGTTTTACTGGCGTTGGGTGGGGTTACTCTCAGACGGCCGTCGTAATAAAATTGCCGACAACTTACGCGCCTCACAAATCACCACCATCATCATGCGCTACACACAAGACATTGCGGTAGACATGACCCCCCTGTCTCGTTTCCGCCACTTCATGCAGAGAATGCTCTTCCAAGATGTGGACCTGATGGACGAGCTAACATTGCCGGAAAAGACACGGTATATGATCCAGGAGCTTGGCCCCACTTTTGTCAAGTTCGGCCAAATTGTCAGCAGTCGTACCACAGATTTACCGCCCGAGTGGGAAGAGCAGTTGGCGAAGTTACAAAGCAATGTCCCCCCCTTCTCTTATGATAAAGCACGAGAGCTTCTTATTAAGGAATTAAAGGACACGCCCGAGAATTTGTTCGCATCGTTTGAGAAGACGCCTTTTGCGGCAGCGTCCACGGCGCAGGTTCATCGAGCTACGCTGCATGATGGTACGCAGGTTGTCATCAAAATACAGCGCCCCAATATTGATGTGGCCGTGAGAGCGGATCTCAATGTGATCAATGACCTGACCAAACGGGTGCAAAGAAAACAAGAGTGGGCCAAAACAATGGATCTTTACGGTCTGGTGGATGAATTTGGTCAATCTATCTTATATGAATTGAATTATCGCAATGAAGCCTCCAATGTTAGCTTGTTAGCCCGTAATATGGCTCGATTCGACACCATTCATGTACCGGCCGTCTACTTTGAGTTTACGACCGACAAGATATTGACGATGGATTTCATGTCCGGCGTCAAAATCAGCGAGGTCGATCAGATTGAAGCGGCTGGCTGGGATCGCTCCGTCATCGCCCGAGAATTTGTGCAAGCGATGATCAAGCAAGCGTTGTTTGATGGCTTCTTCCATGCCGATCCGCATCCGGGCAATGTATTAGTCAACCTGGAGACGGGGCAAATCGAATTCTTAGACATGGGCTTGATGGGCGAGTTGAACCGGATGCAGCGCATGGCTTTGGGCGATGTGCTGGTATCCATGGTGGAAGGGGACGGTTACAGTTTAGGCAAGGCAGGGATGCGCTTGAGCCGTCCTTTGCCAGGCGCCGTCGTCGATGAAAAGGCGTTTCTGGAAGCGATGGAACGCTTTGGCGACCGCTTCTTGGGCAGTGATGCCCCTATGGATGAAGCCTTTAACGCCCTGCAAACAATGATGGGGAAATACGGCCTGCGCCTGGATCGTAATTTTGTATTGGCGTTTAAGACGTTGATGCAAGCCGACCAGATTATTCGCACCTTAGACCCCGGGATTAATTTCTCGAAAACGGCCGTTGAGAGCAGCACCCTTCTTATGCGTGATGAAATCAACATAGAGAACCTGTCTGAAATGGTCTCCAAACAAATATCACGCAGCACCCGAGAAGTTATCTACCGCATTCCTACCCTGGTAGAAGCCACCACCAAATGGCTGGATCAATACGAAAAGGGTGAATTCTCCGTCAAAATTGATACCAGCGAATTAACACCGCAGGTTGAAAAATTTGACAAGGCATTATCTAAAAGCCTGGATCGATTGTTATTAGGATTGGTATTAACCGGGTGGCTCGTGGGGGCCGCCATCGCCAGCACTATCGAAGTAGATGTCTGGGGATTTTCGCTGTCGCAGTTGGCTTTTTACATGTTTTTAGTCGGCGCTGCCATCGGCGCATTTGTCGTGGTTCAGACTATCTTACGTTTGAATAAAGAAGATGATACGTTTGAATAACCTGTACCGAAAACTTGTTTTTAGGCAATTGCGAATCACCTTGTCAGGAGGTAAATAGATCATGTTTTTTATAAATTTAATCGTAACACTTATCTTAATCGGCTTAGGTCTTTATATCTTATTTGCTGGTCGACGCCTGCTTTGGGCCACATTGGGCATTGTGAGCATCTCAACAGCCGCTAACTTATTGGCGGTCTTAGTAGCAGGCGACGACGCCGGCCGAGATTTGATTAAAAATCAAGATTTATTCTTGTTGGGAATTGTCCTCCTGGTTGGCATTATAGGGGTGGCGCTTGGCAAATATAAACCGGACATCGCCGTACTCTGCATTGGCTTTATCGCTGGAGCCGATGCAACCTTATGGTTTTATAGCATATGGAATCATTTCATGACAAACGTGGCGCGACAATCAGAACGGTCAGCCTATGTAACTGGCCTTATTCTCATTGTGATCGGCGGGTTCCTCGGTTTATGGTTGATACACAAGCTGCGTGACGAAACCTTGATTTTGGTCACAACCTTTGTGGGTACAGAACTGATTCTGGACGCTTTTGGCTTCAGTCCCACCAGCAGCCTGACCGCCATCATTATCATCAGCCTGGCTTTAGCCGGCGTCCTGGTGCAATATGCCATTTATTTGCGTGAAATCAAATCCAGTGAGCTAATCCCCACACCGCATCCTTCCAGCATGGCCTACTTCCAGGACTTGGAGCTAGATGTATAACCTCTGACCTTCCCTGTCTCATAAGAACAACGATTCGCCTGTTGCTGCGGCAAACGATTCCCCACTGTGCCGAGTTTGCCAGAGCCATAATCCTCTATTCCATTTCAAATGATTGGGCAGAGATGTGGTTAGATCGCTCTGCCTTTTAGGAACATTTCTGACTGCCATACCAAGCCTGAACTTGGATAAGCACATTGAAAATGATAGTATTGCTGTCCATAACTATTTCAGGGAAAGAGTATCGTGACCGAATTGTTTGAACTCACGGGTAATATGCATATGCACACGCCCTACTCCGATGGCGAGAAATACCACAAAGAGATTGCCGACGCTGCCATTGACGCCGGACTCGATTACCTCATCGTCACCGACCACAACATCTGGGTAGATGGGCTAGAAGGTTACTATGAGAACGAAAACGGCCGGGTGCTGTTGCTGGTAGGAGAAGAAGTGCATAACGTGCGCCGCCAACCGCAAGCCAGCCACTTCCTGGCCCTTGGCGCCGAACGAGAACTTGCCAGCTACGCCGCCGATCCGCAGCGCCTCATCAACGAAACCATTGCCGCCGGTGGCCTCGGTTTTCTGGCGCATCCGGTGGAAAAAGATGTGCCCATCTTCAACGAACCCAATTATGGTTGGCATGACTGGGATATAGAAAACTTTACCGGGTTAGAAATCTGGAACTACATGTCCAGCTTCAAAAGCCAACTGGCTATCGCCCTGAATAATCTGCCCGTTAAATGGAAACTCTTCGCTTATTTCACCGTCATCCGCATAGGATTAAATCCAGAAAAATATATCACCGGACCAGAAGCAGAAACCCTGGCTCTGTGGGATAGGCTACTGGCGGAAGGCAAACAAATTACCGGTATAGGCAACAGCGACGCCCATGGTACCCCTATGAGCCTCGGCCCTTTACACCGCGAAATCTATCCCTACGACTATCTGTTTCGAGCTGTCAACACTCATATTCTTCTGCCCTCCCCGTTAACCGGAAACTTATCCCAAGATAAAAAAATGATTTTCAGCGCCCTGAAACAAGGACATGCCTGGGTTGGCTACGATCTGCCGCAGGCCACAAAAGGCTTTCGTTTTTCCGGTCAGGGCGTTGGCAAAGGCATCATGGGTGACAAGGTGCAGCTTGACGCAGGCGCTACGCTGCAAGTTAAAACACCAGCGCCGGCCCACATCCGGCTCATTCATCAAGGTGTGGTGGTGGCGGCGATTGAAAATAAAACAAATCTTACCTTTATTCCGGTGGAAGAAGGCGCTTATCGGGTGGAATGTCTGATTTCTTTTGCCGGTAAAGAACGTGGCTGGATTTACAGTAATCCCATCTATCTTTGGTAAGAGTTGACAATACACCCCCGTTTGTATGACAAACCTCATATTCCCTTCCCCTGCCCCTGTGTTAAAATCAAATAGTTGCCTGACCATCAGATAGGCGTCAGGTCTCTTTGAGTAAATGAGGTACTATCTATCCAACACTTTTTACATAGGGAAAAATAAATGACACAACAAATCCCACCTACAAAACCATTACACAAAGTAAAACGAGCTATCGTGATTGGCGCTTCTTCCGGTATCGGGGCAGCATTGGTGCGGGCGCTGGCCCAGCAGAGCTATGTGGTGGCTGCTTTGGCGCGACGAGAAGAAGAATTAACGGCCGTTTGCCAGCAAGCCCCTCAAGCCATCCCCTACGTCCACGATGTCACCGATTTTGAGGCCATCCCCGCCCTCTTTGAGCAGATTATGCAAGAGTTGGGCGGCCTCGACCTCATCATCTACGTCGCCGGGGTGCAACCGGCCGTCGCTCTGGACGAATATAATACCGACAAAGACAAAGCGATGATTGAAATCAACCTCATGGGGGCCATTGCCTGGCTCAACCTGGCGGCGATCCGCTTCGCCCGCGCCAAAAAAGGCCATATCGTGGGCATCAGTTCCATTGCCGGCGACCGGGGCCGCGTGGGGTCGCCCGTTTACAATACCAGCAAAGCCGGTCTCAATACCTACCTGGAAGCGCTGCGTAACCGCCTCTCTAAAAAAGGCGTCACCGTCACCACCATTAAACCAGGCTTCATCGATACCGCCCTGCTGGAGAACGCGCCCAAAACATTTTGGGTCATCTCGCCGGAAGAAGCGGCGGCCGAAATGATGCAAGCCATCCACTCCAAACGGCAAATCGCTTACGTGCCGGCCCGCTGGAGATTAGTGGGCCTGATCGTGCGCCTCATCCCGTCGTTTATCTTCCGGCGGTTGAGTTTTTAAATTTGGTATAACTCAGCGAGACCTGGCAGGTTTAAGCGCCACTTTGTCTGTAAAGATAGCTTGTTCTGCAAAAATGCTTTCGGCGTAATAAACCGATCAGGTCTCTAAATTGGAGCAAACATGTTAAAACAAAAAACAAATCAAGCCAACAGGGTTACGCCCCTGCCCAAAGAACATTTAGAACGGGTAGACAGTTGGGGCGGCGCTTCCAGCGGCATGAGCTATGTCTACCGCCCCACTACCGTTGAGGCGCTGGCCCAGGTGTTTGAGCTGGCTTATAAAAACGGCCGTTCCCTCGGTTTACGGGGTGGCGGCAACAGCTACGGCGACGCCGCCATGAATGATGAGAATCTGCTGGTCGATCTGCGCCGCATGAGCCGCATCCTGGATTGGAACCCGGAAAGCGGCGTCATCCACCTGGAGCCGGGCGTCACCCTCGCCACCTTATGGCAGTACGTGTTGGAAGATGGCTGGTGGCCGCCCGTCGTCACCGGCACTTCCCTCACCACCATTGGCGGCTGCGCGGCTATGAACGTGCATGGCAAAAACGCCTACCAGGTCGGCGCCATTGGCGAACATATCCTGGAATTCGACATGATGCTGCCCGCCGGCGAAATCATCACCTGCTCCCCAACCGACAACAGCGACATTTTCTACGCCGCCATTGGCGGCGCCGGGCTGCTGGGCTGCTTCACCAGCCTGACTTTGCAAATGAAACGCATCTACTCCGGCAACCTGCGCGTCCATACTCAGGCGCAGGTAGACCTGGCCGGTATGTTTGCTTATTTCGCCGAAAACGTGGCAGATTCCAGCTATATCGTGGGCTGGATGGACGCCTTTGGCAGCGGCAGCAGTTTGGGACGCGGAGATGTGCATCGGGCTGATTATCTAAAGCCGGGCGAAGATCCCACCCCCAGCCAGAGTATGCGCCTGGAGAATCAGTTTCCGCCAGAAAACTTGTTTGGCGTCGTACCCAAGTCGATTATGTGGTTGGGGATGCGGCCGTTTATGAACAATGTGGGGACGCGCTTCGTCAACCTGGCAAAATATTATGCCGGCCATGTCACCGGTGGCGGAACCTATTTGCAGTCCCACGCCGCCTTCCATTTTCTGCTGGATTATGTGCCCAATTGGAAGAGATCTTACGGCGCCGGGGGCTTAATTCAATACCAGCCCTTCATCCCCAAAGAAAATGCGCAAAACGCCTTTGCCGACATTTTGCGCGTATGCCAATATTACGGGCAGCCCAATTACCTGACGGTATTCAAACGCCACCGGCCTGACAAGTTCTTGCTCAGTCATGCCTTAGACGGCTTTTCCATGGCCATGGATTTTCGTATTACGGCTGAGAATCAGGAGAAAATCTTAAAGATTACGCGGCAGTTGGATGAGATTGTGCTGGCGGCAAACGGCCGTTTCTATTTTGCCAAAGATAGCACCATGCGCCCCGCCATAGCCCGCGCCTTCCTCGGCGAAGAAGCCATCAACCAGTTCGGCGCCCTCAAAGAACGCTGCGACCCGCACAATATCATGCAGACGAATTTGTGGCGGCGCGTGTTTGAAGGGTAGGGTGGCAAAATGGCAAGGTGACAAAATCTCTTGTTACCCTGCCACCTTCCTAATCCGGGAACCGATAAAAATAGTTGTGGTCTCCCGTCAGGGTTTCCAGGCGGAAATGAACGGCGTGGCCGTCATCGGCCTCAAAGGCGATGGTGAGGCGGCGACCAATTAAGCGCCCTACCAGCGCCCAATATTCCTGGTTGAAATCGGCGGTCGGCCGTAATTCACCATCCGTATTTTCCTGGCGACCCGCTACCAACTCGACCAAGCGCACCACGTATTTATCGGCGGCTTTAACAATGCCAATCACCTCGGCGTTAAACACAGCCCGTAGATAATCGCCATCCGGCAGCCGCCAGACAAACTGCGCCGGAAAGGTTTCCCCAATGTCATAATGTGCTTCTGGCATGGCTACTCACTCAACAAAAAAACGGCCGTTTCCTGCGAAACGGCCGTTTTCTAATCACGCTATCACTAACCAGGTTAACGAATCGCCTGCTCTGTATTCTTGTCAAAGATGTGCATCTCACCCATATTCATGACCAGACCCAGCTTATCGCCTATATTGGCATCCAGACGAGTATCAACCGTGGCCACCAGGCTGTTTTTGCCGGTGGTGGCGAACAGATTCAACTCATGACCCAATAATTCCACCACTTCAATCGTTATCTCAATGGGCGCCGCCACAATGCCCGGTGGCGCATATTGAGGCACGTGAATATTTTCCGGGCGCATCCCGAATATAATCTCTTTACCGGCATGAGCCAGGTACGGCCCTTGCCTTTCAGCAGGGACTTCAACGCGGAAATCACCGGTATCCACAAACAATTTGCCTTCTTCCTGCACCAACGTGCCATTAAAGAAATTCATGCTGGGGCTGCCAATGAAACCAGCCACAAATATATTGTTGGGGTAATTGTACAGGTTACGCGGAGAATCAATCTGCTGCAAAATACCATCGGCCAGCACGGCAATGCGGTCCCCCATCGTCATCGCTTCCACCTGATCATGCGTGACGTAAATGAAGGTAGTTCCCAAACGCTTGTGCAGCTTGGTGATTTCCGCCCGGGCAGAAACACGCAGTTTCGCGTCCAGGTTAGAGAGCGGCTCATCCATCAAGAAGACAGCCGGCTCTCGCACAATGGCGCGGCCTACCGCCACCCGTTGGCGCTGACCACCAGACAAAGCCTTCGGCTTCCGATCCAGCAAGTTGCCCAGACCCAAAATATCGGCGGCTTCTTTCACCCGACGGTCAATTTCAGCTTTTGGCGTCTTGCGCAGCTTTAAGCCAAAGGCCATATTGTCATATACGCTCATGTGCGGGTAAAGGGCATAAGATTGGAACACCATAGCAATGTCCCGATCTTTCGGGGGCACGTCGTTGACCACCCGATCTCCAATCAGAATTTCGCCTTCGCTGATCTCTTCCAAACCGGCCAGCATCCGCAAAACAGTAGATTTACCGCAACCAGAGGGACCGACGAACACGATAAATTCTTTGTCTTCTATTTCCAAATTCAGGTCGGTGATGACGGTGACGTCGCCATAACGCTTGTAGATATTTTTATAGGTTACACTTGCCATTTAAATCTCCTTTGGCTGCTGAGTTTTTCTCATGAAAAGGAAGGCACAGCAGATAGTTTGAGGACAGTTTCTTTCCCTAAAAGTTGAAAAGATTAGGGCAATCTTAGCCATAGCCGGATCATATGTCAACGTATCCCGGCAAGGCGTCTATTTGCGTGGTGTTGACCAATTCGCCATTGTTGGCTCCGGCACGGCCGTTTCGGTGGCTCGTCCGGCAATAATGGTGGCGTAAACGGCCGTTACCCGTCACAGATTAAAACCCGCTGTATTTTACGGAAAAATGGAGAATTGCGGCTATAATCACCCCTCAACTTTTTTAGGAAGAAAAATTGCACATGCAAAAACTACGGATTTCACTTACATTGCTGATCATTTTGCTTGTCGCCAGCCTGACGGCATGTGGCAGCGCCCAAACGGACCCGGCAGCCACCCTGGCCACAGCTACCCCCATACTGACCATGCTGGCAGGAGAAACCCTGCCCACAGAAACGGCCGTTCCCCTGCCCACTGAACCGCCACCACCAACGGCCGTTCTTCCCACCGCCACCAGCCAACCAGACCTACCGCCCACCAACACCCCTTTGCCCGCAGCCACCCAATCGCCAACGGCCGTTCCCCCCCACATCAATGGCATCCCCATAGCGCAAATCGTGGTGCTGCCACCGGCCGTGCGCCAAAACGTGCGCGCCATCTTCGCCAACGGCCAAACACAAGGGCGCAGCGCCACCACTTTCTCCAAACTGGGCGACTCCACCTCCATGAATCCCAACTTTATGGGCCGCTTCGATGACCCGGCCAACGTCAACCTGGGCGAATTCGCTTATTTACAGCCCACCATCGACCAGTTCAGCGGCCACTTCTCCCGCTATGGCGTCTCCTCCCGCAACGGCCTGCATTCCTGGTCGGTATTCGACCCGCTCTGGGCTGACAAAGAGTGGTGTGAACCCAACGAAGATGTGCTGAACTGCGAATTCCGCCTCAACAATCCCAGCATCATCTTTGTGCGCCTCGGCTCTAACGACGCCGGCGCCCCCTCCGGCTACCGCTACAACATGAAACAGGTGGTGGAGACCAGCATCGCCAACGGCGTCATCCCCGTCCTCGTCACCAAAGCGGACCGCTTTGAAGGGCCGGACAATATCAACAACAATATCCTGCGTGAACTGGCCGCGGAGTTTAACGTGCCCCTGCTGGAGTTTGACCTGGTGGCGGAAACGCTGCCCAATCGCGGCCTCATCCCCAACGATGTCCACATGGCCGAACGGGTGGCGCCCCATGATTTTCGCCTGGCCGATACCCTGCAAAGCGGCCACGCCGTTCATGATCTCATCGGCTTGATCATGCTGGATGAACTGCGTCAAGAAATGGCACTGGTCAATGGCGGCTAAGCCTGGTGGCTGAAATGGAGCGCCGTCTTCCAGACGGCACAGGCGGACAAGCTGTCGCGGCTAAGCCCGTCGAAGCCTGGTGGCTGAAATGGAGCGCCGTCTTCCAGACGGCACAGGCGGACAAGCT
>CAZXVH010000065.1:12138-29782 GCA_964643965.1 uncultured Ardenticatenaceae bacterium
AAGCCTGGTGGCTGAAATGGAGCGCCGTCTTCCAGACGGCACAGGCGGACAAGCTGTCCGCGCTCCCATTTACGAGGAACAATTATGAAAAAAACAATTCTACTCAGTTTACTACTCATCCTCATTCTGGCGGCTTGTGGCGGCGCAGCCAGCGATCCGGCGCAGACCGTGGAAAGCTACCTGCAAGCCAAAGCCGAGGGCGACGCCGCCACCATCCAACAGCTTCTTTGCGCAGAGATGGAAGGCGTTTTGGAACGGGAATCCCGCGCCTTTGAGAGCGTCAGCGGCGTCCACATTGAAGGCATGGCCTGCACTGATGAAGGGGGTGGCAAAGTAAGCTGCACCGGTAAAATCGTGGCTACTTATGGCGCGGAAGATACCGAGTTTCCCCTCACGGCGTACCGTGTCGTCAAAGAAGATGGCGAGTGGAAATGGTGTGGGGAAGCGGGCTAGTCTCCTGTCAACTCTGTTTTGATGGTTATTTATCAGAGGTGTTTACCCCTCAATTTAGCCTTGACAGGGCAGTAACGCCATATTGATGTGCTATGTTACGAAGAATTTTTAGTAAAGAGAATCTACTGGCGGTGGGGCTGTGTCTCATTATTTTGCTGCTGATCATCATGAGTAGTGACAGTGCGCCGCAGTGGATTTACCAGGGTTTTTAATGAAAATTTTTATACGAACAGGTTTATTTTTTGTATTTATTCTCGTTTTAGCAGCTTGTGGCGCAACCGAAACGGTAGAAACAACACCGGTTATTTCTGCTACTGATCCACCGGCGACAGAACAGGTAGCCCCAGAAACGGCCGTTCCCCCCGCACAGATTGAGCCGACCATACCCGCCACAGCCACGGCCGTTCCCGCTACCCCCACCACGATGCCCACCGCCACCCCACCGCCCACCGCAACGGCCGTTCCCTCGCCCACGCCCATTCCCCAAAATCAAATCGTCAACGGCGTCCCACTCAACCAGTTCCTCATCATGCCGGAAAACGTGCAAGAAAACGTGCGCGATATCTATGCTCGGGGCATCACCCTGGGCCGCAACCCTCACACCTTCTCCAAAATCGGGGACAGCGTGGTGCTAACCCCCCATTTTCTGGCCCGCTTTGACAGCGACAATTATAACCTGGGCCTTTACGCCGATTTACAGCCCACCATCGACCAGTTTGCCGGCAGCTTCTCGCGCTACGGCCAGGCCGCCAAAGTAGGTCTCTCCTTCCGCACCTTGTACGAACTGGGCTGGCCCGATGAAGAATACTGCAAACCGGAAGAAGATGTGGTCGCCTGTGAAATCCGTATGAACAACCCCAGCATTATGCTCATCCGCCTGGGCACCAACGACCAGGTACCGGCGGCCATGGAAGCAGATCTGCGTAAATTACTGGGAGACCTCATCGCCCAGGGCATCGTGCCCATCCTCAGCACCAAAAACGACCGCTTCGACGATGAGAAAAACATCAACAATCAGATCATCCGCGATCTAGCTGCAGAATATGCCGTGCCCTTGTGGGACTTTGACCTGCTGGCAAACCCGCTGCCCTTGCGTGGCCTCAGCGGCGACGGGATTCACCTGACCATGCATGACACCAACGATTACACCAATCCAGAAGTGCTGGAACGCGGCTATCCCGTCAATGACTTGACGGCGCTCATGGTGTTGGATGCCATCCTGAAAACGGTCGCAGAAGAATAAGCAGCATGGACCATTACCCATCACGCATCACGCCTCTCATTTTGCTGATAACGGCCGTTCTCACCCTCCTCTTCCTCTCAGCCTGTAACAGCGCCACTCAGCAGGTCTCCGCCGCCATTCACCTTACCAAATATCCACTGCCCACCATCGCCGAAATCGCCACCGTACCGCCTACCGCTACCGCCATCCCCACAACCACAGCCACCCCAACCACCTCGCCCACCGCCACAGCATCAGCCACCCCCACGGCGACGCCAACCGAGACCCCCACCCCCACACCCTCTCCCACCGCCATTCCGCCCGGAGAACTGGTCAACGGGCTGCACGTCGATGAATTCGTCATCCTGCCGCCAGACGTGCAAGCCCACATCCTGGAAATCTACGCCCTCGGGCAAAAAAAAGAGCGTCGCCCCAACGCCTTTTCTAAACTGGGCGACAGCGGCGCCGCTTCGCCCGACTTTTTGGTGCGTTTCGACCAACGCACCTTCGACCTGGCCCAATACGGTTATCTCCAGGAAACAATCGACTACTACCACAAATCATTTCAACGTTTCGGCGCAACCGTCAAAAATGGATTACACGGAACGGCCGTTTTTGCCCCCGCCCTGTTAAACGAAGAGATATGCGACCCGGAAATCGACGCCAACATGCTCGACTGCGAGTTCCGCCTGCACAATCCCAGCATCCTGCTCATCGTTCTGGGTACCAATGACAACAGCGACCAGTTCGAGCCGCGCATGGACAAAATCGTCAACTATGCCATGGAACGGGGCGTCATCCCCGTCCTCATCACCAAAGCCGACCGCTTTGAAGGACAAGACAACCGCAACAACATTAGCATCCGCTACCTGGCGCAGAAATATCAGCTTCCTCTCGTTGATTTCGACCGGCTGGCCGACACCCTGCCCGAGCATGGCATAGGGTACGATGGCATTCACCTCACCTGGTATGGCCCCTTCGAGTACGCCTCGCCAGAACCCTTCGAGCGCGGCTACCCCATGCTCAACCTGGCCACCATCATGATGCTCCACAAACTTCACCACACCATCCAGGCGGAATTCCCTGATGAGACAAATTAGCTTGTATTTAGCCTTACCACTGGGAGCGCGGACAGCCTGTCCGCGCCGGGCGGACAGCCTGTCCGCGCTCCCATCATGACCTTCGACCTTAACAGCCTCCTCGTCTTCGCCATTGCCGCCGTGTTGTATGCCGGGCTGCTCTCTGGGCGCTGGCGCGGTTGGGCTTTATTGCTGGGCAGTGCGCTGGGCGTCTACTGGTTGCAGCCCAATCTCGCGCCGCGTTTTGCCAGCTACGCTCTGCAGACGGGAACCATCGCCATCACCATTCTCATGTGGGCGCTCAGCCGCCAGCGGGACGACGAAGCCCAACAAGCCACCTGGCGCGAAGACCGGCTGACGCTGTTGGCGCTGCTGCTGGTCGTCTTTGGCGTGGCCCTGCTGCGTTTTTTGCCCGCCGACTACCGCCCCATCGCCTACCGTCCACCCGCCCCGCTAACGGTGGCCCTGGCTGTCGGACTCATCACTCTCATTTTCCTGGGCATCGCCAGGCTCTCAGAAAAAGCAGAGCAGCGCAAGACGCTGACGGGCGGCATCCTGTTTGTGGCGGTTATGTTTGTCATTTTGAAGACGCCATGGTTGGCAACGGCCGTTTCCCAACTCTGGCGCTCCTTCACCAACCAGGACACAGCCCTGGCCAACCCCTCTGATCTGGCCTGGCTCGGCTTCTCCTACGTCGCCTTCCGTCTCATCCACACCTTGCGTGACCGGCAAACCGGCATCCTGCCCGTGCTCTCCCTGCGCGAATACGTCACTTACGTCATCTTCGCCCCCGCCTACATCGCCGGCCCCATCGACCGCGCCGAACGCTTCGTCAAAGATTTCCGCGCCCTGCCGCAGATGGTGGGGCTGGATGCAGCCCGTTTTGGCGAAGGGGGCTACCGCATCGCCATCGGCCTCTTCAAGAAATTCGTCGTCGCCGATTTGCTGGCGCAAGGCATGTCGCTCACCGTCGCCAATGCGGAGCAGGCCACGTCTACCCTGGCGCTGTGGCTGCTGCTGTATGGCTACGCCCTGCGCCTCTACTTCGACTTCGCCGGCTACACCGACATCGCCATCGGCCTGGGCCTTCTCTTTGGCATTCGCCTGCCGGAAAACTTCAAGCGGCCGTATCTGCGTACCAACATCACCGCTTTCTGGCAAAATTGGCACGCCACTTTGAGCAATTGGGCGCGATTCTACGTGTTCACGCCGCTCTCCCGCGCCTTGCTGCGGCGCAAACCCCGCCCTTCGCCCACCCTCATCGTCTTCGTGGCGCAAACGGCGACCATGCTCACCATCGGCCTGTGGCATGGCGTCAGTTGGAACTATTTTGTGTGGGGCTTGTGGCACGGGGCGGCGCTGTTCGCCCATAAGCAGTGGAGCGACCGCACCCGCAAATGGTATCGCGGCCTGGACGATAAACCCGCCCAAAAACGCGCCTGGACATTGTTGAGCTGGTTCCTGACGTTTAATTTTGTCTGTCTGGGCTGGGTGTGGTTTTTGCTGCCGCTGGAAACGGCCGTTCCTGTTTTCGGCCGTCTTTTTGGCATTGGCTGGTAAAGGAAATTGTCGATGGGTAATCCTCAATTGTCAATTGTTAACTGGAAAAGTATCGGGCGGATTTTGCTCAAAACGGCCGTTCTCCTCCTTCTGGTCAATCTTATCTTTGCCGCCCTTTACCCGCTGGAAGCGCTGGGCCATGTCTCGCTCTACAACTGGCTGCTGCCCGGGCGGGAACGGCTGCCCTACGGTGAAAATCCGGCCGAGAGCTACAACCTGAGCACCTTCAACCTCCCCGCCATGTTTGCCAGCCATACCCTGCAACGGCCCAAAGCGGCCGACGAATTCCGCGTCCTGCTCATCGGCGACTCTGGCACGTGGGGCTGGTTTTTGGAAAACGAAGAGACCCTGGCGGCGCAGTTGAACGAGATGGGATTGATGGCTGAAAACGGCCGTGCTGTCCGCGTCTACAATCTCGGCTACCCCGTCATGGCCCTCAGCAAAGACCTCATGCTTTTGGAAGAGGCGCTGGCATATAATCCTGACCTGATTTTGTGGCCGGTGACTTTAGAATCCTTCCCCCGCGAGAAGCAGCTTTTCCCGCCGCTGGTGCAAGCCAACCCGGCGCGGATGCGTCGCCTCATCACAGAATATGAGCTAGACCTGGATGCCCAAGACGGCCGTTTTGTAGACCCCACCTTTCTCCAGCGCAGCCTCATCGGCCAACGGCGCAATCTGGCCGACTGGCTGCGCCTGCAAGCGTATGGTTTCTCCTGGGCCGCCACCGGCATCGACCAGGCTATCCCCGCCGACATCCCGCCGCGTACCTCTGATTTTGACGCCGATCTAAGCTGGCAAACCTTCCCCGAACCGGCGACGCTCACCTCCGCCGATCTCGCCTTCGACGTGTTGGCGGCGGGCATGGCCATGGCCGGCGATGTGCCCGTGCTGCTCATCAACGAGCCGATGTTTATCAGCAGCGGCCGAAACAGCGACCTGCGCTACAATGCCTTCTATCCCCGTTGGGCGTATGATCAATACCGGGAGATGCTGGGGGAAACGGCCGTTGCCCAAAACTGGCTCTATCTCGACCTGTGGCACGCCATCCCCCCCGACCAGTTCACGGACACCCCCGTCCACCTCACCCCGGAAGGCAGCCGCTTATTTGCCCAAAAAATCGCCGAAGCCTTGCAAGCAGAGCTGCAATTAAAAATTAGAGAGTAGAGAGTGGAGACCAGACGAATCTCCACTCTCCGTTCCTTGGCGCCAGGCGCTGCTCACGCCTCTACTCAACCTTCAAAATAAGCGGCAGATAAATGGTATACGGTTCCACCACCACCTTCACCGGCACACTCACCGCGCCGCCGCCATCCGTGCGCCAGATCGTCATCTCCGCTTCATATGTTCCCGGCGTCAGCCCGGCCATATTCGCCTGGAGCGTGACAAGGTTAAAGGTCGTGCCCGCGGTCCTGTCCACACTCAACCAGAGTTGATCTACAGCCGCCTGCCAGGAGAGCGATTGCAGCGGATTCTGATTATCAATGCCCAGCGTGGTCGTCACCAGCCCGCCGGCCGAATACAGGGTGACTGAATTGGGCGCAACCAGCAACCCATCCGGCGTTGGCGGCAGATCATCGGGCGTGGCCACCACCGTCACCGTCACGGCGTCACTGGCGACCCCACCCTGGCCATCATTGGCCTGGGCTGTGACCAGATGGATGCCTGGGCTGAGAACGGCCGTTGACAACTGACTGCCACTGCCCAACACCCCATCCAGGCTGGAATGCCATTCAACGCCCTCATCCATCAAGCCCGACTCCACATCATAGGCGAACGCCTCCAGCGCCAACGTCTGGCTAACCGCGATGGTCACATCCGTTTCCGGCGTGAAAATAGTGACGGCCGGCGCATGATTGGGGACAGTGAAAACCGCATCCGAGGCGTCGTCGGCCGTGTGGATGCCATCGCTGGCTTCTACGCGGAACAAAGCGCTGCTGCTGCCGCCCAGGTTACTGCTGGGTAGCGCCATTTGGGTCGTGGTAATCGCCATAGCCAGCGCATCCCAATGAGCGCCATTGTCAGGGCTGTAATACAAGTTAAAAGAAAGGGGATCGTTATCAGGGTCAACGGCCGTCCACGTCACCGTCACCGCATCGCCAGCCAACAGTTCCCCGCCATTGGGTGAAAGCAGCTGCACGGCCGGCGGCGCCAAACCAGCGCTAATCTCTGCCAACAGTACGCCCCCCGGCCCTTCCAGATTCACCTGCACCGTGCCCGCCACGTAAGGAACCAGTTCTGAAATACCGGCATAAGCCACCTCAGGCTCAGATAAAGGAGAAGAACCGCTGCTGCTCTCATCGAGGGTGAAGGGGTAACGGGCCAGCTCATGTTGCCCGGCGTCCAGCAGCACAATGGCATAAGGGCCGGGTAGGCGCGGCTCAAGGTCATCCGCATTAAGCCAGACCGACATGGGCAGCAGGGTAGCCAGTTCCCCTGTTTGCTGGTTGATAGCGCCGAAAACGGCCAGGCGATCAATGCCAGTGGCCTGCTCAGGTTCCATAAGGGCGCCATTGGGCAGCGTATAGACGGCTTTTAGGTAATTTTTCAACCCTTTATAAGTGATGTCACTCACCCACTGCTTATCACAATATGTCATGACATCATGCCAAATTGGCCCCAGGATGGGATTCCGATTCCCTGAAAGGAAATAAGGATCAAAACCATAAATTGCTTTGCGGTGGAAAATATCTGATTGTGGGCTGATGTAACCATTACTGTACTGTTTGACGGTACCTTCCTCCCCACACCCCTTGGGCAGTTCACCCAGGGTATGGGGGCGGCCGTAGGTATGAGCCAGTTCATGGGCGCCATACCAGTCAGCGTAGGAGCCGTCAAAATCCCAACCCCAAGAGCGAGAGCCAGTGGGGCCAGAAGCCATGGCCCCCCAGGCGCACCCCCGCATAAAACCATACTCATCGCTCACCAGCCCCACCAGGTGAATATTTTTATGATAAAACCAGGCTTTGATAATGGCTGATTTATTAAAATATAAATAAGAGTTGACTGAATTACAATTAGGGGAGGTGATGGCATAACCCCCTTTACTCGGATCATTTTCATCCGGTATCCATTTACGGGTGGCATTTTGCCAGACGGGCAAAACACGCAAATACAACTGTACCTTATTCACTGGATAGGCGCGTTTCAGCCAGGAATACAACATTATCTCATCATAAAAAGTAGACTTGTACTGAAAATTAGCAGGGAACCCTTTAGGACGGTAAGGCTGGACGGCAATCACCACAGGCACAGTAGGCATGGTTTCAAAGGTAACGGTGCGGCTCTTAAAATTGTTGCTGTAGTTCGTTTCATAAGGATTAGGCGTCGGCCGCCAGAAGATATTGGTAAAATTCACTTCGGCCGTGATAGTCACCGTGCCCTCGCGGAAGCCGCTGGGTAGTTCAAATAAGAAGGCATGGCTGGGAAGCAGGCGCAGGTGGTAAGGTCGGACTTTCAGGTAGGGGCCGCCTGGGGCGATGGGGAGGACATAGGTGATTTGATTTCCCTTTTGCAGTTTAAGCCGGGCAATCGTGGGGTGATCACCACTCTGACTGTGCGCATAAAAACGGACGAAGGTGCGTTTACCGGCCACCAGAAAAACGTCATTATCCAGGTTTTGAATGCCCTGGGTGATTTCCAGATCATCGGCCACCAGATCGGTAATAGGGATCGCAGTGGCAGTTGGCGTTTTTGTAGGGGTGGCAGTCGGTGTTTTTGTGGCAGTCGGTGTTTTTGTGGGGGTGGCAGTCGGTGTTTTTGTGGGGGTGGCGGTCGGCGTTTTTGTGGGGGTGGCGGTCGGCGTTTTTGTGGGCGTGGCGGTGGCGGATGGGGTGAATGTAGCGGTAGGGGATGGCGGTGAGGCCGAAAAATATAGGTCGTCTATCGATTCAAAAATTTCCGTATCGCCATAATCCAGCGTCACGGAGGTGATGGAGCCGGTCGAATCATTGATGCCCATAAACAGGGTATGGTTATCTGGAACGGGTTCTATGTCATAAAAACAAAGTTCATCCCCGTTGATATCGAAAGCCCGCAAAACGGCCGTTATGCTACTGCCGCCACTGTTTCCCACATAAAAACCCACATCAGTTTTGGGGTCGTCAAACTGAATAAGCAGAGGGCTGTTGTTACTGACGTTCGGGTCCACAGCCACGTTCATCGCCACATTAAGCCGAGAATGAGCCAGCACCGAAGCCACAGCCTCCGCATGTTGCACCCGGCTGTCCTCAAAACGCACTCCGTGAGCCGCTTGATAATAATCCCCTATCGTATTCCCATCAGCCAGATCATCAAAATTGATCTGCGTGGGTGCGGGAATTTGAGCGGGGTCTGTCAGCGGGGTGCAGGCATTAACCAAAGCGTCCGCCGGCCAGGTCAACATGCCGCCGCCAATGGTGAACGCCGCCAGGAGCAGCAGAAAGAGTAAAGCGAGAGTAAATCGGTTATTCTTGAAGGAAGACATGAAATCACCTCCGTATTGCAAAAGTGGTTACGATGAACCTGAATTTTTAACGTTTACTTGCACCGTTATAATAAGAAGCGATCATTAAGAGATCGTTATCTACCGGGTTAATCTTGCCAGGTTTTAAACCTGACAGCTCTAACTGAATATAATGGATATATATATGGCTGAATTAAAGATAACCCTTTTTGGCGGCGTGGAGATAACTCAGGCAGGCAAAGCGGTCGATGGTTTTGTTTCGCAAAAAGCGCTGGCGCTTTTCTGCTATCTGGCGGTCACTTCCCGCAGCCATCCGCGAGCCTTGTTACAAGGGCTGCTGTGGGGCGAGTCGTCTCAAGCTGACGCCATGAACAGCTTACGGAATGTCCTCTCTAATTTGCGCAAGCTGATGGGTGATCATCTGCTCATTTCGCGGCAAAGCGTTGCGTTTAACCGCGAGGCGGCCTATTGGCTGGATGTGGAACAATTTTTCACGGCCGTTTTAAACAAGCAGCATCCCCACGGCCGTTTATCGCCTCCTGATCTCCACGCCTTAGAAACGGCCGTTTCCCTCTACACCGGGGAGTTAATGGCCGGGTTTAGCCTCGCGGATGCGCCCGCCTTTGAAGAATGGCTGCTGGCGCAGCGAGAACGGCTGCACCTGCTCACCCTGCAAACGCTGCACCGCCTGGTCGCCCATTACATCATCACCGGTCAACATGAACAGGCGGTGGCCATGAACGGCCGTTTACTCAGCGTCGAACCGTGGCGTGAAGAAAGCTACCGCCAACAAATGTTGATGTTGGCGCGAGCGGGTCAGTTGAACGAGGCGTTGGCGCAATACCAGCACTGCCGGGACGTGTTACTGCGGGATCTCGGTTTGGCCCCCGCGCCAGAAACACGCGAGCTGTATGAACGTATCCGCGCCGCCCGCGACCTGCCCCGACACAATCTCCCCGCCCCCCGAGACGCCTTGATCGGGCGTCAAAAAGAGATGGCTGACTTAACGACCACCTTGCGCGACCCCGACTGCCGCTTACTCACCTTAACCGGCCCTGGCGGCGTGGGCAAAACGCGGTTGGCGCAGGAAATAACCGTCGTCATGGCCGCAGATTTTTTGAACGGCGCCCGCTATGTTTCCCTGGCCTCTGTGCCTCATCCTGATTATCTGATAACGGCCGTTGCCGCCGCCCTCAACCTCTCCCTCACCCCGCAGCCATCCCCGGCAGAACAACTCAGCCAACATCTGCGCCGCCAGGAGCAGCTGCTCGTCCTGGACAATTTTGACCAGATGCTGCCTGTCGCCGATTGGCTGGATGAAGTATTGGCCGTCTCCCCCTCTCTAAAAATTCTAATCACCTCCCGGGAGCGGCTCAATCTCCAGCAAGAATGGCTCTACCCCTTATCCGGCTTGCCCTATCCCGACGATCAGGCTGCGCCACCCCCATCCCCCACACCGGCTGAAACGCTTTTTTACCAGAGAACACGCCACGTCCGCCATGATTTCAACCCCGAGCAAGAGCAAACGGCCGTTGCCCACATTTGTCGTTTACTGGCCGGTTTCCCCCTGGGCATCATATTGGCCGCCGCCCAGGTCGCCCATCTTACCTGCCCCCAAATTGCAGAAATGTTGGCGCAAAATGTAGACGCCCTGGCCGTATCCTGGCCCAATATGCCGGCACGGCATCGCAGTTTACGAGCCATCTTCGACCATTCCTGGCAGCAGTTGACCCCCCAGGAACAGGGCGTATTTCGGCGCTTATCGCTGTTTCGCGGCGGCTTCACCCTGGCTTCTGGCGCCACAATAGCTGATTTGACGCCAACTATTTTGGCCGCGCTCCATGCCAAATCGTTTCTATGGGCAAGCAGCGATCACCGCTATGATACCCACGAAATTTTGCGCCAATTTGCCGCCGAATTGTTAGCGGCAAATCCCCAGGAACAAGCAGAAACGCAGGCCGCGTATGTCGGCTATTTTGCCGAATTGTTGGCAGAACAGGAAGATCGTTTTATCCTGTCTCTACCAGATGTACTGGCCCGGTTACAACCTGAAGTTGACAATGTGCGCCTGGCCTGGGAAACGGCCGTTACCCACACAAATTGGCCCCAGATCAGAGCAATGATGGGCACGCTTCACCGCTTTTATGAAGCCCTCACCTGGTATCAAGAAGGATATGATCAATTTCAACTGGCCTACCAGGCGTTACTGCCCAAAGCCGCATCCCATCCCCGCAGTTGGGGACGTCTGCTGGCGCATCTCTCTGGCCTGTCATTGCGCCTGGGACGAATCAACGAAGGCAAAGAGCTGGCAGAAAAAAGCATCCAATGGCTGCAAACTGCCTCAGACCCGGCCGGCTTAGCGCTGGCCCTCAATTCGCTCGGCATTCTGCAAATTCACAGCGGCGACTATGGCCAGGCAGAAGCCAGCCTGCAACACGCCATTGACTTATACCAACGCCTGGGCAACCGGATAGAAATAGTGCGCCCCTTAGCCAACCTGGGCAGCGCCTATTCCCGGCAAGGTAAATATGATGACGGGTTGGCCGCTTTGCAGAAAGGTTTGGCGGCCTGCCGTGACATCGGAGACCGGCGCGGGGAAGCGTTGTTCTTAAACAATATTGCCGCCAACCATCTCATGCGGGGCGAACGGGAAAAAGCACGGCCGTTCCTGGAAGCCTGCCTGCCCGTTTGTGATGAAATTCAGTTCGATCAGGTTAAGCAGGTGGCGCTGTATAATTTGGGCGAGATATACCTGCATCAGGCTCAATACGAATCAGCCATAACCGTCTGCCAGGCGGCGGCGGACATCGCCCGCCGTTTACAAGACCGCATGAGCCTGGCGCGAGCTTTAAAGATCGTGGGCGTGGCCCAAATCAGACAAGGCCACTTTGTCTCTGCCTGGCGCTCCTTGCAAGAAGGCCTGGCGGCGGCCGAAACCACCGCCGCCCTACCCGCCATTTTTGATGTGTTAGATGGCATGGCTGATTATTATCTGGCTGTCTCCCGGCAAGCAGAGGCCATCGAGTTGTGGCAGGTCATTGCCACCCATCCGGCGGCAGAGGCCCAATATCGAGATCGCGCCCGGCAGCAGTTAACAAATCATGGTCGCCATTCAAATTGCGGCCACCATTTAAATTGTGTTCCCGGTTTTCTGGAAACAAATGAGGCGACCACAAGCGACTTGCTGGCCCTCGTACACCAGATTTTATATAGTAAAAGGAGTTAATCCATGCCAAGTAACAAAAGAAAATTCACCTGGCTCATCATCATCTTGTTATGTGGGTTAGCCGCCTGCGCTCCCACCACCGCCGCGCCCGCGCCACCCACCTCCACCACAGACGCCACCACCGCGCCCGCCCTCAACCCCGTCACCGCCACCCCGGAACGCATCCTGACGCCTGATCCAGACATCGCCACCAAAACCGCGCCATCCGCTGAACAAACAGAAAGTGAAGCGCAAAATGGCTCCACCGCCTCCCACCCCAGCGATATCGTCCTCACATATGAACGGGCTGGTGGATTAAAAGGGATTGGTCCCGGCGTCATCTTCTGGACCTTGTACGCAGATGGCACGGTCATGGACAGCGACGGCCGTTCCTGGCAGCTGCCCCCCGCAGAAATCACCGCCCTGGTAGACAGCATCATGGCCCTGGGCTTCGCCGACTTCGAAGCCAGCTACATCCCCGAAGATACCTGCTGCGACCGCGCCACCCACACCATCACCATCTACCAGGATGGCGAGGTCTATCAAGTCTCCGTCCTGGACGCCGCCGACGCCCCCGATGAACTGTACCAGGCCCTCGACCTCATCAGCGAATTCCTGATGGCCCTGCCCACCTGAGACAAAAACTGACCGGATAGATTTATTTCCATCCAGCCAGTTCATACAACTCAATACAAATACTCGTTTACTGTTTTTGCAACGTGACGCCATCATCCGCAGGCGCGGCCGGCGCTTCATACAAAGCCGCGCTTGCCTGGAAAGAAAAATCATCAACAAACAAACTGCTGAGACCTGTGCCATTAGTCTCGGCTCTTATTTGGACGGTGACAGTTTGACCACCATAAGCGGCCAGATTAACCGAATGCTTCACCATTAGCGCCAGCTAACCATGCTGCCTAACTGCCACTATGCGGCGATACCGGCTGGTCTGAACTACCGAAGATAAGATCAAACCCATTTGATGAATATTGTGTCCACCCCGTAGGGTCGCTTTCAAAACCAGGGGTCGCCAGGGAATTGATGGACGTCGCTGGTTGGGTTTTGATCACCATAGGTAGATAGACGAAATTTGCTATTTCATAAAGTGCTGCATACGCATCAATAATGCCCGCCCCACAACTGCTGGTATTACAACCGCTGCCGGCCGGAAAAGGCCGCGCCGTACTTTGCAGCAGAGAAAGAACCTGCGCCTGGTTATAACCTGGCAAAATTCCCTTAATCAAAGAAGCCACGCCCGCCACATGAGGCGTCGCCATACTGGTTCCCTGGTAAAAAGCATAACTGTTGCTGTTATTCGGCGTGGTTGTGCCGCTATCTAAGGTAGAGAGAACCCCATTGGCGCTAACGGCCGTTTCCCCCCCAGGCGCGCTCACTTCAATAATACTGCCATAGTTGCTATACCAGGCTTTGTCGCCAGTGCGGTCAGTGGCGGCTACGGTGATGATGTTGTTGCAGTTGCCGGGACTGTACCCAGAGGCATTGGCGTTGTCGTTTCCGGCGGCAATCACCACCGTGGCCCCGGCCGCCACCACGGCATTGATGGCGTTTTGCTCACTGATGGCACAAGCGCCATAGCCGCCCAGGCTGAGATTCAGGACATCGGCCGGATAGGCGTTATTCGGTACACCGGTCACACTCAAACCGGCTGCCCATTTCATGCCGTCTACAATATCGGATGTGTAGCCGCCGCATTTGCCCAACACCCGCACCGGCAATATTTTGGCGTTCCAGTTCACGCCGGTCACGCCCAGGTTGTTATTGCTCTTGGCGCCAATGGTGCCCGCCACATGGGTGCCATGCCAACTGCTGTCTCTCTGCGAGTGGGCATACCCGCACTCATTAACAGTCACCCAATCACCGGGATCGGCCGGATCATTGTCACGGCCGTCACCATCATTGGCAACAAATAAATCATCGATAAAGTCATAACCAGGCACAGTCTTACCCGCCAGATCGGTGTGGTTCAAAATGCCGGTATCGATCACCGCCACCACCGTACTGGCCGAGCCGGTGCTGATGTTCCAGGCAGGAACCAGGTTGACGCCTTCTGAGGTGTTGGCCGTATATTTCAGATGCCACATCTGGCCCCAGAGCGTATCGTTTGGCGTCAGGTCGGGCATGAGGATACGTTTGCTGGTATCGGTGTCGATACGCTTGATGCGATCCGGTTCGGCGTAGACTACCCCAGGCAGCATCGTTAACTCCACTGACATTTTGGCAACCTCTGCTTCGGCCGTCCAATCCGGCAGCGCCAAAACATGGGTGTCGTCCGACATGGGCCGCACATACGACAGGGGGACGCCGGCGGCGGCGCTCAGGGCAGGCAGTTGGCCGTCAGCGTCGGCTGCCAACAAACTTTTTGAAGCAACCTCCCCGGTAAACTGAATGATGATCTGGTTGGTCGGCGGCGTCACAACTCCACTGCCAAAGAGGGTGTTGTCAGGCAACGGCGTTGGCTCCTGGCCCTGAATACTGCCCGAAATGACAATAACAGCCACAAGCGAGAATAAAATGCTCAACATCACTAATTTTTTCATATCATCTCCTAAATTTGAGGTTGGCTATCCACCAAAGTGTGGGTAAAAAATGAAAGGCAATTTTGTGACCCACATATCTTTAAACGCATGGTCAAAGTATACCCGTTTGCCTGAGTTTAAGACAATCATACAATCGGCGCGGGAAACATTTTTTGACAATCCTCCCAAACTTCTGTATTTTCCCCACCACTTAACAAACCAACACCTTGCTACCCGGCAACTTTGCCACCTGGAGTTAACCATGAACGCACAAAGCATCCGCGAAAGAATCCGCACCTTCATCGTCACCGAACTGATTCGTGACGAGAGCTACAATCTCAAAAACGATGAAGGCATCATCACTGGCGGCCTCATGGATTCCTTTGCCCTGGCCGAATTCGGCGTCTTTATCGAAGACGAATACGACATCTACATCCCCGATTCTGACCTGACGGTTGAGAACCTGGATACCCTCGATCAAATGGTGGCCCGGGTGATGCGGGATATGGCTTAAACGATTCCTCAATAAGGGGGTTCGGCCGGTCCATCATAACCACACATGCCCACACGCGGCGAGTTAAACAAAGGCATCGGTTCCCCGTAATCTTCATGGGGATGGCTCTCAGCATGTTCGTCACACAAAAAACCTGACTCTTCATCTTCATACAGACATTCGATACAGAAACAGGTTGCCGGTGCGCCACATACCATACACAACGCTTCAGGCATCTCATTTCGCGCCATCAAAGCAATGGGATGCTTCGTCGTGGCCGCTCCCCGGCGAAGGTCTACTATTTTAACGGCCGTTTCAGACGATGAGCCAAAATCATAGATATGGGTCAACTGCACACCGGTATCAAACACCTGGTCAGCCACCCGGCTCATAGCCACTTCAGTGGCCCAGGCGCCGCCAATAAAAAACTCGCTCATATGGCCGCAGCATTCTAGCCAGATAGCCCGCAAATAATTGTCTAATTCCTGCAACCGCGCCGAACCGCGCATTTCCAGGTGCAGCCAAAAATCACGGTTCCAGGCGTCTTCCACTTGCAAGTGATAGATAGTTTCGGCTTTGCCCCGCCCCGCCTCCGCTTTGGCAATAGCTTCCTGCCGCTCCGGGCAGCTTTTCAGATGACGAGACAAGCCCCCTTTTGTCATCTCCTTGCCGCAATAAACACATCTTCCTTTTGATTATTTTCCTGCCATGATTACCTCCAATAATCCTAACTTCCGCCTCGACTATTTTTTATTCTAATCCGTGCCAGACCATGCTCCACAAACTCATCACTGTATTTTGCATCTAATTCCCCTAACTCCATCAACCGCCTTTCCACAGGAAGCTCCCAGGCGACCTCGAATCCCCCATACCGGTTTACGAAATCTCTAGTTGCCAGCCGGCTAGCGAGTTCCTCCCAAAATGAGTCATTATCATACTCGTCTATAAACACACGCGCCAAACCCTCTTCAAGCTCTCGTGTGGGAAAATGTGTCTTATACTTCTCGTCATATTCAACCAGATCATCCAACCCATTTTTTATGGCTAATTTGAACAGCTTTTGCTCTAATTCCTCATAGCGGACTGTACGTGGATCTTCCCCTATCTTATGAGCATTTAGAACCCATTCGGCAATGTATACCATGACAATCAAATCTCGGAACTCGTCTTTTGATAAGTTAATATTCACGTTTCCTCCTCTGCCCAGCATTACAACAAAATGCCGTTAACCTAATACAAGATTTCTTCAGCATAATGAACCTCATGATATTTTTGAAGACAGGCTTCACAAATCACCACTTCTCGTTGTTCTTCATTTGAACATTCGATGCAAATCCAGGTGGCTCTTTTCTTTTTACCATCTTCCTTGCAACGAATGCAGTATTTGTAACGCGGCTTATTTTGCGTAACTTGCCGGGGGTATTCCACGCCTGGCTCCGGCCTGGGAATCGCTTCTAATTCCAGGCGATGATCGATCCAATCGCCAAAATCAAAAACATATTTCAACTTATCTCCTTTTTCTAGCCCTAATGTCGCTATCTGCACGTCCTCCCCAAAACCCTCATCTCCAAATGGATAAATAGTTGCCAATTCAATTTCTCGGGGACGACGCCCTTTTCCCCTGGAGATCAACTGCCAAAAACCGCTCAAGTGATCCCACCCGTGTTCAAAAGCGTCGTGAAGCAGGTCATCTAAATCAGCCAGAGTTTGTTCGCCCTGTATCTCAAGCCGCCGCCATAAGCCTTTTCTGTGTGTTAAGTACGCTTTGAACTGGTAAACTTGCTGTTTCTCAGCAGCGGATAATTCCATTTCTTGCTCCTGTTCTTCCTCATCCTCTAGATCGTCGAAAAACCAATCCAGCATTGTGAAATCAGATTTATACTTGATGTCATGACCCCACCAATCCATGCGCCCATCTTCTTTGATAACCCACAGCCAATGATCGGGAATGATGTCATCCTGTGGCAGCCGAATGAGAGCCGTAGGCACTGCCCTTTGCCCCTCCAGGCTTTCATAGCGGGACAGTTCCAAATCTGCGTAGAGCGTATCGGCCAGCATCTGGTTGCGTTGGGCGACGGCTTCTGCCTGTTCCTGGCGCTGGCCGGCCGGTTCTAAGGCGAGTTGAAAACGGCCGTTTTCCCAATCCAGTATCGTAATGATCACACTGTCACCCAGTTGAGCCTCGTGCATGGGCTGCCAATCAGCCAAATCGATAACCATCAACTTACTTATTTGCAAACCAAAGATTGTGTCTTTTTCTTCTCGTTCATAGGTAAGAAATTTAGTGGGCAGCGAACGGCCGTTTTCATCCACTAAACGAATATCCTTTTCTTCAATTTCTTGGAATCGAGGAAGATGAGTCACAATATGCGCAAATGCGGGTGTAAAGCGGAGGCATTTGTGTTCCACCTCGAATTCAGTAAGCGGCACACGTAAACGGATGCCTTTGAGCGCCACGCGAGTAGGCACAATCGTATCGTTATCCAAAAACAAAAACAGACTGCCCTCATAATCATTCCGAATCGCTCCCCTGACGCCACTTTCCGGGTTTTTCGCTGTAGAATGCCACATAGACAAAACCTGTTGTATAAATTCTTTAATAGGAACAGGTCCATTCAGCTCTGTCGCCAGTTGCTCAATGACTTCTTGCCGACTAA
>CAZXVH010000066.1:0-20795 GCA_964643965.1 uncultured Ardenticatenaceae bacterium
TGGGAACGGCCGTTCTCACCCCATCCCTCACCCTAAACCCATAATCCATGACGACTCGACTATCCGACCACCTGACTGCCCGACTGCTCGACTATCTGCTGCTCGCGCTGCTCACCCTGGCCGTCAGCGCCTTTTTTATTCGCAGCCAACTGGCTGTTACCGGCGGCGTGTTGGGCGCTCCCCTGGATGACGCCTGGATTCATTTCCAATTTGCCCGCAACCTCAGCCAGGGCAACGGCTTCAGCTTCAATCCGGGCGAAGCCACGCCCGGTTCCACCGCCCCTTTGTGGACGATGCTGCTGGCCGGCGTCGGCCTCTTCACCGAGGATTTTCTGGCGCCGGCCATCTGCTTGAGCGGCGCTTTTCTGCTGGTATCCGTCTGGTTGAGCTACGGCTTCACCGTGGATCTAACGGCCAGCCGCCGGGCCGGTTTCCTGGCAGGAGTGGCGTTGGCGCTCTCCGGTCGTTTTATCTGGGCCGGCCTGGCCGCCATGGAGACGACGGCCTTTGCCGCGCTCAGCCTGGGCGCAGTGTGGCTCTATACGCGCCGGGGGCTGACGGGCTGGTCGGCGCTGCTGTTTGGCCTGGCCAGCCAGGTGCGGCCTGAAGGCCACGCCTTGTTTGCCCTGGCCGGGCTGGATGCGGTGATCGCTTATTGGCGGGCCGGTTTGCGCCTGGATATGGTTAAACGGCTGCTGACGCCGCTGCTGGTCTACGGCCTGATTTCGCTGCCCTATGTCGCGTTTAGCCTGGCGACCACGGGCAAACCGCTGCCCAATACTTTTTACGCCAAAGTTGGCGCAGCGCATCTCTTTAGCGGGCGCACCTTCCGCGAAACGCTGAATTTTCACCTGTGGGATAATGTGGCTGCCTTCTTCTTGCTGTTGGCGGGGCTGCTGCCGGTCTGGCGCAAGAGCCGGTTGACGCTGTTATGGCTGGTGGGACTGCCACTGTTAACGGCCGTGATCATCGACCAGACCTGGCATCACGGCCGTTACACCATCCCCCTCATCCCTTTCCAGATGATCGTGGCGGCGGTAGGCGTTCACTGGTCGGCCGTGAAGGGAACGGAGGCGCTTCAAACCCGCCAGAAACGACCGCTTTCATGGCGTCTCTCCACGATTGGTTTTTTGCTGATGGCGCTTTTGCTGGCGGCCGCTGGTCTGTGGCGGCTGAATGATTGGGCGCAGCTATACAGCCGCAACGCCAAAGAGATATTGGATATCGACGTGGCCCTGGGCCATTGGCTGGCCGAGAACACCCCCGAAGACGCCTTGATTGCTGTAGACGACATCGGGGCCATTGGCTTCTTGTCGGAACGGCGTATTTTGGATTTGAACGGGCTGGTTTCGCCGGAATTATGGCCTGCGGTGCGCCAGCCGGTGGGCCTGCTCCGTGACCAGTTAGCCTTGCGCCAAATAGCGGCGGCCGGCGCCGATTACCTGGCAGCCTTTCCGCGCTGGCACTTTGAGATCACCAGTAACCCCTGGGTGGTCACGCCGATCTTCCCGGTGCATACCGAGAGCCACACCATCATCTTCCAGACAGAAGCGGCCGTGTATGATCTCACCGTGCCCTATTTGGCGGCGGCGGAACCACAAGCGCCTGTTTCGGCCGTTCTGGGTCAGATTATCGAGTTGTTGGGGTATGATCTGGCCCAGCAGGACAACTTGCTCGTCCTGACGCTTTATTGGCAAAGCCTGGCCGCCACGCCGCAAGATTATGACCTGTTCATTCACGTGTTAGATGCGCAGGGGCAAATTGTGGCGCAGGCGGACGGCCAACCGCTCAACGGCCTGGCGGCCACCCATCTCTGGCAGCCGGGGGATATTGTGCAAACCAGGCATCCACTGCTGCTGCCGCCCGAGAGCGATGTGGGCGATTACACCCTGCAAACCGGGATGTATTTACGGGAAACGGGGGAGCGGCTGCCAGCGGTGGGTGAAACAGTGCGGGATAATGCGGTGGTGCTCATGGAGCATACTCGGTAGGGGCGATGCGATGGGGCATTGCCTTTGCTGAACGGCTGGTCTGGTCTCCCATCGCCTCGCCCATTTGTGGCAGGCGGGCGAGGCAACTGGAGAAAAGACGGCGCGGTAAATTAACCTGATTCCCGGTTACATTGCCCCCACGAATATCGCCTTTGAATTATTTTTGCACGATCCCCAGCGTTACAAAATCGGCGCCGGTGTCTGTGGTGAGGCGTTCGCCATTGGCGGCGTCGTACCAGCCGGCGATGAGGGTGTAACGGCCGGGGGGCAGGTCGGGCGGCAGGGCGATCTGGCGCTGGTCAATAACGGGGCGGTCGGGCTGCCAACAGGTGGGCGGCCATTGGCCGTTGACGGGCCAACTATCCTGCTGCGCGGCCAGGTCTCCATTTTCCGTCAACAGCTGCGCGAAGAGGGTAAACGGCCGTTTCGCCCCCTTATCCGCCTGCCAAAACAAGGTCACATCCAGGGTCTCGCTGCTTTGCTGAAGCGTGTAGCCGGTCAGCGTCAACGTGGCTGGGCGCGGGCCAGGTTCCCGGAACGCCGCCTCTATCGCTATCTCTGGCTGCTGGCCGAGCGGCATGGCCGGTTCCTGCGCTATGACAATCACAGCCCGCACCGGCTGCCAGGCCACGCCCAGGCTGACGACGAGTAGGAGCTGTAGGGCAATGAGCCAAACGGCCGTTTTCCAGCCCGGAAAGCGTTCATACCAAAAACCGGCGGCAACCAGCGCCAGCAGTGGCAAAAAGAAGAGCCAGATGCGCCCCACTTCGCCGCGAGCAGAACCGGAGAAGTTGAGAAAGAGCAGCAAGCCAAGCAAGCTGAGGGCCAGAATGTTGACGGGAGAAAGGGTGCGAGAACGGCCGTTTCTCACCGCCCACACCACTCCGCCCAGATAGCCGACCAGCACCGGCAGCCCGGCATAGACCAGCACATCCACCAGGTTCCACAGCAGCCACCACTCATAGCGGCGGTGCAGCGTCACCAGGGTGTAATGCTGCGCCAGCCCCGTTTGCCAGATGCGCCAGGGGGCCGCGCCCCAGATCAGCCAGTAAACCAGCCACAGGGAAAGCCCGGCTGCGCCAAACAGCAGACCGCCAGCCACAATGCGCCGCCAGCCCACCTGCTGCCAGGCGTGCTGTTGCCAGATAGCGAGCAGGGCATAAACCAGCAGCAGCAGCGCCAGGGAGAAATTGCCCAGGCTGAGAAAAGTGGCCACCCCATACAGCAGTCCCGCTATTACAAACCAGCGCCCCGACCAGCGCTCCAGGGCGATATGGAAGGCCCACAGCAAAAACAGGGTCAGCGGCGCATATAACTGCACCGATTTGGGCGCAAACAGGAGCAGACTGGGCAGCGCCGCCGTCAGGCCTGTCCCCAGTTTGGCGGCGGGCAGGGGCAGCAGCCGTTTGCCCAACAAGTAGGCGGGCCAGACGGTGAGGGCGGCGGCCAGCAGGGGCAGGGTCGCCCAGACGGCCAGCGCCGCCGCCACCGCCGCCGGCCGCTCCAGCAGCCAGAGGTCGATGCAGCGAGCAGCCCAGACGGCCGGGGCGATGGTCTGTGACAGGGTGGGCAGCCGTTGGAAAAGCTGGATGGTGAGCCAATTTGCCAGGATGAGGCCGGGCGGATGGGTGCGAGCATGGTCGGAAGCGAAGGTGGGCATGGTTTCCGGGTAGTGGGCGAGCAGGGCGTGGATGTCTTCGATTTCGGCGGCGGCCTCGAAGAAACCGCTGGCGAGGTTGGAGAGGGTGCGGTCGATCAGTTCAGGGAAAACGGCCGTTTTATGGGCATAGATCAGCCCCACTTGCAGCAGGATGCTGGTGAGGATGAGCAGGAGAATGGCGACGGCCGTGTGCCCCCGTTTTTCACGAGAGGGGTGGAGCCAGAAAACGGCCGTGAGCAGCATGAGCAGCGCCGCGCCCAGGGGCGCCCACCAGCGCTCCAGAGGACGCAGCAGATAGGGCCAATACCATTCGCTCGTCTCCGGGGCGGGGCCGCGCAGCAGCGGCAGAGCGTCGGTGAGGATGAGGCCGACCAACATAAAGGTGACCAGGGTGAGGGCCAGCAGCCCCCATGATTTGCGAGACATAGCGCCGAAACATACTGAACTGCGGCCGTTCTGTCAACAGGTTGCGCCGCGCTGTTGGGCATAAATTTTATGGAGGTGATTTTGGATTGTCGGGGTCTGGGCTTGCCAGTATAATGTCTCCTTCGTAACTGGGAGCGCGGTCTGCTAGACCGCACAGGGCGGACAAGCTGTCCGCGCTCCCAGGTTCATTTATCGTGGTGCGCCGTCGCCCATGGTAACTCCTATATTCATCGTTTTAATTCAAAGAAACTGGCGGCCCTCTGGCTGCCTTTCTTATTTTATGAAGCTTGTTTGGAGATTGCGCTGTTGAAGACCGTTATTGTGATTCCCACGTACAATGAGGCTGATAATTTAGCGGAAATGAGCCAGGCCCTATTCGCCCTGCCGGTAGCCGATCTACATTTGATTGTGGTGGATGACAATTCGCCGGATGGCACGGGACGGGTGGCGGATGAATTGGCGCAGAAGTATAACGGCCGTTTCACCATCATCCATCGTCCGGGCAAACAGGGTTTAGGCACAGCGTATGCCCAGGGCTTCCAGGTCGCTCTGGCGCAGGGCGCGGAGATTATCGTGCAAATGGACGCCGATTTCTCCCATTCCCCAGACTATATCCCCGAGATGATCCGTAGTTTAGAAACGTATGACGTGGTGGTGGGGTCGCGTTATGTGGCCGGCGGCAGCGTGGATGAGGAATGGTCCTGGTGGCGTTACGCCCTTTCCTGGGGCGCCAACCAGCTTTATTCTCGCCTCATTTTAGGCATTCATGCCCAGGATGCCACGGCCGGGTTTAAAGCCTTTCGGCGCGAAGTGCTGCAAACCATCCACCTGGATGAAGTGATCAGCAACGGCTATGTGTTCCAGGTGGAGATGGCGTACTTATGCCAGAAATTGGGCTACCGGGTGTTGGAATTTCCCATCTACTTTGAAGATCGACGCATTGGGCAGAGCAAAATGGATGTGCCGGTGAAGGTAGAAGCGGTGTGGCGCGTCTGGCAAATACGCTGGCGCTACCGGGGCCTCAAACCGGCCGTCTGAGCAGAGCCATCTCTGGCAACACTTACGGTCTCCACTGCCCACTGGCGCTACGGCGCAGTTAAAACGGCCACCAGCAAATTAAGCGAGGTCGCCATGTCGCTGCGGCCCGTTTTCACCTGAACATCGACAGTCAGCAGATGTTGGTAAATTTGCTCCAACTGCGGCAGGGAAAACTGCTGGCTTTGCTGGTATAGCTTCCCGGCGACAAAGCTGTGCATTTTCAGCTTTTGGCTGATGGCGGGGGGGCGGCTGCCATCTTCCGCCGCTTCTTTTACCTGAATGAGCAGCCGGAATTGGCGAATAAACATGGAAAAGAGGTAAAACGGGTCGGCGCCATCGCTGAATTTCTGTTGCAGCAGCAGGGCCGCCTTTTTCTCGTTCCGATTTCCCAACGCATCCACTAAATCGAAGATACTGGCTTCAGCCAGGTAGGGGGAAAGCAGGGCCACATCATCGGCCGTTATTTCCGCAGCCCCTTTGTAGAGGATGAGCTTTTCCAGCTCATTGTCCAGCAAAGCCAGGTTGCTGCCGATGTTGATGGCGAGCATGTGGACGGCGTGCAGGGCGATGGTACCGCCCTTTTCGCCGGCCCGTTTCTGAATCCATTTCTCTAGTTCGCGATCTTTGGGCAATGAAAATGATTTGACATACCCGTTTTCAGCGCTTTCTGCCAACTTGAGCAGCGGGTGTTTGGCAGAGATTTCTTTTGACTCCATGAAAACCAGCCGGGCGGATGTGGGCATGGCGGGCAAGTAAGCTTGCAAGGAGTTCAGATACGCTTCATCCTCTTTGAGGTGGCTCAGCAGCCCTTCGGCTACCACCAGGCGTACCGGCGCTAAAAAGGGCAGGGCGTCACAAGTCTGGCTCAGGTCGCGGAAGGAGACGTACCCTTCATAACGGGTGGTGTTGAGGTCCAACATGCCCGGATCGCCGAACCTGGCCGTTATTTTTGCCAGATATTCTTTTTGTGAGTGGCTGTCGTCGCCATGAAAAATGTAGAACATAAATAATCGTCAATCCGCAATCCACAATCCGCAATCCTCAATGGATAGTGCGGATATGGTAGGCGGCGGTGGGCAGGTTTTTATTGCCGCCGGTGAGCAGCAGGTGAAAGAGCCGGGTGATGGGCGAAGGCTTGATTTTACGGATGCTGCTGATTTGCAAATCGCCCAGGTCGCCTTCGGTGGTGAAGCGAGACTGGAGGTAGATGCCCAGCGGTTTGGAAATGATGAGGGCCAGGAGAACAGCGATAACGGCCGTTGGCAGTCCATTGAGCAATGTATTCAAATCAAAACCGGAGCGGCGCTGTCGTTTTTGCTCCAGGGTGAGGCTGGTTTGCGCCGCCAGAGTGGCCATGGTGGCGGTGGTCAGCAGCACCGTGCCACAGTTGGGATGCACGGCCAATGCGTGTTCGCCGTTTTTCATACGTTGATACGCTTCTCGCACCGCCCGCTGCACATCCGCTTCCGAGATGTCGCCGTAGACATTCAAATGGAAGCCGCGATGATCAGAATTGCCCTGGGCGCTAAAGTTTTTATGTGTGGCGCTGAGCACATGGATGGTGGCATGTTCCAGGCCATGATTGCGGCGCACTCGGCTTAATGTTTGAGCCAGCATAATACCTCCGAATGGGTGGATTGGGACGCATTGTAGTGCAAACAGTGGCACTTCGACAAGCTCAGTGACCGGTGGCGCTTCGACGAGCTTAGTGACCAGTGGCGCTTCGACGAGCTTAGTGACCAGTGGCGCTTCGACGAGCTTAGTGACCAGTGACGCTTCGACGAGCTTAGTGACCGGTGGCACGGTGGGGTTACAGGCCACTTTCTATGAACGTGGGCAGACCGGAATCGGGTAAAGGAGTGTGGTTGAGGAAGGCGTGGAGCGCCTGGCGGGTGGCGCGGCGGTCGTCCCAGGGGTATTCGGTGACGCCAAAGCACATCGACTGCTCATGCCCTTTGCCGCATATGAGGACCACATCTTCTTTGTGGGCCAGGCTTAAGGCGAAGAAAATCGCCTGTAACCGGTCGGGTACGCGCCAAAAGGTGCTGCCTTCGACCCCGCCCTGGCTTTGACAGCCGTAGGCCATCATCTCCAGGATGTCGTCGAGCGATTCGGTGCGCGGGTCTTCGGCGGTGAGAATGGTGCTGTCGGCGTCGCGGGCGGAGATTTCTGCCATGAGGCGCCGTTTTTCTACGTCTCGTTTACCGGCGCAGCCAAAGACGGTGATCACACGCCCCTGGTGCGGCTCCACCATTTTGCGGGCGGCGGCGATGGATTTTGTCAAGGAGTTAGGCGTGTGGGCAAAATCGACGATGGTGAGGAAAGATTGGCCGCCGGTGATGCGTTCCATGCGCCCGCTGATTTCGTAGATGGTTTTGAGGCTTTGCTGGATTGTTTCGGGCGTGATTGAGAAAAGGCGGGCGACGCTGACGGCCGCGAGAATGTTGTACAGGTTAAATTCGCCCAGCAGGTGGGTGGAGCAGGGGGTGGTGAAGGCCATTTTGGGAGCTTGGGAACGGCCGTTTTCCATCCCCAGCGGCTCCGAAAAATGCACGTCAAACCAGGTTTTGTCAGCAGTGTAGGCGATATTGTCGGCAAAGACATCGGCGGTGGGGCTGAGGCCGTAACGAATTTGCCGGGCCACGTTGATGTGGGCTAACGGCTGGGAAACAGGATCGTCCTGGTTGAGAACGGCCGTTTTCAGCAGCTTCGTTTTATGTGGATTGGTGGTAGGCAGGGACCAGGCGTCTTGTTTGAGCGCCGTAAACAGGCGAGATTTGGCGGCAAGATAGGCGGCCTGGCTGCCGTGATAGTCGAGATGCTCATGGGTGATATTGGTGACAACGGCCACATCAAACTCAATGGCGTCTACCCGGTGCTGGGCCAGCCCGTGCGAGGTGGCTTCCAGGACGCAGTGAGTCAGGCCGGCGTCTACCATGCGTCGCAGTTGGCGCTGCACCACCGGCGCTTCTGGCGTGGTTACATGCAAAGCCAGCGGCTCTTCCTGCTCGCCGATGACCACTTTGAGGGTGTTGAGCAGCCCTGTTTTGTAACCAGCGCTCTGGAGCATGTGGTACAAAATGGTGCTGGTGGTCGTTTTGCCGTCAGTGCCGGTGACGCCGATCATGACCAGTTGCCGGCCGGGAAAGCCTTCCCAGGCGGCGGCCAGCCAGGCCAGCGTTTCGGCGGTGTTGGCGACTTGCAGGTAAACGACGGTATCCGGTATCGTTATGTCTAGTTCTATGAACGGCCGTTGCGCCAAAATAAGCGTCGCCCCGTTGGCCACCGCCTGCCCGATGTAGGGGTGGCCGTCGCTGGTGGTGCGGACGCGGGCCACGAAACAAGCGCCGGGAACCACCTCCTGGCTGTTTTCGGTGAGCTGGCTCAGGAGTACGTCCGGGCCGGTATAGGCAGGGGGTTGGGGCAGCGTGGTGTGGAGAACGGCCGTTTGCCAGTCAGCTAATAGTTGTTTGAGGGAACGGGTAGAGGGGGTTTGTTGAGACATAAGCATCCATTTAACGATTTCGGGAGTGAATGTCCAGCCACGCTGGTTGGGCCATCAATCCCTGGGGGCCGGCGGCGCTGGCCGCCATGACCCGGCTGTTAGCAAAATAAGGAAAATCAAAGGCCGCCGCATCCCCGGCCGCCAGGCCGGGCAGCGGCATCAGGCGGGCAGTGAGTGGTTTACGCAGGCGGCAGGCCAGCATGGCCACATCCAACAAGATGCCGCTCAAAACATCGGCGCCGATGTCGCCGGGCAGGGGGATGGTGTCCAGCCCCACGCCGCACACCGCCGCATAGCTCAACAGGTCTGGTACGGTCAACACGCCCTCGGCGGCGCGGGCAGCCAGCACGCTATCTTCCAGCACGGGCAGCATGAGGCCGGAAAAGCCGCAGCGCGGGAACTGCGCCCGGTCGAGGGCCTCGGTGACGAAACCGGCGGCAAAGAGGCTGCCGCTGCTGCCGAGGGCGGGCACTCCCAACGCTTCCAAGGCGCCGCCCAAACTTTTGTCGGCGGTGGGGAAAGGGGCCAGGGAGAAGTCGATGCCGCTGAAGGGAAGGCCGAACTGTTCTGCCAATTTTTGGGCGGGCTGGCTGATGGCGTGGGCGGCGTCTTCAATGGCGGCGATGAGTTGGGCGCGAGCTTGGGCCAGGCTACGGCTTTGCTGAACAGCCGTTAACGCCAGGTCTGCTGATTCTACGGCAATAGCAAAATGGGCCGGCCCGCCGCCGTGATAAGCCACCGGGAAGAAGGGGGAGCCGGGCGGACAGTGGGCCAGGGCGGCCAGGTAGAGGTTGCCGAAGCCGTTGGCCTGTAAGACGCTGACTTCCCGGATGATTTGGGCCGTTTTGTGAGCGCGATGGGTGGATAAACGGCCGTTGCTATCGGCGATTTCACTGGCGGCAAAGAGATTGTCGGCGCCGCCGATGATGAGCGGGATCAGGTCCAGCCAGGTTTCGTCATGGTCGAGCAGCGCCGGCCCCAGGCTGGCATAATCAAAACCGGCCTCCCGGATGCGGGCGCTCAACTCCTGGCTAAAGGCGGCGGCAGTTGGCTGCCGCGCCGGAAACCAGCCGGGGAAAGGGGGAAAAGCGACCCGCCACGATTGCACGGGAAAGGGAAAGGCTTCCCGCGTTGCTCCCAGAAATAAGTCGAGATCCGGCGGAAAGTCAGGCCATTCTGTGAAAAGGGTGAGTGAGCGAATATCCATAGCTTTGTTGACAGATGTGACAAGCCGTTTAGAATCCATCTATCTTATCCGTGTTCTTTAGTTGGATTTTATCTTCATGTCACTAGAAAACGAAACAGTTGAACCGCTTGACGCTGATCAAGCTGAAAATGAACCGGCTGTGACGCCGCCATCCGAAACCGAGCCAACGGCCGTTGCCGCTGAAATGTCCGTTGATGTAACTCCATCCGAAGATGGGGTTACATCAACGCCTGAGGCTGAGCCGCCACCGCCGCCCAAACCGGTGCGCAAGACGCGCCAGGCGGATGAGGTGATTGCTTATTTTGCCGCTTGTGGGCGCTGTGGCTACTTTCTTACCGGCTATCGGGCTGCTTTTGGCCGCCAAGGCTTGGAAACGGCCGTGGCTGCTGCCAAGGGGGGCTGGTTGACATTTCCCTGGAGTATCACCTTGCGTGAGCTGGTGTTGACCTCTTATGGCAGCCGCATTGAAGCGACAGATTATCATTTTGACGGTTGTTGTTCCGAATGTCGTCGCTCGTTTACCTACCATGCTTCCGAGCAGGAAGGAAAGCCGGGTCGTTTGCGCATTGAAATCAAACCGCGCCGGCGGCAGTAATCAGTGAACAGTAATCAGTGAACAGTAAACAGTGGACAGTGAACAGTGGACAGTGAACAGTGGACAGTGAACAGTGAACAGTGAGCAGTGAACAGTTTACCGGTCCTTCCGCTGCCGGACTGCTTCAAACAAAATAATGGCGGCGGCGATGGCGGCGTTGAGTGATTCGGTGTTTGTTTGCATGGGGATGGTGAGTTTGGCGGCGGCCAGAGCTTGGGCTTGGGAACCGGCGCCATGCGCTTCACTGCCAATGATGATAGCTGACGGGTTTTGCCAGTTGATGGTGGTGTAATCGGTGGCGTGGGAAACGGCCGTTGTCCACACCGCCATCCCTTTTACCAGTTCCCCAATCGCTTCCCAGGAGAGTTCATGAATCGGCAGGCGCAGATGAGCGCCCATGCTGCCCCGCACGGCCTTCGGGTTATAAGCGTCTACGCAGCCCGGCGCTAAAATCACGCCATCAGCGCCCGCAGCAGCGGCCGTGCGCAGCATGGTCCCTAAATTTCCGGGATTCGTTACTGCATCTAAAATGAGCAGCAAAGAGAGCTGTGGCGGCAAAGCGAGTGGAGCAACGGCAGCCACCGCTAACACGCCCGGCGGCGTTTCCGTGTCGCTCATGAGGGCCATTAGCTCCGGGCTGACAGCCTGTGCTGAGGCGTTAACTTGTTGTAGAATAGCGTCATGATTGCCATTTTGTAGCCATGCTTCGGTATAAAAAACGAATTGGAGCGGACGCCCCTGACGAACCAATTCTTTGAGCCAACGAGTCCCCTCCACCACAAATGAGTTTTCCCGCTGCCGAAACCGCTTTTCTGCTTGCAGGCGGCGTACATATTTGACGCGAGGATTTTGTACACTCGTAATCATGATGAGAATATTGTATCTTTATTCATGACTTTGGGTTAGTTAGAGAGAGGGGGGTTGGGGAGGCGAGTGGCGAGTGGCGGGTGGCAGGTGGCGAGTGGCAGGTGGCAGGTAGGAATGAAGCGGTTTGTTTTCGGAGGAATCTTATGAGTCAAGTGAAAGGGCTGTACAAAATTAGTCGGCCGTTGTCTACGCTTTCTGGCGCGTTGGCAGTGTTGTTGGGTGGTTACGTGGCGGGAACCGGGGCATGGGGCCATATATTTTTGGCTGCCGTGGTGACGATACTCGTTTCTTCCTCCGCCAATGCCTGGAATGATTATAGGGACATTGAAATTGACAAGATCAACCAACCACAACGGCCGTTACCATCCGGTATGATCACACCAAGAACGGCCGTTATTTTTGCCATCTCCACGGCGCTTTTGTCCATCCTTTTGGCGGCATTTATCAACTTGCCCGCGCTCATCATCGCCATTGTTTCCAATCTCTTGCTCTTCCTGTATTCCTGGCGATTGAAAAGCACCGTTCTGTTGGGCAATGTGACCGTGGCCTTCATTTCCGCCTTGAGCGCTATTTTTGGCGGCATTGCAGCCGGCAACGTTGGCCCGTCTATCTGGTTAGCCATCATCATTGCCACCGCTATTTTGGGGCGCGAAATTCTGAAGACTCTGGCAGATTACGAAGGCGATCTGCGCCAGAAATGCCGCACCATCTCGACGGTTTGGGGGCGCCGGTCGGCGCGTATTGCTTTTTACCTTCTGGCCTGGGCCACCATCGGCGCCATGTTGCTGCCTTATTTATTTCGGGTATACCAACCTATCTATGCCTACATCGTTGTTTTTGGCGTCTATCCCGTGATTTTGTACATCCTGGTGCGCGTGTCGCGGGAGCGCACGGGCGCACAATTAGAGCGCTTAAGCCAGTTGATGAAGTATGATTTTTTGATCTGGTTTCTGGCGGTGGTCATGGGGACGCGGGCGTGGTGAACAGTGAACAGTGGGGGGCTTGAAGTGTAAAATAGATTACAGGGGGAGGGTACGGCCGTTATCATGCGGCCGTCTTCTTTCCTTTTAAAGTGGGAAACAAGCGTTTTTTTTTGTGGCCTGGGTGGCCTGGAGTCTTTCTACGTTAGGGTGGCTTGACGAACAAATGGCAACATTCATGGTCTTATATCTGGCGCATCTCATTGGTGATTTTCCCCTTCAGACCAACCGTATTTACGAACTGAAATCGCAAAGCAACCGCGGCATTTTGCTCCATGTGGCCATTCATATCATGGTGGCGGTCATTCTGATCAAAAACCCTTTACCCTATTGGCGTCTTTTGTTGGTCCTGGGGATAGTGCATTTTATCATCGACTGGACCAAGCTGCATCTGCCAGGGCGCCGTCAAACCCCCGGCTTTATACTTGACCAGATCGCCCATTTCTTGTCCCTCATTTTGATTGCCAGTTGGACGCCCGGTGTAACGGCCGTTTTACCGCTCTGGTTGTTATGGCTGGGCATTTTGCTCATCCTGACGCCAGCCTCGTTGATGCTCTTATGGGTAGGGGCCACTGATTTGCTGATCGATTTGCCGGAAAACCAACCCATCAAATGGGCCAGCCGTAGTTTGCTGCCGCTCTCCCAAAAAATCGGCTCCATTCTGGTGTTGGCTTTAACGCTGACCACGCTCTTTTATTTGATTTAACCCGTTCCCCCCGCCGCTGCTCCCCCCTCTTTTTTGCTGTGAAGAATTCATAAAATCTTCAGATTTCCCTGGCGCGAATATGTTATGATGCGCGTAAAGTGCGTCATTTTCAACGGGCCTCTCTGACCCATCAAAAGGAGGAATCTCATGAAACGTAGCCTGTCAATTTCTGTCCTGTTGTTTGTTTTGATTGGTTTCATTGGCGTGGTACAGGCAGGTGAAGCGGCCGTTCTCATCGCCGCCCATCCTTCCCTCTCCACCTGGCAAACTTTACCTGGCCCCACCGGCGGCAGTATGGCCGACATCGTGCTTTCACCGGCGTATCCCATGCCGCAGACTTTGTTTGCTGGTCTGCGTGGGCAGGGCGTTTACCGCTCCGATGATGGCGCATATAGCTGGCAAACCACCGGTTCTGGCGACTGGCTGGTGGTTGATCTGGCAATCTCTCCCACCTTTGCCGCCGACGAAACCTTGTTCGCCCTGGCTGGCGATTGGGCCACCGGCTACACCATCCAGCGCACCACAGACAGCGGACAGACGTGGCAGGCCAGCAGCAGTCCGGTTAGTTTTACCAGCGGCCGGCGACTGGCGCTCTCCCCTGATTTTGCCAACGATCGCCTCATCTATTTGGTGACGGCGGACGCCGATAATACCTTCGTTTCGGTAGATGGCGGCGAGACATTTGCGCTGGCGGGCGGCTGGTTTGCCAGCCATCAAGTGAACGAACTCGTCTTCTCACCCGCCTTTGCTGCGGACCGCACTCTGTTCGCCCTGGTGGATCAGGGCGGCGTCTACCGTTCAACGGACGCGGGCAGCAGTTGGCTGCCGCTGGAGATTAGCCGGACATATACCGCTCTGGCCGTTTCTCCTGATTATGCAACGGATGGGGTGTTAACGGCCGTTTCCACCGATGGCAGCCTCTACGTCTCCACCAACAATGGCGCTACCTGGACCCTGGGCAGCGGCGTCACCCTGGGCATTGGCGGCGAGATAAGTCTCACCTTTTCTCCCACCTTTGCTGACGATCAAGTCATGATGGCGGCCAGTTCAACTGATGACAGTCCGGCGCGTTCAATCGATGGTGGCCTCACCTGGCAATGGGTCGGCCCTTACGATCCGGGCATGGCGTACGCTGATGGCATGATTGGCGGTGACGTCTTTGCCCTGGCCCTGGCCCCCGAGCAAGATTGGGCTGGCGTACAGTTCGCCGCCACCAGCGGCGGCGTGGCGTATTCATCCAATCGCGGGGATGGTTGGCTGCAAATGAACAAGGGGCTGCCGCACCTGCCGGTGCGCTCGGTGGCGCTGGCTCCGGGCAGCCCCAACATCATGTTGGCGGGCACAGAATATTACGAGATGCGCTTCTTTGATGGGTCGGCTGTTCCCGGCGATGGCAATGTGCAATGGTCACAAAATGGCGGACGAAACTGGCGGCATGTGACCGGGCGTTTGGGTCGCGTTAACCGTGTCGCCTTTTCACCCAATTTTGCCAATGATCAGACCGCCTTTGCCGCGGCGGGCATGGTCGGCCAACATGGGCTGGCGGCTGGTGGACTTTACCGTTCCACCGACAACAGCGCCACCTGGACGGCCGTTTTCACCCCGGCCGGTCACGCTTTCCAAACAGTGGCCCTTTCGCCCAACTTCGCCAGCGACGGCACGGTGTGGGCTTCGGCGGTAAGCGCCAACAGCGCCATTGGCCTGTATCGCTCCACCAACGGCGGCGGTAGTTGGGCCAATATCGCCCCGGGGCGTAACATCACCTTGCTGGCGGTTTCGCCCAATTATGCGCGAGACCATACTCTGTTTGCCGGCATGGGCGATGATGGCATTCACCGCTCTGTGGATGGCGGCGTCACCTGGACGCGGGCGCTGGATGTGGCTTACCCCACGGCGCTGGCGATTTCTCCGGCGTATGGGGCCAGCCGTACGGTGTTTGCCGCGGCGCGGAGCAGTGTAGATGGGGCAACGGCCGTTTACCGCAGCACAAATAACGGCTTAACCTGGCAAGAACTTCACACCGGCATTCCAACTGAACAAAATGGAGCCAACTTGATCGTCTCTACCCTGGCGTTTGCGGTGGATGGCTCCGTGCTGGCCGGCGTGCAGTATGGCAAAGCGGGAGAGGCAGTGTACAGTTACCGTTCGCCGGATGGCGGCGCAAGCTGGCAGATGGTTGATGGCCCCTTGACGGCCGCCCATCTCGCCCAATTTGCCACCACGCCCAGCGGTTCCTTTGACCTGTTTGCCGCCACCGATACCGGTATCCAGCAAGTGACTGTCCACCCGGGTGAGGCGGCGGAACCGGGGATCTGGCAAAGCAGTGGGCCACGCGGCGGCCAGGCGGACGCCTTAGCCGTCTCTCCCAATTTTGCTAACGACGGCATTGCCTTCACGGGCGAGTGGTCTACCAATTTCCAGGGCAGCGAATGGGGGTCGCGCCTGATCAAATCCACGAACTTTGGACAAACCTGGGCAGAGTCGGCGGCAGGCACGGCGACATATGGCAATGAAACGGCCGTTCATGATTATGCCTTCTCCCCCAACTTTGCCAGCGACCAGACCGTCTTCGCAGCCACCGGCGGCGGTTTGTTCCAATCCAGCGATGGCGGCGTGAACTGGCTGCGCAACGAGGCGCTTTACCAGGGGCCGCCCGGCAGCATTTACGGCGTGGCGGCGGCGCCAGATTTCGCCAGCAGCGGTCACCTGATGGCCTGGGGTGGGTATGGCGGTTTGTTTGTCAGTGAAGATGGGGGCGACAGTTGGGAAACGGCCGTGAGCCATTTTGTAGAAGCCGCCATCTATTCACCCGCCTTCGCCAGCGACCAGACCGCGTTTATAGCGGACGCCTATTTTGAGAATGGGCAATCGTTGCAGCGCATCGCCAAAACAACGGACAGCGGCGTGACCTGGAACAAGGTTTACTCTGCTTCAGTGGCTTCGCTGGCGGTCTCCCCTGATTTTGCTGTTGACCAGACTCTGTTTGCCGGTGGTTGGCAGTTCTACAAATCGACCGATGGCGGCGCTTCCTGGATCACGCGCACCGTGGCCGCCGACAGCGGCCGCATTGACTCTCTGGCTGTGTCGCCCGCGTATGCCCTCGACCAGACGATTTTTGCGGGAGCCAGCGCCGGTTTGTACGTCTCCGAGGATGGCGGCGACAGTTGGCAGATCGTGCCCGGTTATGAAGACACAGGCATTTCTTCGTTGGCGATCTCTCCCGGTTGGCCGGGCCATGCCGTGCTGTTGGTGGGCACGAGTACCGGCGTTTACCGGCTGCTGACGGCCGATTTCAATGTGGGTGAAACGCGGCAGGCGACGCAGGGGCTTATGATCTTGCCTTCAACGGTGCTGGCGCTGGCGCCGGACGAGACTTTGCTACTGGCAGGCACGAGCGGTCATGGCGTGTATGGTAGTAGCGATGGCGGCGGCAGTTGGCAGCCCACCGGCTTGAGCGGGGGCACGGTTAGAGCGTTGGCGGTTTCGCCCGATTTCGCCCTGGATCAAACGCTTTTTGCGGCGTCAGGCGACAAGTACACCGGCTATTCCCGCAGCACGGATGGCGGGGCCAGTTGGCAAAACCTGTACGGCATTTACAATCGGGCCAGCCTGGCTCTTTCGCCTGATTATGCCGCTGACCAGACGCTTTTTGCTACCGGTGAGGATTCGGGCAAGATCAAAAAGTCTATCGATGGCGGCGACAGTTGGCAGGAAGTGACTTCGTGGGATCGCAACCGGGGCGGTATGGAGCTTATGTGGGCGGATGATGGGGGGGCGAACGGCCGTTTGTTTATCGGCTCTTATCAAGGCGTATGGTACTCAGGGGATGAGGGCGCCACGTGGCAGCAGGCGGCCAGCGGCCTGGTAAATGGCTATTCTGTGTGGACGCTGCGAGCCTCGCCCACCTTTGCCGTGGATCACACCTTGCTGGCCCTGGGAGAGAACGGTGGACCAGATGGCGTCTTCAAATCGGTGGACGGAGGCGTGAACTGGACGCCGGTCAACGCCGGTTTGCCAGACGAGTCCGTGCTAGACGTGGCCTTCTCGCCCAATTTTGCCACCGACCAGACGGCTTATCTGGTGACTCCTTATACGTTGTACCGTTCGTTCAATGGGGGTGCAACTTGGATAGCGGTCGGTTCGCCGCCGGAAACGCCTGGTTTGCAGGCTGTGCTGGTAGATAGCGACGGCGCGGTATTTGTCTCCAGCGCCACAGGGGTGTGGCGTTATCACACGGTGGCGCAGGATGTGGTGGTGAACGGCGGTTTTGAAGCCGATAGCGGTTGGCAGTTGCCGCAAACGCCCATTCCGGCCAATTACAGTACCCGGGTGGTTTATAACGGGCAGCGTTCCATGCGCATTGGCCTGGATAATGGGGCCAATATCAATGGCTACTCCTCGGCGCGGCAAACGGTGACGCTGCCGGATGAGGCGCTGCTGGCTCAGTTGACATTTTATCTGTATCCCGTGACGGGGGAAGAAACGGCCGTTGCCGCCCCACCGGCCAATCCAGAAAGTCTAACGACCGGCGACGCCCAGTACGTCCTGCTTTACGGTGACGGCGGCGTGTTGCTGGAAACCTTGTATTGGGATTTGAGCAACGCTCAGGCGTGGCAAAAGCATACCATCAGCCTGGCTGAATATGGCGGGCAGACTTTGCTGCTCCATTTTGGCGTCTACAATGACGGCCAAAACGGGGCCACCGGCCTGTTTGTAGATGATGTCTCCCTGCTGGTGATGGATGGCAGCCTTTACCCGCACCGCGTCTATTTGCCGGGGATTATGCGGTAAGGTTGCAAAGTTGCAGGTGGCAGGGTTGCAAGTTAACTTTGCCACCTGCCACCCTATCCAAACCGAAGCAGGAACACAGAGCCGCACGGAGGAGTCACAGAGATTACAGAGAGTTTTAGAGGATTGACATCAAGATTGTACTGCTTTATCCCCCACAAAACAGGTCAGGTGATGGCCGGGGCGAATGGTGGCGTGAACGGCCGTTCCCACCCCAAACTGCATCTGATGCGACTGCCAACTGGCGACCACGCTGCCATCGGGCAAGGTCACCTGGTAGCGGTAAGAGATGCCTTGAAACTGCCGTCCCAGGATGCGGCTGCCGCCTTCAGCATCCGCCGTTAGTTTGACATCATCAGGACGCACCAACACAGAAACGGCCGTTCCCGGAGCCAGGCTCGTTTTCTGCGGCTGAAAACCAAGTGGGGTCTCGATGCCTTCGGCCTGCACCACGCCCGGGATGAAGTCGGAATGGCCCATAAACGCCGCCACAAAACGGGTGCGCGGCGCGTGGAACACCCGCTCCGGCGTATCCAACTGCTCCAGCCGCCCGGCGTTCATCACCGCCACCTCATCCCCCACAAACAGCGCTTCTTCTTGATCGTGCGTCACAAAAACGGCCGTGGCTCCGCTGGCTTTGAGCAATGTTTTCACTTCCTGGCGCACAGTTTGGCGCAGGGCTGCATCCAGGTTGGAGAATGGTTCATCCAGCAGGAGGACGGCCGGTCGCGGAGCCAGCGCCCGCGCCAGGGCCACCCGCTGCTGCTGCCCGCCAGACAGTTCATGAGGCATCCGTTTGCCCAGCCCGGCCAGCCCGACAAAGGCCAGCATCTCCTCCATACGCGCCTGCCTCTGCGGGCTGCGCGGCAGGCCAAAGGCCACGTTGTCGGCCACGCTGAGGTGGGGAAAGATGGCGTAATCCTGGAAGACCATGCCTACGCGCCGTTTTTCCGGGGGGGTGTGGAAACGGCCGTTTGCCATTTCCTGCCCATCGATCCAGATAGCGCCGCTATCCAACTGCTCAAAACCGGCGATCAGGCGCAGCGTCGTCGTTTTGCCGCAGCCGCTCGGCCCCAGCAGCGCCAAAATCTGCCCCTGCGCCACGCGCAAAGAGACATCATCCACCACAGGCACAGCGCCAAAAGATTTCATTAAATTACGACAAAGAACGGTGGGATTCATGAGAAGAAATATATTACAAAGGCACAAAGTTACAAGGAAACAAAGAAGCCCTTTGTATCTTCCTGTCTTTGTCCCTTTGTTATGAGTTTTTTTAATCTATTTATCACGCAGGGTAAGCAGCGCCAACGGCACACAGGAGAGCAGCAGGAGCAGCAGGGTGGGTGCGGCGGCGCGGGCGAAGAAGGCTTCGTTGATGTTGCCCCAAATTTGGGCTGACAGGGTATTGAAACCCAATGGGCTGAGGATGAGCGTGGCCGGCAGCTCTTTCATGGCGGTCAGGAAGACCAACGCGCCGCCCGCCAGGATGCCCGGCCGTACCAGGGGGAAGGTGATGGCTCGGAAGACGGCAAACGGCCGTTTCCCTAAACTGCGCCCCGCCTCTTCCAAACTCAACGAAACTTGCAACAAAGAGGAGCGTTCTGTGCCCACCGCCTGCGGTAAAAAGAGAATGACATAGGCCGCCAGCAGCATGGGCAAGGTTTGGTAAAGCGAACGGGCGTAATTGGCCCCAAAAAAGACCAGCGCCAGGGCGATGACGATGCCTGGCAGGGCATAACTGACGTAACTGATTTGTTCGAAAAAGCGGCTCAATCTGCCCGGCCGGCGCACCACCAAAATGGCGATGGGCAGCGCCAGGGCCATAGTCAGCAGGGCGGCCAACAGCGCCGCCAGCAGGGAATTGCTCGCCGGTTCGATGAGGCTGAACAGCGAGGCCACGTTGCTGCTGGGGGCGCTTAAATCGCGCACCCCCCAATCCTGCTGCCAGCCGCGCCCAAACCAGTAGAGCAGCCCGGCCGTTGGTACAATCAGGCTGGCAAAGACCACGCCGCCCACAAAAAGCAAGGCGGGCAGCTTCCAAAAGCCCAGAGCCACCGGCTGCCGTTTCCGCGCCGCGCCGCTGGAGAGGCGAGCATATTGGGCCTTGCCCCGGCTGCGCTGCTCAAAGATGAGGAGAACGGCCGTTACCCCCACCAATATCAAGGCCAGCGCCGCCGCTTCCGTCAGTTTGTAACCCACATAGCGGTTGTAGATGATGCGCGTGAAGGTGCTGAACTGCATCATCGTCACCGCGCCAAAGTCACGCATGACGTAAAGCGCCGTCAGCAAGCCGCCGGCCACCACAGCCGGGCGCAGGCTGGGCAGCGTCACCCGGCGGAAGGCGGCCCAGGGCGAAAGGCCCAAACTGCGGGCCGCTTCGGTGAGCGCCGGGTCCAGGCGTTGCAGGGCGGCGCGGGTGGTGAGCAAAATGTAGGGATAACTGATGAGAGTCAGCACTAAAAATGCGCCGGGAAAACCGTAGAGGGAGGGTAATTTCTCGATGCCGGTCAGGGGGTAGAGAGTCTGTTGCAGCAATCCTTTAGGGGTGAGGATAGAAGCGTAAACAAAAGCGGCCACGTAACTGGGCATCACCAGGGGCAGCGCCGCCAGCACTGCCCATAGGCGACGGCCGGGCAGATCGGTGGCGGTTGTCAGCCAGGCCAGGGGCACGGCCAGAGCGACGCCGGCCAGGGTGACGCTGCCGGCCAGCAGCAAGGTGTTGCTCAAAACGCTCCAGGTGCGCGGCCGCAGCAGAGTGTCGAGGGTCTCTTGGCCGGCGCTGGCGGCGCGCAGCAGCAGATAGGCGGGCGTCAGCAAAACGAGCGCCGCTGCCAACCCCGCCCCCACCACCAGGATGATGTGGAAGAGGGACCAAGACGGCCGGGAAAACGGCCGTTTCCTCTCTGTCGTTGTGCGTGGTTTTGCCCGCAGGCTGATGTTGTCGATGACGCTCATGAATTATGAATTGTGAATTGTGAATTGTGAATGGTGAATTGTGAATGGTAAATTGTGAATGGTAAATTGTGAATGGT
>CAZXVH010000066.1:20895-29454 GCA_964643965.1 uncultured Ardenticatenaceae bacterium
AATTGTGAATGGTAAATTGTGAATGGTAAATTGTGAATGGTAAATTGTGAATGGTGAGCAGCCAGATTATGGCGCTCCTGGCAATGAAAACAATGGCAGGCGTTAAACTAATGATTTACATAGGTGTAAACTGAATTTAACAGCGGTTCAAAATTGAATGAGTAGCGAGTGGCGGGTGGCATAATCACCCGCCACCTGCCACCCGCCATTCGTCACTCAATAATGCCCAAATCCAGCAGCATCTCCTGGGTGCCAGCCAGGTCCGCCAGGTCGGATAGGCTGATGTGGGCGGCGACGGCATCCAGCTCTGCCAGCGGCGGCAACCCGGCGACGGTACTCACGCCTTCGATGAGAGGATACTCAAACGTCTGATCCGCGAAATATTGCTGCCCTGTTTCAGAGAGCAAAAACGCGATGAATGTCTGGGCGTTCTCCGCGTTCTTGGCCGTTTTCAGAATGCCGGCCCCAGCCACCAGGATCAGAGAGCCGGGACCGCCGCCAGGCAGGAAGTAGTTGCGAGCGGTAAAGCTCTCTCCTTCTTCGCTGAGGAAGCGGTAGAGGTAATAATGGTTGACAAACCCGGCGTCTACTTCGCCGGCGGCCACGCCGGCCACGATGGGCGTATTTTTAGGGTAGACGATGGGGTTGTTGGCCTGAATGCCTTGCAGCCATTCTCGCGTTTTCTCGTCGCCCCACACCGAGCGCATGGCCGTGACCATGGCCTGGAAGGAGGCATTGCTGGGCGCCCAACCTAAACGGCCGTTCCATTCCGGCTCCGTAAATCCCCATAAATCATCAGGCAGTTGGCTGGCCGGGTCGGTGATGACATCGGTGTTGTAGACCACCGTGCGGGCGCGGCCAGAGATGCCCACCCAACTGCCATCTTCCGCCTGGAAACGGGGCGGCGCTTGCCCCAGAATCTCGGTTGGCAGGGGGGCCAGCAGCCCGGCGTTTTGCACCGCGCCCAGTCCACCCGGGTCTTGGGCGAAGAAGAGATCGGCCGGGGAATTGGCCCCTTCTTCCATGAGGACGCCGGCCAATTCGGCCGTATCACCGTAGCGCACCTCCACGTTGATGCCGGTTGATTCGGCAAATTGATCGATGATGGGCTGCACCAAACTGTCTGAGCGGCCGGAATAGATGACCAGCTTTTCGCTCGTCGGCTCGCTGTGGGTTGTATTTGCGCCCGAACCGGCGGCGGGCTGGCAGGCGGCCAGGGCCAGGATGAGCAGAAGGATGGGCAACAGATGTTTGAGTCGCATGGACATAAAAAACCTCCGATGAGATATAAATTTGTTGGGCGATTATGTGGAAGGGACGGGATAATTTCTACAACGGCCGTTAAATTGAAACTTGACCGGCACATAACTAAAAATGCACTGCCGTTAAGGGAAGGATTGGTGGGTGATTCAATTCAATGTTAACCGGGGTGAATTTTGACTTGTGGCGATTACTGCGGAAGCGCATCCAGGTAAACAACCCGATCCGCCACCTGCGCCACCAGCGCCGCATCATGTGTCACCAGCAAAATGGCTTTGCCCTGCGCCAGCCAGCCCTGCCAGATGGCGGCCAGCGCTTCTTTGGCGCGGAAATCCAGGCCGCGTGTTGGCTCATCGAGCAAAATCAGCGCCGGTTCCGTGACGGTGACAGCGCCCAGCGCCACCCGCTGCCGCTGCCCCACCGATAGATCACGCGGGTAGGCGTTTGCCACTTCTGCCACTCCCAATTGCGCCAGCAATCTATTCGCTGCCGGAGAATCAGGCGGTAAGCCGTGATTTTGCAGGGTGATGGCCAGCTCTTCAGCTACACTGTCGGCAAAGAGCAGGTCGTCGGGGTTTTGTGGTAGATAGGCGACTTCTTTGCAGATGTCGGCGATGGTGCGTTTGTGGGTGGAACGGCCGTTTATCAGCACATCTCCCGCCTTTACCGGCAACAGCCCCACCACACAACGCAGCAACGTGCTTTTGCCCGCCCCATTTTCGCCCATCAAGGCCACCAACTCGCCTGGCTCCACATGCAAGTTCATAGCCTGCAAAACGGCCGTTTCCCCATAGGCAAAGGAGAGATTTTTCACCTGCAACACAGGCTTGTCGGGTGGCGGCGCTGCCTTGATTTCAATACGGGTATTGATTTCGAGGGGGGAATAAGGCAGGCTGGCCAGGGCTTCCTGAGGCGGCGCGTCCAGCGTTAAGCGTCCAGCTTCCAGGTAAACTACTCGCGTCATCGCCGACCATACCCGTTCCAGGCGATGCTCGGCCAGGACGATGGTGTAACCATGTTCCTGGTTGAGTTGGATCAACGCCTCCATCAAATCGGCAGCAGCATGGGGATCGAGCTGGCTGGTCGGTTCATCCAGCACCAGCAGCGACGGTTGTAAAACGAGCGCACTGGCCAGGGCTACTTTTTGCCGTTCGCCACCAGAGAGGGACCGTAACGGCCGTTCCCGCAACGCCGTCAAGTTAAGCAAAGCCAGCGCCTCACGCACCCGCGTTTGCATCTGCTGCTGCACGTGGGCCGCTTCCTCCCTGCTTTCCCGGCCCCGTTTGCGAAATTCCAGACTGCTCTCCAGGCCAAAGGCGATTTCTGGCTCGACTTGATCCAGCACAGCCTGTGCTTCCGGGTTCTGAAAGACAAAACCGACGTGCTGGCTCATCTGCTGCGGCCCCACCGCCAACGTGTCCAGGCCGTTGACGCGCACCTGGCCTTGAATGACGCCACCGCTGAGATGGGGAATCAAGCCGTTGAGACAACGCATCAAGGTGCTTTTGCCACAACCCGATTCCCCCGCCAACAGCACAAATTCACCGGCGTCGATATGCAGCGAAACGTCCTGCAAGGCTGGCGTTTCCCGTTCGGGATAAGTGAAGGAGAGGCCGGTAATATCAATCACGGGGCAGCATTCCCGGCGCGGCCAACAGCGCCAGCGCCAATCCGAGCAAGAGGTTAAATGGCGGCAAGTGGAGTTGGGGATAGGGTGAATAATACAAGCTGCTGCGATCTATGAAGGGTAAAGGCAAAAGGAAAAGGAGGAGGGGGAGAACGGCCGTTACCACCACCAGCGTCTCGCGCCAGCCCCAAACACGCAGCCCATAATGACGCCAGGAAACCTTTTCGCCCAGGGCCCAAATTAGCAATAGCAAGACCATCACGCCACTCCCCATCAATACCCAGCCAGGCCAACCAAACCAAAAACTGAGCAGCCAACCGGCAAACGCCGCCCCCAAGCCTAACAGTAATAATCCCTGCGCCAACAATGGCTGACTCGTCTGTGTGGTGGCGCCATAGCCGCGGGATACCATCGCCTCGGCCAGGGCCATCGCCCGTTCCATGCCGCCCACCAGCAACGGAATCAAAATGGGTCGCCAATCGCGCCAGCCGCGAATTTGATGGCCGCGAATGGCTTGCGCGTCTTTGATTTTTTGCCAATGGCGACTTGTTTCCGGCACATAAGTCAGGGCAATCAGCACCACCAGCCCCAAATCATGGAAGGCGCGGGGCGTCAGATGCACCAAATCACTGCCCGGCACGATATTGTTGAAGGCGATAAACACGAGCAGCAGCGTAAACAGCATCAAGCCGTTGACCGCGCCATAGACGGCCGCTTCTAACGTTAACGGCCCCCCAATCAACGGCCAGCCATACGGCAGCGTCACCAGTACCACCTGGCCTACATGGGCGAACAACATATTAAACAGCGTGGAGAACAGCAAAATAACCAGCAGCAAGCGCAGCAGGGGCAGCTTAAACGCCGCCTCATCCTGCTCCCAGTTCAAGGCGACCAGGCGCACCGCCAGCAAAATAATGACAATATAAAACGGGTTGCGCGTGAGCATGGTTAAAACGGCCGTTGCTGCTGTCCAGATCAGCCAGGCGCGGGCGTCTATGCGGGTTTTCGTCGGGAGCGCGGACAGCCTGTCCGCCATGTTTTCATTCATCATAACGCACCCTATCCGCCGGGAGCGCGGACAGCCTGTCCGCCATGTTTTCATTCATCATAACGCACCCTGTCCGCCGGGAGCGCGGACAGCCTGTCCGCAAAAAGCGGTCTGGCAGACCGCGCTCCCAGGGGAACCACCTGATATTGCAAGCGGTTGCGGAAACGGGACAAAGCGCGGATGGCGGGCGCGCCCAGCACCAAAAGCAGCAGCACATTGCCGATAGCGCGGCCCATGTCCCACAAGAGTGAAGTTGCCACATAAAACGCAGCATAACGAACGGCCGTTTCCCTAAACCCAATGCCCGCCTGCCAACTGGTCGCCGCTGCGCCCACAATCAGCGGCCAGGAATACAGATTGATGAGTACACCGTAAAGCAGCCCCCAGACGAAGCCCCACACGACCAAGAGGATAACGGCCGTTTGTGCTTTAGCAGGATGGGGCAGCCAGCCCGCGCTCATGCCCACCCAACCCACCGTAAACATCTGGTAAGGCAGCCAGGGACCTATACCGCCCGTGATTAAACCGGAAACAAGCATGGTCATCGCTCCCAGCAAGAAGCCAAAACGGGCGCCAAAGACGTAGCCTGCCAAAATAATGGGCGCAAAAACAGGAGAAAACCCGCCCGGCCCAGGAATGGCCACCTCGATAAAACGCAGCACAGAAGTAATGGCAATCAAAATGCCCAACGTGGCTACAACTTTGGCGCTGACTATCTGCCCTTGCACTTCTACCAGCAGCGCCACCAGCGCCAGTCCGAGCATGAGCATGGTCAAAATGAGGACGCTGTTTTCGGGGGCAAATTTAGAGTAGGGCAAGACAAAGGGGGCGGCAAAGGTGGCAATGCCGATGGTGATGGTGAGCAGGTAGATGGCGGTGGTGGCGAGGCGGTTCATAGAGATAGAGGGTAGAGCTAGAGATAGAGGGTAGAGCTAGAGGGGGGAGATTGAACGAATCTTCTACTCTCTACTCTCCAATTTTTCATTTGTTTTTCTGCACGGTATAGACGATGAGCAGACCCAGGCTGAGGGCGATGATCAGAAAACCGATGTAAGACGACCAGGGAACGGCCGTTTCTCCCGTTTTTTGTCCCGCTGCCACAGCCATCTCAGCGGGGATGGTCTCGCCTGGCGGGGTGGGCGGCAGGGCGGCTATATCGGCAGGCGGCGCTTCTGTTTTTGTGGGCTGCGGTAAGGCAATCATCCAGTTGATTTCTGGCGTGACGGCGGCAGGCAGCGGCGTGATGACATTTGCAGCCCCGGCAATCGCTGATTCTGCCTCAACCGCTTTCCCGACTGCGGCGACTGCGGCGGGCGTTGGCGTGGCGTTGCTTTTTGGGGTAACGGTGGGTTCCGTTGTCACCACAGCCGCTCCTGCCCCAACCGTCGCGGAAACGGCCGTCGGCGTCACGGTCAGGGGGCTTTCTACCACGTTCACCGTCAGGGTACGTGTTTCCTCGCCACCGGGATAGACCACGCGCAAACCGTAGCTCTCTGTTTTTGTGGGGCAAACCTGGCGCACCTCGGCGCCAATGACTCCGCCGCCATTGAGGTAGACGGCGGAGATATTGGCCGTTTGCCAGCGCAGATGGGTGCAAGCGCCAGCGGTCAGGGTGGTGGCGTCAACGGAAAAGGAGATTTCGGGAACGGGCGTATGGGTGGGGATGGGTGTATCAGTGGCGGGAACGGCCGTTGCTGTCGGCGTGGCTGGAACCTGACATACCTCTTCAAAAGCCACATTAGGCGGCGGGTTGGCTTGATTGGAGGCGCCTGGTCCCCAAGACCAGCCATCCACCATGCCATTCTTAATGGGATAACTGCTCGAACCCCCCGCCGAATATTGCCAATTCCCACCAATTTTGTGCCAGTAAGACCAATAGACGCAATCGCTGCCCCCGGCGCATTGGCACAAACAGTTCTCGGCGGGGCAGCCTATGCCGTCGATGCTGCACACCAAAGCCCCCGCCCCCTGCACCTCCACCACAAGACCCAGCCCTGAGCGTTGCAGCAAATCATAACCCGTGATCTGCTCTTCGGGGAAGGAGACACACTTTGTTTGCACGTTGCCGCCGCCCATATTGACTACCAATGCTGCCCGGTTGTCTGACTGAGCGGCTAACTGTGGTGGTAAATAGGCCAGAATGAAGCCAGTGAATAGGAATAAAGGGAGTAGTTTGCGCAAATGTGTCATTTTGTCACCAAAGATTGGTCTAATCTTGTCGAACGCTTACTTAACTACCATCGGTAAAAAGAGCTGTTGTTCCAGATAAAAAGGCATTTCCGGCCAGGCGGGATTTGCCCTTAACAAGAAAACGGCATCTGTGGTGGCATAGGGGTCGGCGCCGGGAGCGTATAGATTAGGCCAACAGCCAGCATCATTTTGCTGAGCCAACACGGCGTCGGCCGCGTTTTGGATGGTTCCGCTGACGACGACGCTCCAGGCGGGGGCAAACGGATTGTCGCCAGCTTGTACCAAACCTTGCACGACTTCTGAGGTAGAGTTGACGCTGGCGGGGAGAGTATACCCCCAGCCGCCATCCGCCAGTTGGGTTAGATGCAAATGGGCGAAGGCGCCTTCGGGAACGTCTTCAGCCATTTTCGCCAAAACCTGGATGGATGAGCCATTGGCGTCCGACTCACCCCAGCTGCCATTGACTGCCGCGTTTTGTAACCAGGAAACGGCCGTTGTATCAGGCATTTCGTTCGCAGCCAACAATCCCAACATCGCCTCATTGTGCGCCATCGGGCCAAAGGCGGTGCTGTCATATTCACCCGTGGGCGAAAGATAACTGGTCGCGCTAATGGGCAGGTTGTAACCGGCAAAATTAGTCACCGTGTAGGGCACGCCACCTGCCACTACCCCTTGCATGACAATACCGACGCGCCCTCCGCGCCCGCTGGCTAAATAAGCCGGGGTCAGGTTTTCCAGGGCTGCCACGCCATTCACGCTGCCGGGCGTCCACTGTGCATCTTGTGGCTCACCACCAAAGGCGGCGATGGCTTCAATGGCGCGGGAAGTGCCGGCGGCATTCACGCCCCCGCCCGCAAACTGTTCCCAGCCGCCTGTGGCCGTATCTTGCAGGGTGGCTAAACAGGAGATCGCCTGACGCGCCGCTTCATACCGCGCTGGCAGCGGATACGCTTTCCCCGTGGCGCCCGGAATGGCCTGCACGGTGGCGAAAAAATCATCAAAGGGACCGGAGCCAAAGTCGGCCTGGAAAGCGCCGGTGTTGTTTTGATAGCTGAGTAAGGTGGAGAGTGGCGTATTGCCGTTTTGATCCCATGCGCCGCCAACGGTGTAGAAATCTTCGCCGAGGGCGCTCAGGGCTTGTAAGGCGAGGGCGGTGCTGTTGGCATTTTCGCCAAAACCACTGTCCCAGCCACCGGTGGGCAACTGGGCGTCTGCCAGATATGCGGTGGCGCTCATCACGCTTGTGCTGGTCACCGTTTCGCCTTGCGCCAGCAGCGCCATAATTGCCAGGCTGGTGGTGTCCACATTATCAAAGCCATAAGAAGGCCAGGAGCCATTGGCCGACTGGGCATCTTTGAGCCATTGGGTAGCGGAGAGAGGGGCGGTTTGGTGAACGGCCGCCAGGGCTTGCAGCGCCAGGGATTGATCGTAGGCGGTGACGGCATTGTATTGCCCGGTTGGTGAAAGCTGGGCGGTCAGGCTGATGACGAAGTTGTAGCCCATAAAATCATAGGGGTCCTGGCTGGCGGCCGTTAAGCCTAGAATGACTTTACCGGCTTTACCTCCTCCGTCTGTGGCAAAGGCAGCCACATCGGTCACATTTGCTTGCAAATAGGCGACAGGGTTGCTGGTTTTGCCGGGCGCGTTGGTCGCCGGGTTGTAACCAGCGGCGGCAATGGCCTGCATGGCGTCGAGGGAACCAGACACGTCTGAAGGAGCCATGTTCGCGCCCGCGCTAAAACTGGTATAACCACCGTCATCGTTTTGACGGGTGGTTACTAACCAGTCCACGCTGGCGGCTACGGATTGCAGTTGATGGGGGAATGGGATGGCGATGGCTGCTTGGGGGGAAACGGCCGTTTCCCCCCAAGCAGCCATCGCCCATACTGCCCCCACCACGAACATCAAGGACATCACAAGAATAAAAAATAGTTGAACCACCCGTTTTTTCATTTTTCGCCTCCTAAATTGGCCCATCTTTTTATAAAAGGGGTTAGAGGCAAACAAAAAAACCCGATGCAAATATATCTATTTACATCGGGTTGGGTCCGACTTGATTGCCATGCCATGTTGTTGAACATAGTTCCCAACCCCTTTTCCACGAGGGTGAAAACTCATCTGAGGCGGGCGACCTGACTTATTAGTTGGATAATCTTGTCGTCAGTTAGTCTTGTCGTCTGGCAATCTTGTGGTCGAAATGATTCGACTGGCACACTTTCAGACTATTTGACTATCGGACTATGGGATTCACAAACTAACTTACAGTGACGGGATCGTGCTGGACTCCCTGATTTGTCACAATCAGGCCACCAGCTTCGCTTTTAAGCCTTGCCATCCGGGGCAGAGGCACCTTAGATAGGTTTACGTGATTTGAATTTTAAGTTGCTATAACGATTGGAGTGTAACAAAGAGCATAGAGGGCGTCAATATGATT
>CAZXVH010000067.1:0-29172 GCA_964643965.1 uncultured Ardenticatenaceae bacterium
ATCCCCGTCTGGTACTGCGCCGACTGCGACCACCTCACCGTGGCCCGCCTCGACCCCACCAGATGCGAAGCGTGTGGCAGCGCCCACATCGAGCAAGACCCCGACGTGCTGGACACCTGGTTCAGCTCCGGCTTGTGGCCCTTCTCCACCCTCGGCTGGCCTGACAACACACCTGATTTGCAGCGTTTCTATCCCACCGATGTGATGGAAACCGGCTACGACATCCTCTTCTTCTGGGTGGCGCGTATGGTCATGTCTGGCTTGCTCTACACCAACGACATCCCTTTCCACACCATCTATCTGCACGGCCTGGTGAGGGACGGCAATGGTCAAAAAATGAGCAAATCCAAGGGTAACGTCACCGATCCGCTGGATGTCATGCAAGAATACGGCACAGACGCACTGCGTTTTACTTTGTTGACCAGTGGCAGCCCCGGTAACGACTTGAACCTGTCTCTGGAAAAAGTAGCCAGCAATCGCAACTTCGCCAACAAAATCTGGAACGCCACCCGCTTCATCACCCACAGCCTGGGTAATGCCACCATAGCCGACAAGCCCGCCACCCTCCGCTACACGGCCGCCGACCAGTGGATTCTGACCGGTTTAGCCGACATCACCGAAACGGCCGACCGCCTGTTGGACAATTACCAGTTCGGTGAAGCGGGACGGCAAGTGTACGAATTCCTGTGGGGCGAGTTTGCCGACTGGTACTTGGAAACCGCCAAAGTGCAAATGCAAGCAAGCGGGGCGCGTGCCTGGACAACCCTGTCCGTCTTGCGGAAAGTGTTGGATGACTGTCTGCGTCTGCTCCATCCCTACATCCCATATGTGACCGAAGAGACGTGGCAGCAGCTCAAAGCCGCCTTCGTGGCCGCCGACTTAGGCATCGAGCCAGCAGAAGGGTGGGCAGAAGCGCTGATCATCGCCGATTGGCCCACCGCTGGCGAAAAATATACCGAGGGTGCAGACGCTTATGAACGCCTACGTGAGTTGGTGCATGGCATTCGCGGTGCACGGTCAGACAATAAAGTGGAACCGGGTCGCCGCATCAAAGCCATCATCGTCGCTGGCGACAAAGCGGAGATGTTGCAAGCGCAAAGCGACGTACTCAGCTTTTTGGCGCGGCTGGATAACGCAGAGCTTGAAATTGTGGCCGAGGCTGTGGCCCCAGAAGCGGCCGTTACCATTGCCCTGGGCGACATCACTTGCTACCTGCCACTTTCGGGTATGGTGGACTTGAGCCTGGAAAAAGAGCGGCTGGAAAAGGAACTGGTAGATTTGCAGCGGGAAATCCAGCGCCTGACGGATTTGTTGAACACTCCTTTTGCCCAGAAAGCGCCGCCGCCTGTGGTGGCAAAGGAACGTGAGAAGCTGGTACAATCTCAGGCCAGCTTTGACGAGTTAAGCGAACGGCTGGCGAGTTTGTGAGACGATGAGGTGCGACGCACTTTTTGAAAGTGCGTCGCACCTGAGTGTAAATTTAATTTAAAGGAAAGGTGAAATGACAGAGAATATCCAGTTTTCACGCAATCACAGCGATTTAAGCACAGACAAAGGGTTTCAATTTGAATTCTTTTGTGACCGGTGTAGTGATGGCTACCGTACCAAGTTTCAGCCATCGTTGACCGGCACGGCTTCCTCGTTTTTGGATGCGGCGAACAGCTTGTTTGGCGGCGTATTGGGTCGCGCCGTCGATATGACGGATCGGGCCAATTCGGCCACCTGGGAACAGGCGCATGACGCTGCTTTTGAGAAAGCCGCCCAAGAAGTAATGCCGCAGTTTGCCCGCTGCCCGAAGTGTAATTCTTGGGTGTGCCGTAAAAGTTGTTGGAACGGCAGGCGTGGTTTGTGCAAGGATTGTGCACCGGATTTGGATGTGGAGATGTCAGCAGCGCAGTCGAGCAAGGCGGTTGAGCAGGCGTGGGAGCAAGCGGATTCCTCTCAGGAAGACAGGCAGGTGATCGCCAAAGGGTACAAGGAAACGATTCAGGCGAGTTGCCCCCATTGTGAGGCGCCGTTAAACGGCCGTCCTAAATTCTGCCCGGAGTGTGGCGGCAAACTGGAAGCGACTAAGTTCTGCCAGGAATGTGGCGCAAAAATGTCGCCCAATGCCAAGTTCTGCGGTGAATGCGGCGCAAAAACGGAGTAGAAAAACGGAGTAGAAAAGCGGAGTAGGAAAGCGGAGTAGAAGAGCGGAGTAGAAGAGCCAGGAGGTTGAACTTCTCTCAGAAATTCAACCTCTCATTTCTCAACTGAGGATAACAATATGGAAACAGTTCGCCCCACCGGCGTAACGGCCGATAGGAACGAGAAAGTTTTGATCATCAACTGGGCAGACGGACAGGTGAGCCGCCTGCCGTTTGCTGGTTTACGCGCCATCTGCCCCTGCGTGGAATGTAAAGGTGGCCATGATAACATGGGCGGCCCCCCGGATCTCGACGTTTTACAAAATGCCCGCGACGAGTCAATTAACCTGGTAAAGGTGGGGGCGGTGGGCAGTTATGCCCTGCAATTTGAATGGAGCGATGGGCATTGGACAGGCATCTACACCTGGAATTTCTTGCGCCAGGCGGATCCCACGTTGAAGTTTGACAGCGACTTAGAACGTGGAAAAGATATTTAAAGCACGACTTCATCGTCGTTATTCCACAATTTGAATCCTCCCAGATCGAGGTACAAATCAATCACATCGCGGGAATATTGCTCGCCGTAGGTAATGCCTGTGAACACTTCAGCCACTAGTTCGAGCGCTTTGTTCGGATCGCCGGGAGCGGTGGCGGCATAATGACTTACTTCTTTGGCGGCGTCTGCCAGTTTTGATAATTGTTGCTCCGTCAATTCTCCTTTTTGCAGTTTTTGGAATTTTACGGGAGACGACAGTTTGTGTTTGGCGTGACCGACTTCATGAACCGCAACGGCGCTGCCAATCGCTTTTCTTTTCTGTTGTGCGTTTAGATTTCCTCTCCGGGCGATTTGGTGAGCCACGCCAAAAACGCCGCTCTTGGGAACGCCCCCCTTGATGCCTTCTTCATCTGATCTTTCATCGTCCATCTCTGGGTTGTCGAACATCGTTGATTTTAAGATGATACGGCCGGCGCCAAAATTATAGGCGGCCTGGAGTGGTTTGTCTGATGAAGAAATATAGATTTCAAGCCCATCATCCAGCGGAACGCCTTTGGTTTGCAGATCGGTTAATCCTTTTTGGACGGCCGCCAACTGCTCCCCATATAAATTGGCTGTGTTGTTTCCCTTTATATACACATTGACGGGGGCAACAAGGGGGTCTGGCTGATAAGAGAAAGTGGTGCTCGTTAAATTCCCCGTCGCCATTTGAGGATCTTTTGCCAACTCCATTTCAAAGTGATCTTTAATTGGTTTTTCCTTAATGGCGTTTGTTTCTTCCTGCGTTAATACAGGGTTCATATCCTCTTCTTTGCTGCTTGGCTTGTATTTTACAGGCGTTCCCCCTTGCCTTGTTATTAACAGCCATTGAGGATCGCTGGGGCTAGGCCCAAATAATTTATACGTGTGTGTTTCCAACTGCGTTTTTTCTAGCAAGTTTAAGGCTACTGGTGGTGGCCCACCTGAGGGCAGTCGTTTAAATTGACCGCCTATTTTTATCAACCAATCTGCCGGATAGGCGGCGCTCTTTTCTACTTCTAAATATTCGCCGAGGTCTTCACGCCACTGCTTTTTGGCCGGTAAATCTCCCCTGAATGTTACAAAAACAGTGGTGTTTTCCGGGTATGTTTTGGGCGTAACTTTTGTTTGACGGATATAGCCTCCAGTCGCAGGGCTGCTAACAGGATCCCAGGTAGGCGCCGTCGTATCCACGGCTCTGGTCCAGGTGACATCGCTAAATACTTTTCGTTTTTGCGTATATTGCCTGGCTTGATCGATAATGACTTCGCTGTTGGATGGAATGTTTCGCCCTGTTTTTGTGCCGGTATTTACTTTTGTACCTGTGTAGGTTCTCAAATGTGTTTTGCTGGTTGTGGTGGCGGGTTGAAATGCACGTTGGAGAATAGATTTCTGTTTAGTTGGCGATACCGCTCCTGGCAGCCGTTTTGTTTGTATTTCCTCTTCTTCTGATTGGGCTACATAGGGCGCGGGATGTCGTTGGGCTGTTTCCTCTTCATGACACTGCACGGCCGTTCCGTTTTGCTGCACCACATGGGTTAGTTCATGAGCGATCAATTCCTGTCCGCTGGCGCTGCCGGGATTGTATTCGCCCTGGCGGAAGAAAACATCTTGTCCGGAGGTGAAGGCGCGGGCTTGCAAAGATCGGTTGAGCTGATCAGATTGAGCATCTGTGTGGATTTTGACATTGCCGAAATTGGCGCCAAAGGCTTGTTCCATTGGCTGGCGCACCGTGTTGTGCATGGGTTGGCCGCCTGATTTGGCCTGGGTAACGGCCGTTTCTACATTATCGCTCAGTTCCCCACCGGCCAGCATCGGTTCGCCTTTGGCCTGCATCTCTTCTTCGTCTTCCTGGCGCTGTAGAGAGGAGATAGTTGCCGCCGGTTTCATTTGCATCTCCTCTTCCTCCTCCTGGCGCTGGGCGGTAGAGACGGCCGTTTCCGTTTTAGGGGCATGGTGGAGCGTACTCACAACTTGTTTCGCTACGGCGTCTGCCTCTTGCTCGTACTTATCGCCGACGGGACCGAGCGTCATTTTGCGCTGAAGTTGAATTTTGTAAAAGCGATGCGCTGCCTGGTTGCCGATGGTTTGCTGCAAACGCGCAGGATTTGGCGAGGCAGCCGTTTGATGAGTAGAGGGCTGCAAGTTGTGAGAGGAAGTGGGTTTCACAACGGCCGTTTTCTGTTCATCTGGTTTACGTGTTAATTTTTTTTCTGTACCCATGTCTTCTTTATCCTTTCCTTATTTTTAAGGGCGCTATACGCGGTTTGGCTGTCATACCAGCCGGTTTTGGCAGATGCAGGTGAGCTTGACCGCTTTTAACGCTCTCTATCAATCTTCAGCTTGTAACGTCGCCAAAGCCGCCGTCAAACCGATCTCTCCAGTGGCTACTTTTTCGATTAAACTGCTGAAACGCTCCAATAAAAAGATAAATAACTGCACCGTTTCAATAATCAACGCCTCATCAAGTGGTTGGAAACGGGCTTTGGCAAAAAGATATTTGTAAAAAAGATCATTTTGTTCATCAATGCCGACACAGCCCATACCCAATTTCTGGTTGATGATACCGAGGAGCTTTTCAGTCTGTGGTTGGTACTCTGGCTGAACATCAAAAGGGAATATCGTATGGATCTGCAAAAGTTGTAAGATGTCCAAATGTTCTTCATCAATGGGAACAAACAGAAAATTGATCAGACGCGGGCGACCAGCGCCATCACCGCCAATGGAAGATACCAGGATGGGCATGGGCATGGCTTCAGAGCGTTCGATCAGTTCTGAATCAAAGCCGAGATTGTCCAGATACCCTGCCAAGAACGACAATTCAGCCGTATATTTTGCATTCGTTAACTCTGAAATCATGTAATCTCCTTCGTAAATGGGAGCGTGGCCAGGCGGCCCACGCTTTGTCATCTGGAAGATGGCGCTCCCTTATCGTTCGCTAAGGGCTTCCACCAACAATTCAACCTGCTCTACCGGCTTGCCCGCCGCTTCATAGAACAGCTTGGTATGCACACCCGTTATTTCCACATGCTTTTGCACGGTAATATACTGCTGCCGGTACAGGTTTAGCGTACCTTGATCCTGCGCTGCCGCCATGATTTGGGCCGGGTTGGCTAAATCACCAATTTCTTGCAAGATGAAGATGGCATGGTCGTAATATTCCCGTTTTTTCTTGGTTTGTGACTTGTCAGTGCCTTCAATTTTGCCCTGGTATTTCAAATGAGAGGCGTATACCTTTCCAGATTTATTATCCATCTGTTTGTTGATAAAACGGGCCAGATTAAACCCGGCATCGGCGGCGGCCGTTACCCCTTTGATGATGGCGCCAGCCATGGCCGTTGGCCCGCCCATGCCTAACACATCTCCAATCAAATTGAGTACGCCTTTTTCTATCTCCTCGATGCCATATACCTTCTTCTTTTTGCTCACTTCTTGTACTTTGCTCACCAATTCATATTCCCGGATGGCCTTTTGGGCGGCCGGCGTAATGGCAATATGAGCGCCGTCCAGAATAGCAACTACCGTGCCGGTTGGCTGGCCCAGATTGTCTACTACTTGATAGTAGTCGGAATTAATGTAACGTGGGCTGCGCTCCACAACATTATTTGCTCCCACCGCATCCCGTTTGTCTAATTGCTCTTTATTGCGAATGGCGAACATTATTTTGGGATTTAAGCGCAGGTAGCTGGTTTTTGTCATCAGGGTGTTCACAGAGCGCACACCCCGGAACTCTTTCCAGAAAAGCTTATTCTTCTCATTTTTATGCGGGTCGCTGGTATCCAACAGGTGGCTGTTAAAGGAATTGATCACTTTTTGCTTCAAGTCATGCTCGCGTAACAGCTCTCCGGCGTCTGATTCTCCTGTGTGCCCATGGTACGTTTTGAATGCGCCCAACACAATATCGGCCATATCAACGGCCAGGCCAATAAAGGGCACGGTGACAGCCAGCACGTTGGATGCGCCGGTAGCGTCAAACACTTTGGTGAGGAAACGGGCCGCTTTTACGCCGGCCTGGCCTGCTTCTAAAATGCCTTTGAGTAAACTGACGCCTCTTTCTGGCGCTTTTTTGTGGCTGGTGACAAAGGAGTGGATGGAGAGGAATAAGCCCTTTACGGCGCCAATGGCGTTGGCAATGCCGGCCGCCCACCCCGCCACTTCTCCGGCCAGTTTGAAGGCTTCGTAATTGTCGCTTTGCATGGCGGTGCTTGAACTTTTCAGGCGGCTATCCTGGATGGCATAGATATTTTCGGCCGCCCGGGCAGAAGCCACCACGCCGGATAGTCCGCTTTCCGTTATTTTTAACATACCTAACAAACGCTGCTTCCAATTTCGTCCTGGCCCAAATACTTCTATGAGTCCTTCCACCGTGCCGATGAGACCCAATAAACCGCCGGTGACGCCGGCAATGGCTAGATTATGGTATTCCCCGCCATGCGCTGGTCCGTCTGATGGATTTTTCAGGAAGCCGGATTCGATCTCCTGGCCTTCTTCCATGCCTTTGACGCCCTTAAAGCCTTCGTAAATGTCCCCGGTGGTGCCCACACCCCAGCCGCCGGCCGATTCAAAATTCACACTTTTTACACCGCCGCTAATTATCTTAAACGCCTGGTAAGCGGCGCCGGAAGATTTTTCAGCCGAGGGTGGTTTGTATTCTGGCTGTAGGAATTGCACGGTGACTTTGTGTTCGCGGATATAGCGGGGGCTGTCACCTTGCACCAACAGCCAGCGGTTTAGTTCATTGGCGGTGAAGTAGGGATTGGAGACGTAATTGGTGCTGTTTCCTTTACGCACATAAGGAACCGGGTGACGGCCGTAATTGACCATGATTTGATCACCCGCTTTCTTTTCTTCCTTTTTGCTTTTCCTGGCGTCGCGCAAATGGGCTTTGCTGCTGACATACGCCGGAATGAACTGGTCTGGGGTGGCGCCCTGGTTGATGGCTTGCAGTTGTTCCGCGCCTGATTCACGCACTTTTGAGCCGCGAATATAACCGAAGTTGTTGTTTTTACTGGCGTAATACCACTCTGTATCTCCTTTGGCAAATATGCCGGCCGTTTGGAAATTAACGAGCAATTTGTCGCCTGGCAGTAAGGGGTCGCCAACTGTCTGGTCGGAAGCGCCGGAATTGTGGATGCGGTTCTCGACGGGTTGACGTAAGTGGGCTTTACCCAATACCAGGGCTGTTGTATTGGGTGGATTGGCGGTGACTAAGGGAAGTGAGGCTAAAAGGACGTTTTCTTTCTGGATACGGCAAACTTTTCCGTTGCGGCGGTTGCGTAAATGGAAATAATGGGTGTTGGTGGCCACCGCTTGATGGGGTACGGGCACAAAACGATCCCCTCTCTTGCCAACTTCGCTATCAATTTTATAGATGTATTGGTTGCCAACGGGGATTTCGTTGCCTTCTATCTGTTTACCACCCCAGGTGGTTTCTCTTACTTTTCCTTCGGTGTGGGGATTGGTGATTTTTTCTTCGCGGATATAGCCAAACGCATCCTCATCGGTTTGGGCGAAGACCCAGGCGTAGTTGAAGGTCTCGTCTACGCCTTTGATGCTAAAGTCCACGTAAACGGCCGTGTCTGGTTTTAGCGCCACTGTTTTGGACCCTATCGCGAAGGAGTGGATGCGATTGCCTTTAATGGCGCGTAACGTCGTTTTGTCCGTGACCAGCACTTTTTGCAAGGTGGCTTTATCCCGCACCCCATCAACCGGCGTGTTTAGTTTTAAGATTGCTTTTTGATCGTCGGGTAATGCCTGGGCTTTTTCCATATTGATCATGCCCATATATTTGCCCTGCCATTTCATTTCAGTGGCCCACATTTTGTCTTGCTTGAAGACGGCGCGGCTTTCTGCGGTATGTTGCAGAATTTCGCCTGGTTCCAGTTCGTAACTGTCTTTGAAGGTGATGACGCCGTTGCTGTCTTCTTGCGGCTGGCGCAAAATGGTTTTGCCCGTCACCACAAAATCGGTGGTGATTCGTTCTAGTTGTGCGCCTTGATTACCGGGTTGGCTTTGGTATTCTTGGGTGAGGGCGGCGGTAGTATCTGTGATGATGCGTACTTTATCTTTTTCAATATACCCTTTTTTATCGGGCTGGCGGACGCTTTGGGCCACTACCAAGCTTTTTTTACCGGCCGTATCCAGGCCGGCCGCCGTGAGGTCTACTTCCAAATCTATGCCGCTGCGATGAAATCTGCCGAACTCCCCATCTGTGCCCACACTTTTTTGGCGATCATCGCTGAGGGGTTTGTAGAGGGGTACGCTGCTATCGGTGGTGGCAGCATTGGCGGCATTGGTCAAGGGAACGCCGGGCGTATCTAACCCGCCGTTTCTATCGACTGTTTTTTCCTGGGCGATTGTGCCGCGCTTGCCATTGGGGAATCTTTTGTTGCGGGCGAAGTAGTAGCTGTTGTCTTCTGTTTGGCCGGTAACTTCTAAAATGTCGCCGGGTTGGGCCGCTTCCCATGCGTCGCCGCTCTTGCCATCTTTTATATGAGTGGGCTGCTTGACGACTTTGGTTTCGTTGTGTGCGTTAATTTGTGTGAAGTTAGGGCGGTAGGCGAATTCACCAGGATAAGGGGCGCCTGTGATTTTGTGGTAATTGGCTTTGTTGGGGGCTGGTTGATCCACTACGGTGAAGTTTTGGTAATGGTCGATGGTATGGTTTGTGCGCCGGGTTCCGCGCACGGAGGTATTTAATACTTTGTCGCCATCTTCGGGATCGGGTTTGTAGGTGGCTTGATTTTTATTGGCGATGGCCTGAGCGCGTTGAATGAGGTGGGGCGAAACGGCCCCGAGACCGCCCGGCAAAGAGAGGCTGGTGGGTAGTTTGGTGGCGGCGGGCTGGCGTCGGATGGGGGCGCCGCTTTGCTGGATGGTGTGGGTCAGTTCGTGGGCTAATAGTTCTTGCCCGGATGAACTGCCGGGGTTGTAGGCGCCGGCGCGGAAGAAGATGTCCTGGCCACTGGTGAAGGCGCGGGCACTCAGGGAACGATTGAGGCTGTCGGCGGTGCGGTTGGTGTGGATTTTGACGCGGCTGAAATCGGCGTTGAAGGCTTGTTCCATCGGTTTGCGCACGATATTGCTGAGAGGTTGGCCGCCGGATTTCGCCTGGGTAACGGCCGTTTCCACTCCCTCGCTCAATTCACCGCCGCCCCACAGAGGATCGTCGCTGGGCGGTAAAACTTCCTCTTCCTGGCGTTGGCGGTGTAAGCGACGCAAGGCTTGATTGCCGATGGTGCGTTGCAGGGTATTGATTGCATCAGGCGCAACGGCGCGGGGATCAGCATAGCCGTATTGCCAGGCAGGTAGGGGGGCAACGGCCGTTTCTAATCCTTCTTGCCTGGCTGTCTTTGCCTGGGGTGGTTCGGCTTGTGGCTGCGTGTGCGCCTGATTTTGTTTGCTCATTTTTTAGCTGCGCCCTTCGTGTAACGGGATGACTTGTGGCGTCTTGAGCGCCATCTCGTTTATTTCGTCAATTAAATCAAAGGCGGCGGCCATAAACCGTTGGTAGAGCCGCTTAAAGGCGTCTGTGGTAATTGAATCAAGGGGCCAATGATAGAGCGCCATCACCTGATCGTAATCATCCGTCACAGAAATGGCGAAACTGGCCCCTGCCACTTGTTCTGCATAAAACTGACGCTGCAAAAGCGCTTCATAAAAGGCGGACGGCGGCGCTTCTTGAATAACGGCCAGCGGCGTGGTTAGGGAAAAGAATTTACCGGTGGGCGATATTTGTACATCGATCCCCAGCTCCCCTTTATGCAGCTTGATGAGAACTGGCGGAATAGGCACGTGAAAACGGCAAAAACCAGAGGAATCCAGCGCCAAATCAGGGAGATTGGGCGCTTTACTTAACTCGATCAGGGCTGCGTTGACTTCATCTTTTAATGACATCTATTTCCTCTTAGGCCAGAAGTTCAACTTCTCAAAGAAGTTGAACTTCTCATCTCTCACTTACCGTTTTTGTAAATCTTCGGCGATTTTAGCGCCGACTGATGGCACATAATTGCCCACAAAGCCATGTCCTTTTGTTTTCCCGACGCTATGTAATTTAGAATCGCTGCTGCCACCGATACCGATAGCGGCATGGGCTTTGCGTCCGATTTCAGAATAGGTCCCCACAAACATGCTGATGGGATCCATCCCGCCCACGTACATATCAAATTTGAGAACGGCCGATGGATACTGCACCGCATTACCGGCATAGATAAGCTGAATATAGGCGTTCATCGCTTTCTTCGCCTCTTCTTGGGCTAACGGCCGCATAGACATCTCGGCCAACATGTCTGGTTCCAGCCCAATGCCGGGATCGTTCTTTTTCCAGTAAGCCAGGGCGTCTTCATAACTTTCTGCTTTCACAGTGGGGTAATATTCGTCAGTCAAGATTTTATGCACATTTCTGACCGCGTTATCCGTCTTGATGGTGCCCCGGCTGTGGGCTGAGACGGTGACGCGCTTTTGGCGGTGTACCGCATCCAGCATAATCTCTTCTTGTTTTTCGGTGGCTTTGTCTCGAACTTGCACTTTGCCTTTAATACAATCCCACACATCCACAATAGGATTTCCCCGTTGGGCGCTGTACGTGTACAGAATGTCAATATCTTTTTGTTTTATACCCACATCATCCCGGCCGTTTATGGCGGCATTCACAGAGTCCAGCAGCTTCTCAGCACTGTTAATGCCTGATTTGGGGGCAACAGCCATGCCATTGATGTGGGTGACTTGAGGATACCAGTTTCCCAGGGGGATGGGCGCATCATAGAGCGTGATGATTGGCGCTTTGCCATGATAATCTTTCACCTCGCCGATGGCAAAATATTCGACTTTACCCTTATCGACCATCCGTATGACTTCTTCGATTTTCCGATTTGGCTCCTTGCCAGAAATGCGAAACTGTTTACTGTCGAAATCGCTGAAATCGCTGCCATAATTTTTGTCAGGGGCGGTTAGCAGGTCTGCTTCCACTTGCCTTTTTAACGCTTCTGTTCCAGGTCTGCGCTGGCTTCCTTCATCAGCTACACTGAGCCAGTTATTGATGACGGCGAGTAATTTTGTGAGATGGATTTTGTCTGGTGGACCCTTCTCCTCGATTTTTTTGAGAAGCTTATCTATTTTGGCAATTCTTTTACGGGGATGTTTCCAAGAGCTGCCGCCAGTGGCTTCTTTGAATTCATTTGCACTCATTAAAGCGCGCTGCAAGAGGGCCTGGCTCGCTGCCATTTTGTGGGTGGCGGCCTGTCTGGCTGGTTGTAGCCGGTTGTTACGGGGAGCGGCGCCTTGTTGGATGGTGTGGGTCAGTTCATGGGCGATGAGTTCCTGGCCGGCGGCGCTGCCAGGATTGTATTCGCCGGAACGGAAAAAGATGTCTTGTCCGGTGGTGAAGGCGCGGGCGCTGAGGGAACGGTTGAGGTGATCCGCCGTGCTGCCGTTATGGATTTTGACGCGGCTGAAATCGGCGTTGAAGGCTTGTTCCATGGGCTGCCGGATCGCGTCGTTTAGGGATTGTCCACCTGATTTAGCTTGGGCAACGGCCGTTTCCACATCACCCTGTAACTCGCCGCCGGCCAGCATCGGGTCTCGTTTGGCTTGCAGTTCTTCCTCCTCTTGCCGCTGCGCCAGGGGTTTCATTTGCAGTTCTTCCTCCTCCTCCTGGCGTTGGAGGAGGGGTTTCATTTGCAGTTCTTCCTCATCTTCCTGGCGTTGGAGGAAGGGTTTCATTTGCAGTTCTTCCTCTTCTTGTCGCTGAACCAGCGGCTCCATCTGTAATTCCTCATCCTCTTGTCGTTGGGCTGTTGCCGCCTGGGATGTTTGATGCGTTTTTGAGTTATGAAGTTGAGAGACGACTTGTTTGGCAACGGCGTCAGCTTCTTGCTCGTATTTATCACCGACGGGGCCAACGCTCATTTTGCGCTGAATGGTGAGGCGACGAAGGGCCTGGTTGCCGATGGTGCGCTGCAATGCCCGGGCGGCTGTGGGGGATAATGGCTGGCGGCGTTGCAAGAGGGATATGGGGGAGACAACGGCCGTTTCTATCGCCTGTCCCTTTGTTTGCTCAGGTTTATGAATGCGCCTCTGGGTCTGATTTTCTGGCGCGGCTTTCCTTTCTTGAGTCATGTCAAAATCCTTTATTCAATAATCATCTCTCGTTCATCTACCAGGCGGCCCATCTTTTGCAGCTCTCGCCGTGTGCCGTGCATGAGGTGCGCCATCGACACCACCTGCCCATTGGCCGCCGCCAGGTAAGCGGCCGTGACGATAATATTGCGGATATTGCCCCCTGGAATTTCAAAACGCTCCGCCATCAGTTGCAGGTCTAAATCGGGATCGCGGGGAACGGTGCTGGGGAAGAGCGTCTGCCAGATGTGCAGGCGGTCTGGCGCTTTGGGGAAGGGGAAGTCGAGGGCAAATTGCAAACGGCGCATAAAGGCGTCGTCCAGATTGTTGCGCAAGTTGGTGGCCAGGATGGTGACGCCATCATAAGATTCCATGCGCTGGAGCAGGTAGCTGATCTCGATGTTGGCGTAGCGGTCGTGGGCGTCTTTCACTTCCGAGCGTTTGCCAAAGATGGCGTCCGCCTCGTCAAAAAAGAGGATGGCGTTGCTGCTCTCCGCTTCATTGAAGATTTTCTCCAGGTTCTTCTCCGTTTCGCCGATGTATTTGCTGACCATGCTGGAGAGGTCGATTTTGTATAGGTCCAGCCCCAATTCACCGGCAATGACTTCGGCGGCCATCGTTTTGCCCGTGCCCGGTTCGCCAAAAAAGAGGGCGGTGACGCCGGCGCTGGCCGTTAATTTTTTGCCTACGCCCCATTCTTCTAAGACCAACGGCCGGCTGCGCACCGTTTGTACCATCTCTTGCAGCAAGCTCACCTGATCGGCGGGCAGCACCAAATCTTTCCAGGTATAGCGCGGGTCGATTTTACGGGCCAGGGTGGCCAGCCTGGGGTTGGAATGGGCGCGGGCGGCGGCGAAGAGGTCCTGGTTTTGCAGGAAACGGCCGTTTTGGGCGGCCAGATCCCAGGCGGTACTGACCATATCTTGCAGCTGCTCCGTTGTCAGTTTGAATTGCCCGGCCAGGAGAGAGAGGTCTGAGGGGGAAACGGCCGTTTCCTCCGTAAATGGGAGCGCGGACAGCTTGTCCGCCCTGTAGAGTCTAGCAGACCTCGCTCCATTTTCATCCATCGTGTTCGGTACAGTGGACGAAGTCTCCTGCAAAAAATGGGTGAGCAGCTGTACCCGTTGAGTGGTGAGCGGCAGCGGGAAATCCAGCCAGTAAAAATGACGGCGGCGGGGGACGCCGCGTGGCTGCCACATCTTCTCGCTCATGACGATGACGGGGCCGGGCTGTTGGATCAGGGCTGTGAGCAGGTCTGGCGGCGGGGCGTCATCCACCAGGCAGGTGTCCCAACCAGTGACGGCCGGTACAGCGCCGATGAGCAGGGCGTCACGCAGCAGCACATGCACGGTCTCCTCGAGGCTGCTTTGCGCTGGCAGCGGTTTGCTGATGTCCAGAGTCAGCAGCGGCCGCTGGCTCAGTTGAGCGATGAAGGCGGCCGCCTCTTTTTGCACCCGTTGATCCCGGCCGTAACAGTTAAAAAAGGCATCTTGGTGGCGGGCCAATGTTTCCAGCCGGGTTTTCATTTCCAGGGGCAGCAGATGTGTATCAGCCTGGGGAGTGGCGGTAAAGGTTAGCTGCTTTTTCAGCTCTTGGGGGATTTGGTATTGGCCCAGCAGCAGCCAGTTGACAACGCCTTCGTCCGGGTAGAGTGCTTTTTCCAACGGCGGCGGCAGATGGCTGCCCGGTTCGGCGGTCAGCGTCACCAGCCGATGGTGGAACAGGGGGGCGTCTGGTTGGAAGAAGCTCAAGGCCAGCAGCCGTTCCGGGCTGTGGATAAAGAGGAGGTCTAATACCAGGTTCAAAGACGGCCGTTTTCGGGTGAGATCGTCTTGCAAAAAGCCATAAACCTTGCCATAGCGGGGGTCTAACTGCGGCGCCATGCTGATGAGAAAAGTATCCAGCGCCAGGCGATCCAGGCCCAGCAGGGTTGCCAATTGGAATAAACGGAGCGGGATATTGTCTGCTTCAGCCTGCTGCACCACCGCCCCAATTTCACCTTCTATATGAGCCAACGTCTCTTCATAGGGCAGGTTTTCGTCGTCGTCCAGTTCCGCATAGCTGCCGCCAAACGGCCGTTGCAGCAAAGCCAGCACTTGATTGGCAGAGAGGAAATAAGCGCTGCTGCCGTTTTCTTCTTCGTCTGGCAGCGCCGCTGCTTGCTGGAAACGCTGCACCTGGCGGTGCAGCAGCACATCCAGGCGGGCCAGTTCAAGCTGGAGATGAATGAAACTTAAGGCTGAGTCTGAATCTTGCATACTTTTGTCCACTGTTCACTGTCCACTGTTCACTGTCCACTGTCCACCGCCTCTATCTTAAAGATAAAGCTGGTGGTCTTGCCGATTTGGATGCGCGTACTTTTGTCGGTGCGTAGGGGCATGGCTTCGTGGGCGGCGATTTGGGTATCGTTGATAAAAGTGCCGTTGCTGCTGCCCAGGTCTTCAAGGAAATAATCATTGTTCTCAAAGGTGATGCGGGCATGTTTGCGCGAAACGTGTCCGTCACCGGGGATGGTGATGTCGCCCTCATCGCGGCCAATGGTGAAGGGGAAATGGTCGATCTGCCAACGGCCGTTTTCCGCCAATGTCGGGTCGGGGGAGCTAACGAGAATCAGGGCGGCTTGGGGCGGCGCTGCCGCTTCTTCCGCTTCTTCTGAGGGGGGCATGGCGCTCAGGTTTAAACCGGCAGGCAAACTTTTATAGGCGCGGTTGTGGCCCAGCTTGTGCCCAAAATGCCAGCTAAAGAAGCCCACCGCTGCCGCCAGGATGAGGAAGAATAACAGCAGCAGCGGATTTGAGCGCAGCACCTTTCCCGAATGGATGATGGCGTTATCCGGGCTGGTGTAGCTGAAGGATTGGCTGTCGGTGGTGAGAACGTCCCCATTTTCAGCCAGGGCATAGACGACGAGAATGTAACGGCCGTTTTCCACCGTCATCGGAGCGCGGACAATACCCGGTTCGGCGGGCGTCAGGGGGAAAATATCAGTGCGTTGGTTGTTATCCTGGTTGAGTAAACGGCCGTTTAACTGCGAAACGGTGGTTTCACCGCTGGTATGATACTCCACCACCAGAACGGCCGTGTCATCTTCCAGGGCGAGTGAGGCCACGTTTAAACGGGCCGGTTCCTCTTCAACGGCAATGGTATCAATGTGCAAGGCAAAGGGCAGCGGCGGATCATAACGGAATTCATAGACATCTGTCACCGGATCGCCGTCAGCCTGGAGCAGTCGTTTTCCCCGGGCATTTTGGGCTGTCACTGTCACCAGGTAACGCTTTCCAGGCGTCATATTGGCGGCGTTCAGGCGCACCGACTGCAAGACAGCCGGATGAGGGATCAAGAGGCGTTCTACCTGCACATTATTTTCCTCGTCCACCGCTTCCACGATGAGGGTGGCCGCCTCCGCCAGGTTAGACAGATCAGTATCAAACTGGAAACTGTCTGCCAATTGGTTGTAGCGGAAATTGCTGATGTGTAGGCTCTGTTCGGCCGGCGCTTCCGGCCGGCGGTAGTCGGCGCTGCTGGTGAAGAGCAGTGGGCCAGGGGGAGGCAGGCGGCCGTCGCTCAGGGTAAGCAGCAAACTGCCGCGCTGCACCCCAGCCGCCGGCCGCACCTCTACTTCTGCCAGGCCATGCTGCCCAATGTCGGCCAACAGGTTTTGTAACTGGCTGCTAAAATCTGCGGCGACGCCGTTGATAAAAAAGCCACCGGTGGCTGCGGCCACCTGCGCCAGGGCGCGGCTGTTGACAGCTGTTTCCCGTTCGGCGATGCCGACGGTGTAGATGGGTAAGGGATGGGTCTGATCGGTGGCATAGGCGCTCAAGTCGGCGCTGGTGATGCGGCTGCACGTCTGGCTGCTGCCGCGCTGCACCTGGTCTTGCCCGTCGGTGAAGATGATCAGGGCGCGGCGGGGCGTGTCTTGGGCGATTTGCTCCAGGGATTGGGCGGCCGTGAGGGCCACATCATAGAGGCAAGTGCCGCCATCTGTGATTTTCAGGCGGTGGAGGGCGTTGATAATCTGTTCGTGGTCGGCGGTGTAAGGTTGCAGCAGAGTGAGGCTCTCGTTAAATTCGATGACGGCAAACTGCACGTTTGGCGGGGCGGCGTTGACCAGATCAATGGCTGCTTGCTGCATGTCGCCGAAAACCGGTTCCATGCTGCCGCTGGCGTCTAAAACCAAAGCCACGTAATGGGGCAGGCTTTGCAGGCGGGCCGGGTACATGTCGCCGTTTTCTAACTGGATGGTTGCCTGGGAAACGCCTGCGCTGAGCAACGCCGCAGTGTCCGTTTCTCCCCCCCTGTTCTCGCCCGTCACCGTAAAGAAGATACGCAGCCGGATACCATCCCCGGTCTCGCTGGTTTCGAGGGCGTCAATCGTCACAGTTTCGCCGTTTTGCGCCCGCAGCCAATCCGGCCAGAGCAGGCTGAGGAGGAGCAGGGTAAGCGTGAAGAGCTGTTTTTGCGGCATGAGGTTAGTTTAAGGTGACGGTGATAACGGCCGTTTCCGTGGCCGTGCTAAAAGCGGTGGCGCCGCCATTGCTGGTGGTATCGACATTGGTATTGCCGCTGCTGCCGCTGGTGCGATCCCAGGCTCTAAACTGGATGGAGCGGGAGCCGGTGAAATTGGTATTGGGCACAAAGCGCAGCCGGTCATTGAGGCCCAAAAGCACGGCCCGGTTAGCAGCCACATTGCTGGGGAAATCATTCCAGATGACGCCGCCGCTGAGGAAATATTGCCACGTCCCGGAACAGGGGGCCTCCACACAATCATCAATGACGGCGATGCCGATCAACGCCCCGGCGTCGGGGTCTGTGATGGGAGTTGTGCCAGCGCTGGACAGAATGGAAGCCACCGTGTTACCGGTTGGGTTGGTCGTGTTGGAGATGATACTGGTCAGCGTCAGGTCGCTGGTATTGTCTAAGATTGGCGCATCATTGACGGCGATGATGGTGACGGCGCTGCTGACGCTGGCGCTGCTGGCGTTGGGGCTTCCATCGTCTGTCACGACGAATTCGATGGTGCGGGTGGTGGTGGTCGGGGCCTGGGAGCTGTTGTTGTAGGTGACGGTGCGCAGCACTTGTTGGAAATTGGCGGTGCTGCTGGGGCCGGTGAGTTGTAGTTCTCCGTTGGCGTAAACGGCCGTTATACCCGTAGCGCCCACGGTAGCGTTTAATACTTCAGCGGCCCCATCTTGAATATTGGCAATGGTCACGGTGGCGGAATTCATGTTAGCAGAATCAGCATCCGTCAGGCTCAGATCACTGTCTACAATGGCCACGGCGCCGCCATCTTCTGTGAACGTGGCGGCATAACCGCCGCTGCCCACGCCGCTGCTGTTATTGGCGTCTAAACTGAGTACCGGCAGATCGTTCAAGGGGGTAATCGTTATGTTGAAAGTTTCCGACGCAGCGGCGTTATTCGCCGGATCACTCACGGTGAAATTGAAAGAATCTGTAAGGGTGTTACTGCCATCATGGCTGTAAGAGACAGCATTGGCCGTCAACATTTGCCGGGTGAACGTGATGCCGGCCGTGCCCGTGATGACGCCGTTGTCCAGATAACCGTTGGTGGGGCCGCTGGTGATGGTGAACAAGAGCGAGTTGTTGTTTGAATCCGGATCGGTGGCGTTTAGCTGGCTAATAGTGAGCGTAAACGAGCCGCCTTCATTCACAATTAATCCGGTATTAGCTGTTACCTGGGGCGCTTCATCGTCTATGTCTTGCACCGAGAGCGTAACAGTTTCAGGGGCGGAGGTGTTGGCGCCGTCGGAAACGGTGAGAGTCAGGGTGTAGACCGTTTGCGTTTCATAATCTAACGCCGCCGCGCCAACGCTGGTGAGGCTGATCTGCCCGCTGCTGGCGTCAACCGAGAAGTAAGGGGCGGGGGAGGAGGGTGTGATGGAAACGAGCGTCCAATCTTGAACTGTGTCGCCATCGCCATCCGTGGCGGCCAGGGGTGAGCCGATATTGCCGGCCGCCGAGCCTTCGGCCACGCTGCGCACCTGGTTGGCTGTGATCACCGGCGTTTCGTCGTCATCGGTGAGGATGAGGGAGGCCGTGTTGTTGTTGAAACTGGCGGCGCCACCGCTGATATTGAACAAGGTAATGTCTACCGTTTCCGTCGGTTCGTCTAAGGCGTCATCTAAAAGGGTGACGGTGAAGCTTTGACCCCCTTCCGTGCCGGCCGGCCAGGTGAGGCTGCCGGCCGCGCTGGTGTAATCTAAGCCGGCGGTGGCGCTGTTGTCTGCCGTGGCGTAAGAAACGGAGATGTTGTTGGCGCTGACGCCGCTCATGGTGGCGGTTATGACGGCGGTTCCGGCCGCTTCGCTGGCGGTGACGCTGCGGATGTCAATGATGGGTGGGTCGTCGTCGTCACTGATGGTAGCGGTGGCAGAGGCCACGCCAATGCTGGCGGCCCCGGCCGGGCTGACGTTTTGGATGAGCAGGGTGATGGTTTCGCCACTGCCTTCATCCAGGTGGTCGCTGAGGATTTGCAGGGGGATGGTTTGGTCGCCGCTGGTTTCGGGCGGCCAGGTGAGGAGGCCACTGCCGTTGTCGATGAAATCTGTGCCGGAAACGGCCGTTCCCCCCGTGATGCTATACGCCACCGTCACCGTCACATAACTGCTGCGCAGCATCGTCACCGGCACAGCCAGAGCCGGGTTGTCGCTGTTGTTGCCTTCGGGGACGGCGAGGCTGCTTATGGATAATACCGGGGGGTCATCGTTGTCGGTGATGGCAATGGTAGTGGAGGCGGAACTGGCCTCCAGGACGCCCACCGTGGCGTTTTGTAAGACGACGGTAAAGTTCTCCGTCAGCTCATCCACCTCGTCTTCCAGAATGATCAGGGGGATGGTTTGCGTCAGAACGGTGCTGCTGTTCCAGGTGAGCGTACCGCTGCCATAGATATAATCGCGGCCTGGTTGGGCGCTGTTGGCCTGGGTAAACCAGGCCACGGTAATGGGAATGCTGGTGGGGCGATTGAGCGCCACCGCTAACTGGGTGGCGCTGATACTTTCCGTCACCGTCACCGGATCGGCGTTGACGACGGCGATGATGGGCGTTGGTTCATTGTCAAGGATTTCCACAACAGTATCGGCCGGGGCCGTTGAAGAGTCGGCAAAGGTGGCGTTTGTGGGAGTGTGCAGCCTGAACAAAAAGGTTTCATCTGCTTCATAAATATTGTCATCAACGATGTTGATGGTGATGATCTTCGGCGTATTATTACGGGCGCTCCAGGACAAGGCGCCCGTTTTGGAAACGAAGTCCGTGCCCACCAGCGCCGGATGAGCGCCAGCGCTATCTGCGATGGTGGTGTAATTAACTGTAATAGGCTGGGTGCTGGCTCTATCCAGGCTTACCTCTATGGTCATTTCGCCGCTGTCTTCGTCTACATCGCCGCTGCTGATGCTGGCCGAAATAACCGGCAGGGGATCGTCGTTTTCGATGGTGATGGTGGCGACGCTGCTGCTGCTTGAAACCTCCCCATTGTCGGCGGAAGTTAAGCTGACGGTGAAGGTTTCGTTTGTATCTTCGTATAATTCATCATCCAAAATGGTGAGCCGGATTGTTTTGGCAGTGGTGTCCAGAGGGGACCAGGTTAAGGTGCTGTTGACAACGGCCGTGTAATCTTCACCAGCGACGGCCGTGCCATTTTGGGTGCGATAATAAGCCGTTACTTCTCGGCTGCTGCGTCCCACAATCGTCACCGGAACCTGAGCCGTGCCGGCGTCTTCAGGCACGGGCGAAGGCGTGACGCTGCCTAGACTCAGTACCGGTTCGTCGTCGTTGTCGGTGATGTAAATCGTGCCCGCCGGATCTTGCAGCACGATGGATGGCGCGTTATCAAATAACGAGATCACAAAAAATTCCGGGCTTGCTTCGTCGATATCGTCATCATTGATCTGGACGATGATTTCCTGCTTCCCTTCCGTGCCGGCCGCCCAGGTGAGGCGGCCGATGGTGGGGTTAAAGTCGGGGTCAGGTAAATCAGCGGTGGCGGCGCTGGAGCCGTTGCCGTTGCTGGTGCTGTAATCCACCCACGCTTCTTCACTGCTGCGGCCGGTCATGGTGACGGGAACGGTGACCTGCCCCCCGCCTTCGCTGACGGTGACATCGCCGATGGTGATGCGCGGGGCGTCGTTGTCATCGGCGATGGTGATGGTGGCTTCGCCGTCGCTGAGGGTGGCGTTTTCGACGCCGCTCAGGATGATGGTGAAAGTTTCGTTTGGTTCGTCGATGTCGTCGGCGTTGATGGTGACGGCGAATGTTTTGGCGCCGGTGGTTTCGGCAGCCCAGGTCAGGGTTCCGTTGGTGGTGATGTAATCGCCGCCAGTTCCGGCTGTGGCGGTGCCGGGGGCGGTGGTGTAATCAACCGATACTTCCTGGCTGCTGGCCCCGGTCATCTGCACCGTGATGGTGGCTTTGCCGCCCGTCACCGCTTCACTGACGGTGAGATCGGCGACGGAGAGGGTGGGGGCGTTGTCGTCATCGGTGAGGGTGATGGTGGCGCTGCCGCTGCTGATGGTGGCGTTTTCGGCGTTGGACAAGGTGACGACGAAGGTGCGGTCTGGCTGATCGAGTTCATTGTCGATGAGTGGGATTTTGATGACCTGGTTGTCGGTATTTCCTTTGTCCCAGGTGAGGTCGCCGGAAGTGGCGGTGTAATCTTCTCCGGCAACGGCCGTTCCGTTTTCTGTGGCATATGCCACGGTGGCCGTATCAAAATTGTCGCCGCTCACCGAAACGGTTAGTTCGGCCGTGCCCGCCGCTTCAGAAACCGTCATATTGGTGATAGAGAGCGTAGGCATGTCATCTACATCAGTGACGACGAGGGTGAAGCTTTGGGCAAATGTATCACCGGCAGCATCTTCCACTTCCACGCGAAAAGTGAGCGTGGGCGTCTCTTCGTAGTTAATATCCATAACCGTCACCAACTGGTTGCCCTTGATGGTGAAGTAATCATTGTGGGTGCTGCCGGAACCGGAGACCAGGCTGAAGGTAAAGGCGTCGCTTTGTTGAGCCAGGCGGGAAAGGCGTGTGCGCTGGTTGGCGCTCGGCTGATTAGAGCTTACCCCGTTTCCGCCAGCGGCGGCGGCGTCGGCGTCAATGGCGCTAAACTCCCCCACCACAGAGCCAATGGCGCTGTTTTCGGTGATGGAAGAAGCGCTGAAGGCAATGCCGGTGGGCGGATTATTGGGCACAGGAGTGGGCGTATAGGCGGCGATAATGGCGGCGGCGTCGGCGGTGGCCGCGGCGGCGGCTTCGGCGGTAGCGGCGGCGGCAGTGGCGGTAGCTTCAGCGGCGGCGGTGGGATCGATTTCTACTTCATTGCCTAAAGCGGCGGCGTCGGCGGAAGCAGCTTCTAATTCGGCGGCAACGGCGTCTCTGGCGGCTTCCAATGCGGCCAGTTCTTCATCAGATGCGCCGGCAGCCCGCGCCTCTTCGATCTGGGTTTCGATACTGTCTAACTGTTCGCGAGCAGCCTGGGCGCGTTGTTCAGCCTCGTTGAGCTGACCTTGTAGTTCGGCGTAGCGCTCTGCCTGGGCGGTCTGGTACTGGTAAAAGGCGAGGTAACCAGCGCCACCAATGAGCAAGAAGATGAGCAGCAAGAAGAGGAGCAGACGGCGGGTGATGCGCGGCGCAATTTCCACGTCTCCACTGAGCGACTGCCAGTCGGTATCCGGGGTGCGCACCCGAATTTTGAAGGGATAGGTCTCGTTGGCTCCGAATAACGGCCGTTTCCGGGGCCGTATGCGAAAACCAACCCACGCTTCATGCCGGGGGGCCACTTTGATTTCCTGCTGCTGTTCCTCAAAGTTCACCAAAACCGCATTTTGCGGCTCTTCAAATTCAAAGACCAGGGCGTCGCTGTCGTCGATGCCCATGATGGTGTATTGATTTTGGAAATTGCTGCGATCACTGATGGTCAGGCGGCAGGTGATTTTTTCTTGCAGTTTGCTGGGATGCAGGTCGAGGGCGAATTCCTCTTGCTTTTTAACCACGATACGCGCCTGGTTAGTCTCCACTTCTCCTTTGTCGGTGGTAGCGATGAGGCGGAGAAGATGCGCGTCGGCCAAAATGTCGGGCGCCTGGGAGAGGTCAACCAGGGCGGTGGTGGATTTGCTCTCGTCTGGCAGCAGCTTCATTTGATAATCAGTGAGGGAAACCCAGGCGGGCGGCAGTCCGTCCACTTCCAGGCGCAGGCTGATCTCTTTGACGGTGACATCCCGATTGGTGATGGAAATTTCCAGCAAATTTTGGCCGTTTGGTTCCAGTTCCATGGTGGGCGGATTGAGGGCGATGCCCAAAATTTCGCCGTCGGAATAAACAGGCTCGGCGGCGGTGGGCGGGACGGCCACTGCGGCCTCTGGTTGGACGGCGGCGTCAAGCAGCGCCGCCCCAGCCAACAAGGGTGCGGCCTGGTGCATTGGGCGCTGTTGGGCGTCGAAGGGCTGCCAGCGCAGGAAGTAGGGGCCGAGGCGGCACACTTCGCTGCTGGGCCAATCATACGCCTGTTCGTATTCCAGCAGCTTTTCCCCGAGGAAGGTGTGGTTGGTGCTGCCCAGATCGCTCACTTGCCAGCCATGCGGCGTGCGGGTCAGGCGCAGGTGTTTGCTGGAGACGCTTTGCTCGGCCAATACCACGTCACAGCTGGCGTCGCGGCCAATGATGATCTCATCTTTGTCCAGGCCCACGATCCGCGACTCTTCATATTGATGGACGATGAAGAGGCGGTTCTGACCCAGCGAGGTCCAGGTCTGGTGAATGTCTACCCGGTCTTCCACATCGACGGCCGCCACCCATTTGTTGTCCAGCCATTGGGTGACGGCGTTTTGACTGTCGGCCGCCAGAACGGCCGTTTGCAAGGCCGGGTTGGTGAGTGCCTGGCGCAAGGCGTGGGCCATCTCCGCAGCCGACTGGTAGCGGTCGGCCGGTTTCTTTTCCATCGCTTTCAGGGTAATGGTTTCCAGAATCTCAGGTAAATCCGGGTTGATCAGGCCAGGCGGCAGGGGCGTCTCTTCCAGATGTTTTACGATGTCGGCGGGGGCGTTTATCTGGAAGGGGAGTTTGCCGGTGGTCAGTTGGTAGAGGAGGATACCCAGGGCGTAAATGTCGGAACGGCCGTCTAGCGGTTTGTTTTCGCATTGTTCCGGCGACATATAGGCCAGCGATCCCATGAAGGGGGCGGTATCCATCTGGTCGCCTTCTTTGAACTGCACCGCCAGGCCAAAGTCGGTGATGACGGCCTGGCGCGGTTGGTAGACGCCTTCCCGCATTTTGAGCAGAATATTGCCCGGTTTAATGTCTCGGTGAATGAGGCCGCGCTGGTGGGCATAAGAAAGCCCTTCAGCAATCTGGGCGGCAAGGGTGGTGATGAGTTCTATCGTAGGCCGCGCCCCGGAATAATCCAGTTGGCGCAGGTAGTTGATGAGGCTGCCCCCTTCAATATGCTCCATGACGATGTAGGGGGACTCTTCGTGGACGCCGGTATCGAAAATTTTGACGATGGCCGGGGAGTTGAAGTGGGCGATAGCTTCGGCTTCATGTAAAAAGCGGCTGCGAAACTGGGGTTTGTTGACCAGGTTGCCCAACATAATTTTGAGGGCCACCAGCCGGTCGTTTTTCAAATCATGGGCGCGGAAAACCAGGCCCATGCCGCCTTCTCCGAGCAGGGCTTCTATTTGATAGGGTCCGATTTGTTGACCGATTAATTGTTTCATGATCACCTGTAGGGCATATCAGAAGCAGCAACAAGAAGCAGGCTTTGCGCTTTGCCTTCTGATTCTATTTGTTTGCATTGATTACGATGATCGTTTTCGCTTTTCCTAATCATCTATTGTAGCCCATACAAATTGCCTTTCGTAGGGTATCCTCTCATATTTTACAAACTGTTGCTGTTCTCACATCTCTCATCTCTGTGAACGCCGCGTCACTGATTTTATGACTATTTAAGGCAGCTCATATTGCAGGATGAGCTGCGGGTGCAGGCTGCTGTCGGCGACATCGGCGGCGAAGAAACTGAGGCGGTCTTCGATGGCGTCGCCGTTGTTGGGCAGGGTGAAATAGAGGCGGAATTGGGAACGGCCGTTGCGGTTAAGCGCCTCAATGCCCAGTTCAGATAAGGGGATCTCCAGCCACTCTGCCTCATAAAAATTGCGGATCGTCATCACATTATTTTGCGCAGCAAAGCCGGAAAAATCATCGCCCTCTAAAGCCCAGTTGTTGGCAAAGCCGTTGGGCACAGCCATATCAATGTGGATTTCCCCCAAATTTTCAGGCTGGCCACTGATGGCATTGCGTCTCAACTGCAACCGGGCAGATAGAATAATGGCCTCTGCCGGGATTGTGCTGGTATCGAAGCTCAGAAACGCTTTGATCTGGCGGCTGTTACTATCTCCTTCACCGACCAGCAAAAAGTCGTCGTCGACGATGGGGGCGCGGCCCAGAGAGGGGTCTGACATGACATAGCCATCCTCGCCGCTCAGGCTGCCCAGGGTAAGCGTGTAGTCAGAGGGGGGTATGGTGGGCGCTGGCGTAGGCGTCTGCGTGGGCGTGGGGCTGGGCAGACGCCTGGGTGTGGCCAGGGAGGGGATGGTGATGGTGAGGGTATTGGAGATGAGTGGGTCGGATTTCAACAGCTGTATCTCCAGGCCATCCGCTAAATTGTCGCCATCGCTGTCTGAATAGCGTGGATTGGTATGCCAGAGCAGTTCTTGAGCGTCGTCGAGGCCGTCCTCATCGGTGTCACGTTTCAAAGGGTCTGTGTTTTGGGCGATCTCGTCGCCATCCAAGAGGGTGTCGCCGTCGGTATCGGCCCGGTTGGGGTCGGTGTGGTAGACGTAAACCTCGGCCAGGTTGCTCAGGCCATCGTTGTCAATGTCGGCCGGGGTGTTGAGGATGGCGGCCAGGGTGCTGCTGCGCCACACGGAGAGGGCGGCGGCCCCGCTCAAGCAGAGACAGAGAGCCATAAACAGCGCTATGAGGATGGCCGGATTGAAACGCAGGTGCGGCTTCACTTGTACTTCTCCGCCCAGGCTTTGTGACTCACAGCCAGGCGCGGAGATGGTGATGGTAAATGGCAAAATCTGGGCGCTGCGGCCGAAGAACGGCCGTTTCTCCGGCGTTAATCCCAAACGAATCACCTCTTCCTGCCCGGCCGGAATGGCGACCTGGGTGGCGAGATTACCGGGAAACACCACTTCCTCATAGGCGGTTCTATCCACAGTGGGCATTGATTTACTCTGGGCATTGTTGGCAGAGCTTGTCGAAGCCCCAGGCGTGGGTTTGCTCCGTGGTGGTGACAGTTTGAGGCGGGGCATCATGCCGCCCAATCCAGGCATCATGCGGTTTAACGCTTGCCGGGGGCCGTTTTCTAACTGCATCATGGCGCGGCGGGGATAGGAGGCGAGGCGGCGGGTGAGGGGCAGTTTATTCAGGGCGCCCAAATTGGCGGCCGGCCGTTTGCCCGCCCCATTTTTACTGACGGCCTGTTGACTGCTTGATGGCGCGGTTTCCCGCAGCCGCCACACGCTGAAGCGCAGGCCGTCATCTTCGTTGTGGCCGGAGACGGTGAAAGTTTGCTCGTGTAAACTGCCGTTGCGCAAGGTGAGAAAACTTTGACCCGCTTTATTGAGGTGAGTGGGGGCCAGGTTGGCCTCAAATACGTTTGCCGGGGGCAGCACATGCAGCATACCGGGCACGGCCAATCGTTCTTCAGGATGGCCGGCAGCGCGGATGACGAGCAGAAAGCGGGTGGCCCCCAGCGCCACATCGGCTGCCAGCGGCGGTTGGAAGGGGATGGTGATGGTGGTGCGTTCGTCGGGGCGCAGGCGCAGGGGAGCGGCGGGCAAGGTGACCCAGCCGTCTGGCAGGCGCTCGATGCTGACGCTGAATTCGTCAACGGCCGTTCCCTGGTTCACCAGCGTCAGGGTGATGGCGGCGCTGTTCCCGGGCAGGACGGAGAGTTCAGTGGGGGTGATGGCGGCAGCAAACGGCCGTTTCTGAAGCTGCACCCCTTTGCCCGGCTGTAAATGCAAAAAGAAGGGGCCGATGCGCAGCGTTTGGTGCGGTTCCCACTCTTCCGGGATGTCGGGCAGCAGCGGTTTTTCGTCCAGGTAAGTGCCGTTTTGGCTGCCTAAATCACGTATTTGCCAGCCGGATCCGGTGCGTTCCATCTGCGCATGTTGGCGGGTGACGCTGGTATCGGCCAGCACCACGTCGTTGCTTTCGCTGCGGCCCAGGGTGATGATTTGGCGCTTGAGGCTGTGGGGCGTCTCCCGGGTGATCATGACGTGATCTTGATCGTCTGACCATTGGCTGCTGAGGGCGACCAGAGGAGGGACAGCGGTCGTTTTGACATCATACATATCGGCGTCAACGGCCGTGCCACTCATGCGCGCCGGCAGCGTTTCTGCCAGATTGCGCAGGGCGGCGGCCATTTCCGCGCCAGTTTGGAAGCGGGCTTCTGGCTTTTTAGCCATGGCTTTGAGGATGGCGTTTTCTAGCGCCAGCGGCATTTCCGGGCGAAGGCTGCGGGGTGAGGGTGGGTCTTGGTAGGGGTGCTGGCGAGCGGCCTCGGCCAGAGTTGTGGCGCTGAAGGGTAGACGGCCGGTCGTTAATTGGTAGAGAAGGATGCCCAGGGAGTAGATGTCAGAACGGCCGTCTGCCGGTCGATCCAAAAACAGTTCTGGCGCCTGGTAAGGCAACGCCGGCGCGAACGGTTCCGTTTCTGCCTCCAAAATGCTCTCCAGAGCAAAGTCGCTTATGACGGCGCGGCCGGGTAAGTTGTGGCTCTCTTCCGGTTTGTCATCGGTGCGGAAGAGGATGACGGCGGGACGAATGTCACGGTGGATCAGCCCTTTTTGGTGCGCATAACCCAGGGCTTCGGCGATTTGAGCCATGATGATGAGGGCGTCGCCCAGGTCTAACTGCTGGTTGTTGAATTGTAGCTGGCGTAAATAGGCGTTCAGGCTGCGGCCGGTGAGGTAATCCATCGTCAGGTAGAGGAGGTTGTGATCCGTGTCAATACCGGCTTCGTGGACTTTGACGATGGAAGGGTGTTCCAGGCGGGGGATGGCGTTGACCTCTTGTAAGAAGCGGCGGCGCATTCCCGCCTCCTGCATAAGGTGCAGATGGATCACTTTAATGGCAACCAGCGAGAAATCTTCCAGGTCGATGGCCTGGAAGACGTTGCCGATGCGTCCTTCCCCTAACAGGGCTTGGACTTGATAGTGTGCGATTTGCTGGCCGACCACGTGTTGTTTCCTTATTCGGTAAATATTAAATCATAACTGGTATGCGCCGGTTTGTTGGCGTTGATCAAGCTTTCAATGGCGCTGCGATTTGCCTCTTTAGCGGAGGCGCTGATGCGCACGGAAAAGGTGAAGTTTTCCAAATTTTCATTTTGATCTTCGATTTGCACCGCTACGCCGGTGTAAATTTCCAGGAGACGGCGCAAGGCCCAGGCGGAGCCGCGCCGCCGGTAGATGAGATGCGCCTCTTGCAAAACGGTGCGCTGGGCGCTTTCACTCCAGGTATGATCAAAACGAAGATCGAACCAATTTGCCAACCAGGGTAGAAATTCTAAGGGCGATGTGCGATAGTCCAGGAATAAGTCGAAGTTGTCGCCAGTCCATTCTACCGGCGCCAGGATCGATTCCAGCAGGGCCAGAAAACGAGGGATGAAGGTTTCGCCGTTGGTGCGGTAGATTTCCGGCAGGTATTGCAGGTAATGGCTGTCGCTGAGGGATTGGCCGGGGGGCGGTTGGTACGGTTCGGCGCTGCCGTTGACGGCTGGCCTGCCTCCCGGCGGTCCTTGAGCGCCGCCACTGGACGGCACGTAGCTGGCGGTTTTCCAATCCTGGAGTGGGCTGAGGTGGGCTGGCGTGGCCGATTTGGGGCGCGGTTTTGGCGGCGGTGCGGCGGCCATTGGTTTGGGTTCTGGCATTGGCTCAGAAACGGGCGGAGGTTGGGCAACGGCCGTTTCTATTTCACCACCTTCAATTTCCACAAATTCAGGTTCAACTGCCGGTTCTGGCGTGGCGTCTGGCAGCGCAGCGGTGTAATCGATTTTGTGGTAGACCATGCGGAAAGCGCCGATTTCGATGACATCCCCGTTTTTGAGGGGAACGGCCGTTTGCGCTGCCAGCATTTCCCGGTTTACCTGGGTGCCATGGGTGCTGCCCAAATCCATGATGCGGCATGTATCGGCCGTGGTCACCAGTTCCGCATGTTTGCGCGACACCAATGGATGCACCAATACCAGGTTGTTCGTCTCCTGACGGCCAATGGCGCTGACCCCTTCAGGCAAGACATACGTCTCCTCTATTTGTGGGCCGCTGATTTCAAGTTGATGAATGACGGGTTCGTTCATAATTGGTTAGTCAAGTAGTCGAGTAGTCGAGTAGTCGAGTAGTC
>CAZXVH010000068.1:0-28854 GCA_964643965.1 uncultured Ardenticatenaceae bacterium
TGTTGACATTGATTCCTAGACTCCATCTGTGAACTGCGACTTATGCCGTCCTAACAATTTGTTAGACGGATAAATCTCAAGTTCTCAACCACGTAAAGCGTGATATAGATGGCTACAAAAACGTCCATTCCGCACAATGAGATTGAAATAATATTCTCACAATATGATTTGGGCCGTTTGATTCATACGGAAGTTCTTTTGCAAGGCTCAGTTCAAACAAATTACATGATTCACACATCGCGTGGCAAATTTGTTTTTCGACTTTATAAAAATCGCACTAAAGAATCAGTATCATTTGAGCGTGACTTGCTCATTTATCTCGTTGAACACAGTTATCCATGCCCGGCGCCAATGAAAAATACACAGGGGACATATGTGGGGTTGTATCACCACAAACCGTATATGGTCTTTGAATTCCTTGAAGGCCATCATGTAGAAGAACCAAATTTCGAGCACTGGCAGCAGCTTGTGGAATATGCCGCAAGGTTACAAAAAGTTGCTCAGAAATTTCATTCACCATATACACCTCACCGTTGGAATTTTGACTCTAGCTTATGCTTAAAATTGGCGCAAACAGAAGTGACAAAGAGCAATAACGAAAACAGTCGTAGAAAACTGGCTTGGCTAGTGTCTGAGCTTGCGGCTTTAGATCTGCCCTCAACATTACCCAAGGGAATTTGTCATTGTGATTTTCGTTATTCTAATGTGCTTTTTCGAGATGACTTATTTGTTGCGCTACTCGATTTTGATGATGCAAACTATACTTATCTGCAATTCGACTTGGTAGGTTTAATTGAGTATTGGGCATGGCCGAGCGTTGATAACATACTTGATGTTAAAAAAAGCCCGCACGGTCGTCAAAGAGTACATGCAGCACCGTTCACTTTCTTTGGTGGAGCAACAGCATTTGTTTGATGTATACAAACTCAGCATTCTATTTGATAGCGTTTGGTTTTTTAACAGAGGGAATGCCGATGATTTTTACGAAAAGAGAAAGGTAAACGCCTTAAATAGTCTAGGCAGACAAGCACTATTTGATTTACTCTTTCACGAATAATGGGGAAGTCTATCACGCCTCCCATTTTGTTGGCTTTTGATATTTCGATGAAGGATGAATTAGAATTAGATGACTAATGAAAGGATTTCTAAGAAGGAGTAGCTAATGGCAAAAATAACGATCACAAAAGATAACCTGCTCAGTCTTGATGAGTTCAAGGCATTGCTGGAACAAACGGAAACACGCAGTTCAACAATGGATTACATTTTTCGTTTGTTGCGGGAACTGGTTTCTTTTGAAGAAAAATACAACATGGCAACAGATGTCTTTTATGCTCGTTTCATGCGTGGTGAAATGGGTGACGATTTGCCCTTTATTAAATGGGCAGGGCGGTATGAATTGTACCTCGAAGCCAAACAAGAAATTGACAGTCAGTTAGCCAAAGTGCCTGTGACCGTCTAATGCTAAATCGGTATCTGCATCGACTTTACGATACGATTATCTCTCGTGGTTATGTTGAAGTTGAGCGTCTGGATTTTGATGAACTGCCGGGTCGTCAGGGTATTATTGAGGGACGGTTGAAATTCCATGATGGATCACTGCTCGACTTTGATGAAGTTGTTCTCTTACGCAGCGAACAGATCGTAAAGCTGCGTTATGCTTATCATTATCAAAATGAATCGGGAGAGATAATCTTCCGCTATGATAACGCCTCACATTATCCAAACATCATCACTTATCCTCACCATAAGCATGTAGGTTCTGCTGTTGAACCAGCTCAAGTTCCTGATCTCAGTGAGGTCCTTCGTGAAATTGAGCAAATGATTTTTAACGGCGATTGAATTACGAGTGTGAAGCGGATCTCTCCAATCTTTGTCTAACAACACTTGGAGCAGACGGACGAGATCGAGGCTTTTTTAAGGTTTTGGTGAATCCAAAAGTAATCTCTCAACCCGCCCGCCGCTCAAGCAGGCGTTTTGCTTTGGCAGCCAACCAACCAGCCCCCCTATACTTGCGATCAAGTGAGCATTAACCGGACAGCGGGGATTTACGGAGATTTATTGTGTTATGAGGCTCTCCGACCGGTTCAAAATTGACACACAGAGTACAATTGTCATTAGAGCAATTCGCTATAATGGAAATCGAAGTCATCAAAAAGTGCGTTCGCACAGACCAATACATTTACAGCCTTCATGCTGAAATAGAAAGGAAGGCTGATGAGTTAACTTTCGCTCAAGTTGAGGAAGCGCTGTTAAATGGCAAGATTTTGGAGCAGTATCCTGAAACCGGACGTGGTGAAAGTTGCCTGGTGGTCGGATTTGCCAGAGAAACTCCCATTCACGTTGTCTGTGGCTGGCGCGGCGAAAAAATCGCTCTGATTACCGTTTATATCCCCACTCTGCCTAAGTTTATTGATCCCTGGACGCGAGGAAATACAAGTGATGAATGACAACACGAAAAAACTAAAGTGTAATTTTTGTGGCAGCGAGCAGTATGAGGAACGACGAATTGAATATCTTTACAGCTACAAGGGGAAATATTTGCTCGTGCCTAACACACCTGTTGAAGTTTGTAGCAATTGCGGCATGATTTATTATGATGCGGCTGTCCTGAAAGAAATCGAACGACGCTTTTTTGCCATTCAAGAGAAAACTGAAAAACCAGACCAGTATATCCGAATGCCTTCTACCACTTATGCTTAATTCGAACATAAGGTGTTTGAGGTTTTGGGTAATATCGAGAATTGGGGTGAAAACGGCCGTTTTGCTTTAGCAGCCAACCAACCAGCCCCCTATACTTGTGATCAGGTTTATTTTCACCAGACTGCAAAGGTTTTTGCAGATTCATCAGGTAATGCATCCGCTTCATAACATTATTAGGCGCAAAAGCAGCATCCACCAACTACTCATTACATGAACTATCCAAAACCCTTCCTGATTATTGTGACAGGTAGGCCAGCCGCCGGGAAATCAACTCTTGGCAGTTGGCTGTCAAAGGAACTTAATCTTCCTGTTATCAGCAAAGACAGTGTGCGTGAGATCTTGTTTGACCAACTGGGATGGGGAGATAGAGAGTGGGCCCGACAGCTGGGTCGTGTCAGTATTGAGTTGATGTTTTATTTCACTCAAGCACAATTGGCGTGTGGCAATTCCATTATCTTGGACAATGCATTTCACCCAGACCTAACGGCACCAAGAGTATTAACTCTTAAAGCACAAACCAACGCCGAAATAATCCAAATCATATGCAATGCAAAGAGCGAGATACTGTTTCAAAGGTTTATGGAGCGGGCTAAGGGAGGAAATCGCCATCCAGGTCATGGGGATTTTGAAGTTCAGGAGGAACTGTTACAACATTTGAACAGGGAATATCCATTGATGATGAGCGTTGGTGGTAAACAAATTGAACTAAATACTTCGGATTTTTCGACGCTCAATTATTCAGAGATTTTGAGAGTTGTAAAAGATTACATGAAATGATAACGGCTGCTATCTTTACACAAACTCAAGTTGCGCGTAACACGCCTTCCAGGTGACGCTAACGCGATGCCTTGGGCGGCTGGCTATTGGGTGAGTGGCGAAGATGTGGGAACGGCCGTTGCCAGCGCACCTGAAGCAGCCATTTTGCTCAATTACCCCATCTGTATGCTGCCCTACTTTCTGCAAGATAAACAGTTGAGGGGAGCAGGCACATTGACGATTAAAACAGGCCAGCGTATCTTCATGCGACGACTGGCCTGTTTTTCATGTATAATGCTTTCGCCTCATTAAAAAACAATACAAGGTGAAAGATCGAGGATCATCAAGAAGAAATTTTGGAATCTTGGTATGAATTCTTTACTCATTGAGTTACAAAAAACAAAAGTAACAACCGTATCAGTGACAGAAGATACCTTAACGGTTGATTTAGCTGACGGCCGTACTATCGAGAGTCAAAAATCACTGCAACGGTGGCTTGAAAATCGGGAAGTTTTCTAAATGCGGTTTGGTGGGAGGCAAAACGGCCGTTTTGCCTCCCTTACCCTCTAACCTTTATAATCACCAACACAAAAAACAATGCGTCAACCAGATAATTTTTACGCCCTGCTCCTCATCCTCTCCTTCATCTCCTGTATTGTCGTCTGTATATTTGTTTGGCGGCGACGAGACAGGCAGGGCGCTTTTCCCGTCTTTATATTTATGCTGGCTATGGCGCTATGGTCGCTTTTCTACGCCATCCATTGGCTGGTAACATCCCCATCACAGCGCTGGTTTTGGCTTAACCTGACCTACATCGGCGCCGTTCTTGTCCCGGCCGCCTTTTTCCTCTTTAGCCTCATCTTCACTCACCACGAACAATGGTTGATCAAACCGGTGCGAATTGTACTGGTGGTACAACCGGTGCTTGTTTTGCTGTTTCTGTGGAGCGATGAAGCGCACGATCTCTTTTTTGGCGGTAAACGTCCGCCAAACGCCACTATGTTTCTAGAAGGCGGCCCCGTCTTCTGGCTGAACATTGGCTACGCCTACCTGCTAATTCTGATCGGCTTCCTCCTGTTGTTCCAGATGTTTTTGCAAGTCCGCCCGCCGTACCGATGGCAAGTCGGCGTCATCTTATTGGGCGCCTCTTTACCCTGGTTGAGCAACATGTTTGGCCTGGCTGGCATTCGACCGCCTGGCCTGGATCTGACCCCCTTTTTCTTTGTCCTCACCGGCATCATTTTTACCATCGGCCTGTTCCGCATCCATTTTCTAGACCTGGTTCCAGTAGCCCGCGACCGCCTCATCGAAACCATGACAGACGGCGTTCTGGTGTTGGATACCGCTGACCGCATCGTGGATATCAACCCGTCGGCGGCGGCTCTGTTTGGGCAGCAGCAGGAAGCCATGATCGGTCAACCGCTTGACAGTCTGCTTACCTATTGGCCTGAGGAACTGGCGCGTCTGCGCCAAATGCCCTCTGGTCGAGAAGAAGTACAACTGGGCGCCCAATCATCCCGCTACTATGAAGTGCAAATCATCCCCCTACAGGATGACAGGCAGCGCCTAACTGGCCGACTCATCACTTGGCATGATACGTCTGAGCGCAAAATGGCAGAATTAGAGCGGGAGGAGTTGATCCACGAATTAGATGCTTACGCGCATACCGTGGCTCATGATCTTAAAAATCCACTGGCGCTGACGATTAGTTACGGCGAACTGCTTGCAGAAATGCACCCATTTACACACGAAAACCAGGCGATCTATCTGGAACGTATGCAGAAAAACGGCCGGCGGATGTTGCAAATTGTGGACGAACTGCTGCTTTTAGCCACAGTCATTGGGCAAGACCACATCCCCATTGAGCCTATTAACATGCCAGATCTCATCCAGGCGGTTCTGGAGAGGTTTGAGGCAACAATAAAACAGACACAGGCAGAAATCAGCCTGCCAAAACAGTGTCCGTTAGCGCTGGGATATGGCCCCTGGATTGAAGAAGTATGGGCTAATTACATCAGCAATGCGCTTAAGTATGGCGGTAAACCGCCGCAGATAACGGTCGGTTTTAACACATCAGAAACAGCAGGCATGGTCCGTTTTTGGGTCAAAGATAATGGACGTGGTCTGGAGCCAGCAGCCCAAAAACGTCTTTTTCAGGAATTTGAACGGCTGGGACAGAAGCGGGTGCAAGGGCATGGCCTGGGGCTTTCAGTGGTCCATCGCATCATAGAACGGTTGAACGGCCAGGTCGGCGTAGAGAGCGAACTTGGGGCAGGGAGTCTCTTCTTTTTTACGCTGCCCGCTGTTCAGATCGACGCTCAGGTAAAACCAGCCAGTCCGACAAGGGTAACTCAAAAGCTATGATTTTAGCTGCACGGCCGCCTTAATCCTGGTTTTTGTTTGCCCGCTATCAGGTATAATCCCCCTCGTTTGGCGACAATTTACGAAACATAGGAAGACAATATGAAAAAAATGTTGTGGGTAACGGCCGTTACCCTTCTCCTCTTAAACATAACCGCCTGTGGTTGGAACCGCAGCGGCGCGCCGGCAAACGCCGGCCCAGAAGCGTTTTTCAGCGCCAATTTGCAGCGGGATGGCGTGTACCCCTCCGCCGCCGTGAAAAACCCGAGCGGAGCCAGCTGGCAGTTTCAGGCGGGCGAGTGGGTGTTTACCGCCCCGGTTGTGGTGGATAACACCGTCTATTTTGGCAGTTATGATGGCAACCTGTACGCCGCCAATGCCGCCACCGGCGCCGAACTCTGGCGCTTTCCCCTTGGCGACGCCGTCATCTCCTCCCCGGCCGTATCCGGCGATTATGTCTACGTGGGCGGCATGAACGGCAACCTGTATGCCATCAACCGCCAGACCGGCCAGGAACATTGGCAGTTTGCCACGCAAGGCAGCATTTTAGCCTCGCCCGTGATCGCCAACGGCCAGGTGTATACGGGCAGTGAAGATGGCAAGGTGTACGCCATCAACGCCAACAACGGCCAGGAAGCGTGGCATGTGGAAGCAGGATCGTCTGTTTTGTTTGAAATGGCGGTGGCCGAGGGGCTGCTTATTTTTGCCGACTCAGCCGGGCAGTTAACGGCCGTTCAAGCGATCAATGGGGAACCGGCCTGGCAAATGCAAATTGGCGAAGGTTCCGTCACCACCGGGCCGGTCATTGGCGAAGGCGTCATTTACGTCATCCTCAGCGACAAAAACCTGGTGGGCGCTCTGTACGCCATCGACCTGCAAACACAAAACATCCGTTGGCGCTATCAGTTGAAAACGGAAAGTTACACCTCTCCAGCGCTGTGGCGTGATCTGGTGTATGTGGCGGATTTAGAGGGATTGGTAACGGCCGTGGAGCAAAACTCTGGCAGCGCCCGTTGGGAATTCCCGACCACCGGCTCCATCTTCTCCGCTCCAGCCATCGCCGACGGCCACCTCTATGTGGGCAGTTGGGATAAGAACTTATACGCCCTGGACGCGGTGCGCGGTCGGCAAGAATGGCTCTTCACAGCCGGCGGCGGCGTCTCCTCGCCGGCGCTGTATGATGGCGTCCTCTACGTGGGCGCGGACAACGGCGTCTTGTATGCCATAGGCGATACACCGTGAACGGAAGGCGACCCTGCCCCCGAACTGTGGAACGCCGACGCCGCCGGTGTGCTGGTCATCGGCCAAATCGCCCGCGCCGTGTACGACTTGTTCGGCATTTAATACCAAGATACCAAGATACAAAGGAACAAAGGGTTTTTCTTTGTATCTTGGTATCTTCGTTTCTTTGTAATAATTTTTAAAAAGCCAACAACTCCTTCATTTTGGCCTGGATGCGGGCGACGGTGGGGACAACGGCCGTCATCAAACCGGTGTTAAACGGAACCGGGCAAGACGGAGCCGTCACTCGCTCGATGGGCGCGTCCAGGTCCATCAACGCCTTTTGCGCCAGCGTGGCCGCGATTTCCGCGCCAAACCCGGCCAGGCCGATATCCTCGTGTACAATCAACACCTTCCCCGTCTTACGCACCGACGCCAACACCATCGCCTCGTCCCAGGGAACCAGGGTGCGTAAATCAATGATTTCGATGTCGCCATCGGCCGCCTGCGCCGCTTCCTCGCAGCGCTCCACCATCGCCCCCCAGGTGATCACCGTCAATTCGTCCCCGGCGTGCACCCGTTTCGCTTTGCCAAAAGGCAGCATAAACGCATCGCCCGGATACGGCCGTCGCGCCCAGGCCGCATCCAGCAAATAACGATGCTCAAAAAAGATAACGGGATCGTTACCACGCAGGGCTGTGCGCAGCAAGCCCACACAATCTTCGGCGTTTGACGGGACGGCGAAGAGCCAGCCCGGTTGGTGGGCAAACGTCACTTCGCTGGTGACGCTGTGCCACGGATCGCCGATTTTGCGGTAGCCGCCGGGAATGCGCACCACCAACGGCGCGGCAAACTTGTTGGCGCTGCGCCAGCGAATCGTGCCACAGTTATTGAGCTGCTCAGTGGCAGGGTCGGCGTATTTGCGGAACTGGATTTCCGGCACGGGAACCAGACCGGCCAACGCCATGCCCACCGCCCGCCCCACAATGCCTTCCTCGGACAGGCTGGTATCAAACACCCGCGCTTCGCCGTATTTGCTTTGCAGCCCGAGGGTGGCGGCATGAACGCCCCCCTTCAAGCCCACATCCTCGCCAAAAACGAGGCAGCGCAGATTGAGCGCCAGTTCCACATCCAGGGTGCGTCGGATCGCTTCGATGAGGTTGATGCGCCGGGGATCCGCGGCGTCGGCGCTTTCTGTGCCCCCGGGCAACGTGATGCCCGCCGCTGCCAGCCCACCCACCTGCTGCGGATAGCCCGGCTCTGAAAGGACAAAGCGGGTGACGCTGGCCGGTTCCGCCGGCGGCGTGGCTTCCGCCATTTGCTGCGCCTCAGCCAACGCCTGCCGTGTTTCTGCCTCTACTGTCTGCCATTCATCAGCGCTCATGAGCGCCGGCGTCAGGTAACGTTTGAGGGCGGGGATGGGGTCGCGCTGCCATTCAGCGGCCCGCTCCGCTTCGCTTTTATACGCCTGGTTGTCTACGCTGGAATGGCCGGAGAGACGGGGTACATGCAGGTGGAGCAGCGCCGGTTTACGCTGCTGGCGCACAAACTGCACAGACTCATGGATGAGAACGGCCGTTTCCGCTGGAACCACCCCGCTGCCATCCCAAATCTGTAAGTTTTGAAACGAAGCCAGATTATGGGCGATGTTCTGGCCGGGCGTCTGCTTGCTGCCCTTGACGGAGATGGCGTAATCGTTGTTTTCGATCACAAAGAGCAGGGGCAGGCTCAAGGTCGTGGCCATCGTCAGGGCAGACCAGAAGCCATTGGCCGCCACCGCCCCATCTCCGGCAAAAACGACGGCGATGCTTTGGTCCACCTCTTCGCCCAGCGCCTCCTGCCGGTATTGGATGGCCTGCGCCCAGCCGGCCGCCGGGGTGAATTGCGAGCCGACATCGGCGGCCATAGGCAGCACCAGAGCGCGTTCACGGCGGGGCAGGTTGAACACCACGCCTACATCCCGGCCATCGCTGATGGAGCCGCTGCGGGCCATGTCGGCGGTGAGCGCCTCACCTAACGTGAGACCGGAGCCGAGGAGAAACGGCCGTGAGCGGTAGTAGACGCTGGCGGCGTCGAGGGGGCGAGTCAACAACTGGCTGAGGAGCAGTTGGCCCAGCTCATGTCCACGCGCCGAAAACTGGTAAGTGACGAGACCGGCAGGGGATAGCTTCTCTTCTTCCAATTCGTCCAGGAAACGGGAAGCCAGCGCCAGCCGCGCTGCTTCCTGCCAATCGAATGCGGGGTGTAAATCGTTCATTTTTTCTTCCTTTTACAATGTTTGGATTCGCTTCCAATTGTCAATGGTTAAACGGCAATTGTCAATTTGCGCCCAAATTATCAACAAAACTTCCGTCCACTCTCCTCACGGCCGTTCTGCAAACCAGCGCCGCACCAAATCCACCTGGAAACGGTAGCCGCCGGCCGTCGCTTGAATCAGTTCCCGATTTTGCAGGGTGATCAACGCTTCTTCCAGCGCCATCAGACTGGGCACAAAAGCCACCAACACTTCACGCGGCACGGTCTCCGCTTCGTCGTAGCCAGACATGAGGCGCAAAATCTCAACGCCCACGGCGTCCACCTGGTTATGCTCAATGTCGGCAAAGAAGAAACTACCGTGCTGCAACGCTTCAGGAACGGCCGTTTCCACATCCGCCGCCTCCGCCAATCGCCGCTGGGCCGGGAGCTGCTCATTTTTAAGGGCCACAATTTCGGCGCACAACAACTGCACCAAAAAGGGATGGCCGTTGGTCAGCGCCAGCACCCGTTCTACCGCCGCCGGTTGGTAGCGCAGTGAAAAATCGCCCACCGGCTGCGTCACCAACTGCCGCGTTTCCGCCGGGCTGAGGCAGCCGATATGCACCACCTGCACATTGATCAGATAACTCGACCAGCGCTGGAACTCGTCCAGGGTATGGGAGCCGGAAAGCAGCACCTTGAAGCGGGGGCGGTGCTGAATCAGGTGGCGGAACATGCCCAAGACGGTGGTTTCATCAAAACGGCCGTTTTCCAACGCCTGCGCCAGCACCTCAAACTCATCCAACATCAGCAGCGCCAGATTATCCGCCAGCGCCGCTTCCACCTCATCCAGCCATTCATCAAACTGTGAAAAAGGATCAACCGCCAGCTCATCTCGGGTCAGAGGAGGCAGGCTGATTTCACGCTGGGCGGCGGCGCGCTGCATACTGCGGGCCAGATTGTAAAGAAAACCGGCTTCGTTTTTGCTGCGGGAGGCCGGCCCTTGCAAATCCACAAACAGCGGAATAATGGTGCTGGGCAGCAGCCGCCCTAAATTGTTGAGCAGCGACGTTTTGCCCACGCGCCGCTGCCCGTAAAGCAGCAGCGGCGGGCGGCGGCGATCCAGCAACAACTGCTCAATACGGGCGCTGATTTCCGCCCGGCCGATGAAAATCTCCTGCCGCTCCGTCAACGGCACACCAATGATATAGGGGCTGTCGATTTCCTGGCGCAGTTCCGCTTCCGCGGCCAGCTGCTGCGCCTGGTCGGCGATGATTTGGCGCCAGGCGGCGGCGATGGGGCGGAAGCGCTCGGCGTAATGCTCGTTGCTGCGCGTCAGCTCTCGCAGCAAATTGTCCAACCGATCTTCGACGGCGTGGAAGGCCAGCCGCTGGTTGTAGGCGCTCTCCTGCCGTTGGGCGGCGTCCACATCCTGGCTGAGGCGGCTGAAGCTGCGTAACAGGGCGCTGGCCGGTCCCGCCAGTTCGCCCGCGCCCAGATATTGGTGAACGGCCGCCAGGCAAGCCACATCCTGACATTGCTCCAGGCGGCCGGCGTCGATTTCAATCTGGGCCGCCTGCGCTGCCCACCGCTGCCGTCCGCCGCTGATGCTGTCCATAACGGCCGTTCCCCTCGCCTCGTCATAGCGGTAAAGCAGCACAATATGATTGTCCAGCCCCACCAGATGCAGCCGTTGCAGCTCATCCCAAAAAACGGAGTGCCAGCGGATGAGCGTCGGGCGCCCCCCCGGCAAGCGACGTTCATCCAGGCGCAGCAGCACAAAATTCCAGACGGCCGTCAGCGGATAAAAGAGGATGGGCCGCCACCAGGCCAACGTCAAGCCTAAAAAGATGCCGACAAAGGCAAATAACAAAACGGAGCCAAGCGGCTGATCGGCCGTTGTCAACAAAAAGAGGCCGCTGCTGCTGCCCAACATGCCGGCCAACGCCCCCGCAGACGGCCCAGAAATACGCTCGGCGATGATGTAGGGCAAAGCAAAAAGGGCGGTGATGATGGCGCCAAAACGGACGCCGTTGAGCAGGCTGCTCACGGCCGTTTCCCCCCAGGGCGACACAGCCAGCCACCAGGCCAACAGCATCAAAACAGCCAGGGCACAGCCGAACGCCAGCCCACGCCGCCAACTCTGGGTGCGCCAGGCCAGGGCGGCGGCGAAGGGCAGCCCCAAGGCCAGCCCCGCCAACCAGGAATCGGCCACCAGCCCCATGGTCGCCCCACCGCCAATGCCAACCAAGATACCAATGACAATGCCTGTCGCCTGGCGCATGAGGGAATAGGAAGGGCGCAGGCTGTCGTCGCCGCCGGTGACGCCCAGGGTGGCGCCGTAAGCCAGCCCGCCGCCCAACCCGCCAGCCAGGCCAATGACGGTGCTGAGGACGAGATTAAAGGAGAGGGTAACGGCCGTTGTCAGAAATGGCATCTGCTCCCCCAAGATCAAACCAGCAGCAATACCGGCCACCACGCTGACGGCTAAACCGGCGGCCGTAGCCACGATCAAGCTCCCAGAAACGGCCGTAGCCAGGCTCACCACCAGAGCCACGGCCGTGCCCATAATGACGCCCAAGGCCATATTCGTCCAGGGCGCTTTGAGCAGCCACAAACCCGATGCGATCAACAATGCCCCCAAAACCGGCCACGCCAGATAGAGCATCGCCAGCAGCCGCCAAAACTGGAGCCGCCGCAGCGAGGAGCGGTTCAGCCCTGCCAGGCAGAAATCAGGCGGCAGGGCAGCGTCCATCCGCCTGACCACATTTTGCCAGGCAGATGGGTGAAAAAAGAGCCAAAACAGCATTTGCCAACTGCCCACCAGGATGTTGCCCGGCAATTTTGGCGCGCCAAACGCATTTTCAGAGAGGGGAGATTGCAAAATTTAGTCGCCTTTTTTCGTAACAGCTGAGCCAGTTGGCTGAGCCGGGCGAAGCCTGGCGGCCTTCGACAGGCTCAGGCAACCGCAGGATTCAGTCGTTACCATTTTTCAAATACAAGAAGGGGCGGCACTGCCGCAGCGCCTCTGAGCGCCAATCCGGGTCGGGCTGCTCCTCTTCTAAGGTCAGCAGCCGTTCCCGGCATAAGATTTGCAGCAAAATCGGCCAACGGCCGCTTTCTGCCAGAATCCAGGCCACATCTTCCTGCGCAAACGGCCGGGGCGATTGCGCTATCAACGCCCGCGCTTCCGGCTCGGTGAGCGGACCTAAAGCGGCCACGTAACCAAATATGTTGAAGAAGGGCGAACCCAGCCCGCTCTGCGCCGCCAGTTGGCCGGGCGTTTCGGCTCCAGCCAGGATGAAGGCCAGCCGGCCGCCCACCTGATTGGTGGCCAGGGAGCGCAGACTTTCCCAAAAGGTATCGTCTAACTGCGGGTAGCGCTGCAAGGCCACGCCGATCTCGTCCAGCAAGATGACGGTGGGCGTCTCCAGGCCCTCGCACACCACATCCATAAAGGTTTCCAGGTCGCACGGCTCGGGTATAGGCAACTGCATATGGCTCAAGAGATAGGGCAGTAGATGGGCTAATGTCCCCAGACGGGCGTCTTGAAAATCGACAAAAATCCAGCGCAGCGCTGCCGCGGGCGGCGGCGCATGTTTCAGATAATGCAGCAGGGAGGTTTTGCCGCTGCGTCGTGGGCCGATGATGGCCCCGTTTTGCATGGGCAGGTAACGCAGCAGGTTCATGAGGCGCTTGATCTCCCGCTCCCGGCCAAAGAAACCGGCGGGATGGGTGATGGGCGGGCCGGCTAAGAAAGGGGGCAGCGCGGCTTCAGGCAAGGATGGCGGCGCGGCGTGGGTTTTTTGGCTGAGGGCATTGCGGCGGATCTGGTCACGGAGAACGGCCGTTTCTTCTGTGGGCGTCACCCCCATTTCCGCTAACTCCGCCACACACACCTCATATTGCGCCAGCGCCGCACTGCGCTGCCCCTGGCTGGCTAACTGCCGCATCAACAAGCGGTGGCCCTTCTCATGCGCCGGTTCTAGCGCCAGCAGCCGCCGGGCAAACGCCGCTCCCTGTTCAAACTGCGCCAGCGCCCCATACCCTTCCGCTAAAGCGGTATAAACCAGAACAGCCTGGCGGCGCAGCGCTTCCCGCTGCTGCCCCACCCAGGCTTCAAAATCAACGGCCTGCCGTACTTGCAAATCCTCTAAAAAATCACCGCGATACAAAACGGCCGCTTCCGCCAAAGAAGCCAAATCCCGCTGCTGCGCCAAAGCGCGAAAGGTCGCCACATCCAGCCGGTGCGCACTCTCTTTGGCAAAAGCAATCGACTGCGGCGTCACCACCAGGTAATCGCCCACATGCTGGCGCAGTTTCATGACCACGCCACGCAAATTCCGCCGGGCGTCCGCTTCTGGCAAATCTCCCCACAACAAACCGGCCAACGCCTGCCGCGTATAAACCCGTTCTGAAACCGCCAAAAAACAAAGCAGCGCCTGCGCTTTCGTGGACACAAAAGGCGCCGGTTCTCCCTGCAAATTGATCTGCAATGGCCCCATCAAAGCCATGTCTAGTACTTTTGTCATGGGTTACATCCTGTTTTTGCGCCAAGAAAAACGCTCGATCAACGCCAAATCAACGCTTAATAGACAACCCTCTGTTATGCTGAACCGTGAACAATCAAAAATACGCTTCAAGATTGGTTCAATTTATAGAAATTGAACCGATCTGCCATATGCTTATCATACTCGTAATCTATCATGGATAGAGAGAATAGGAAAAATTACTCATATCAAAGCATTGGAAATTGCCAGCGATTCATTACAATAGAAGAGAAGGACAGCCACAGCCCACATCGCCCACAAATTGAGATGAAACAATTATGAAAATATTCAAGAGACATCCCCGCTCCACCGGTCAGGCATTAGTCGAATTTGCCATCATTGCGGTTGGTTTACTGATGCTCATCTTTCTGATAATTGAAGCGGCCCGCATTCTTTGGGCCTGGGGGACGGTGCAAAATGCGGCTCGCGCCGGGGCGCGTTACGCCGTTACGGGCAATTACGAGATTGATTGCGCCACCCAAGACATCCCCAAGTATGCTGATTTATGCGCCAGTTTCGATACGTACCGGCCGGCTTCTGTCATTAACGAAGCACACCGCACCCTCACCGGCTTACCCTTGAACGAGAATATAAACAGCGTCTTTGAAGACACCGAGTTTTATTCGATTGAAATCTATGGCGTGGATCAGATTGGGCAGCTAAAAGGCACAAACTTACCCGCTCCCTATGGCCCGGCCCCCTTTGCTGGCTCACCCAATAAACCGGTCATTGTGCGCGTCTTGTATCGAGTACCCATTATCACGCCTTTTTTTAGCCCTATCTTGCCTTCTATTCCCGTCTTCGGGCAAACCACTCTTTATAATGAGCCGTTTGGGCAGTTAGGCGGCACGGGCGAGAGCGCTGGCGCTCCGCCCCCCATTCCGGCCATCCCAACCGCCGGCGTCACCCCTTCATTCACGCCCACCCAGACGCCCGGGCCAACGGCCACCGCCACGCTTACGCCTACACTTCCCGCACCCCCTACAATACCTCCTTGCCCCATTAGATGGACCTCCAGCCTGGTGGTGGATGTGGGCCTGGCCAGCGTCACCGGCCTTTACGATAATCCAGCCGGGGGCAACTACCAGGTGCTATTTTACAATCTCAATTTAGACCCAGGGTTGGCCTCCCCCATCGGCATTACCACCATGATGGAAGAAACCGGTGGCGTACACGCTTGCCCTGGCATCGGCAATACCACCCTCACCTTCACAAGCGCCAATATCGGCCACACCATCCGCGTAGTACATCCTGATGGCAGCTCTGCGGACATCATCGTGCAAGGGGAAGCAGATACCCCCACTCCCACCCCCACCCAAACCGCCACTGCCACCGTGGGGCCAACGGAAACCGGCACCCCCACCCCCACCAATACACCGACAGGCCCCTTTATTTCGGTGCTGCCCCGTACCTGCGCCGTGGCCCCGAATGCAGAAATCTTCGTGACCGGCGCTAACTGGCCCCCAAATGATACGATTTCTATTTTTATCAATAGTAATTTGAGACAAACCATCCTCCCCTTTGAACATGAAGGCGCTTTTAGCGAAAGTTGGCTGCAACCGGTGGTAAACGGCCAGACGTATCAGATTGTGGTAGTGGGCAGCAGCGGCGCTCAGGATACCCATTCCTTTATTGTGCCCTGCCCCAATATTACGCCTACGCCCATTTTAGCGACAGCCACCAATACCCCCATCCCGGCCGACTTGACTATCGGCCAGCCGGTATTGATTAGTACCCCGCCCATTGTGGAATACCGGCCGGTTCAGTTCCGGGTTCCTATTACCAATGTGGGGCAGGTAGACGTCAATTCCCAGTTCTTTGTGGACATCTTTATTGATCCGCCCACTGTTTACCCGGAATACATCCCCATTCCGCCCAATCCCGCTTATTCCGCCATTGGCTCTATCCCGGGTGGCGGCAGTAAAGTGATTACCATTACCTCAGAAATCGGCTTTACTGGCGGCGCTTCATTACGCCAGGTTTACAGCATGGTAGATTCTTTGCGGACTGTCAGTGAAAGTGATGAAACGAACAATATCGCGTACCTGGCAGATGTGACGGTGATCCCGGCCGATACGCCCGAACCGACAGCCACGCCAGATGGGTTTAATACGATTAGCGGCCGGGTGCGTTTCCCCAGCAGCAATTACCCCCCGCAAAATCGGGCGCGCGTCTATTTGATAAATAATGACACGGCCAATACAGTTTCTTATGTACAAACGGATGGTTTTGGTAATTTTTCCTTTAATAATATCTCTATGAACACGGGCGGGTATAAGGTGGTAGCCTGCTTCGACCTGGAAGGAGCGGCCTTCTATGAAAACAGCAACCCGGTGATATACCCACCTAACAGTTTTGCTTTCATCTTTTTAGTACCTTCGCAGACAGCCTGTTCTGCCAGCAATTAAGGCGCTGCAACCATTCAGACTTGACAGGTTTCTACCAGAGTATCGGCTTATCAACTATGCTCAAAAAAAGACGACATATCCTACGTAATCTAGGAGAAAAATGGTGTTAAAAGATAGTTCCGTAAAATCAACTTTAAGCATTTTAGCGCTGCTAAGTGTGACGCTGACGATTATGCTTATGTTTCAACCCACTCATGCCAACCCGGATGATGTGGTTGAGGTTACAAACGAGTGGAATGGCCATACGCAGATTTCTAATTCAGAATATGGCGCCCGCAAACCGGTGATTCGTTTTTCGCCGGTAAGTAATCGCGCTTTGTTGATATATGATCAATGGAACAGCATCGGCGGGAATAAAGACCCTTATTATGCGCTTTCTAGCGACGGCGGCGCTTCCTGGTCTGCCGGACAATCTGTGGCGGTCACGGCCGTTGGCTCTTCTGATCAGGCGGTGGGACTTTTAGACTATCAAGACGCCGGCTTTGCCTTCTGGGTGGAAAACTCTCCCGGCATCGCCAGCACCCTCGTTTTTTCCCGGAAACCGCTGGGCAATGCCTGGACCAGTCCGACCAGCATTAAAACGGTTCCCATTAATGACGGGTTACTGATGGATCCCAATGCGACGGTGAGCAGCGACAATACGGTACACCTGGTCTGGACGTTCCAAGACATGACGGCCGCCGGTCAGTATCGAACTAATATCTATTATGCTGCCAGACCACAAGGTGGCCCGTGGAGCAGCCCGGTGCGCATCAATAATACGCTCGCTCCCTCCCGTGAACCGGCCATTGCCGTGGCGCCGGATGGCAAACTGCACATTGTGTGGGAAGAAGCTGTCGACCAGTTGAAAACGGAAATTCGCTACAGCGTGGGCGCTATCTCCGGTGGCAATTTTGTACCAGACCCCAACTGGAATTACATTAAATTATCTCCAGAAGGGATCACGCAAGCGACGCTGCCGTTGATTAGCATTTCCAATAATAAAGTACAAATTGCTTATACCAATTTACGGGCGTTGGAGCAGCAAAATATCTATTTTGCTTCTTGTACGCTGCCTTGCAGCGGCTTCAACAAAGATCGTTTTGCTTCTGTTATCAGTTATGTCAGCGTGAATGGCAGCGATCCCTTTGATCTGGTGGCAGATATGGCTTATTGGAGCGCCCGGAATTCTACATTTATTTATTTTCATGGCGCTGAAAATTTAAATGCTAACGAAAATATTCTGGGGGTCGGCTCTTGCTCTGGCTGGAGCGGCGCGGCGATTGACCAGGTGATAGATCCGGATTATACCGATCCTTATCGAGCCATTGAACCGAGTATTACCATTAAAGGTAATACCATTCTTTTGGCGTATAACCGGATTGTGAGTATCGGCGGTAAATTTAATCATCAGGTGTATGTGACGAAAAGCGAAATTAAATGTGATAATTTCGTTTTTCTACCGGCTATCTTGAAAAAATAGGCGTCTATAGAGTGTAGCCTGAGCTTGTCGAAGGTGGAACCCGGTTTCGACAGGCTCAACTCTCGCCTTGATTCTATCGTTACAGAAATGGTTGATTATGACAAAAGTTGAGTGGATTTTAGGGGGCGTGTTGGTGATGCTGCTGATTGTGGTGGCCGGATTGGCTATCTCTTTGTGGATACGGCCGAATGCAGCCCCAGGACTGACGGCGCAAACGGCCGTTATCGCACCCACCCCTGTCTATGAAGGCCAAACGGCCATGGTCGCCGCCATTGTTGCTAAAGAAAAAGCACAAACCTGGCAGCCTGACGCCGTTTTATACCGGGCTTCCGCCACCTGGCTGCAAAGCAACGATATAGAAGCGCTCAACAGCGGCGCGTCCGCCTGGGATTTTACCTTCTACTCGCCGGCCGCCCGCACCATTGCCTCCACCAGTGTGGCCGACAATGTGCCCAATGCCATCGTGGCCGGACAGAATGAGGTGGCGCTGAACCCGCTGGATATCGTCGGCGGCTGGAAGATAGATAGCGCCGAAGCAGTGCGTATTTTAATGGAACAAGGCGGCCGTGAGTTTGCCGCCCGTGAAGGAGTGACAGCGATGGTGATGACGATGACCACAGACAATGGCAACGGCCGTTTAGAATGGCTCGTCGGTCTCTTTTCCCCTCAAAATGACAACTCCCTCACCGTGCGCCTGGACGCCACGTCTGGCGATGTCATTGAACTTATCCAAACACCTTAACTTATAGTTGCTCCTGAGAGCCTTAGCGGTGAAACCTATGTTTATTGCAAAGAACACTTCAAAAAAATCAAGCCGGGGCCAAAGCCTGGTAGAAGTCGCCCTCATCATGCCCATCCTGCTCATGATCCTGGCCAGCATGGTGGAAGTGTCCAACATCCTCATCACCAAAAATCGGGTAGAAACGGCCGCCCGCGCCGCCGCCCGCCACGCCTCCAATGGCGGCGACGACACTTACATCGTCGTCCTGAACTCCGTCACCCAAACGCTGGACCTGAGCGAAGGGCTGTGGGATATCTGGACCATCGAAGCCCATACCAACGACAGTGGCGACGGCTTTGCCAATGGCGATTGGGTCGTCAACCATATCTACGGCATCAGCCAAACCAACAGCTTCACCCAAGTATCCTCTCGAATCGCGGAGGATTGTGTTTCAGATTGCATCTCCACCATCCTTATTGGGCAGCTGCAAAAGGATGAGCAGGGCAACCAAAATAATATCATCGCCGCCGATCTGGATATTGTGGGCGTCTTCATCATCCATGACATTCAATCGATATTGGGCCTCAATGCCGTGCCGGCTTACCAGGGCTTTTCATCTGTAGAAGGCTTGGGCGTCATGCGCACCGCCGCTTTGTCTGTGGTGGATACCACCGAAGGCTGCACCGTAGTCTTTCCCTTTGGCGTGTCAAACGGCAGTCGCTCCGTGGAGCAGGCAGAATACGATTCCTTCAAAACACAAATGACCTATCCCGCCACGCCTCCCAGCTACTTTAGCTTCTCTTACCACAATCCGGGCGTACCCATTGCCCAGGCCACAGATGGCGACATCCACCGTTTTTCCTTTGAATATGCTGAAGCTGCCTGGCTGCGCTGGAATCAAAAATTGGAGCAAACCAATGGTAATTTGGCCGCCAGCCTGGCCTGGCCGGGGAATTCCTTTGAATACGGCGACTGTAGGACCCAGGGCTGCACCCTCATCAACCCGGCGCTGCCTGGTTTTTGGGGCTTTGCCGAAGCCGGCGACATGGATGACAGAGCGCTGCATATCAATGATCGCGTAACGGCAAACCTGGGCGGCTCCATCAGCGGCGTCACCGCCCAGCTAAATAATCATATCAACAACAACCGCGCCATACGCCTGCCCATGTCGGACAGTTTTGCTTTGGGCTACCCCCCCCTGTCCGACGGTACCCCCTATTACACTGTTCGGGAATTTGCCGTCTTTCGTATTCGCGGCTACAGCACCAGCAACAATTGGATACTGTTAGAGTTTGTCAGAAAGGACACCTCTTGCGGAAATGAGTAAAGTGGAGATTGGGGATTTGGAATTAACGCATCGATCCCTGTTACGTAAGATTTGAACCAATCTGGAAGCTACACGATAAGGTTAATTATGATACGCAATAACAATCAGAATACAGGCAAAAATGGTAAAGGTGAAGGGGGCCAAAGCATGGTCATTGTGGCCCTGCTGATGGTGGGCTTGCTGGGCTTTGTGGGCCTGGCGGTAGACGTTGGCCTGGTATTTGCCCGCTCGGCGGAGCTAAATAAAGCGGTAGACGCCGCCGCCCTGGCCTCGGTGACAGAGGTGATCGAAACCGCCAACTTGCAGTTGGCGGAAGAAAAAACAGCCCAGTTCCTGAACAGCAATCTGCCGGCAGACTCCTCGCTGGCTACCGCCACCAATCCGGCCGTAGTCACCTTTGAACGAAGCGCTGAAATCAGTATTCTGGGAGAGGTGCAGTATACCGTCACCGCCACCTGGCCCGTGGATCTTTATTTCCTCAGGCTGATTGGTCAAGAAACGTTTCAGCTGACCAGTTCGGCCACGGCCGCCTACTTCCCCATCACCGATATCTACGCCAGCCGGCGCGTCGATGGCGCTCTGTCCACCTCGAACCAGGCGGTTTTTGGCCCCAACAGTTGCAGCAGCATGGGCGACCCGTATTCGCCCCTCAATCCAAGTTGGAGCCCTGCTGACCAAAGCGCTAAATTTAATGGCTTATATTCTTATGGCTATCGCATTTTGATCCCCGGTGATTACATGAACCGGCATGATGTGGTGCGCGTGGAACTGTTTGACCCCGATTCTATCAACCAGCTTAATAATAACGGCACCAACAGTTTTAGAGCGGCCGTCGCCCACACCAATCCCTGGATCGACAGTGGGCGACCCCCGGTGGAAAACTTATCTTGTTCGGCTGGGAATTTTGATCCCTGCCTGATCGATACCGGAGAGGATGCGTTGGGGCTGCCTCTCGATTCAGTCAATCTGTGGTGGTTTGTGCGGATTGATGAAAATCGTACGGGAAATGGTTCCGGCGGCGGTTGTGGCGGAGATTCGTACAATCCGCGCAACAATACCCAAACCCGCTATGAACTCTCCTATTTTGCCCAAAATAATGATGGCTCCATTGTGCAAATTCCACTCTCGCGCTACACCGGGCAGGTGGGCGATATCGCAGCGGGTGGTACCCGGGATACGGGCAACCATCTGACCGACATGCGTTGGGTTTCCCCCGGCGGGCAAGAAATATATGATCAACCGGCGCCGGTGCCGGCCGAATTTGGCAGCTTTGAAATTGATTTACGCAATGACGTACCCAATATTCTGAAGGACTCACAAGATGGCCGTATGTATATTTATCTGGATGTAACGGCCGTTTCCGGCGCTTCTGAAAATGGTTTTGAAATCTGGGCCGGGCCGCCCGATTATGTGGACTCTATTTCCAGCGACGTCAACACCCGCAATGTGCAGATCATCAACAACCCCAGTTCTCACAGCTCCGATGGCGTCTCTGTCTTTGGCATAGGCAACCTGCCCATGAACTCTAACTACCCCAATTTCGTAGATATCCCTCTGATTTACGTGCCCCCGGAGTATACTGGCAAAGATATATTGGTGACGCTGTTCGACAGTGACTCCGGAGCCAGCCCGCCTATCACCTTCTACTATGACAGCCTGTCCATCGCGGATTGGAGCCTGGTCTTTGGCAACAACCCCAGCACCCACCCGGATCGCACTCCGGATTATAATACCAGCGGCCGCTGCGTCATTGGCAACTGCAATAACCGGTGGGTCATACCCCCTTACAAACTACCTGTGCCCACCTATGACGCTGCCGCCTGCGCCGCCAACCCCGGCGACCAAAGTGTGTGTACCCCCTTCTTTGGCGGCCGTCTGACCGCCCGCTACCGTGGTGGTAATCACGACACCTATGGCTGGTCGGTACGGTTGTCTGCGCCGCCTTATCTGGTGAAGTAAACGAGGTTCAGGACAAATGGGGTATGTACGCCTCAAGTAGAAGCTGTTTATACTGGTATAAAGTCATCGTTCGCGTTTAACCTGGCGCGATTTCACTCTCAGAAACCGCCACCTTATTGACGAACCGTTTCAGCAAAGGCAAATGTTCTTATGAATACAAAAGAGCCATCTTCAGGTAAAAAGAATTCGGAAAGAGGCCAGGGGCTAACCGAGTATGCTCTCATTCTCACGATAGCGGGCATCATTGTCATCGGCATTATTTCTTTGTTGCGCCCTCAAATCAGCGATGTGTTCTCGCGCTTCGTGCGCCAGGCGCCGGTGGCGCCGCCGGCGCTGCTGGCCTACACGCCGCCGCCCACCCTGACGCCGACGCCGCCGCCCGATCCCACTGTTTGCCGCACCCTTTCAATTAGCGTCAGTCCGGCCGGTGGCGGCACATGGGAGCAATCCCCGCCGCCTAACTGCGACACCGACAAATATAATAACAACACGGTAGTCACCCTGACTGCCTTGCCTGCCAGCGGCTACCAATTTGGTAGTTGGAGCGGTGGAGCCTCGGGCAACAATGCTGTGGTGATGTTGACCATGAACGAGAACAAGAGCGTGACGGCCACCTTCAGCCGTTTTTGTTACGAGCTGGCCATGGTGGTGGCCCCCACTAACGCCGGTACCATCAACCCCTCGCCCGCAGCCAACTGCGGCGTCAATAAGTACACGGAAGGCACCGTTGTCACTGTTACCACCTTACCCGGCGTCGGTTATCAATTCAATAATTGGAGCGATGACGCTTCCGGTACAAATCTGTCGGCCACGGTGACCATGGACAGCAACAAGCGGGTGACAGCCAATTACAGCCTGCGCTGTTATACCCTGACAACGGCGGCTGTGCCTGCCGCCGGGGGTACTATCAACCCCGATCCCGGGCCGGATTGCGTGGGCAACAGCTATACTCACGGCTCACAGGTGCTGCTGTCTAACTCTCCAGCCAGCGGTTATCTGTTTGCTAACTGGAGCGGTGACGTGGGCGGCACCACGGCCACGGTGTTGGTGACGATGAACGAGAACAAGAATGTGACGGCTAATTTCAGCCAGACTTGTTACACCTTGACAACGGCCGTTTCCCCCGCCAATAGTGGGACCATCACCCCTTCTTCACCGCCCAACTGCGGCAGCACCCAGTATACGGCCGGCACAGTTGTCACCCTGTCTGCGGCTCCGGCCGGCAGCGGCTATCAATTCAGCAATTGGAGCGGCGACGCCTCAGGCACGATACCGACTGCCCCCATCACCATGAACGGGAACAGGAGTGTGACGGCCAATTTCAGCCAGGTATGTTACACGGTGACAACGGCCGTTGCCCCCAACAACAGCGGTACAGTCAATAGAACCCCGCCGCCCAACTGTGGCGTCGACCGCTACATGGCCGGCACGACAATAACCTTTGCCGCCATCCCCAGCACTGGCTACCAGTTCAACAATTGGAGCGGCAGCGCCACCGGCAGCGCTTCTCCCGTATCGCTGATGGTGGATGGCGACAAAGCAGTGACGGCCAATTTCAGCCAGGCGTGTTTTACCTTGACAACGGCCGTTTCCCCCAACGGCGGCGGCACAGTCAACAGAACGCCCGCGCCCAACTGCAACAGTACACAATATAATGCGGGTACGGTCGTCACCCTGTCGCCAGCGCCGGCCAACGGCTACAATTTTGCCAATTGGAGCGGCGATGTCACCGGCGCAACCACACCGGCCACGGTGACGATGAACGGCGACCGGAGTGTGACGGCCAATTTCAGCCAATCCTGCTTGACGCCGGTAATGGCCATTTCCTCCTCCAACGAAAACGGCTCTTTAGGGCCGGCCAACGCCATTGATGGCGATCCCAACACCCGTTGGTCTAGCTGGCAAAGGAACGCCAGTGACCCGATTAACGACAATCAATGGATTTACGTCGATTTAGGCAGCCGCTACAATGTCAACCGCGTCGTCCTACATTGGGAAAGAGCTTATGGTCGTGATTACGATGTCCAGGTCTCTGATGATTCCAACGACTGGACAACCATTAGAAGCATCACCAACGGCAGCGGCGGCACAGTCGATCTCACCGGCTTAAACGGCGACGGCCGTTATGTGCGCATGAGAGGTATCCGTAGAGGCACCCAGTGGGGCTATTCCCTGTGGGAATTTGAGGTATGCGGCACGCCCAACGCCCAACCTTGATTGACGCCAATTTTAATATCAATACCGACAGCTTCACATACCGGGACGATGCCTTCCGCGGTACAGCCCGGCCGAACTATGCAGATGGCAGGCGGGACGCCAATAATGGCTACAACAACAGCGGTGGCCCTCTGGCTTCGGGTTCTCATACCCACCATTGGCGGCTACAAAAATAAGAAAACTGAATTACGTTTAGAAGTTCAACTTCTCTGAGAAGTTGAACTTCTGGATGCAAAAGAGGTGGCTTTGTCGGCCACCTCTTTTTTGTGTGTACCACGAATTTGAGAAAGGAACGAATTCCGTCAGGCGCGACGGCCGTTCCACCACCAGCCTCCCACCAGCAGCAAACCAACCAGGCCGGCCGCACCCCACAACCAAAAAGCGCTGTTCCCCACCTGGCTCTGGGCGTGTTCAGGGGCAGCAGTGGGCGGAACGGCCGTTTCCCCATCATCCACCAGCAGCGCCACGGCCGTCACCACAGGCGTGGGGGACGGCGTGAAAGAAGCGGTCGGCTCAGGGGTGTCGGTCGCTGTATTCGTGGCGGTCGGGGTCTGAGTGGGAACGGCCGTTGCCGTAGCAGTCGGCGTTTCCGTAGGCAAAGGCGTGGGCGAGGCAGAGGGCGTGGGCGTTATGGTAGGCACACCAATCGAGGCTGGCGCGTCGGGAATACGATCTACATCCACCCCATTCTCCAGCAAAAACAGCGGCGGCCCACCCATCAAACATTCTTCATAACAGATTGTGCCTGCCAGATCCAGAATGTAGTAGCCGTTTTCTGGTTTAATCATGGTTTCATTGCCCATATAGTCGGCGAGAACGGCCGTTTCCCCCACCGCCGGAATCTTCACCGTCACCGGCGTCTCACCCCGCGCCCACAACACCCGGGTGATGCCAACCGGCCGTTTAAAATTCACCACCATATAATCATCAAATTGCTGGCGGCGCACCGGAAACTCAAAGCCGCTCAAATAGGTGATCGTATTTTGATAGGCATAAAAAGCGGGCCGTTTGCTAAAATCATAGGGACGGATCAAGCCCCAGGATTCCTCGCCTGGCGCAATATTCACATCCACCAGCTTATAAACGCCCACATGGGAAGCGCCGCTGGCAAAACTGAGCGCCGTCGCCTGCACCATATACCACGCCTGCTGCTCCAGATCAATATGGAAGCGCACCACCTCCACCGGCCATTCCGGATCCGTGCTGGGTCGGGCATTGGTCTCGTTTACCCACACTTCCTTGCGCGGCAAAATGCCGGCCTCCGCCTGAGCGTTAAAGGCATTGCCCACAATTTGAGGGATACTCTCCGGCCGAAAATAGATGTGCAGCGTAATCACGTCAAAAAAATAATTATTTTTTGCCGCATCCGGATCGGCCAGCGCCACCTGGAAAAATTTGCGTAAATAGCCGGGATCATGCCAATAGGTCATGCCCCCCATGTGGATGATGGCTTCAGGGTCTACGGCTTTGATCGATTTGTAAGCCACCTTGAGCAGTTGGTAATAATCTCGCATGGATCCGGCAAATTCATGCCCATATACATCGGGGGCGATGTCCGGCTCATTCCAAATAATCCAGTTATGCACCCCTAACGGGGCGTAATATTCGGCCGCTTTGCGCGTATATTCCGCCCATAAATTATCCGGGTCGTTTACCGGTAAATACAGCCCTTTGGGCACGGCCGCCGCCCCACCTTCACCCTCGGCCGCCCACTGCGGCGTGTTTTTCAAGACGCCCAAGACGGTGCGCTCGTTTTCATTGGCTTCCACCAGCCACTCTTCTAACACATGCAGCGTATTCCAATCATCGGGGCCGGTGGGCTGAATCTGGTTCCAGTAAAACAGGATGCGCTCCCAACCCACGCCCAACTCTTCCGCTTCATCGGCCGCCCAAAACGACTCAATGGCGCCAAACCGGGGATCAACGGCCGTTTGCCTCACCGGTTCCGCCGCCACAGACCTGATTAAAACCACCTGTCCGACTAAAACGGCCGTTGCCGCCAACACAGTGATTGCTTTTACCCAACCTTTTGTAATCATGCAGTTATTCTTAATCCTCTAAACCCAACCAAGATTTGACGTACCAGATGACAACGAATTTGAGAAAGGAACGAATTCGTTATTTTCTCAAACTCGTTGTCATCATTGTAAAAAGGGTAAAGTTAACTTGAACCATGCCCAATTTCATGATGCGTAAGCAAACGAGCGGCATTATAATACGAACATGCGCCAAACGGAAACCAACGCATGTTTTTTACATATTCATATCAGAAATCGAAGATTAAAGATCGATACCCCCTCAATCTCTAATCTCAAATCTCTAATCTGCCTATGACAGACATCCACTTACGCCCCGCCCAAGCAGAAATACTTACCTATGAAAACGGCCGTTTAGCCATCAGCGCCGTACCAGGCAGCGGTAAAACCTTCACCCTCTCGCTCCTGGCCGCCCAGCTCATCGCCAACGGCCGCATCAACGCCGACGCTGGCCAACAAGTGCTCATCGTCACCTACCTCAACGCCAGCGTCGATACCTTCCGCGCCCGCATCCGCAAACGGCTGGATGAGATGGACTTGCAATCTGTCGGCTTCGACGTGCGCACCCTGCACAGCCTGGCCCTGGAGATCGTGCGCCTGGCCGCAGGCGGCTTTGGCGATGACCACGATGGTCCTGATGTCTTAGATGAAATCCGCAGCAACGACGCCCTGGCAACGGCCGTTACCCGTACCATTGAAGATAACCCCGCACAATGGTTGCAATTCCTGGAAGACGACAGCCCGCAAATGCGCGCCCGCTGGCGCGACATCACCGAACGCACCGCCCGCACCTTCATCCGCACCGCCAAGAATGAGCGGTACACCCCAGAAATGATACAAGAAAGATTAAAGAATAAAGGTGGCGTCCCGAGTTTGTCGCAGGATTCAAGGTTAAGCAGCGCAGACGATACTCTTCAATCTTCAATCTTTGAGTCTCCCCTGCTACACATGATGGCCGCCATCTACGGCCGCTACCAGCAAGCCCTCATCCGCCAGGGGGCGCTCGACTTTGACGATCTCATCTGGCAGGCCGTCGATCTGCTGCAAAACCGGCCCGACTTCGCCGCCGAACTGCGCCAGCGCTGGCCCTACGTCCTGGAAGACGAAGCCCAAGACAGCGTACCCTTGCAAGAAGCGCTGCTCACCAGCCTCACCGGGCCACAGGGCAACTGGGTGCGCGTGGGCGATCCCAACCAGGCCATCACCAGCACCTTCACCGCCGCCCATCCCCGTTTCTTCAACGCCTTCAGCGACCGCCCCGACGTGCTTTCCCTGCCCCTGCCCAACAGCGGCCGCAGCGCCCCGCTCATCCTCGGCGCGGCCAATACCATGCTCGACTGGGTGATCGACAAGCACCCCGTTGAAGAAGTGCGCCGCCACACCTTCCGCCGCCAACACATCCTGCCCACCCCACCCGGCGACGCCCAGCCCAATCCGCCCGACAGCGAAGCCACCATCCGCATCAAAGTATACAAACATCGCGAAGATGAAGAACTACCGGCCATCGCCCGCCTGGCCCACAAATACAGCGCCGCCCACCCCCACCATACCCTGGCCATCCTCGTGCCCACCAATCAGACCGGCTACCTGCTGGCCGATCACCTGGATGAACTGGGGGCCAATTACGACAATTTGCTGCGTGGCGGCAGCCGGGAGCGGGAGATCGCCGCCGCCATCCATGCGGTTTTAGCGCTGCTGGCGGAGCCGCTCAATACCAAAGCGTTGGTCACCGCCCACGCCGCCCTGCATGAACTGGAGCATCCCGCCGCCGCCTGCCCCGCTGAAGAGCTGCCCCGCCTGCACACCATCCTACGCAGCGTCTACCAGCCGGAAGCGCTGCTCTTTCCTGCGGACGGGGCAGACCTGGAGGCGGCGCTGCCGGCCGGCGTGGCCGACGAAGACGACATCCGGGCTATCGGCCGTTTTACCGCCTTTGTGCGGCGCCTCTTTGACCTGCGCACTCTGCCCATCGACGACCTGACGCTCTCCCTGGGCGACGAGTTGTTCGCTCGCGGCGAGGTTCACGAGGTGGATTTAGCCATCGCTTACCAGATCGCCGCCATCTTACGCCGCTGGCGAGACGCCCACCCGGAATGGCGGCTGCCGGAACTGGCGGCGCAGTTGGCGGAGGTAGCGCAAGGCCGCCGCCATCTGCCCATCACCGCCCCCGCCGACCTGGGCTATGAACCGGCGCCCGGCCGTATCACCCTGACCACGCAGCACAGCGCCAAAGGGTTGGAATGGGAGGCCGTCTATCTGGTGGGCGTGGATGGTTTTTGGATACCGGGTAGCCTGGAAGCGCCGTTCCTGGGTGTGCATGATTTTCTAGGCGGCGACCCAAATGCCGAGGCAGCGGCCCAACTGCGTTATTTGATGCAAGGGGATGCGGGGCTGTATAACGGCCGTTCCGCCACCGACTCCGCTCATATTGAAACCATCAGTGAACGGCTGCGTCTGCTCTACGTGGGGATCACCCGCGCCCAGCGCTTCCTCCACCTCAGCCGCAGCCGCGCCACCCGCGCCTACAACAAAGATCGCCAGGCCGAACCGGCCACGGTGATCGGGGTGCTATACCAATATTTGAAAGACCGGTAGCGGGTAGCGAGTGGCGAGTGGCGAGTTTCTCCCACCTGCCACCCGCACTGAGCTTCTCGAAGCGAGGATTGGAATCCTCGCTACAGCCGACCACCATGAATGAAAATGGAGCGCAGGCGTCTCGCCTGCAAGCTCCCGCGAGGATTGGAATCCTCGGCTACAGCCGACCACCATGAATGAAAATGGAGCGCAGGCGTCTCGCCTGCAAGCTCCCGCGAGGATTGGAATCCTCGGCTACAGCCGACCACCAGGAATGAAAATGGAGCGCAGGCGTCTCGCCTGCAAGCTCCCGCGAGGATTGGAATC
>CAZXVH010000069.1:0-28783 GCA_964643965.1 uncultured Ardenticatenaceae bacterium
TTAGATAACCACTCGGACTTCGGACTTTTGAATTTTTACCTCTATAATTCGTCATTTGGCGCTTGAAACTTCCGAAGTCCGCAGGAGACTGAACGCTTACTCGGATTGAATTATTTTTCTTTTATTAGCTGCATCACTATCTATCCTGCAAGAGGGCATCATTCTTATGCAAGCAGTAAAAATGGTCATCACAGGCCCATTTTCCGCCGGTAAAACCCAATTTATTGGGTCTATCAGTGAAATCGACGTTGTTTCCACAGAACGTAAAATCAGCAGCAGTGCTGAAAAAATAAAAGACGCTACCACTGTGGCCATGGATTTTGGCCGGATTACAGTAGGAGATGATCTGGTTTTATACTTGTTCGGTACACCTGGTCAAAGACGCTTCGACTTTATGTGGGACATCTTATCTCAAGGCATGCTCGGCTTTGTCGTTATGGTAGACAGCACAAAACCAGAAACCTTCCGCGAAGCAAAGCGCGTCTTGGAAACATTTGAAAGTTATGCAGCCACCCCTTACGTTGTCGCCGCGAACAAACAAGATATGGAAGATGCCTGGGAGCCAGAAGATTTACGCATCATTTTACGCTTGCGCCCAGAGGTCAAGATACTTCCTTGCGTCGCCACCGATAAAGAATCCGTTAAAAACGTCTTGTTAGAGCTGCTTTATTCCATTCTCGAAGAAATTGACAAAGTGGAAGCTGGATCCTCATAAGTGTTTAACGGTTCGTTTACATCACCTTTACCCACTTTTCACAGTGAATACCAGGGGCAGGTGTTACTATCATACATACGCCCAGTTCAATTTAACAATAAAAGTAACTTCAATACGGTAGCATATCATAAGCACCTGATTGTAAGATGCTTTTTCTTTGCATGATAATTGGGGCGCTCAGGGGCTTACGTGAGTTCAATTGTAACAGAGCAGGGACTATTACATTATGAATCAATTGGCCGCGGACAGCCAATCATTCTTCTTCATGGTTGGATAAATTCATGGGATGTTTGGCGTGATTCGATGATCGCTCTGGCAAAAACCAGGGTTTATCGTGTTTACGCCCTTGATTTCTGGGGATTTGGGGATTCCTCTAAGGGAGCCAAAACTTCAACTGAATCATTTCAAATAAATAGTTATGTCGATATGGTGAGCCAATTCATGGATTCTCTTGGCATTCAAGAAGCGCCAGTTTTGGGCCATTCCATGGGTGGAACCGTAGCCTTGCAAATTGCACTTGCCCAGTCAGAGCGTGTGAGCAAAGTAGCAGTTGTTGGATCCCCTGTTTTAGGCACATCTTTGAATCCCTTTTTACAATTAGCCGGATATGGCGTCATTGCCAAATTAATATGGCGCTATCCTTTCCTCTTGCACTCAATTATGCGCATTCTTTTAGCAAAAGATTCAAAAAAAGTGCGTAGCATGATTTCTCGGGATGTGCAACGGACGACCATTGAGTCGTTCTTTCGCAGTATCGGAGATTTACGAGAAACAGATTTACGCCAAGATTTGCCTCATCTCAATATGCCTACGCTCGGTATTTATGGCAAAAACGATAATATTGTCTCCCCCTCAAATGCAGATCTCTTGAGTGCCGGTAGACCAGCTTCAAAAGTGTCTATTATGCAATACTCCCGTCATTTCCCGATGATTGATGAGCCTGCCCTTTTTATGGAGACATTGACAAAATTTTTGAGCAATGGTCAGGAGACCATAAACTCTCTTGAGCAGGCACAGGGTGACTAACATTACCGAAACCTCCATTATCGAAACTGAGCAATTCTTTTACCCAAACAAAATGGGAAGAATCATGCTGATTGCTATGGAAGAAATTATGGGACGGCATGGCGTCAATGCCATTTTAAATTTCGCCCGCCTGGAAAATATAGTTGATTCATACCCTCCCAATAATCTGGAGTTGGGCTTTCCTTTTACGGACTTTAGCAAAATACAACAAGCGCTTGAGGAGATTTATGGGGTGCGCGGCGGCCGAGGTTTGGCAATGCGCGCCGGCCGGGAAACATGGAAATTGGCATTGAAGGAATTCGTACCTGTGTTGGGTATTGGCGATCTGGCGGTTCGTACCTTGCCGTTGGGGATTAAATTAAAGATAGGTCTGGATGTGTTTGCCCAAACATTTAACAAGTTTAGTGATCAGCGGGTTCGTCTGGGTGAAGATCAACGTGGGTTTCTCTGGATCATTGAACGCTGCCCTATTTGTTGGGGGCGAACATCGACGCAACCCTGCTGTCACCTCGCCGTTGGGCTTTTAGAACAGGCGCTCGATTGGGTAAGCAAAGGCAGACGTTTTCGGGTGGAAGAAACTGCCTGTATCGCAGCCGGTGATGATGTTTGCCTGATTACCATTTCTAAAAAACCGATTATTTGAGGTTGAGTCTACTAACCGTTCAGACTTTTGAAGCTTCTACCTCTGGTAATCTCGTTATGGTGCGCTTAAAACTTCAAAAGTCTCCAGAGAGATTGAACGCTTACAACCTTTCTACCGCTTATTATACTAAAACATTATGCGCCGAATTATTCTGACAGATAGAACTCAGATTTCTCCTTTTAACGAGCCGGCTCGAGATTTACGGGTGCAAAACAAACCGCTTTGGCTTTGGCAAAGAGATTTATTAACCCCATACAGTGATGAAGAAAGGGAATACCCAGATTGGCAAACTGCTTATAAATTTGAAGATGAAGCTATTGAATGTTTTGTCCATCGTGACAATCTCTTTTTCAATGAACCGCTCATCAAAGAGTTTATGACGGTAGCCCAGGCGGGTAAACGGCCGGTGCGGTTGGCGTTTCGGGCAGATGATCCAGCTATTGCGGCGCATGTAAGGACGTTAAGCCACTCGTTTTTCCCGCAAGGTGACTATTTGTTGACAGATATGTGGTATTTGCCTAAAGGCTTGTCACAAAGCGTGGATGCACAGCCCCTGGTTATTGATACGGAGCCTTATGAACGCGGTTATTATCATGTGCCGCCTTATATGGCTACGGAGTTTGGGGATTTAGTCTATCAATTACCGCGCAAATCTTTTGCGATTATTGAAAATTGGGTCCATATTTTTATTGTAGATATTCTCTTTGGCGCTTTTGCCAGGGGAGTTATTTTTGAAAATCGTATTAATTCAGATTGGAAGCTCAAGCTTAAGTTATTGTATAAATCGCTGCTAGAGCAGAAACATGTTCTGTCCAATTCTGAGATGGTCAGGATAGGGAAGAATGTGAGTATTGATCCTTCGGCGGTGATTCATGGCCCGACAACCATTGGCGATAATGTCAATATTGGGGCCGGGGCGGTGATCGATAACTGCATCATTGGCAGTAATGTCACTGTTTCGCAAGGCTGTCAATTGATGTTGAGCGTGATCAGTGATGGCTGTTTCTTGCCTTTCCGTACTTCTCTGTTTATGACTTCGATCATGGAAAATTCCATGGTGGCCCAGAATACCTGTTTGCAGCTTTGTGTGATCGGCCGTGATTCATTTGTGGGAGCAGGCACTACATTTACGGATTTCAACATTTTAGGGGGGCCTTTGCGTACCTTTGGCAAAAAGGGCGTCCTCGAAGATACAAATATGCTGGTATTAGGCGGCTGTGTGGGTCATCACTGCCGCTTGAGTTCTGGCCTGGTTTTGTATGCGGCGCGCACGGTAGAGTCCGACGTGGTGCTTCTGGCTTCTGACCAAAGAAAGTTTATAACAAAGAATGTCACGTGGGAAGATAGCGACCATCATCCTTATGCAGACAAATATCCACATCCCCGGCTCTACCCGCGCCAGGATTTTTGATGCGCGACACTCTGTTTACCATTTCAAGGACAGATTTGCTATTGAAGGGATGCCTGATAACGGGTTAAACTTCACCTATGGAAGATTCTTTTGCATTTATCATTCATCCGATTGATCCAAAACGGGATGTGGGTCGAAAATACCCGGCTTTAGGCAAGCTGCCTGTGTGGATGATTGATTTTTTATCTCTATTTTTCCCCCCTGTTTTTATTTCTGAAATTAAGGGAATTGAATCTGAGGCAAACGGCCGTTCCCTCAATGGTTGGTTCGTCGCCTGTCCCCTCACCCCAAGCCGCATGGTCTCCCTGCCGCCTAACGTCGTTTACAAAAAAATCGTCCAAACCGGACAGTACGCCCAAAACCTGGGCGCTCGCCTGTTAGGGCTGGGGGCCTTCACCTCCGTCGTGGGAGATGGCGGCCTGACAATTGCCCGCCATCTGGACATCCCCGTCACTACCGGCGATAGTCTAACCATCGCCATGGCCGTCCATGCCATTCGCCACGCCGCCGACATTATGGGCATCCCCATCCAGCAGGCTACCCTGGCCATTGTGGGCGCTACCGGGGCCATTGGCTCCGTTTGCGCAGAAATGCTGGCGCCAGATGTGAAACAGATGATCCTGATTGGGCGACGACAAGAAAAATTACAGCAAGTTTCGGCACAGGCGCAGGCGCATGGATGTAAAGATATTGTTATTTCCTCAGACATGGCTCAGTTAAAAAAAGCGCATCTGGTTATTACCGTCACCAGTGCTGTGGACACTGTTATCGAGTCTCATCATCTACGAGAGGGCGCAGTTATTTGTGATGTGGCTCGTCCCCGCGATATTTCTCGTCAGGTAGCAGAGCAGCGGCCAGACATTTTGGTGGTGGAGGGGGGCATGGTGCGCGTGCCGGGGTCGGTCGATTTTGGCTTTAATTTCGGCTTTCCGCCCCAGATGGCTTATGCTTGTATGGCAGAAACCATGGCGTTGGCTTTAGAGCAAAAATACGAGTCTTTCACCTTGGGTAAAGAGATCCAATTGTCACAAGTGATGACAATTGATAAAATCGCAGACAGGCACGGCTTTAAATTGGGTGGGTTCCGTAGTTTTGAACGCGCTGTTACTGAAAATGAAATCGCTCAAATTAAAGCGTATGGGCAAAAAAAGTCATTAAATCTATTCGAGTCAACAAGTCAACCAACATGTAGTTGACGTCAATCTATGATCAACTTTCAAGGGATAAGCTCATGAGTAATGGTCGCATCTTAATAGTCGAAGACGATTACGACATCTCAAATATGTTGCGGATTTTCTTCTCAAATGAAGGATACCAGGTGGAGATCGCGGCGCGAGGCAATGATGCTCTCGAAAAGTGTCGCCGGAAATTACCGGACCTCATTGTGCTGGACATTATGCTGCCAGACATGGATGGGTATGAAGTCTGCCGCGCGATGCGTACAACGACCCGTACCAGCCACATTCCGATCATCTTCTTAACCCAAAAAGATGACCGCAGTGATCGTATTGCCGGGCTTGAACTGGGGGCAGATGATTACATCACCAAACCGTTCGATATTGAAGAGCTCAAGCTGCGTGTACGCACGTCCATCCGCATTCACCAACGCCAAAATATGACCAATCCCACCACCGGTTTGCCCAGCAGCCGGCTGATTGAGGAGCAGTTGCGTACACTCATGCGCTCTGCCAATTGGAGCTATCTGCAAATTGGCATTGATAACCTCGGTTATTTTAATGACGCCTATGGCTTTGTGGCCGGCGATGAAGTGCTGCGTTTTGCGGCCTTATTACTTAATGAAGTAGATGACGAATTTGGCACCCTTGACGATTTTGTCGGCCATCCTGGCGGTGATACGTTTGTGATTATTACCATGAGTGACAATGCGCCAGCCATGGTGGATAAGCTGCGCCAACGATTTAGTGATGAGGTGTTATCACATTACAATTTTATGGATCGTGAACAAGGCGGTATTACGTTAAGTGATGGCGCTATAGCGCCGTTGATGCGTCTTTCTATTGGCGTTGTTTCGTCTGAAACACAGCGTTTTGCCGATATCCGCGAGATTACAGAAACGGCCGCTGAACTGCGCCGCCTGGATCAAAACAAGCTTGACTAAGCAAGAGACTTAATTATTTTGAAACGCGCCGTCCCGGCTGAGGTCTTTTATCTACGATGAATGAACAACTCACCTCGGCAAGCACATGGCATGTGCTTGATAATCTGTCTGAAGGTGTCATTCTCGTTGAGATTGACGGGACGCTTGTTTATATCAATCAGGCAGCACAACAAACTTGCAACGTCTATCAATTTGAGGAAGAGGAGCTCTCTTTAGGCGCTTTATTTGATTATTCTCAGGCGTGGGAAGCTTTGTTAGAAGCGCCGACAACAGTTGAGTTACAAGCTGGCAACGGCCGTTTCTACCAGTTCCGCTCTTTCCCCTTTCAAGACCTCATCCAAATTACCTACTCACCCACGCACATAGAGGGCAGCAAAACGGCCGTTATCGAGCAGTTGACCGCCCTCACCAAAATCAATACGGAACCTGACTTTGACAATCAATTGCAGCTCATCGTCGATGGCCTCTGCTTGACAGGCTGGAACCGGGTCCTCCTCTCTTTGCGTGATGAAGATTTTAAAGTGACAAAAGTCATCTCTGCGGGCTTTACGGCTGCCGAACTGGAAAAATTGTCAGAAAATCCCATTCCACCGCAAACCTGGCTCTCTTTCCTAAACGACCCGGAATTCCAACAGTTTGTGCATGGCGCCTGCTACTTTGCCCCAGAAGAAAGCGAGTGGTCCATTGCCAATTTACGCAGCGGTATTCCGGCGCGCACCCCCAAACAGCAAGGGCCGGAACAATGGCGTCCCTATGATTTCCTGGTGGCGCCGCTGCTTAATCGGGACAAACAGCGTATCGGCCTGATCAGCCTGGACGAACCGTTAAACGAACGGCGTCCCGACCCCCGCACCTTCCAAATCATTGAGCTTTACGCCCAATTTGCCGCCTCTGCCATTGAGAACCGGCAGCTTGTCACGGAATCCCAATCCCGCAGCGCCGACCTGGAAAACATCCTCCAGGCCAATGACGCCCTCTCCTCCACCCTGGAGGAAGAGACCATTTTAACAACGGCCGGTCGCCACATGAGCCAAGCCGCTCACGCCATTGGCTACCGCCTCTACCGCTGGCAGCCTCAATCACACTCCCTTCTGCTCTTAGACGAAGAGATGCCCGGCGCCAGACCATCCGCGCAAACGGCCGTTTCCCTTTCCACACATAGTCCACTCTGGCGCATCATAAACAACGAGACTATCTATACCCTACAAGCAGAGGACGCTCACCTCCTGCCCCACCCTGAATGGGACGCCGCGCCATCAGCTTATACCAGCGCCCTCATCCCCATTCTTGTCTCAGAGGAGCCAGCCGCCCTCTTACAAATTTTTCACCCACCCCCTCACCTGCTCAATCCCCGGGAAAGCAACCTGCTTTCTGCCCTGGCCAGACAGACGAGTTCTGCGCTGGAAACCGCCTACATCTTCAGCGATACCTACGAGAGAGAGCAGTTCTACAATGCCCTGGGCAGCGTGAGCATGGCCATCAACTTCACCCTGGAACGCCAGACCATCCTCAACCTCATTTGTGATGAAAGTCTACGCATTTTTGAGGTAGACGGCGCTTATATCTGGCTGATTGAAGGGGATGTCTTTAAAGGCAGCGCCGCCAAGGGGTTTAGCGAGGAAGGATTCGTGGGAACGGCCGTTTCCGTCACAGATACCGAAGCCTTCGTAGCCACCATCCTCAATTCTGAGCAAGCCACTTACGTCAACAACCTCAGAGAACAAAGCCGCGTCCTCTTGCGCCTGCCCCATCATGAAACTGTCCAAGCCGTCCTCGGCGTACCCCTGGAACAAGAAGGCATCATCGTCGGCGTTCTCATCCTGGTAGATACCAACAACCCCAATCGCTTCAGTGACAAACACGTCACCTGGGCCACCATGTTTGGCGTCCAGGCCACCATCGCCCTGCGCAATGCCCAACTCTTTGAAGAACTGCGCCGCTTCAACGAAGAACTCGACCTGCGCGTCGCCGAACGCACCCGCGCCCTACACGAAGAAAGCAACCGCGTCAAAATCCTGCTGCGCATCACCTCTGAATTGTCTGAAAGCCTCGACCAAGATCATGTCCTCAACCAGGCCCTTCACCTCGTCAACGAAGTTGTTAACGCCAACCAGGGCGTCATTCTGCTGGTAAACCAGGAAACCAACGAATTTATCTTCCAGGCCGCCTTCGGGCTAGACCGCCCCATTCCTCCCCAAGGCATCGCCACCGGCATGAGCGCCAGGGAAGGTCTGGCCGGTTGGGTCATCGAAAATCGCTCCGCCGTCATCGTGGACGACACCGAAAAAGACCCGCGCTGGATCATCCGGCCGTCCAGCCAGGAACATCGTTCTGTGCTGGGCGTCCCTCTCATTTCCAACGAAGAAGTCATCGGCGTCATGATGCTCTTTCACCTGGAGCCGGGCGCCTTCACCATGCAGCAGCTAGACCTGGTGGAAGCCGCCGCCATTCAAGTGGCTAACGCCATCAACAACGCCAACCTCTATCGCCTTATTCGCGATCAAGCCGAGCGCTTAGGTCGGCTGCTCTATGCCGAACAAGTGGAAACAGCCAAAAGCCAGGCCATCCTGGAAAGTATCGCCGACGGCGTAGTGGTGGCCGACAATCGCAGCGAAATCATCCTGGCAAACCATCCCGCCAGCGCCATCCTGGATATTCCCCGCCAGCAGCTTACTGGCAAATCAGTCAACGAACTGCTTGGCCTCTATGGTCATTCCGGAGATTCCTGGATCAACACCATCGAGCAGTGGGCGCTCAACGCCGACCGCATCGAAGAATGGACCTACCTGGCAGACCAACTGACCATTGAAGATAAAGTCGTCAGCGTCCACCTCTCCCCGGTACTGGCCGGCAGCCAATTCTTTGGCACTGTCTCTATCTTCCGTGACATCACCCGGGAAGTAGAAGTAGACAAATTGAAAAGCGAGTTCGTTTCCACCGTCTCTCACGAACTGCGTACCCCCATGACCTCCATCAAGGGATACGCCGACCTCATGCTCATGGGCGCGGCCGGCGCTATGAGTCCACCGCAAGCGAGATACCTAAAGGTCATCAAAAACAACGCCGACCGGCTGCACATGCTGGTCAACGACCTGCTCAACATCTCCCGCATTGAAACGGGCAAAACCACCCTGGATTTACGGCCGCTTGATGTGCCACAAATTATTGATCAGGTCGTAGAAGGGCATCTGCGCGGCCGTGTCCAACACGAAGACAAACAACTCGACATCTACAAAGAGATTGAACCCTCCCTGCCCCTGGTAAACGCAGATCACGCCCGCGTCACCCAAATTTTAACCAATCTCATCGACAACGCCTTTAACTACACCCCCGAAAGCGGCAGCATCAGCCTCACCGCCCGGTCAAAGGGCAATTTTGTCTTTGTCAGTGTCAACGACACCGGCATCGGCATCTCTGACGAAAATCAAAAGAAAATTTTTGAGCGCTTTTTCCGGGCGGAAGATGAACAAGTGCAGGCGGTGCCGGGCACAGGCTTAGGGCTGGCCATTGTGCGCAGTCTCATTGAAATGCACGGCGGCAAACTGCAAGTGAAAAGCAAGCTGGGAAAAGGCAGCACATTCACCTTTAACTTACCCGTAGTTGTTGAAGATAGTGATCCGACCTGATCCACCAAAATTGATTAAAAAGACGGTAAGCAATGATAAAAATATTAATTGCAGAAGATGATCAAGATATTCGGGAACTGGTGGTGTTAACACTTCAGTTCAATGGCTTTGACGTGGTCAGTGTGGAAAATGGCGCCTTAGCCGTTGAAGCCGCTCAGAATAATCAATTTGATCTGATACTGATGGATGTGCGTATGCCTAAAATGACAGGCTATGAAGCTTGCCGCCGTCTCAAAGAGATTGACGCCACCAAAGAAGTGCCGGTTATATTTCTGTCCGCCAAAGGGCAGGAATCTGAAATACAAACCGGATTAAGCGTCGGCGCTTCTCAATACATCCTCAAACCATTTGCACCAGATGAACTGATCAGCACCATTCACCGCGTCTTAAAGAAATAAAGGGCCAATAAGACCAAGACGACACGATTTATGAGCATCACAACTGTCGGTAACCACCTGATTCATTACGAAGTCTTAGGCCGCGGCGAGCCTTTGATCTTTGTGCATGGCTGGTTGGGTTCCTGGCGTTACTGGTGGCCTTCTATGCAAGCTTTGGCCACAAAACATCGCGCCTTCGCGTTTGATCTATGGGGATTTGGCGATTCCAGCAAGGAGCTTGACCAATACAGTATGCGCGCTTATGTGACCATGATCGATCAGTTTATCAACCAACTAGGCATCATGAAACCGGTGACGCTCATTGGACATGGTTTAGGGGCAACGGCCGTTCTCAAATATACGGTTACATATCCTGAAAATGTAGCAAAATTAGTGACCGTGGCGCTGCCTATTACTGGCGCTTACATGGAACCTCGCCTGGTAGACTCCACCCCAGACTTCATCTTGAAGCAGCTCGGCAAAGCAAATTCCTTTAGTGAAGTCGATTCAGAAGTCCGAAAAACGGATCCAGTTGCTATGAACATGGTGGCTTCTGAAATAGCCAATATGAATATGGTGGCGGATATAGCCAATTGCCCCAAACCGCTTTTAATGGTATTTGGCAACCAGGATTCCATTGTGAAACCACCCGAGGGCGAATATTATCATTTGCGCCGCTCTGGTAACAATCGGTTTTATGTGGGCCTTGATACTTGCCACCATTTCCCCATGTTACAAGAAAAGGCTGTTTTCAACCGGTTGATCCTTGATTTTCTCCATGCTGAAGATTTAAACGAGTTGGCCCCCAAAGAATATTGGCAGCGCCGCACTCGCTAATCCCTTCATCCAAAACGCCAATAATTCAGATTCCTCAAAGATAAAGTCAAACCTTTATTCTTTTGACGGCTTCCTCATTACGCCGTAATATTGCACCGATTCAGCATCTGGCGTTTTCTTGTAGGACGGATTGAATCCGTCCAGGTGGATTAACGGTCCGCCCACCAGGTTTCGTTAAAGGAGTATCTCATGAGCGATTTCAAGTTCACCGCCTGGCCCACGGAGTTTCGCAGCATCAACCAATATTTTGGCGCAAATCCCCAAAACTATGCCCAATTCGGTCTACCAGGCCATGAAGGCGTGGATATTATGGCGCCCATTGGCAGTAAGGTTTTTGCAGTGGCCCCAGGCGTTGTCAAAATGGTGCAAACCAATCCGCAAGGACACAATTATGGCAAACATGTACGCATTGAACATCGAGATGGGTATGAGACTATTTATGCTCATTTACAAGATGTGGGGGTACGTACCGGGCAATCTGTAGAGGCAGGCAGTTATCTGGGTCTGGCTGATAACACCGGCAATAGTTTTGGCTCTCACTTACACCTCACATTGAAGCATCGCGGTGAAACTCAAGGTAATTGGCCGAATAATATCATCGATCCTATGCCGTTTTTACTGCCTTTGTTGGGCATTCAAAAGCCGGCCGGGCCATTTACCGAGGGCTGGGCTTATAGTGACGGTGTTTTTATCATTGGTGACCTGGTGCAGGTAAATACAGGCGGTATCAATTTACGGGAAACGCCCAGCGTCAATAGCAATCTCATTGATCTGGTTCCGGGAGGCACGGTGATGATTCTCACTGGCCCACCCAGAGGCAAATATTTGCCCGTGCAAGTACCTACGGCCGCTTTAAGCGCCGCCAGCCCCACTCCCCCCATCACACAGCCACAACCTGTGCCTGACTCTGACCGGGAATTTGTAGACGGCTGGGCCTTCGCCCCTTACCTGACTCAAACCGGGAACAAGGCGCTGGTCGGCCAGTATGGCATCAATCTCCGTTCCAGCCCCACACGAACCTCTGAGAATATAGGATTGGTACAGGGGGGCAGCACCATTGATGTTACAGGTTCTCAGCAAGGTGAATATCTACCCGTCCGGGTGCATATCAGCCAGTTTTCAGGGCCGGTGAATATCCCCACGGCCGTGACGCCACCCACACCACCCACCACCCCTGGTCCTGATTCAATTTTAGGCTGGGCCTGGCGCAACAACTTGTCTGTGCAAGGCGATAAGGTGATTTCCGGCCGTTTTGGCGTCAACCTGAGAGCCGCGCCATCGCTTTCCGGCGCTAAAATGGGGACGCTGCGGGAAGGGGCGCAGGCGTACATTGCAGGCAAGGTAAAAGGAGAGTATATGCCTGTATTCGCCGCCAAAGGTGACATCCTCAATTTACCGGCAATGCTGCCGGCCGTGATACAGCCGGAAGCATTGCCGGCGCCAACGGAGCCACAACCGGCGCCTAAGCCGGTGCATGATACCACACCGGGTTGGGCCTTTTCAGCAGGGATTGTGGTTTCAAGAGAAACGGCCGTTGTCGGGCCATATGGTCTCAATTTGCGGGATGCGCCACGACGGAACGCCAACAACATCGGCTTTGTGCCTGGCAACAGCCATATCATCGTCACCGGGCCGCCCCAAGGAGAATACACCCCGGTGCGCGTTGACGACAAGATTTTGCAGCCCCCCTTTGGCTCCGGCGACCCGGAAACCACCCCACCCCTCAATCCAGACCCGGAACCACTGGGGCAGGCAGAAATCGGCCTGCACGCTTCCGCCGATCCCACCATTTTTGCTAACGAAATTCAAGAATTTGCCGACACGCGCCCCGGCATCATCAAAGTCCTCTCCTTCCATGATCCGGAAGGCATCCGCAAATTGGCCGCCCAACACCCGGACGCCAAATGGATCATTCGCGCCTTTCTGGACTTTGGCGGGCGAAACATCAGCCCTCGCCAATTCTTCAACGACACCATTAGCGACGTCAAACGAACCCTGAATCTGCTTCATGGCAAAGATGTGGTCATTGAACTGCATAATGAACCTAATTTGCGCTCAGAAGGTTTATACACTTCCTGGGCAGATGGCGCCGCGTTCGCCCGCTGGTGGTTAGAACTTTTGCAGCTTTACAAACAGGCGCTTCCCGGCCAAAAATTCATCTATCCCGGCCTGTCTCCAGGTGGCGCGGTGGCAAATCTCAAACAAGATCACATTCAATTTATCGAAGCCAGCCGGGCGGCTGTGGAAGCCGCCGACGGCCTGGGCGTCCATATTTACTGGTCAAACATCTACCCCATGCAGTGGGGCCTGGATGTGCTAGATGATTACATTTCTCGGTTCCGGTACAAGCCAATTTACGTGACAGAAGCCAGCAACAACAAAGGCGGCGTCCCTTCTTATATGAAAGGCCGCCAATACATTGAATTTTGGCAAGCGTTACAGAAGCGGCCTACGGTAAAGGGAGTCACTTACTTCGTGGCCTCTGCCAGCAATCCGGCGTTCAAGGAAGAAGTTTGGGTGGGGAACGGCATTGGGAAAATTGTAGGACGGCGGTAATGGAATGAGCCAGAAGGAAATTTAATTGACAAGGCTGTGGGGACTGGCTATAATCCTCAAGCTAGAGTAGGCTGAGTTGCTGTTGGAAGGACACTTTACATTCAATACGAATTAGATGTTTAGTGTAGAGGGGCACATGAGAGAAATCCCTTGCTCTGTTGTCGGCTCTGAGGAACATGTTTAAGTAAAGTCGATTTACCTTACTTAATTCCCAAAACAACGGTACAACTAAGAGTTACGAAATATTTAACTCGGCCGTCTTCACTTCTGTTTTATGTGACGGCCGAGTTTTTTCTTGAAAACCAATACCCCAATTTAGAAGAGTTTATTGAGTATGTCGAGCGAAGATGCACAATTTCTACAAGAGTTATTAGATCAACATGATTATGAACTGCCCCAGGCCGGCGATATCCGTAAAGGTATCATCGTAGCTAAAAACAATCAGGGAATCATTGTTGATTTAGGCTTAAAACGCGATGGCTTAGTACCGCCCAGTGATTTAAGCAAATTATCTGCCGAAGATTTGGCGGCTCTCAACGTGAATGATGAGGTGCCCGTTTTTATTCTCGATATTGATCAGCCGGACAGCCTCGTCGTCTCTCTTCATATGGCGATGCTCAATCAAGATTGGATTGAAGCAGAAGCCCTCATGAAAAGCGGCGAGGTGGTTGAAGGGGAAGTGATTGGGTACAACAAAGGTGGGGCCATCATCCCATATGGTCGGTTACGTGGCTTTGTCCCGGCTTCCCACCTGACTGATCTAACTCCTGGCATGAGCGACCGCAAACGACAGCAGCGTCTCGCCAAATTGCGCGGCGAAAAGCTACCTGTCAAAATAATTGAGGTTGATCGCCGCCGCCGTCGTCTGGTCTTTTCCCAACGAGATGCTCAAAAAGAATGGGAGGAAAAACGGAAAGAAGAACTGATAGAAAAGCTGAATGAAGGTGATATTTTAACCGGTCGAGTCAGCGGACTGCGCGATTTTGGCGTCTTTGTCGATTTAGGCGGCGCTGACGGTCTGATCCATATTTCTGAACTGGGCTGGCACCGCATTGATCATCCCCGCGAAGTGGTTAAGGTGGGAGATGAGATTGAAGTGCAAATCTTGCGCCTGGATCGGGACGAACAGCGTATCAGCTTAAGCCGCAAGAAAGTTTTACCCAATCCCTGGGACAGCGTGGAAGAACGGTATGAAGTTAACCAACTGGTTGAAGGCACAGTGACTCGTATTTTAGACTATGGGGCATTTGCTGAAATCGAACCCGGCATTGAAGGGCTGCTGCATGTTTCCCAATTATCTCGCACGAATATCGAAAATGTGGCCGAGGTTGTAAAAGAGGGTGAAACCCATTTGCTGCGCATCGTCAGCATTGATCCACGTCGGCAGCGAATTGGCTTGAGTCTAAAGGCGGTCACCGCTCAAGAACAAATTGAGTGGATGGCTCAGCATATGGTTGAGGCTGAAGAAGCAGAAGCAGCACAAACGGCCGTTACCGCTGAAGAAGATGAAGAAGAAGTAGATGTTTCTGCCGTGGCTGCGGCCGAGGCAGCCGTGGCTGCTGACATAGCGCCTACGGAAGAGGAATAAAAGTTTAGAGAGGCTATGGCAAATAAAGACAAATTAGAAGTTGAAGGCACTGTTATTGAATTATTACCCAATACCCAGTTCAAAGTGGAACTGGACAATGGGCATGAAGTATTAGCTTATTTGTCCGGTCGGATGCGTAAGTATTATATCCGTATCTTGTTGGGAGACCGGGTACGCTTGGAAATGACGCCTTACGATTTAAGTCGTGGCCGTATTACGTATCGTTATCGCCGCAACCGCAGTCCACAAAGCTAATAATGCCTCTCTCCTAAAGCAGCTTCTTTCTGAGTTGCAAAATAATTGATTGAACTATGTATTGAAATCACAACGGCCGTTGTGATTTTTTATTTCCGAGCGACTTTTACTTCCGGGCCACGATATAACTCACCCAATCTCGTATCTGTAACTTTTCCACCACATAACCGCCCGCTGCGGCCAATGCTGCTTCTACATCGTTACCCTGCACCTCAATGATGCCGCTGAGAATTAAACGACCGTTTTCCCCCACATAAGAAAGTAACTCATCCTGCTGAAACATGGCGATGATCACCGGCGCTAAAATATTAACCACTACCACGTCCCAACCCTTTTCAGCCACCTGCGCTAATGTGCCTTTAAATACTGAAATTTGACCGGCCACGCCATTTTTTGCCGCATTGTCCACCGTCGCCGACACTGCCAGTTCATCCGTATCAAACGCCAGCAGACGGGCTGCGCCCAGTTTGGCGGCGGCAATGGCTAAAATGCCGGAGCCAGCGCCCACATCCAAGACTGTCTGGCCCGGCCGCACACTCTCTTCCAGCGCCCGCAGACACATTTGGGTGGTGGGATGTAAGCCGGTGCCAAAAGCCATGCCCGGATCTAAAATCAACACCACATCATCGGGCTGCACACCATCTGCGTCTTTATCAGACGCCGCCTCCAATTCTAACCAACTCGGCTGGATCCAAATTTTTTGGCCGATACGAAACGGGTGGTAGTGGACTTTCCAGGCGTTGGCCCAATCTTGATCTTCTAATTTACGGAAGGTGGGCGGCGGGATGGGGTATAAACGGCCGTACTGGTAAATCATCTCTTCCAGTTTGCTCCGAAACTGCGGCGTATCCTTATCCTCAGGCGCATATAGTTTAACGGTAACGGCCGTTTCCAATGCATCCGGCTCCAAATCATCAGCATCCCCCAACTGCTCCAAAACCACACTTTCCTGGTAGGCAAACGGTTTCAGCGCTTCCGCAATCGCCTCCGCCCCTTCCCCGTCCGTGGTCACACTCACTTCCAGCCAATACATTTAGAAGCCCAACGCCTCTTTCAGATGCCCTAAAAAGCCCCGTTCCCGCTGCGGCACCACTTCTTTGCCCAGGGTCCCTGCCAATTTCGTGAACAAGTCCCGCTGCTCATCCGTAAGCTTACTGGGAATGCCCACATGAATCAGCACATGCTGATCTCCCCGTCCCATGTCAACACCGCGCCCACTGCGATCCAGGCGCGGTACGCCTTTATGCTTTAATCTGAACACCTTGCCCGATTCCGTACCAGGGTCAATCGTCAGCGTGGCCTCGCCGTCAATGGTAGGCACAACCACCTCATCACCCAATGCTGCCTGCGCCACATTGATCTCCAGGTCCAGCCAGATATCGTCGCCGCGACGCTCAAAAAATTTATGTTTGTTCACGCGAATGATGACGTACAAATTCCCGGCCGGACCGCCATCCCCTCCAGGAGCGCCTTCGCCTGCCAGGCGGATTTGAGTATCGCTGTCCACCCCGGCCGGTACTTTCACTTTGAGGGTGCGCGTCTCTTGCACCAATTTGTTACCGTGACAGGTGGAACAAGGCACGTCGATTACTTCGCCGGCGCCACGACAATGGGGGCAGGTAGACACGTTCACAAACGAACCGAGAATAGATTGCTGCACCCGGCGCACTTCCCCGCTGCCGCTGCAAGTGGGGCAGCGCTTCGGCGACGAACCCGGCTCCGCGCCAGAACCGTGACAAGAGGGGCATGTGGACGGCCGTTCTATCTCAATCTCTTTCTCCACGCCAAAAACTGCTTCTTCAAACGAAATCTTCAAATCATAACGCAGGTCTGCGCCGCGCCGGGGACCGCGCCGCTGGCGACGGCCGCCGCCACTAAACGCACCACCGAAAAACTCCTCAAAAATATCGGCGACGCTGCCAAAGCCGCTCTCGAAACCGGAAAAACCGGCGCCGCCATCCATGCCAGCATGACCAAAGCGATCATACCGCGCCCGCATATCGTCATTCGATAGCACTTCATAAGCTTCGTTGATTTCTTTGAACTTTTCGTCAGCGCCATCATCTCCATTGACATCAGGATGATATTGTCGGGCTAACCGACGATACGCTTTCTTGAGTTCATCTTTTGTTGCACTGCGGGAGACTTCAAGGGTCTCGTAGTAATCTCGTTTATTTGCCATAAAAATTAGGGAAAGCAGGTAACAGCTATACTCGCTGTGGCCGCATCTCAGTCCCGAAGGGCTGCTTTCTAACCGTGCCTCCTCTGGTAAAATGTCAGATTATGCCCGCTGCCAGTATAAACAGCCTGCGACCTGCTCAAAACAAGCTTGCTCTATTTTTACTCGCTGAATTCGCCTTCGATCACATCTTCATCCGGGGGGCTGCTGGAATCAGCGTCAGGGGTTTCTGAGCCAGCGCCATCCGGGCCAGCAGGGCCGCCTGACTGCTGGTACATGGCCGCCCCCGCTTGCTGCATCACTTGCTGCAACTGCACCGCGCCCTCTTTCATGGCGGCAATGTCGCCCCCTTCCAGGGCTGATTTCACGACATCAATTTGCGCTTGAACGGCCGTTTTCTGAGCTTCAGGAATCGCCTCGCTGTTATCCGCCAGGAACTTCTCCGCCGCATACATAGAAGAATCTGCCTGATTACGCGCTTCCACCGCTTCCTTACGCTTCAAGTCATCCGAGGCATGTTGCTCGGCGTCCTGCACCATGCGTTCAATCTCTGCATCTTGCAAACCGCTGGAAGGGATGATTTGCATTGCCTGCTCCCGACCGGTCGCCTTGTCTTTGGCCGTCACATTGAGAATGCCATCAGCGTTGATGTCGAATATCACCTCAATTTGAGGCACCCCGCGTGGGGCCGGCGGAATGCCATCCAAAATAAACTTACCCAGACTTTTATTGTCGGCGGCCATGGGGCGTTCACCCTGGGTGACATGAATCTCAACCTGCGTTTGCATGTCGGCGGCCGTGGAGAACACCTGGCTCTTGCGCGTGGGGATGGTGGTATTGCGGTCGATCAACGGCGTGGCCACACCACCCAGGGTTTCGATACTCAGGGTCAAGGGCGTCACATCCAGCAGCAGCACATCCTTCACATCGCCGCCTAACACGCCAGCCTGAATCGCCGCCCCAATACCCACCACCTCATCCGGGTTAACGCCCTTATGAGGCTCTCGCTTGAAGAAATCTTTCACCGCTTCCTGAATGGCGGGCATACGAGTCATGCCTCCCACCAAGACCACTTCCGTAATTTCTGAAGTGGACAGCCCGGCGTCTTTAAGCGCCTGGCGGCACGGTTCAATAGAGCGTTTCACCAAATCTTCGGTCAACTGTTCCAGCTTGGCCCGGGTAAGCGTTAAGTTCAGATGTTTGGGGCCGGCCGCATCGGCCGTGATATAGGGTAGATTTAACTCTGTCTGCATCATGGTAGAGAGTTCGATTTTTGCTTTTTCCGCCGCTTCTTTCAAACGCTGCAAAGCCTGGCGGTCGCTGCGCAGGTCGATCCCCTGCTCCATTTTAAACTGTTCGGCCGCCCAATCAATAATCTTCTGGTCAAAGTCATCGCCACCGAGGAAGGTATCGCCGTTGGTGGATTTCACTTCAAAGACGCCATCGCCCACTTCCAAAATGGAAATGTCAAAAGTACCGCCACCCAGATCATAGACGGCAATCATTTCATCTTTTTTACTGCCAATGCCATAGGCCAGAGAAGAAGCAGTTGGTTCATTGACAATACGCATCACTTCTAAACCGGCGATACGGCCGGCGTCTTTGGTGGCCTGGCGCTGATTGTCGTTGAAATAAGCGGGCACCGTGATGACGGCCTTTGTCACCGGTTGGCCCAGGTAGGCTTCGGCGTCTGTTTTCATCTTTTGCAGGATCATGGCGGACACTTCTGGCGGGGAATATTCCCGATCATTCATGACCACCTGCACGTCGCCATTGGGCGCTTTGCGAATATCATAAGGCACATAGCCACGCGCCCGCTCTACTTCCGGATCATCATATTTGCGACCCATAAAGCGTTTGACAGAGTAGATGGTGTTGGTGGGGTTGACAACGGCTTGCCGTTTTGCCACCTGTCCTACCAGCCGCTCACCGGTTTTGGGGTTCACGGCCACGATAGAGGGAAATAGGCGATTACCTTCCGCGCTGGGAATGACGACCGCCTCGCCCCCTTCCATGACAGCCACTACAGAGTTTGTGGTGCCCAGGTCGATACCAATTATTTTGCTCATTGTTTTATTGTCCTTGTTTCATAATTATTGAGACCAGACAGATTTATGGCTGTACCATGTATCTTCTCAATAAACTGGGAGATTACAAAAGTTTTGGCATCAGAGTGTTCATGCAAAGCTAATTCTGAAACTTTTGTAATCTTTGTCCCCAAATATTGAGATGTTACCAATCTTATTTCTAAACCTGTCCGGTCTATTATTCAGCGACGTTCACCAAAGAGGGCCGAATGATCCGGTCACCCATTTTATACCCTTTTTGCAATTCCACGATCACATAACCACTTTCAAACTCATCAGATGGAGCTTGCGCGATTGCTTCATGGTAGTTGGGGTCAAAAGGCTGCCCCACTGCTTCGATAGGCTGCACATTCAACCCTTCTAAAATGCCCACTAATTTGCGGTTCACCAACTCGATGCCTTCAAACCAACTATTTTCGTGGATGGTATCAGGCACATTGTCAAAGGCGCGTTCAAAGTCATCAATGACGGGCAGCAGCCGGGTGATCATATCTGTGGTCGCTCGTATTTGAATTTCGATGCGCTGCTTATCCATGCGTTTACGGGCGTTGGCAAATTCTGCCTGGGAACGCATCCAGCCATCCAGATTTTTGGCGGCTTCTTCTTGGGCAGCGATTAAAAGCTCTTCACAGGTGGGCTCGGCTTCGGTCTCTACAGTCGGCTCAGAATTTTCAGTAGAAACGGCCGTTTCTACTGCCTCCACCGTCCCTTCACTCTCTATAATTCCCTCTGCTTGAGGGATCGTTTCTTCCATATTTTCATTACTCACTGATATCAACCTCTTTGTTTACACGATTTCCTTCTGGAAGCGCTTCCAGATAATAGTCATAAACCAGGCCGCTCATGAGATCGGCCACATAACGCACCGCCGCCACATTGCGCCCATACGACATGCGCGTGGGGCCAATGACAGCCACCGTGCCGCTAAACTGCTCCATCACCCCATAACGGGAGAGAATAATGGTGCAATCTTTTAACTCTTCCCAACGCCCTTCGCCACCAATGAGAACCTGCACACCCCGGTAATCAGTCGATTGCGTGCCGGAAATGACATCCGCCAGCAAGGCCCGCTCTTCTAACACGCGCACCGCTTGCCGCGTCCCGGCGTCTTCCAATAAATTGACCAGTCCGTCCCGGTAAATATCGCTAATGGCGCGATCATCAGCCCGCTTAAGCACATCCAACATGAGCCGGGTCACTTCCTGTTCCAGCGTGGTCAAGTTGTGCATCTTTGTCGAAATCTCATCAAAATTGGCGTTGGTATACATATCATTCAAGCGATTGGCGGCGGCGCTCAACTGCGTTTGCGCCAGCGGTTCCGCCAGCGTCAGCATTTGCTGCGCCACCTCCCCGCCCATCAAAACCACTACCATCAATACCAGCCGGTCTTGGGTGGAGATCAACTGGATTTGCTTAAAGCGGTTCACGCGGCGCTGCGGCGCAGTGACAAAACTGGCGCCTTGTGACGCATGCGCCAGGATGGCGGCAGCCAACTGCATCCACTGATTTAAATCCAGGCGAGATTGGTGAAATTGATGGCGGATCATCTGCTGCTCATCTACCGGCAGCCGAAATTCGCCCAGTAATTTCTGCACAAAGTAGCGATAACCGGTTTCCGTGGGGGTGCGGCCGGCCGAAGTATGTAATTGCGCCAGATAACCCATTTCGCCCAACACGGCCAATTCATTACGCACCGTAGCGGAACTGATGGGAATACCAAAGCGATCTACCAACGTTTTAGAGCCAACCGGCATCCCCGTTTCAATATAGGTACGGATAACGAGGTCTAGTATGCGTTCCTGGCGTTCTGTTAATGGTTGAAGCATGTAGATTTTGGGATTTTCATGAAAAGGGCGAACCGTTTTTTAGTTCGCCCTCGCTGTATTTTTCAATTTAGCACTCTCGCAAAAAGAGTGCTAATGGGTCACTTTCCGTATCTTATCATGGCGATAGATCAGCGTCAAATAAGAACCTTGTTAGATTTTGAGAGGTATAGATTGGACTACCTGGTGAAGCACAATACCAGATTCGATGAGCGCTCCGTTGATGTCATCCATTTGGCAATGGCGGCGCTCCTTTCTTGCCATGGCATTTTTTATATTTTTGGCCGCTGCCACAAGGGCAGGGATCATTCCGACCGATTTTCTGGCTGGGCAGCGCTAAGACCTGTTTGTTAAACATAGTGGTCAAGCGATTGGAAAAAGGTTTTGCCTCTGGCGTAGGGGGTAAAAAGCCTTGATCTCGCAATAAGTCACGCCGGTTTTCTGTGCTGCTTTGATTGCGCTGGTATGGATCAGGCTGGTACAGCTTGAGGATATCAAAAGAAAAATCAGCGTCATAAGGGGGCGTGTTTGCCACCATCTCCTCTTGGTAGCTCACCCACGATAACATCATCGGATTGATCCGGTTGTTTGCCAGCAGCGCTTCCACTTGCGGCCGGCTGACCTCATCTCGCAGGTCTAAGAGCGCTACGGCCACATCCCCCCAAGTTTCATCCGCTTCTACATCTTCAGGCAGCAGCAGGTCGCCGTCCGCCGCTAAGGGAGGCAAAAGGGAGCGGAAAAAGGTTAAGACGCCTTCCCTTTCCGCCGGGTGTTGCAGGGCAATGATGGACAGCACGGACACAGCCAATGCCCGGCCGTAATGATAGTCGCCGCCCGTGTCCAAATTAACTACCCGCTTCATGGCAGGAACGGCCGTTGCCCCATAATGCGCCAAATCTGTTTCAAACCACTCAATAAAATGCTGGTCTGCCTCATCCCGGCTGGCATAAAGTTGCTCAAACAGCGGCAGCGCCCGTTCTTCCCGGTACGCGATCAATAAACGGCCGGCATGAACGGCGCGATACCAGCGTGCATCCGCTTCATCTGACCATTCATCCTTGGCGCCCTCAGCAAACATTAAAAGCAGCGCCGGCGTCAACGCTTCCTGCCGCTTTAAAAAGGCGCGGATCAAGGCCACCGGCGGCGTCCGCCCGGAAGTTTCCAGGGCCTGTATCAGTTCTTCATCTGTTTTATGGGTATAGTCCATCAAGTTTCTCCATAAGTTGGTTAAGATTGGACCAATCTTTAAATATTGAACTACTCCGCATGTGCGCCCTCTATTTAAGCATGTCCCGCCACACGCCACAAGGTGAAGCTTTCCGGGCCAAAACCTCTCAGTTCACTTTGAAACGAGTTAACGCTGAGTGTGTGGGCCTGCTCATGCAGAAAACGGGCCACTTCCGGGTCGTCATAGACGGCCTGCGAGAGGATGACATCGCCACCGGCCGACAATTTTTCCAGGCGAGAGGCCACATTGATGGTGGAACCAAAGTAGTCGAAGCGCTCATTGAGGCTGACGCCGATACAAGGGCCATGATGCAGCGCTGCTTTTAAGCGTAACGGCCGTTGTCCGGCCGGCGGCTCGCTTAACTTGTTTTGAGCCGACAGGATGGCCTGCAAGCCCACCGCCGGGTCGCGGAACACCGCCATCACCGCATCGCCGATTGTTTTGACCACCGCCCCGCCGACCGCCGCAATCTCCGCTTGCAGCACATCAAAGTGATCCATCACCAGGCCAAAGGCAGGCGCATCGCCGATGTCGCGGTACATCTGGGTAGAGCCAACCAAATCGGTAAACAGAATCGTCAGGCTGCCCACCACAATCTGGTCGCCTGGGCGCAGCGCTTCCTCAGCAAACAGATCACGGAACTGCTGCATGACGGTCACTTCGGCCGCCACCACCGCATCGTCTGCCCAATCTAGCTTCTCCAGGATGAATAACTGCTCTTCATCGGTCAGGTTTTCCAGGAGCAGGGTCGGCTCGGCGGCGATGGGATAGGTTTCCTGGGACCAACCGGTTGGCTGCGCGACCAACCGGGTTTCCGCCGCCCCGTTTTCAGTGATTTGCAATAACTGCTCGCCGGGTAAACGCATGGTCCGCAGCCGATAACGGCCGTTTGCCAACCCTGGCCTCACCAGCCGCTTCATCCCAGGCGGTAAAAGCTGCTGCACGGCTATATGAGGCGCAGACGCCGGGCCAGACATGCAATATTCCTGGTGTTCACTCACCACACGGATAGCGGGATTAGGCCGAAACGTCAGCTCCACCGATTGCGAAAAATTGGCCGTATAATCGATCTGGCAGGTGTGGCAGTGGACTGTCTGGCCTACATCACCCAGGTGGGACACACTTTCACGGGCATTACGGCAGGCAGGGCATAATAAATCCCATTGGAAATCTAACAAGCCGGCCCGCGTCGCCAGCAGACAAAGGGTGAGCACCTCTTTTCGAGGCACTTGCCAATGATCCGCCAGGGCATAGGGCCGGATGCGATCCAGGCTCATATCATCGGCTTCTTCCAGGACGGCCGTCAGCCGCGCCACCAAGCCATCCGCCACGCCCTGTTCATGCAACGTTTGTTTGATAGCAGCCAACCGCTCTCGACCGCCTGGGGCAAATTGAATACCGCGCCCTGGCGCGTCCACATTGGCTAACCCGGCTTGCACCATCTCATCATACCGTTGAAACACGCGACCAAAGTCCCGGCGGGAGAGGAAGCCAATCTGCACCGGTATCGCCAGATGCCCGAGCAGACCAGATGGTTTGGCCCACACTTCATAGGTGAGGCGGGAGCCGCCCTTTGCGGTGGGCTGGAGTTGGGCCGCCACCCGCAGTTGGGCGATGGGACGCAGCGGCCCCGGCTGGTAGTGGCGCACCACGCCAAAGTGGTAAGGCGCTACCCATTCAAATGGCTCTTCATCCCATTCCAGGGCCACGCCATAGATCCGGAACCGCAGCCGGTGACGGCCGTTTTCCAATTCACTTTCTGCTGTTTTGTCTTCTTCGTATGGGGGCAGGCCGGTATCATAATCAAAGCGGTTGGTATTTGCCGCCAGCGGCCACAGTTGATCTGGCGTGGATTTGAAATCCCACTGCCAACAGTAATAGTATTCTTTGCTCATGGGTTTTATTCATTGGCTGAAAGGCCGGCGCTCTTGCATTCGTTTATCAACCGTCAGTTCCACCGCCAGATAGCCGGGGCCAAGGCGGCCGTTACTGAGAACAGCCATCGTATCCTCTCACTCCACCGGCACAATCTTATATACCTTGCCGCTCGTGCCCACCGGATTATAGACATCCGCCGTCAGCAGATAAAGTTCGTTTTCGCCGTCTTCACCAAAAGAGAGGGTGTAAAAAGCAGGCGCATCCCCACCGTCGGCCAGACTCAAGGGGACGGGCACAAACTCCCACAAGGCGTCGGTAGATTGGCGCGTATCGGCGTAATAAACCTTGCGCCCTTCCCGTTCAACATTGGCAATCCAATCCAGGAAGAGGTAACGGCCGTTTAACTCCGGAATCGCCGCCCCTCGATAAACATACCCCCCTAAAATGGAACGACCAATCTCCCGACCATATTCCAGCACTGGCTCTAAAAATGGGGCGCCATCCTGGCCTTCGCGGGCACAGTCGGCTAAAGGCTGCGTCACGCCAGCCACGTTGAAACAAGTGGTTCCTTCACGTACCGGCCAGCCATAATTGCCGCCGCTGACCACCAAATCCACCTCTTCCATGAAATCCTGGCCCACATCGGCCACGTATAGACCATGCTCACCACCGGCGTCAAAGGAAAAGCGGAACGGGTTGCGGAAGCCATAGGCGTAAATCTCCGGCAGCCCGTCCTGGCCCACAAACGGGTTATCGGCGGGGATGGAGTAAGGGGCGGCGCTGTCCACATCAATACGCACAATGCTGCCCAGCAGATTGCCGCGATCCTGCCCATTGCCCTGCGGCGGGTGGCCGATGCCCACATCCGCCCAATTGCCGCCATCGCCCACGCCCAGATAAAGATACCCATCGGGGCCAAAAGCGATCTGGCCGCCATTATGGTTGGTCTGCGGCTGGTCGATTTGCAGGATAATACGCTCCGACTCAAGATCGGCGCGGTTGGGGTCATCGGCCGAGATGGTGAACTCGGAGAGGTGGGCGGTGTGGTCCCAGTTACCGGGCGCGCCAGGGCGCAGGGGAGCGGAATAGTAGAGGTAGAAACGGCCGTTTTCGCCAAAGTTCGGATGCAAAGCCACGCCTAACAAACCTCGTTCGTCATAATCTTTATTGATCTCCACCATCTTGGAACGCAAATCCAGCAGCGGCGCCGGCAGTCGGCTGCCGGCCGCATCCAGCACGTAAACCACGCCAATTTGATCCAAGATAAACAGACGGCCCGTGCCATCAGTTGGCGCAGCCAGGGCCACCGGCGAGACGAAGCCATCGGCCACCAACTGCAAGGCGGCTTTCACCTCTCGCGGCAGCGGCGTGGGGATGGGGGTGGCGGTGGGAACGGCCGTTGCTGTGGGCGGCGGCGCGTCGGTGGGCAGCGGCGTCGGTTCCGGGGCGTCGGTGGGCGGGAGGGTGGGAACGGCCGTGTTCACCGGCGCCGGCACATGGGTCAACGTTGGTTCTGGCGAGGCGTCATCTAACTCGGCCGGCGTCTTTGCGCCCGCCTGACACGCCGCCAGGATGAATACAACAACAAGCAGGTAAACAAATGAGGTGAGTCGGTTTCGTGTGTTCATACCTACAATTTAAACCCGGTTTTGTTTTTTGCGCCACCTTTGGCGGCGCATCTCGGTCTGACTAAAGTGGGCGATCTTCACTGCGATGCCGTTGAAATCAGCCAGGATCGCCGCGAGAAAATGAACTGATCTAAATCTGACTGCAATAATTCCGTTAATTCGGATAAAATACAATTCAACCTTCATCCTTCATCATTCGCCTTTAGGAGGCTTTCATGGCAAAAAAAACAGTTGGTTATACCGAACTCGAATGGACCTGCCCCTTTTGTGGCGCCCGCAACCCTGGCACGGCCGAAAAATGCAGCGGCTGTAATGCGCCTCAACCGGCAGATGTAACCTTTGAGCAGGCGGCGCAAGACAAACTCATCACCGACGAAGAGAAAATTGCCCGCGCTAAAGCTGGCCCAGACATCCACTGCCCTTTTTGCGGCGCTCGCAATCCGGCCGGCGCCAGCCAATGCGCAGAATGCCTGGCTGACCTGACCGACGCGGAAAAACGAGAAGCGGGGCAAATCCTCGGCGCCCATCGGGATAAAGCCGCGCCCGATGTAGCCTGTCCCTCTTGCGGCCATATGAATCCGGCCGCCGCCATGCGCTGTGAAACCTGTGACGCCAGCCTGGCGGAAACCCGCCAAACAGCGCCGCCTCCGCCAGCGCCCCCCGCCAAATCCGGCAGCAAAACCCCCCTCATCATCATCGGCGCTGTCATCCTGGCCCTCATTCTCTCCTGTGGCGTGTTCGCCGTCCTCTCCAACCGCACAGAAGACGTAATCGGCCAGGTAACAGCGGTAGAGTGGGTACGCACAATTGATATAGAGGCGCTGGTTCCGGTAGAACGGGAAGCCTGGCGCGATGAAGTACCCACCGGCGCTGTGTTAGGCTCCTGTGAACAACAAGTCCACCATACCGAGTCCGAACCAGTTCCGGGCAGCACCGAAGTATGCGGCGAACCTTACACCGTTGATACCGGAACCGGTGTAGGCGAAGTGGTACAAGATTGCGAATACCAGGTTTATGCAGATTACTGCGAATATGTCATTGATGAATGGCAGGTCGTCGATACCCTGCGCAGCGAAGGCCAAAATTTCAACGTCAGTTGGCCCACGCTGCAATTAACCTCTGCCCAACGCGAAGGCAGCCGCGCCACTGATTACATCATCACCTTCCGCACCGATGGCGAAAGCTACACCTATGAGACCGAGGACGAAGCGGAATTCAACGCCGCGGAAATAGGTAGTACCTGGATATTGAAGGTAAACACTTTCGGAACTGTTACTGATATTGAGCGAGAATAAAACGGGACCACATCATGGCAAACAACGAACTTGGTGACCTTCCTCCTGACGAGTTTCGGCGCATCGGCCATGAACTGATTGATTGGATCGCCGACTATTTAGAAAACAGTGAGCAATATCCGGTACTTTCCCGCAGTCAGCCAGGAGAGATTAAAGCGCAGCTGCCTGCCAGTCCGCCCGTCGAACCAGAATCCCTGGACAGGATGATGGCTGATTTTCAGGCCATCATTCTACCCGGCATCACCCATTGGAATCATCCCCATTTTTACGCCTATTTCAGCAACACCGGCTCTGCGCCCGGCATCCTGGCAGAAATGCTCATTGCCGCCTTGAACGTAAACGGCATGTTGTGGCGCACCTCGCCGGCCGCTACCGAGCTAGAAGAGGTGACGCTGGATTGGCTGCGTCAACTGCTGGGTCTGGGCGAGGGCTGGGAGGGGGTGATCATGGATGGGGCGTCGATGTCCAGCCTGACAGCCATTGCCGCAGCGCGGGAAGCCATTGAAGGGCTGGATGTACGCACGAAGGGGATGGCCCGCGCCGATGTGCCCCCGCTGCGCCTCTACATCTCTGAGCAAACCCACTCCTCGCTGGAAAAGGGGGCGATGGTGCTGGGCATTGGGCAGGAGAATGTGGTGAAGATCCCCGTTGATGCTCAGAATGGCATGGATGTGGCGGCTTTGGCAACGGCCGTTTCACGCGATATAGCTGAGGGGAAACGGCCGTTTTTCGTCTGCGCCACCGTGGGAACCACCTCGGCTACCGGGGTGGATCCCGTGCCCGCCATCGCCGATATTGCCCGGCAGTACGGCTTGTGGCTGCATGTCGATGGCGCCTATGGCGGCATGGCGGCCATCGTGCCGGAGAAACAACATTTGCTCACCGGGGTAGACCGCGCCGATTCCCTGATCGTCAACCCGCATAAATGGCTCTTCACGCCCCTGGATTTGAGCGCCTTCTACACCCGCCGCCCCGAGGTGCTGAAACGCGCCTTCAGCCTGCTGCCAGAATACCTGCGCAGCGCCGAAACCGACGCCAACGCTGTGCGAGATTATATGGACTACGGGGTGCAGCTCGGCCGGCGCTTCCGGGCACTTAAACTGTGGTTTGTGCTGCGGGCGTATGGGCAAGCCGGCTTGATCGCGCGTCTGCGAGAGCATATGCGGCTGGCGGCGCTGTTCGGCTCCTGGGTAGACGCCTCGCCTGATTTCGAGCGTATGGCCCCCATCGTCTTCAGCACCGTCTGCTTCCGCGCCCATCCGCAAGGCTTAGACGACGAGGAAACGCTCAACAAATACAACGAAGATTTAATGAATGCCGTCAACGAGACCGGGCAGATTTTTATTTCCCATACCAAACTGCAAGGTCGCTACACCCTGCGCCTGGCCATCGGCAACATCCGCACTCAGGAAAAACATATCAAACAAGCCTGGACGCTCCTGCAAGAGGTTAGTCGAGTAGTCGAGTAGTCGAGTAGTCGAGTAGTCGAGTAGTCGAGTAGTCGAGTAGTCG